>NZ_PYYB01000001.1:1481082-2221623 GCF_003044185.1 Paraconexibacter algicola
GTGTAGCCGTAGATCCGCTCGCCGGAGCGGTCCGCCCACTCGCTGAGCACGTGGATGGTGCCGGCCTTCTTCGGCGTGACGGTCGCCGCGGTGACGCCGGCGGAGCTGGTCTGCCGGGTGACGTCGCTCCCGCCGACCTCGTGGAGGTCGATCCGGACGCGGGCGCCCTGGACGCGACGGCCCGCACGGTCGCGGAGGGTGACGCCGAACGTGTTCGGCTGCCCTGCGGTGAGCGAGAAGTCGTCGGCCACCGGGCCCGGGTCGGTCGAGCTCAGGACGCCGGAGGTGCGCCACGTGACGATGTCGAGCTTCGACTGGTCGGTCGGCACGTTGACCGTGACGTCGCCGTCCTTCGCGATCGACTTCACGATCGGATCCGCGGCGCTCTTCGTCGGCACGAGGACGAGGTCCGAGCCGCTGCCGCACCCGGCGGCCTTCAGCTGGGCGAGCGCGAGGTCGAGGTCGTCCTGCTTCAGCGACGCGCGCAGCGCCGAGCAGTGCGACCGGTCACCCTTCTCGCCCGCCCAGTACTGCAGGCGGACCGCGAGCTGCGCCGTCGTGCTGGTGGCGTGCGTGCTCTTCGCGGCGGGGGTCTGGGCGATGACCTCGCCGACCTTCCACCTCCCGCCGCCCGGACGCTTGGGGAGGTCCTCCGCGTCGCGGATGACCCGGTCGGCCGTGACGTCGGCGTAGACGACGCCGCGCAGGACCTTGTCGCGGGCGTCGTCGAGGCTCCGCCCGACGACGGCGGGCATCGCCCGCGAGGCCGCCGTGTCCTGCGTGCCGCCGACCACGAAGCCGAACGGGGCCGGCGGGGTCACGACCACCGGCGGGGTCGCGCCACCGCCACCGCCGCCGCTGCCACCGCCACCGGGCGGCGGGGTGGAGCCGCCGGGCGGGGTCGGTCCGCCGTCCCCGCCGCCCGCCGGCGCCGGGGCCACGGTGATCTGCCGCGAGGCCGTCGCGGTCTCGCCGCCGTTGTCGGACACCCGCACCTCGACGGTGTAGGTGCCCGCCTGCGTGAACGTCGCCTGCGCGGTCGTCCCGACCACGTCGTCGAAGTCCCCGTCGTCGTCGAGGTCCCAGCGCGTGTCGGCGATCGTGCCGTCCGGGTCGGAGGAGGTCGACGTGAAGGTCGTGACCTGCCCGGCCACCGGGGCCGCGGGCGTGTAGTCGAACGACGCGGTCGGCGCCTGGTTCACGGTGCCCCGCAGGACGCTCGCGCGGATCGGGGAGCCGGCCGGTCCCTGCGCCCACCACGTGACCACCGGCGGGCCGTCGCCCCCGGCCGAGACGAAGGGGTAGTAGGCGTGGTCGTCGGGGTCGCTGATGCGCTGCGCCGAGGTCCAGGCACCGTCGCGCGGATGGCGCGCGACGTACACGTCGCGGTAGCCCGAGTCCTGCTGCGGCTGGGTCCAGATCACCGTGGCGGTGCCGTCCGCCTCGAGCGCGGCGCCCGGGACGAACTGGACGCTGCCGGCGGAGGTCGTGTTGACGGGATCCAGGATGTGCTCGGTCCACACGCCGTTGCGCCGCGTGAACGCCGTGGGGAGCACGTCGGGGAACGAGCCGATGGCGCCCGGGACGTCGGCGTAGACGGCCAGGACCGCGTCACCCGCGGCGTTGGTCACGAGGGGCCGGATGTCGTCCTCGTAGGCGGTGTCGCTCGTGTTCCACAGTCCGCGCCGGTCGCTCACGAGCTGCGGGGCCGAGAGGCTGTCGTCCGCGCCGATCGTCCGCGCCTGGATCGACCAGTCGCGGCTGCCGCTGACGAACTGCGACCAGCTGTAGGTGGCCAGGACGCCGTCGCCGTCACGCGCGAGGGCGAAGCTGATCGCCGCCGCGTTGAGGACGTCGCAGCTGCCGTGGTTGAGCTGGCCCGAGGGGTCCCAGGAGCCGCCCGGGTTCTGCGTCGCGTAGCGGACGGTGTTGCACCCTCCGTCGTGCCGACTCCAGGCCGCCACCGCGGTCCCATCGGTGCGGGTCGTGACGACGACGTTCTCGTTGCGGACGTAGCTCCCACCCGAGGGGCTCAGGCCGACGACGGACCCGGCCGCATACGTGCCGTTCTCGTCCTGCAGCGTCACGGCCTGGACCGCGCTGCTCGCGTCGGCGTTGGCGTGACGGTCCCAGGCGATGGTCACGTCGCCTTCGTCGTTGATCGCGACCGCCGGCCGGGTGGGCCACTCGCCGTACGGCGCTGCGACGGCGGCGGCCGTCGCGGCCGGCGTCCACGTCGTGGTGCCGCGGCGCTTCACCGCGTAGCGGACGCGACACGCGTACGGCTCGCCGTTCGTGGACGGGTCCAGGCACGAGACCCAGGCGACCACGACGTCGCCGGCGGGGTTCGACGCGATCGGGAACCGCGCGTCGACCGAGCCGTTGGACAGCTTCTCGTCCTCCTCGCCGGTGAGGCGGCGTTCCGGCCCGAAGGTCCCGCCGGCCGAGCGGGTGCGGGCGAAGAGGTCGCAGCGGCCGCCGACGCACTCCAGCCAGGCCACGGTCGTGGCGCCGGTGCCGTCCGAGGCCGACACGTTCTTGGTGTGCGAGGCGCTCCCGTCGGGCGAGGACAGGGTCTCCACCTGCCACGTCGGCCCGGCGGCGGACGCCGGCGAGCAGCAGAGGACGGCGAGGAGCGTCGTCGCGAGGGCGACGACCCGCTGGACCGGGCGCATGAGGGACCTCCGGAAGAGTCTGGACCTGTAGAGACCCTGCCGTGCGCTGCCGGGCCGCGCGGCAGCCTACCGCGCCGCGCGCCGATATGCGACCGATGCTCTAGTTCTGCGCCCCACCGATGCCGTGCAGGCGATCGGTGAAGGTCGGCGGGTTCTCGATGATCTGCGAGAACCGCACGACGGTGACGATGTCGTCCATCGTCACGGACTTGCCGTAGATCTGCTCGAGGAAGTGGATCATCTCCTCGTGGCGGCGGAACTCGGGGTTGTCGTGCTCGATGTCCCGCGGCGTCAGGTCCTTCACGCGCTTGACCTCGACCTGGTCGATGACCGCGTCGAAGATCTTCTCGCGCGGCGAGTGCTGGTACCCGATGGTGACCATCACCGCCTGGTTCTTCTTGTACTTGTGCGACTTGTCACCGAGCCGGATCGTGGCCGTCTTGCGGCCGCGCTTGAGCTGGTCGGCGAAGATCGTCGAGTAGAAGTTCAGGACCTGCATGGACCGCAACCCTACCCGGTGCCGATCACGAGGGACACCGCCTTCTCGGCCATGCTCCGCTCGCCGTCGTAGGTGAGCGTCCGCGCGGCCTCCTGCAGCGGCACCCAGCGGGCGTCCTCGACCTCGTGGTCGTGGTCGGCCGGGTCCCCGTCCACGTAGTCGAGCAGGAAGAAGGCGACGACCTTCGCGATCCGCCGGCCGTCGCGCTGGTACCAGTAGCGGACCTCGCCGAGCTTCTCGCGGACCTCGCAGGTGACGCCCGCCTCCTCGCGGACCTCGCGCAGCGCGGCCTGCTCGGGCGTCTCGCCCGGATCCGGGTGCCCCTTCGGCAGCGCGAGCACCTTCGAGCCGTCCGCGGCGCGCCGCGTCGGCACGATCACGATGCACTGGCCGTCACGGACGACGACGCCGCCGCAGGAGAACTCGGGGTCGGGGCGCGCCATCAGTAGATGTAGCCCCGCAGCGCGCCCGGCTGGTGGATCGTGACGCGGCCGCGGCCCTGCGTGAGCACGCCCGCCCGCTCGAGCACCGCCATGAAGCGGCTGGCCGACTCGCGGCTGGAGCCGGCGAGCTGCGCGATGTCCGCCTGGGTGATCGTGACGAGCACGTCCTCCTCGCCCGCGCCCTCGTTGCGGGCCTGCTCGCAGAGCTGGACGAGCACCTCGGCGACGCGGCTCTGCACCGTCTGGAAGGACTGGCGCGCGAGGCGCTCGTTGGCCTCCCGCAGCCGCCGCCCGAGCCCGACGACGAGGTTGACCGCGATGTCCGGGTGGTCGCGCATCAGCCGCCGCATGTCCTGGCCGAGGATCGCCAGCGCCTCGACCTCGTCGAGCGCCTCCACGGTCGCCGAGCGCTTCTCGTCGTCGAACATCGCCAGCTCGCCGAAGATGTCGCCCGGACCGAAGTGCGCGAGCGCGATGCTGCGCCCGTCGCCGTGCTCGCGCAGCGCCCGCGCGTGGCCCTGCCGCACGAGGTAGCAGGTGTCCGAGGTGTCGCCCTCGCGGAAGATCACCTGGTGCGGCGCGAAGCGCCGCGGAACGGCCACGCGGGCGATGTGCTCGAGGTCGGTGTCGCCCAGCGCCTCGAAGACGGGAACCCGGGAGAGCAAAGCGGTCGTCTCGGCCACGGACCGATCCTACGCGCCCGGGGCACCACCGCGGCGCCGAACGCGGATGTCGTCCCGCCATCGGGCGGGATTCCCGCGTCCGGCCCGCAGGTCGGGTGCTACGCCGCGGCGTCCAGGGCGCGGGCGCGGCGCCGGCGGACGGTGGTGCGCGCGGCCGCCCAGGCGAGCAGCGCGAGCAGGCCCAGCGGCACGAGCGCGGCGGCGGCGATCACCGCGACCCCGGCGGCGACCTGCAGCAGCCGCCAGGCGTCCCCGGCCGCGTCCCCCGGCGTCCAGGCGCCGCCCCCGTCCTCGTCGGACGTCGCGCCCGCCCCGGCGGACGGGTCGCCGCTGACGAGGACCGTGACGGTCGCGCGGTCGGTGCGGGCGCGCAGCCGCTGGACGTCGGCCTGCGCGGCCGCGATCCGGCGGCGGCTGTCGGCGATCCGCGCCCGCAGGCTCGACACCTGCCGGTTGGTCTGCGCTCGCCCGAGCGCCTTCAGCAGCGCGGCGCGCTCGTCGCGCGCGTCCTGCAGCCGGTCCGTGGCGGAGACCACCGCGCCGGTGATGTCCTGGCTGTCCTGGTCGAGTCCGGCGACGCTCGCGAGCTTCGAGAGGTCCGCGATCGCGCGGTCCAGCCGGGAGGTCGGGATCCGCAGGTCGAGCGTCGCCTCGCCGCCGTCCGGGGACGTGCTGATGCGCGAGGAGGCGACGATGCCGCCGAGGCCCTGCGCGGTGCGGATGACCCCGTCGGCGACACGCTGCACCTCGTCGGGCCGGGCGGTCAGCGACAGGGCCGCCGAGCGCTCGACGCGGCGGGTCCGCTGCCCGGGCGCACCGGCCGAGGGGACCGCGGGCGCCGGGCTCGCGACGGACGGCGCCGCGCCGGACGGGCCCGGCAGCGACGAGGCGGGCGCGCCGGTCGCCGCCTGCGGGGCGGACTCGCGCGCGGCGTCCGGCGCCTCGGGCGGCGTCGCCGTGGCGCCCGCGTCGGTCGCCGGACGCGTGTCCTGCGCCACCGGCGCGCCCAAGCCGCTCACCTCCACGGTCTCGCTCCCGGTCAGCGCCGCGGTCGTGACCGTGACGCCGACGACCGCGACCGCGGCGACCGCGAGCACGGGCCGCAGACGCAGACCCGACGGGCGCACGCGGGCGAGCAGGCCGGCGCTGCGCGACGGGCGGGGAAACCCGTCCCGGACGCGCTCGTCGAGCGCGACGCGGGCGGGGCCGGTGAAGCGGGGCGCGGTCGCGCGCGTCTCGCGGACGAGGTCGGTCAGCAGCGGGTCGGCGCCCGCGTCCCCGGCGAGCGCGCGCTCGAGCTCGGCGAGCTCGGCGGCGACCACGGGATCGAGGTCCTCGGGGGTGTTCTGGCGGCGGGTCATGAGCAGGCCTCCCGGAGCTTCGTCACGGCACGGTGGATGCGGGTGCCGGCGTTGGCCTCGGAGATGCCGAGGACCCCGGCGATCTCGACGTTGGTCAGGCCGGCGTGGAACTTCAGGGCGATGAGCTCGCGGTCGCGCGCCTCGAGCCGCGCGACGGCGGCCCGGACGGTGGCGCGGCGGTCCGCGGCCTCCGTCTCCTCGTGGGCGGCGTCGAACGCGGCGGCCGCGTCGGGGTCGTCGGGCTCGACGACGAGCGCGGCGGTCCGCGACCGTCGTCGCAGCTCGTCGAGCGCGGCGTTGCGGGCAATCCCGAACAGCCAGGCGCGCTCGCTGCCACGGTCGGGCCGGTAGCTCGATCGCCTGCGGTACGCCCGCTCGTAGACGGCGGCGGTGACGTCCTCCGACGCGCTGCGGTCCCGCAGCAGCGAGACGACGTACGCGTACACGTCGTCGACCGTCTGCCGGTACAGCGCGTCGAATGCCACCCGTGCCGTGTTCTCCCTCGGTAGAGCCATGGTCAAGGTGTCACTCATGCACGTACTACGACGCGCCCCGCGAACCATCACGTATCGTCGTGGCATGGTCGCCCGGCGCGCAACCTCGCTGTCCGCGGCGGCCCTCACGGCCGTCGCCGTCGCCGCCGTCCCGGCCGCCGGGCAGTCCGAGAAGCCGCGGCCGATCAGCGAGTCCCCCCTGCTCTGGGCGACGGTCAACGTGTGCGACACCGCGGACCGCCCCGACACGATCGGCATCCGCGCCTCGATGCCCGGCAGCGGCATCAGCGCCGAGCGGATGTTCATGCGCTTCCAGGTCCAGTTCTTCTCCCGCACGGACAACCGCTGGCACAACGTCGGCCGCGGCGGCGACAGCGGCTTCCTGGCCGTCGGCTCCGGCCGCTACCTGCAGCGCCAGTCCGGCCGCAACTTCGTCATCAAGGCCCCGACCGCGGGCGGCTACCGGCTGCGCGGCGCGGTGACGTTCGAGTGGCGTCAGGACGGCGAGGTCGTGCGGCGCGCGCGCACCCGCACCACCAGCGGGCACGGCAACACGCGCGGCGCCGACCCCAAGGGCTACAGCCGCGCCAGCTGCATCATCCGCTGAGCGCGAGGATCTCCCGCGCCGCGCGGCGGCCCTCGAGCAGCGCTCCGTGCACGGTCGCGGAGCGCCGCGGGTGCGTCGCCTCGCCCGCGATCCACAGCCGCCCGCCGACCGGCCGGCCGAGCGCCCGACGGTCCGCCGCCCCGGCGCCCGCCGGGGCGTAGGAGTAGGCGCCGCGCGTGAGCGGGTCGCGCGCCCAGTCCGTCGTGCGCACGCCGACCGGCTCGGGCATCCCCGCACCGTGGATCGTCCGCAGCGCCGCCACCGCCCGGGCCACCCGCTGCGCCGGGGGCAGGCCGGCCAGCGCGCGGGCCGCGCCGCCGCCGTTCAGCGCCATCAGCGCGGGCGCGTCGCCGACGCGGTCGAGGTTGAAGAACGCCGAGAACGGCGCGCCCGGTCGGGTGCGGCGCGCGATCAGGTCGACGTCGTCCCAGAACGCCTCCTCGAACCGCAGCACGACCTTCTCGTAGCGACCCAGCCGCAGCCGCCGCAGCGCCCGCGCGTGCGCCGCGGGCAGGCCCTCGGGCAGCCGGATCACGCCCGCGGCCAGCACGCCGATCGACGGCGTCAGCACGGCGAATGCGGCGCGCGTCCGGCCGGACGGGGTGTGGACGACCACCCCGCCGGCGGAGCGGTCGATCCGCCGAACGGGGGAGCGCAGCACGACCCGCAGGTCGCGGGCGAGCGCGCCCGCGAGGCGGTCCAGGCCGTCCGGGACGACGAGCTGCGGTCCGGGGAAGTCGCCCTCGGCGAGCATCTCGCCGAGCGACAGCTGCGCGAGCGTCGCGCCGTGGTCCTCCGCCAGGGCGGTGAGCGACAGCCGCAGCTCGCGCGCCCGGTCGGCGGGCAGGCCGTACGCGTCGATCCCGGCGGCCAGCACGTCGCCGACCGCGGCGCGCGGATCGCCCTCCTCCTCGGCGAGGTCGTAGAACCGCTCGACGTCGCGCTCGAGCCGCTCGAGCGTCGCCTCGGGGATCCGCTCCCCGTCGCCGTCGTACACCACGACGGTGCCGTCGCCCTGCTCCCCGCCGACGTCGAAGACCGCGGTCTCGACGTCCGCGTCACGGGCCAGCGCGGTCAGCGGGTTGCCGTCGCGGCCGTGGATCCAGGAGGCGCCGAGGTCGACCGGCAGGTCCTCCCAGCCGCGGTCGGTGTGCACGCGACCGCCGATCCGCTCCCCGGCCTCGAGCACGAGCACGTCGAGGCCGCCGTCCTGCAGCGCCCGGGCGGCCCCGAGGCCGGCCATGCCGGCCCCGACCACCACGACGTCGACCCGGCGGGCGGGCTCCTCGTCGCCGCCGCACGCGCCGAGCGCGGTCGCGGAGACGGCGGCCAGCGACGTGGCGAGGAACTCGCGGCGCCGCAGGCCCCGGACCGGGTCGCTCACGGCGACGCGTCCGCGGGGAAGAGGCGCGGGTCGTTGGTGATGATCCCCGCGACCCCGAGGCGCTCCAGCGCGGCGATCCGGGCGGCGTCGTCGACCGTCCAGACGTACAGCTCGCCGCCCGCGTCCGCGACCGCGCGGGCCAGGCGCGGGGTGACGAGCGACCAGTGCGCCATCAGCGCGTCGACCCGGCCGGCGCGGATCGCGGCCGCCGCCTGCCGCGGCACGGTGCGGCGCAGCACGCCGACCGCCCCGTACGCGAGCGGGCGGGTCAGCGGGTGCGCGAGGTAGTCGCGGCGGACCTTCGGCACCGACCAGCCCAGGCGGATCTCCGGGGCGATCGCGCGCAGCCGCGCCAGCGACGCGACCTCCATCGTCGAGATCAGCGTCCGCTCGGTCAGGCCGTGCTCGCGCAGCGCGGCGACGACCCGGTCCTCGTAGCCGGGGAGCTTCAGGTCGACGTCCAGCTCGATCCCCGCGAAGGCGGGCGCGGCGAGGTGCGCGAGGCCCTGCTGGAGCGTCAGCGGCTCGCGTGCCGCGGCGTCCTCGTAGTCGTGGGCGAGGAGCAGGGCGCCGGTGCCGTCCTGGTGGGCGGGGAGGACGTCGAACTCGATCATGTCGACGCCCAGCCCGAGGGCCGCGTCGAAGCTCGCGGCCGTGTTGCCGTGCGCGAGCGCGTGCGCGCCCTTGTGCCCCACGCGCCGGGGCCGGTCCCTCACCGCTGACATCCCGGGCACCAGTATGTCGAGCGGTTGTCGTCCCCGAGGCGTCCCATGACGATCGTGGTGCGGCAGCGCGGGCACGGGCGACCCTCGCGACCGTAGGCGCGGGCGTCGCGCCCGTTGGTGCCGGAGGTGGCCGAGTCGACCATCCGCGGGTGCACGAGGTCGACGAGCGCGCGCGCCTCGTCGTCGGACACCTTCCCGGCCTTGCGCCGCGGGTCGACCCGTGCCTCCCAGCAGGCCTCGCTCTTCCAGATGTTCCCGATCCCGGCGACCGTGCGCTGGTCCAGCAGCGCGTCGCCGATCGGCCGGGTGGGGTCGTCCTGGCGCAGTCGTCGCAGGAACCGCTCGGTGTCGAACGGCGGCACGCAGATGTCGGGTCCGAGCGCCTGCAGCCGGTGGTCGAAGCGGGTCCGCGACTCGGTCAGCAGCTCGAGGACGGGACCGTCGAACTGCACGACCTCGTGGCCGCGCGCCCGCAGGATCAGCCAGGCCCGCCGGGGCGAGCGCCGCCACCGCCTGCCGACCATGCCCGTGTGCCAGGAGCCGGTCATCCGCAGGTGCGAGTGCAGCGTCAGGTCCCCGTCGAAGCGGATGAACAGGTGCTTGCCGTGCGCGTCGACCGACAGCACCTCGCGGCCCGCCAGTCGCTGCGGCCAGCCGTCCCGGCCGAACCGCGGATGGGGGGTGAGGATCTCGTCCGGGACCGTGCCGCCGATGATCGGGCGGATGCGGTTCGCGGCGTGGTGGATGGTGTCGCCCTCGGGCATCGCGCTGTCCCCAGGGTACGGTTGCGGGGTGCTCGCCGACCTCCGTGCGCTCGTCGGGGACGATCACGTCGTCGCCTCCCCGGACCCCGCGCTGCTCGCCGACGCCAGCGCCTACGCCGGGGTGACCGGCAGCGCCGCCGCGCTCGTGCGGCCCGGGTCCGCGCAGGAGGTCGCCGCGGTCGTGTCGTGGTGCGCGCAGCGCGGGGTGCCCGTGGTGCCGCGCGGGGGCGGTACGGGCTTCAGCGGCGGCTGCGTGCCGCAGGACCCGGCCTCCGTGGTGGTCGCGGTCGACCGGCTGGACGCGGTCCGGTCGCTGGACGTGCTGCAGTGGCGCGCGCACGTGGAGGCGGGGGTGACGACGGCGCGGCTCGCGCGGCTGGCGCGCGAGAACGGGCTGCGGTTCCCGGTCGACCCGGGCGCGGCCGAGCAGTCGCACATCGGCGGCAACATCGCGACGAACGCGGGGGGCCCGCACTGCTTCAAGCACGGCGTCACGCGCGCGTGGGTGCTCGGGGTGGAGGCGGTGCTCGGCAACGGCGAGCTCGTGACGGTCGGCGGGCCGACGCGCAAGGACGTCGCCGGCTACGACCTGGCGGGCCTGCTCTGCGGCAGCGAGGGCACGCTGGGGATCATCACCGCGGCCTGGATGCGGCTGATCCCGGCGCCGCCGGTCGAGATCGCGATCGCGGCGGTGCTGCCGGACGCCCGCGCCGGGCAGGAGGCGCTCGACGCCGTGCTGGGCAGCGGCGTGGTCCCGGCCGTGGTCGAGTTCCTCGACGCGGGCGCGGTCGCCGCGGCGGCGGGGTCGTTCCCGGGCGGGGCGCTGTCGCCCGACGCGGGGTTCGTGCTGATCGTCGAGGTCGACACCTCGCCGCAGGACGCCGACGAGGTCGTCGCCGCCCTGCGGTCCGCCGGCGCGACGGTGTCGCAGCCGTCGCCGGGCGCGCTGTGGCGCTGGCGCGACGGCGTGTCGATCGCGGTGGCGGCGGTGCACGGCGGCAAGCTCTCCGAGGACATCGCGGTGCCGGTCGAGCGGCTCGCCGAGGCGGTCGAGCGCACGGTCGAGATCGGCGCCCGCCATGGGCTGCAGGCGTGCTCCTGGGGGCACGCGGGCGACGGCAACCTGCACTCGACCTTCCTGCTCGACCCGGCCGACGCGGCACAGCGCGCCCGCGCCGACGACGCCGCGGCCGACCTCTTCGCGATGGCGCTCGAGCTCGGCGGCACCGTGTCCGGCGAGCACGGCCTGGGCCTGCTGAAGAACGGCTGGCTGTCGAAGCAGTGGTCCCCGGCCGCCGTCGCCGCCGCCGACGCGGTGCGCCGCGCCCTGGACCCGGCGGGGATCATGAACCCGGCCACCAAACGCCCCTGACCCCCCCTGTGCCGGCCGAACAGGGAGTCTGTCGGCGTGGAGCCGAACTTCTCCCTGTTCGGCCGCGGGGAGCGGGGGGCGGGGGCGGTAGCGTTTGGGTATGGCTGAGGGACTTGGGCGTCCGGGGCGGGTGGCTGTGCCGCGCGACAGGGAGAACGACTACTCGCGCGAGGCCGCCGCGATGCGGCGGGAGTTCGCGCAGGAGCACACCGGGGCGGCGCTGGAGCACGTCGGCTCGTACTCGTTCGACCCCGCGGTCCTGGCCGGGAACATCGAGCACTTCGTCGGCGTCGCCCAGGTCCCGATCGGCCTCGCGGGACCGCTGCTCGTCAACGGCGAGCACGCGCAGGGGGAGTTCTACGTCCCGCTCGCGACCGCCGAGGGCACGCTCGTCGCCTCGTACAACCGCGGCATGCGGCTGCTGCACGAGGCCGGTGGCGTGACGGTCACGGTCATGGACGACCACATGCAGCGCGCCCCCTCGTTCATCTTCCCCAGCGCGCGCGAGGCGCGGGACTTCGACGGCTGGCTCGACGAGCACTTCGACGAGATCAAGGCCGCCGCGGAGACCACGACGTCGACCGGCAGGCTGCAGGAGATCGAGCGCTACTCCGCCGGCCGCATGCTCTACACGCGGTTCAACTACACGACCGGGGACGCGGCGGGCCAGAACCTCACAGGCAAGGCGACGCAGGAGGCGTGCCGCTGGATCCGCGCGAACAACGACACGATCGAGCACCACTTCCTCGAGTCGAACTTCGCGACGGACAAGAAGTCCTCGACGGTGAACATGCTGCACACGCGCGGCAAGCGCGTGATCGCCGAGGCGACCGTCCCGAACGAGCTGTTCCAGCGCGTGATGCGCTCGGACTCGCGGCTCATGTACCGGGCCCGGCAGATCTCGAACCTCGGCGGCTTCATGGCCGGGGTCAACAACAACGGCGCGCACTCCGCCAACGGCATCACCGCGATGTTCATCGCGACCGGGCAGGACGCCGCGAACGTCGCCGAGTCCTCCGCCGCGTACGTGTACGCGGAGCTGCGCGACAACGGCGACTACTACTTCTCGATCACGATCCCGTCGCTGATCGTCGCGACCTACGGGGGCGGCACCGGTCTGCCGACCCAGCGCGAGTGCCTGGAGCTCATGGACTGCTACGGCGCCGGCAAGGTCCGCAAGCTCACCGAGATCGTCGCCGCGACCGTCCTCTGCGGCGAGCTGTCGCTCGGCTCGGCGATCGTCGCGGAGGAGTGGGTCGACGCCCACGACGCCTACGGCCGCAACCGGCCGTAGCCCGCACCGCGTGCGCGGGTGCGCCCGGACCGGTGGGCGCTCGCGCAGCGGGCTCAGTCGCCCGCGGCGACGCGGACCCGCTGCGCGGTCCCGAGCGCACGCACGGCCTCGGGCCGCAGGGTGGCGGCGACCGGCGCGTAGCCCGGCCGCGGCCGCGCGGGCGCGGGCGCGGGCCGGACCGGCCGGGCGGCGAGGGCGACGCCGGCGACGACGGTTCCGAGCCCGAGGACCGCGGCGACGGTCAGCGGCTCACCCGCGGCGACGACGGCGGCCACGAGCGCCACCACCGGGGTGAGGTAGATGACGAGCAGCCCGCGGGCCGCGCCGACGCGGCGGACGAGCGTCACCAGCAGCACCACCGCGACGCCGAGGGTCAGCGTCCCCAGGAGCAACGTGCCGCCGATCGCGGTCGCGGGCACGCCGCCGAGCGGCAGCAGCGCGAGCGCGACGAGCGCGACGGGGAGCGCGGGCAGCGTCGTGAGGCCGGCGGTGACGAGCACGGGCGTGTCGGCGAAGTGCCGGCGCATCGTGACCGCGGCGACCGCGTAGCAGGCACCAGCGGCGAGGAAGGCCCCGGCGCCGGCCGCCGAGCCGACGTGCGCGCCCGCGCCGACGAGCACGACCCCGGCGAGCGCGAGGCCCATCCCGGCGAGCTGCGCGGTGCCGAGCGGGGTGCGGTCGCCGGTCGCGCGGGCGAGCATCGCCGCGAGGATCGGGGAGGGCGCCACGAGGATCGCCGCCGCGCCGGTCTGCACGCTGCCGACCGCGAGGGCGATGAGCGTCAGCGGGACGACGGTCTGCGACAGCGCGAGGAGGGCGACCGGTCCCGGGGCGCGCCGCGCGAGCGCGAGCATCGGGCGCAGCGCCCGGCCGGCGACTAGCGCGACGAGCAGGAACAGCCCGGCACCCAGCACCTGCAGCACGACCACGGCGATCGGCGGGAGCGCACCGAGCGCCCACTGGGTCGGCAGATAGGAGCAGCCGCGCAGCAGCGCGATGACGGCGAGCAGGGCCCACGGGGACGGCATGCGGACGACTGTGCGCCATCGGCGCCTCGGCGCGTCGAGATTTTCGCTTCGCCTCCGTTAGGGACGCAAGAAGATTGCGCTGGATCAGTTCGTGGGCGATGATCGTTGCGTCATGGCGCTGGACGAGACCGACCTGGAGATCATCGACCTGCTCGAGCGCGACGGTCGCGCGAGCTACGCGGAGATCGGCCGCGCGGTCAGCCTCTCGACGGCGGCGGCGAAGCGCCGGGTCGACCGCCTGGAGGCCGACGGGGTGATCACGGGCTTCCGCGCCCAGGTCGACCACCGCAAGCTCGGCTGGACGCTGGAGGCGTTCATCGAGCTGCGCTTCGCGGGCACGACGGGCATCACCGGGGTCCACGAGCGGGTCGCGTCGATGCGGGAGGTCCGCGCGGTCTACGCCATCGCCGGCGACCCGGACGCGATCGTGCACCTCCGCGCCCGCGACATGGAGCACATCCAGCAGGTCATCGAGCGCCTGCGCGGCAGCGGCCGCGTGATCGGCACGAAGACCCTCATGGTCCTCGGCGCCTGGCAGCGCGTCGGGACGGGCCGCCCCACGCCCTGACGGCGCGGGCGCGCCCGTCGGGTGGCCCCGCGCGCCCGTCGGCCCGCACGCCCGGGGCGTTCTGGGTGATCCGGCGCCCATATCTGGGCTCGAGATCACCCAGTTCGGCGAGGGCATGGGAGGGCTCCGGCGAAGCTGGCGCGCCAGCGCTCTTGTCTCGGTCGATCCGGTCGTCTGTCGTTCGTCCATGGGTCGAACCGCGGCGGTCACCGAGGCCACCGCACCACCGCCCGAGGAGGGACATGACATGCAGTACCTGCTGACGATCTGGATGGAGGAGCCGGAGGAGCTCGAGCTGACGCCCGAGACGATGGCGCCGTGGGCCGCGTTCAACAACGAGGCGGCCGCCGCCGGGGTGCTGCGCGGCGGCTCGGGCCTGCAACCGTCGGCGACGGCGACGACCGTCCGCGGTGGCGGTGAGGTCGTGCTGACCGACGGCCCCTTCGTCGAGACCAAGGAGCAGCTCGCCGGCTACTACGTCCTCGAGGTGGCCGACCTCGACGAGGCGCTCGCCTGGGCCAGGAAGGTCCCGGCCGTGCAGTGGGGCGGGGCGATCGAGGTGCGTCCGACGGCCGGCGGCACCGACATCGCCGAGAACCGCGACGCCACCGGGACGGCCGCTCCCTGACCGCCGGCGCCACGCTCGAGGTCGACCGCCTGTTCCGCGACGGCGCGGGACGGGCGGTCGCCGTGCTGGCCCGCGTGCTCCGCGACGTCGACCTGGCCGAGGAGGCGGTCCAGGAGGCCTTCGTCGTCGCGCTCGAGCGCTGGCCGCACGACGGCGTGCCCGCCGAGCCCGCGGCCTGGATCGCCCGGACCGCACGCAACAAGGCGATCGACCGCCTGCGGCGCTCCCGGCGCCTCGCCGAGAAGGCGGAGGTGCTCGCCGCCGAGCTCCGGCGCGCGGTGCCCGGTGACCAGGACGACGACCCCGTGCCGATCCCCGACGACCGCCTCGCGCTGATCTTCGCCTGCTGCCACCCGGCGCTCGCGCTCGAGGCACGGGTGGGTCTCACCCTGCGTCTCGTCGGTGGCCTGCAGACCCCGGAGGTCGCGCGCGCCTTCCTCGTCTCCGAGACGACGATGCAGCAGCGCGTGGTGCGCGCGAAGCGCAAGCTGCGCGACGCCGGCATCGCCTTCGCCGTCCCGCGCGACGCGGCGCTGCCCGACCGCCTGCCCGCGGTCCTCGCCACGATGTACCTCATCTTCAACGAGGGCTACGCCGCCTCCAGCGGGGACGCGCTGGTGCGGCACGAGCTCTGCGCCGAGGCCATCCGGCTGACCTCGATCCTCTGCGCGCTGATGCCCGACGAGCGCGAGGCGCTCGGGCTGCTGGCGCTGATGACGCTGCACGACGCGCGGCGCGGAGCGCGCACCGACGCGGACGGCGAGCTGGTGCTGCTCGCCGACCAGGACCGTGCGCGGTGGGACCGGGCGGCCATCGCGCAGGGCCGCCGGCTCGTCGATCGCGCGGCACGCCTGGGGCCTCCCGGTCCGTACGTCCTGCAGGCCGCGATCGTCGCCACCCACCTCGCCGACGGCCCGACCGACTGGCCGACCGTGCTCGCCTTCTACGACCGCCTCGTCGCCGTGCAGGACACCGCCGTCGTGCGGCTCAACCGCGCGGTCGCCCTCGCGGAGGTCCGCGGTCCGGACGCGGCGCTCGACGAGCTGGCGGGCCTCGAGCGCGCGCTGGACGGCTACCACCTGCTGCACGCCACCCGCGCCGAGCTGCTCCGCCGCGCGGGGGACCCCGACGGCGCCCGGCTGGCGGACGCCCGGGCGCTGCAGCTCGCGCCCTCGCCGGCGGAGCGCTCGCTGCTGCGGCGCAGGCTCGACACGCCGGCGTGACGCGCCACCGCCCCGAAGCCGGGCGTTCTGGGTGATCCGGCGCCCATATGCGGGTGCGAGATCACCCAGTTCGGCGGGATTGGGGGCTGCGGGCGGGCGCCAGCCGGGGCGCGGCGGGCGGGCGCAGCCCGGCCGGTCAGGCGCTCAGGGTGAGCTTCGTCGGGTTCTGACGGAAGCCCGCGGCGACCAGCAGCGGCTCGAGGACGTGGGCGATGACGGTCTCGCCGTCGATCTTCTCCAGCGCGAGCTTGCGACCGCGACCGGCGCGGACCCAGTCCGCGAGCGCGTCCAGCGCGGTCGGCAGGCGCGGGTCGTCGAACGCGCACAGGACCCGCAGCGACCGCCCGCCGCGCTCGACGTAGAGGACCGGCTCGGCGCCGCTCAGCACCACCACGGCCCCCGCGACCCGCTGTGGCGCCCGCGTCTCGCCGTCGTCGCGCTTGGGCCACGGCAGCACCGCACCGTAGGGCTGGGCGGGGTCGGTCGCGCCGAGCACGAGCGGCGGCGCCTCGTCGTCGGCCTTCTGCGCGCGCAGCCGCTCGACCGCGCTGGGGAGCGCGAACTGCGCGCCGCCGAGACCCTCGACGAAGTAGCCGCGGCGGCAGACGCCGAGCGTCTCGAGGTCCCCGAAGACGTCGTAGAGGCCGCTGAAGCCGCCCGCGACCCCCTCGCCGACCACGTGCTCGCGCGTGACGATCCCGTGCCGCTCGAGGAGCAGCTCCGCGACGGTCCGCCGTCGCGCCCGCGGGTCGAGGACGTCGGCGGGCCCGGCGGAGAACAGCGGCGCGGCGGACGCCCAGCGGCCCACGACCTGCGCCTGCGCGCCGAGCCGCCGCGAGGCGAACCGCGTCCCGGCCCGCCGCGAGGAGCCGGACCGCGATCGCGCCGCCGCCTGCGCGGAGCGCGCGAGCGTCAGCCGCGGCGCGCGCAGCGGCGCCCACGCGTCGTTGGTGACCTCGCCCGCCCACACGAGATCCCACAGCGCGTCCTGCAGCGCCTCGGGCGCCGCGTCGACGAACTCCGCCAGCAGGTCGGTGAAGAACGCGGGTGCGTGCTGCAGGCGGCCGCGCAGCGCGGCGTGCAGCTCCCCGTCGACCTCCTCGACCGGGCGCAGGCCGGGAGGACCGATCGCCGCCGCGTCCTCGCGGAAGTACAGCGCCACGCGACCCGACCGCCGGCCCAGCGCACCCGAGCCGACCCACACGACCTCGCCGGAGGCGCACAGCTGGTCCAGCCACGTCGGCGAGTAGGCGCCGATGCGCCGCGGCAGCACCTCGGACTCCCACGTCTCCACGGGCAGCGCGAGCCCCTGCAGCGGCACGAGCGTCTCGCGCAGCCGGTCGATGCCCGCCCCGGCGGGCGGGTGGCGGTCGATGCCGTGCCAGGACGGCATGAAGCGCCCGAGCGCCCGCTGGTCGGCCGCCTCGATCTCGTGCCGCAGCGCGGCGAGCGACGCGCGCCTCAGCCGTCGCAGGACGTCGGCGTCGCACCACTCGCGCACCGTGCCGCCCGGGCGCAGCTCGCCGTTGACGAGCGTGCCGTCGCGCTCGAGCGCCTGCAGCACGAGGTCCAGTCCGCCACCGGAGGCGAGCCCGTAGCGGGCGCGCAGCTCCGCGGTCGTGAACGGGCCGCGCGTGCGCGCGTACCGCGCGACGAGCTTGCGCAGCGCGTCGGGGACGTCGGCGACGAACGCGGCGGGCAGCCCGCCGGGCGGGACGGTGCCGAGCGCGTCCCGGTAGAGGCCGGCGTCGTCGGCGGCGATCCAGCGGTCCTCGCCGCCGACGCGCACGAGCACGGCGCGACGCTGGTCGGCGAGCGCCGCGAGACCGGCGGCGACGTCCACGCCCTCGTGCGCGCGGGCGCGCAGCTCGTCGAGCGACAGGTCGCCGACCCGGCGCAGCACGTCGGCCAGTTCGTCCCGGGTGGTCGCGCGCGTGCGCTCGGAGAGGTGCTGCAGGTCGGCCTCGACCTGCTCGAGCGCGCCCGCGTCGATGAGCTCGCGCAGCTCGTCCTGACCGAGCAGCTCGCGCAGCAGGTCCTTGTCGAGGGACAGGGCGGCGGCGCGCCGCTCGGCGTTGGGCGTGTCGCCCTCGTACATGTAGGTCGCGACGTAGTCGAACAGCAGCGACCCGGCGAACGGCGAGGCGGTCTTCGTCTCGACCGGGACGAGCGCGATCTCGCGGCGGTGCAGCGCGCGCAGCAGCTCGATCGTGCCGGGCACGTCGAGCACGTCGCGCAGGCACTCGCGGTAGGTCTCCAGCACGATCGGGAAGTCGCCGTAGCGCTTGGCGACCTCCAGCAGCGACTGGGCCTTGAGGCGCTGCTGCCACAGCGGCGTGCGCTTGCCCGGGTAGGCGCGCGGGATCAGCAGCGCGCGGCCGGCGTTCTCGCGGAAGCGCGCCCCGAACAGCGCGGACGAGCCCAGCTCCCCGACGACGAGGTCCTCGAGCTCGTCGGGCTCGACGAGGATCAGGTCGAGCACGTCCTCGACCCCGGCACGGTACGGGGGCCCGGCGTCGGCGTCATGTGACGCCGACGCCACCCCGAGATCCGCGTCGGGGAGGTGGACGATGATGCCGTCGTCGGACCAGATCGCGTCGGACTCGAGGCCCAGCTCGTCCCGGATCCGGGCGGAGAGCGCGAGCCCCCACGCGGCGTGCACGCGCCCGCCGTACGGGGACAGGACGCAGACCCGCCAGTCGCCCAGCTCGTCGCGGAACCGCTCGACGACGATCGCGGTGTCGGACGGGATCACGCGCGTGGCGTCCTGCTGCTCGGCGAGGAACGCGAGCAGGTTGCGGGCCGCGCGCGGGTCGAGGTCGTAGTCGCGCTCGAGCTGCTCGGCCGGCAGGTCGACCGCGGTGCGCGCGAACTCGCCCATCGCCTGCCCGAGCTCCTTCGGGCGGCCGATCGTGTCGCCGCGCCAGAACGGCACCGCGCCGGGCGCGCCGGGCGCGGGGGTGACGATGACGCGGTCGCGCTGGATCTCCTCGATCCGCCAGGTCGACGCGCCGAGCAGGAACGTCTGCCCGGGCCGTGCCTCGTAGACCATCTCCTCGTCGAGCTCGCCGACCCGCCGGCCGTCCGGGAGCGTCACCGAGTAGAGGCCGCGGTCGGGGATCGTGCCCGCGTTGACGATCGCCAGTGCGCGGGCGCCCTTGCGCGGACGGATCGTCCCGGCGACGCGGTCCCAGACGATCCGCGGGCGCAGGTCCCCGAACTCCTGCGACGGGTAGCGCCCGTCGAGCATGTCGAGGACGTTCTCCAGCAGCTCGCGTGGCAGCTCCGCGTACGAGTACGTGCGGGTGATCAGGGCGTACAGGTCGTCGACGGCGACGACGCCCTCCTCGTCGGACGAGGCGTCCGGGGCGGCGGCGGACGCGGCGATCGCGACGATCTGCTGGGCGAGCACGTCGAGCGCGTTGCGCGGCACGACCGTGGGCTCGATCCGCCCGTCGCGCATCATCCGCGCGACGACGGCGCACTCCAGGAGGTCGCCGCGGAACTTCGGGAAGATCCGGCCCTTGGAGACGTCCCCGACGTTGTGCCCGGCGCGGCCGATCCGCTGCAGGCCGCGCGACACGGACTTCGGCGACTCGACCTGCAGGACGAGGTCCACGGCGCCCATGTCGATGCCGAGCTCCAGCGACGAGGTGGCCACCAGGCACGGCAGCTCCCCGGTCTTCAGCAGGTCCTCGACGACCAGGCGCTCCTCGCGCGCGAGCGACCCGTGGTGGGCGCGCGCGATGATCTCGACCTCGCGCTCCGCCTGCGGCTCTCCGTCCTCGTCCCCGGCCTCGTTGTGCAGGTCGTTGAGTCGCAGCGCGAGGCGCTCGGCCGCGCGGCGGTTGTTCACGAAGACGATCGTGGACCGGTGCTCGTGCACGAGCCGCAGCAGCTCGGGGTAGATCGCCGGCCAGATCGACCGGCGCGTCGCCTCGCCGCCGACGACCGGGTCGAGCGGGTCGCGGTCGATCGACTCGTCGGGCTCGACCATCGACTCGACCGGCACGTGGATCTGCAGGTCCAGCGGCTTGCGCACGCCCGCGTCGACGATCGTGCACGTCCGCCGCGGCCCGACCATGAAGCGGCCGACCTCCTCCAGCGGGTTCTGCGTCGCGCTCAGGCCGATGCGCTGCACGTCACGGTCGGGGTGCTCGGCGGCGACGAGCGCGCTGAGCCGCTCGAGCGTCAGCGCCAGGTGCGAGCCGCGCTTCGTCCCGGCAACCGCGTGGATCTCGTCGACGATCACCGCCTCGACCCCGGTGAGCATCGCGCGCGCCTGCGAGGTGAGCATGAGGTACAGCGACTCGGGCGTCGTGATGAGGACGTCCGGCGGGGTGCGCTGCATCTGCGTGCGCTCGCGCTGCGGCGTGTCCCCGGTGCGGATCGCGACCGTCGGGACGCGCGCCTCGTCGCCCCCGGCGATGCCGCGCAGCGGCGCCCGCAGGTTGCGCTCGACGTCGTGCGAGAGCGCCTTCAGCGGCGAGACGTAGACCAGCCGCACGCCGGGCTCGGTCGACGGCTCGGCGACCAGCCGGTCGAGGCCCCAGAGGAACGCGGCGAGCGTCTTGCCGGACCCGGTCGGGGCGGAGATGAGGACGTGCTCACCCGTCGCGATCGCGGGCCACGCCTGCTCCTGCACGGCGGTGGGACCGGCGAACGCGCCCGTGAACCAGTCGCGGACGGCCGGGGTGAACGCGCGCAGGGACATCGCCTCCGAGGGTACCCGGGGCCTGCGGTCAGGAACGGTCCTGATTGCGGCCGGGGCGGGTGGCTGGCGCGCCCGCGGTCAGCGCCCGTCGGCGATCGCGCGCGCCTGCTCGAGCACGTCGTCGATCATCGGCTCGGTCAGCCGGCCGGTGAACGTGTTCTGCTGGGAGACGTGGAAGCAGCCCAGCAGCGGCAGCCACGCCCCGTCGTCGAACAGCGCGCCGTGGCCGAAGCGCGGCTTCGGTGGCCCGGCGGCCGGTGCGCCCGCGGCGCGGCGCAGCCGCAGCGCCGCCTCCCAGGCGAACCCGCCGAGGCACAGCACCACGCGCAGGCGGGGCAGCAGCTCGAGCTCGCGCACCGCCCACGGCAGGCAGGTGTCGCGCTCGTCGGGCGTCGGCTTGTTCGCGGGCGGCGCGCAGCGGACCGCCGCGCTCACCCAGGTGTCGTGGAGCGCGAGCCCGTCGTCGCGCGCGACCGAGGTCGGCTGGTTGGCCAGGCCCGCGCGGTGCAGCGCCGCGTAGAGGAAGTCGCCGGAGCGGTCACCGGTGAACACGCGGCCGGTGCGGTTCGCGCCGTGCGCGGCGGGTGCGAGGCCGAGGACGAGGATCCGGGCGTCCGGGTCCCCGAAGCCGGGCGCGGGCCGGCCCCAGTACTGCTCGTCGGCGTAGGCGGCGCGCTTGACGGTCGCGACCTCCTCGCGCCAGGCGACGAGGCGCGGGCACGCCCGGCACTCCGTCATCCGCTCCTCGAGGACCGGGAGCGCCGGCGCGTCGGTGGCCTGGGCGACGACGTCGCGCGGCTCGAGCGCGGGCGGTGGTCCCGCGGTCACTCGCCGCCGTCGGCGAGCTCGGCGGCCTGGCCGAGCAGCCCGAAGAACAGCCGCTCGATGACGGGCTCGAGGTCGGTGGGGTCCTCGGGGACGCCGTGGCGCAGCTGGCGGTCGACGAGCGCGGCGATCGCGCCGACGATCGCGTAGGTGTCCTCCAGCGACGCGAAGTTCGGGGCGTCGTAGTGCGGGGCGACGGCCTTGTTGTCGTCGTAGAGCAGCTGGGCGAACAGCTGGAAGACGCGGTCGCGGCGCGCGAGCGCCGCGGGGCCGGCCCCGACGACCTCGACGAGCAGGGTCCGCGACGCGTCCGGGAACTGCGTGAGCGTCCCGAGGAACGCGCGGACACCGCGCTCGATCCACTCGTGGTAGCTCTCCGACTCCCGGCGGTTGGCCCGCTGGTTGTCGGCCATCTCGCGCATGATGATCGCGGCCGCGTCGTCGAACAGGGCGATCAGGCACTCCTCCTTGTTGGAGAAGTGCTCGTAGAACGTGGCCTTCGACATGCCCGCCTCGCGGGCGATCGCCTCGGCGCTCGCGTCGGCGTACCCGACGCGGGCGAACACCGCGGCCGCCGCCTCGAACAGCCGCTTGCGCTGCACCTCGACGCGGACCTCGAGGGGTGGGGCGTGACGCCCGCGCGGCACGCTGCCGCCTGAGCTGCTGGTGGGCGCCTCGGCCATGAGGCCATGCAAGGTACCCTCTCGCCGATGCCGACCGCCGCCCGCCCGCTCCTCGCCGTGCTCGTCGCCGCCACTGCGCTGGCCGGCTGCTCGGGCTCCGAGGAGAGCTCGTCGCCCGACTTCAAGGGCGAGCAGAAGCTCGTCGCCAACGTCGTGGAGGACCTCCAGGACGCGGGCCGCGAGCAGGACGCCGACCAGGTCTGCCAGCTGCTCAGCGAGCAGCTGATCACGACGATCCGCGCGACCGCGGGCGGCAAGGCCACCTGCGCCGAGGCGATCGACGACGCGATCCAGGACGCGGACTCCTTCGATCTCTCCGTGAAGTCGGTGACGGTCACCGGGACCACGGCCAAGGCGGTCGTCGAGTCCGAGGACCGCGACAAGAACGTCCGCGACACCATCCAGTTCGTCAAGGACGGGCAGCGCTGGAAGATCAGCGCGCTCGCCGGCTGACCCGCGGGCCGACGCCGTGCGGGCCGCGGCCCTCGCCGCACTGACCGCGGCCGCGACCCTCGCGCCGCTCGCCGTGGGCCCGGCGACCGCGGCCGCCGCCGTCCCGAAGGGCCCGTCGGGCAGCGCGTTCTACCGCGCTCCGGCGTCCGTCGTCCGCGGCCCGGCCGGCACCCCGATCCGGGCCCGCGCGGTCTCGCGCTCCAGCCACAACGCGGTCCCGGGCGCGTCCCGCACGCTGCTGGTCCTGTACCGCTCGCGGACCGCGGCCGGCCGCGCCACCGCGACGTCGGGGCTCGTATCGCTGCCGCGCGGTCGTGCGCCGAGGGGCGGCTGGCCGATCGTGTCGTTCGCGCACGGCACGAGCGGGATCGCCGACGCGTGCGCCCCCTCGCGCGACCGCCGTCCGTCGTCGGTGCGCGCCAACCGCGCGTACCTGACGCCGTTGCTGACGCGCTGGCTGAAGCGCGGCTACGCCGTCGTGCGCACGGACTACCAGGGCCTTGGGACCGCGGGCGCGCACGAGTACCTCGTCGGACGCTCGGAGGCCGCCGCGGTGCTCGACCTCGCGACCGCCGCGCGGCGACTGGACCGGCGCGTCGGACGGGCGCTGATCGTGGCGGGCCACTCGCAGGGCGGGCACGCGGCGCTGTGGGCCGGGGCGCGGGCGCGCGCGGTCGCCCCGGGCCTGCGGCTGCGCGGCGTCGTCGCCTACGCGCCCGCGTCGAACCTCGCCGACCAGATCGGCCTGGCGCGCGCGTACGTGACGCCCGGGTTCGGCTACTCCGCGTTGATCGGCCTGATCGTGCGGGGCCTGGACGAGGCCGGCCAGGTCGACCCGCGCGAGGCGCTCTCCGACGCGGCGCTCGCGCTGTACCCGAGCACGCTGACCACGTGCATCGGCGAGCTCAGCGGCCTCTCCTCCTGGGGGCGCCTGTCGCCGCGCGCGGTCCTGCGCTCCGACTACGACACCGCCCGCATCGCCGGGGTGCTGCGCGCCCAGGGACCGGAGACGCTGCGCTTCGGGCGCATCCCGGTCTACGTCGCGCAGGGCACCGCCGACCAGACGGTGCTGCCGGTCTTCACCCGCTCGCTCGTCGCGAAGCTGCGGGCCGGCGGGGCGCGCAGCGTCAGCGACCGCACGTTCTCGGGGGCGGACCACGGCACGATCATCACCCGCGCGGCCGCGTCGTCGACCGCGTGGATGGCCCGCCGCCTCGGCCGCTGACGCGCGGCGCGCGGCTCGCCGGCGCGCTCAGGCCGCGCCGGCGCGCGCGTCCAGGTAGGCGGCCAGGCCGTCCTGCCACGGCGGCAGCACGACGGCGGGGTCGCGCTCGGTCCCGAGCACGCTGTACGCGGGCCGGGCGGCGGGACGGGGGAACGCGTCGCTGGTGGTCGGCACGACGCGGCAGGCGACGCCCGCCCGGTCGAAGATCTCGATCGCGAACTCGTTCCAGGAGACCGCGTCCTCGCCGGTCGCGTGGAAGAGACCGGTGTCCTCGCGGCGCTCCGCGAGCTCCAGCAGGGCCGGGGCGAGGTGGCCGGTCCAGGTCGGCCGCCCGATCTGGTCGGTGACGACGCTGATCTCGTCGCGGTCGGCGCCCAGGCGCAGCATCGTCTCGACGAAGTTCGTGCCGCCCGCCCCGTACACCCAGGCGGTGCGCACCACGGCGTGCCCGGCGTCCGCCTCGAGCACGGCACGCTCGCCGGCGAGCTTCGTGGCGCCGTAGACGTTCAGCGGTCCGACCGGGTCGGACTCGACCCACGGCTCGGTCTTCGACCCGTCGAACACGTAGTCGGTCGACACGTGCACGAGCCGCGCGTCGATCGCCTCCGCCGCGTTGGCGAGCAGCCCGGGCGCGGTGCCGTTGGCGAGCATCGCGCGGTCCCCGTGCTCCTCCGCGCCGTCGACGTCCGTCCACGCCGCGCAGTTGACGATCGCGGTCGGCTGCGTGCGGCGCAGCGCCGCCTCGACCGCGTCCGCGTCGGTGATGTCGAGCTCGGCGCGCGTGAACGGTACGACCTCCAGGCCGAGGCGTCGCGCGTGCTCGACGGTCGCGCGGCCGAGCATGCCGGCCGCGCCGGTGACGACGAGCCGGGTCACGAGACGGGACGGCGGGCGTCGGTGCGGAACGGCGACCCGTGCCGCGGGCACAGGGTCGCGCGACCGCCGGGGATCGGGCGCACGGGAGCGGACATCGACCGCAGAGCGTAGACACCTGCCATCGTTGCCGTCCGCATGGTGCAGCCCAACGACCACGACCGCTTCGTCCTCCGCCAGCGGGTGAAGCTCGTCATCAACCAGTACGCGTTCTCGGTCCCGCCGACCGATCCGGAGGCGGACGACGACGGGGAGGCGTTCTGCTTCGTCGAGCAGAAGCGGTTCTCGTTCAAGGAGGACATCCGCTTCTTCACCGGGGAGTCCAAGGAGGAGGAGCTGCTGCGGATCCTCGCCCGGCAGCGGTTCGACCCGCGCGCCACGTACGACATCAGCTCCGGCGGGCACGTCGTCGGCAAGATCCAGAAGGTGTTCGGCCGGTCGCTGCTGCGCTCGACCTTCACGCTCTACGACGCGCAGGAGAACGAGGTCGCCACGGTGCGCGAGCGCAGCATGGCGGTCGCGCTGTTCCGGCGTTTCGTCGGGCTGGTCCCGTACGTCGGGGATCTCGCCGACTGGCTGCCCATCCCCTACGACTTCGAGTTCCTCCGCGGCGAGGAGCAGGTCGGCATCATCCGCCGGCGCCGCTGGAAGTGGCGTGACGTCTACGACATCGACATGACGGCGGATCCGGGGAAGGCGATCGACCGCCGTCTCGTGCTCGCGACCGCGGTCGGCACCGACGCGCTGATGGCCCGGTAAGGATTTCGTCAGCGGGTTGTCACATCTGGGCTCCACGCTGGGTGGTGCAGGTCCCAGCCATCCAGTGAAGGAGACCCGATGCCCCGCACGACCACGTTCCTCACCGCCGCGCTCGCCGCCATGGCGCTTGCGAGCCCGGCCGTCGCGCTCGCCCAGAGCGCCCCGTCCCTGACCGATCCCGCGGGTGACGCGGTCGACCGCTACGGTCGCACCGTCGACGCCGCGGATCTGCGCGAGGGGAGCCTGCGGATCGAGGGCGACCAGCTCGTCGCCCGTACCCGCGTGACGAGCCTCGCGTCCTTCGTGTCCGCGTCGACCACCCTGACGATCCCGGTGCAGAACGCGCGACCGCTGGACATCGGCCAGGTCATCGAGCTGACCGTGAACGCCGGTGACGTGAACGCCGGCGGGTACGTCGGCGACGCGAACCGCGACACGTTCGGGAGCACCGGCGGCGTCTCCGTGACCGGCACGGCGACCACCGACACCGCGACGGGCGTGCTGACGGCCCGGTACGCGCTGGAGGACATCAACCGGGCGCTCGACGCCCGCGAGGGCCAGCGCCTCGGCGCGGGCACGTCGGTGTCCTCCCTCGGCGCGACCGCGACGGCCCGCCAGCGGGGGCTCCTGCCCCGTGCCGCGAACGACCAGGCGTCCGCGCTCGGGCCGTTCACGCTCTAGCGCGTCAGTACACCCCGCCGAGCTTGCGGTGGTCCCAGGTCGCGCGGCGCGTCTCGACG
Source organism: Paraconexibacter algicola (assembly GCF_003044185.1). Lineage (GTDB taxonomy): Bacteria > Actinomycetota > Thermoleophilia > Solirubrobacterales > Solirubrobacteraceae > Paraconexibacter > Paraconexibacter algicola. Next base: position 1,507,103 of record NZ_PYYB01000001.1, read on the forward strand.
AACCGCATCGCGACGCGCTTGGCGGCCTGGGCGGCGATCAGCTGCTTGGCCTCGTCGGAGGACGCGGCGAGGTCGCCGCCGTAGCGGGCGGTGATCTCCAGGCCCAGCTGCGTGACCGCGTCGACGTCGCGCACGAGCTCGACGTCGGTCTCGAGCATCACGCCGCGCAGCAGGTGGTACTCGGTGCCCGCCTCGACCTGCAGGGTCGCGCGCGGGTCGCGCTCGAGGTTCTTGATCTTCTGGGACTTGCCGAACGTCCAGGCCCAGAGCTCGGGGGCCCCGTCGGGCCCGGTGTCGCGCACGACGTACCAGAGCGGCATCAGGTGCGGGAGACCCCGCACGCCGTTGGTGGCGCAGATGACGGTGCGCTCCTCCCCGAGGAAGGAGCGCACCTCATCGTCGGTCATCTGGATCTGCCCGCGGCGACTCATGCCGCGCAGCCTATCCGGGCGGCGGGCCGCCTAGAACTTCGGCTTGCCCTGGCCCTTCGGCGCCCTGGTGACGAGCTTGCCGCGCGCGTCACGGACGTTGATCTGCAGCGTCTGCCGGCTCGTGACCCGCGAGGAGCTGAGGTCGCCGCGGTACTCGAACACGAGCTTCCGGGTGAACAGGTTGCGCGGCATGATCTGCGTCAGCCGGCCGAGCTCGCGCGAGCGCAGGCCCGTCTTCACCAGCCGCTTCGTGCCGCCCGGGAGGACGTGGAACACGTCGATCCGCGCCCGCACGATGCTCTTGCCCGAGCAGTTGACGATCCGGCCGCGCGTGACGACGCGCTCCTGGCCGAAGCGCACGCCCAGCGTCTTGCGACGGTTCTTCGCGAAGAACATCGTCAGCCGGCCACAGCCGCCGTTGGTGCCGTTGCGCACCGGGCTGGTGCCCGCACCGCTGACCGAGCCGGGCGTCGTCACCGTGACCGGGACGGGGACCGTCTGGGTCGGGCCGGGGACCGTGGTCGTGGGGCCCGGGACGGTGGTCGTCGGACCGGGGACCGTGGTGGTCGGGCCGGGGACGGTCACGGTCGGGGGCGGCGGCTCCGCGTCGCAGGCGTTGCCGTTCTGCGAGGAGACGCGGCTCTCGCCGAGCACGACCGTCGCCAGCGGCTTGCCGATCACGTCGGCCAGCGCGCCGAGGACCTCGATCCGCAGCGCGGTCTGGGTCAGCGCCTTGCTGCCGTCGGCCGCGGTCGACGTCTCCTGGCGGTTGACGTACACCTTCGCGACCGCGCCGAGCGGCGAGTCGGTCAGCGGCACGGCGATGCCGTCGAGGACGGAGTCCAGCGGGATCGCGTTGCCCGCGATGCGCAGGTTCGTGACCTGGCTCGACCCGGTGAGGGTCGGCACGCCGGCGACGCACGAGGCGCTCGCCGTGCTCTGCACCGCGTCGGCGGTCACGAGCACGCCGCCCGGGATCGCCGACTGGATCAGCAGGTTCAGCTTCTCCGCCGAGGTCGTCGCCGTGTTCGTGCGCGTGTTGCGCGCCACGCCCAGCCCGGGCGTCACGGTCGTCTCGGCCTTCAGCACGTCGCCGACGACGGTCAGCGGCGTCACGTCGATGCGCTCCTGCGCGGACTGGCTGTCCGGCAGGCACGCCGGGTTGTCCGGCGCGGTCGCGCTGTTGCGGCCGTTGGCGAGCAGCGGCTCGACCGGGCTGGCCGGCAGGCCCAGCAGATCGGTCAGGCCCTGATCGACGCGGATCAGGCTCGCGCGACAGTTCCAGTTCGGTTGCGTGGTCGGCGCCTGTGCGGAGCCGATCGACGACCCGATGAGGACGCCCGTCCCTGCGAGCGCCGTGGTGAGCATCACTGCTCGGGTACCCCTGCCCATGTCGTGTCCTCTTTGGTCGAGGGCCGGCCGCTCCCACAGCCGACCACGTGTGTGCGAAGCATCCTCCCCGATCGACCCGGGGCGCGCGAGGAGTACCCGCGCACCCCGGGGGGCAATCAGGCGATCAGCGCTTCGGCCGGAAGGTGCTGATCGTCTCGCAGCCCTTGGAACGCCGGACCTCGTCCGGGTTCACGCGGGCCTTGTCACGGCCACTGCCGCAGCTGACCGTCGCGGGCTTGCCGGCGGTCGCGGTGTTGATGAAGTCGTTGCCGGCCCCACCGAACACCTTGTCGGCGCCGAACGCCGCGTTGATGCTGTCGTTGCCCGAGCCACCGGAGAGGTAGTCCACCCCGGGGCCGCCGTTGAGCGCGTCGTTGCCGGCCAGGCCGAACACGCGGTCGTTGCCGATCGCGCCGTTGACGTTGTCCTTGCCGGCCCCGCCGTCGAGGCAGTCGTTGCCACGGCCACCGTCGACCGCGTCGTTGCCGCCACGCGCGATGACGCGGTCAGCGCTGTTCGTGCCGGTGATGCGGTCCGCGCCGTTGGTGCCGGCGACCGCGAACTTCGGGCCGGGGCCCTTCACGCACGGGCTGTTCTTGTACAGCTGGCGCGCGACGTTCAGCGAGATGACCGTGCCACCGCTCGGGCCCTCGAACGGGCGGCCGATGACGACGATGCCCTGGCCGCCCGAGGCGGACGCGGGGATGATGCAGACGCCGTTGACCGCGTCGAACGACGAGCCGTTCGGGCACGCCTTGCTCGTGTTGGCCCCGCCGACGGACCCCTGCTCGTCGATGTCGGCCACGCCGTCACCGTCGGTGTCGATGTTCTCCGGCACGTTCGGGTTGCACGGCTCGCCCTGACCGCTGACGCGGGACTCGGCGATGATCACGTCCGCCAGCGGCGCGGCGCCCGCGGAGGGCAGCAGCTGGATGTGGGCGCCACGCTGGATCAGCGTGTTGCCGTCACGGATCTGCTCGTTGAGCTTGACCTTGACGATGACGCCGAGCGCGTCGCTGACCGCGTCGGTCAGCGGGCCGAGCAGCGGGTCGAGCGCGATCGGCTGGCCGCCGATGGTGAGCTTGACCGCGTCGCCGCCGCCCGAGAGCTCGAGCGCGCCGTTGACGCACTTCGCGGTCGCGAACGAGCTGACCGCGTCGGCGCCGATGACGATCGTGTTGCCGGCGTTGAGGCTGAGGTTCTCGACCGCGGCGCCCGAGGACGTCACGGTGTCGAGCGGACGGACGCCGTCGGGCGTCACGTCGGTGATGGCGTAGGCCGACTTGGCCTTGATCGCGGGCGCCAGCGCGACGGCGTCGGTCGTGTTCGGCAGGCCCGCCGAGCTGTCCACGCACTTGGCGCGCGCGGTCGTGACCGGGTTGAGCGTGCTCTGCCCGGCGACGGTCGCCTTCACGGCGTCCGCCGAGCAGTCGACCTGGTTGGCGGCGGCGGCCGGAGCGGCCGGCGCGACGGCGAACGCCGCGGCGATGGCGGCGACGGCGAGCGGCGTCCGACGCCGCGTGAAGTGGCCGCGCGCCCCCGCGCGACGGCCGTGTCCCTGATTCATGTGGTCCTCCATGTTGTGCGAGCCAGGCGTGGGACGGCTCACTCTGCCCGCCCCAAGCGTAGGTCCTTTTGCGCCCGACCGCTTTCCCGGGAAACGGCTGGACGACGGGCCTGGATCACCCGTTCCGTCCAGCGGACGGCTCAGCGCAGACGCGCCACGGCCTGCGCGACGGCCCGCCGCGCCTCGGCGGGCTCGAGGACCGCGGCGTCCCCGGCCTCCTGCAGGACCGTCCGGACCAGGTAGTCCGTGCCCTTGTAGGGCCATTCGACGACGATCGCCCCGTCGGCGAGCTCCTCGGCGACCGGGCGCTCCTCGCGCAGCCACCGGGCCCGCTCGGGCGAGACCCACAGGCGCGCGGTGTGCGACGCCTCGACCTCGCCGGTGGTCAGCCATCCGTCCACGGCGGCGGCCGCGTCGACCTCCGGCCGGGGCACGAAGGTCTGCTCGAGGACCTCGACCTCCTTGATGCGGTCCAGGCGGAAGTGGCGGACGTCGTCCTTGTTCGGGTCGAACGTCGCGACGTACCAGCCCTCGCGGCCGTTGGTCAGCGCGTAGGGCTCGAGCGTCCGCTCGCTGAACTCGTCCTCGTTGCTCTTGTAGTAGACGATCCGCACGAGCCGGTGGGCGACGATCGCCTCGGACATCGTGCGGGCGATGTCCGCGTCGTCGGCGCCGCTGCGGGCGACCTGCAGGCCCTGCTCCATCGGGTCGTGCCCGAGCGCCTCGACGATCTTCTGCCGCGCGGGGGTCAGGGCGCCCTCGGGCAGGTGGTCGCCGATCAGGTCGATCGCGGCGATCAGCGCCTTCGCCTCCACCGGCAGCAGCCGGGCGGGGCGGTCGAAGTTGTCGGAGTAGGGCTCCGGGTCGACCTCGATCGTGCCGTCGGCCAGCACCTCGGCGTAGAGGACGTAGGAGCCGCCCCCGAAGTTCACGACGTTCAGGACGTTGATGTCCTCGGCCAGCTCCTGCTCGGAGATCTGCAGGCGCTCGAGCACGTCGGCGACGACGAGCCGCTCCCCGGCCCGACCGGCGTGGATGAGGATGCTGGCGAGCGTGACGAGCCGCGCGAACCGCTCCGGGCGGATCGCGGTCTCGCGCCGCGCGGACCCGGTGTCGGCCTCGACGGCGGCCCCGGCGGCGCCGTTGCCGAGCACCACGGGCGCGTGCTCGAGGGCGTCGCCGTCGTGGCGGCGGGCGAGCAGCTCGATGCGCTCGTCGATGACGTCGCGCAGCGCGGGGGGACCGAGCACGCGGGCGTGCTCGCCGAGGCGCAGCACCCAGGCCGCGAGCTGGCGGTCCGACGCGTAGGGGGTCGAGAAGACGATCGCGCCGTCGCCCTCGTCGGCGGGGCGGACCTCGCCGAAGCGGCCGAAGTGCCGCTCGACCTGCCAGGCGATCCGTCCGCCGATCCACACCTCGGCCGTGTCGACGACGTCCCCGTACTGCCACTCCGCGCGGTTGGAGTACGTGCGCGGGTCGAAGTCCGCGGGCTTCTTGAAGTCGTGCTCGGCCTTCGTCGCGTAGGCGACCTTGCCGCGGATCCGCGAGAGCCGGAACACGCGCAGCGCGCCGCGCTCGTGGCTGTGGCCGAGCAGGTAGAACTGGCCGCCCTGGAACAGCAGGTGGTACGGGTCGACCTTCCGGGCGCCCGTCTCGTCGCGGGCCATCGTGTAGTAGTCGAAGGTGATCGTCTTGTTGCGGAAGATCGCGGTCTCGACCTTCGCGAGGCGCTGCGACAGCTCGTGGCCGCCGGCGTTGCCGCGGACCCCGAGCGCGAGGCCCGCCTGGTCGGGGGTCTGCAGCGGGCTCGGCCGGCCCCAGGTGATCTGCTGGAGCGCCAGACGCAGCGGCTCCGCGTAGGCGAACTCGCCGTCCAGGAGGCTCAGCGCGGTCTGCAGCGACGCGAGCTCCTCGTCGGAGAAGGCGATCGGCGGCAGGTGGAAGTTCTCGGGTCGCAGCGAGTAGTTCTCCTGCTCGGCGACGCCGTCGACGGGCTTCTCGACGGTCAGCTGGATGCCGAGGGACTCGAGCTCGGCGCGGTCCGCGTAGAACCGCCGCGCGAACGCGTCCTCGTTCATGCCGCTGTAGCCCTCGACGTCCCTGCGGATCTCCAGCGCCGTCACCGGACGGCGCTCAGCCATGAGGTACGAGATCAGGGAGAGCTGGCGAATCAGCTTCTCGGTGTCCTTCGCCATCGGCTGGTCACCTTAGACGCACGGGGCGGGCGGCGGGCTTCGGTGGCGGCCCGCGCGCCGGATTCCCCGCATTCTCCGGTCGTTCGTGGGAGGGTCGGCGACCGCTGTGACGAAGGTCACGGACGCGGTAGCCTCGCTGCCGGGAGAGACCATGACCAAGCTCGTAATCGTCGACGACCACGAAGCGCTGCGGGAGGGCCTGGCCGCGCTGCTGTCCGGGAGCGGCCTGGAGATCGTCGGGGCGGCCGGCAACGTCGCCGCCGGCCTGGATCTCGTCGAGCACACCGGGCCGGACGTCGCGCTGCTCGACATCCGCCTGCCGGACGGCAGCGGGATCGCGCTGACGCGCGAGCTGCTCGCCCTGCATCCCGATCTCGGCGTCGTCCTCTACACGGGGGACAGCGACGCGGAGCTCCTCTACGACGGCCTCGACTCGGGCGCGCGCGGCTACGCGCTCAAGGCGGGCTCGATGGACGAGCTCGTGTCCGCGATCGAGCGCGTCGCCGCCGGCGGCACGTACGTCGACCCGCGCCTGGACCGGATCCTGCTGTCGCCGCGCGCCACCGCCAACGTGCCGCAGCTCTCGCCGCGCGAGCGGGAGATCATGCACCTGATGGCCGAGGGCATGACGGCGGAGCGGATCGGCGAGGAGATCACCGTCAGCGTGGAGACCGTCCGCACCCATGTGCGCAACGTCATCCGCAAGCTGCAGGCGCGCAACCGCGTGCATGCGATCGCGATCGCGCTGGAGCGCGGCGAGATCGCGCTCGACCACTCCGAGGACTGACCGTGGACGACGCCGAGGAGCGGCTCGCCCGGCTCGTGCACGACGTCCGCACGCCGCTGACGATCGTGCTCGGCTTCAGCGACATGCTGCGCCGCCGCGGCGAGGACCTCGAGCCCGAGCAGCGGGCCGAGTTCGTGCAGCGCCTCGACGAGGCCGCGCGCGACATCCAGCGGCTGCTGGACGAGGCGCGCCCGACCTGACGGGTCAGGCCGCGTCGCGCGCCGCGCCGGCCGGATCGGTCCGGGCGGGTCGCGCGCCGAAGTACGCGCTGCCGCTGATCGCCCGGTCGTAGCCCGACCAGGAGGCGCCGGGTGCGAGCTCCTTCTCGAGCCGGTCGAACGAGCCGAGACGGCCGCCGAGGTTGTCGATCATGTGGACGAGCGTCGCCTCGCGCGTGACCGGCACGACGGGGCTGCCGTGCTCGAGCGTGCCGTGGTGGCTGAGGATGATGTGGAGGATCGCGTCCGCCGTCGCCTGCGGGAAGCCGGGCAGGTCCTCGATCAGCCGCCGGACGCGGTAGTAGCCCATCGGGATCTCGCCCTGCAGGCGCCCGAGGTCGGTCATGTCGGGGGCGGCGGGCTCGCGCGTGTACGCGTCGAGCTTGCCGATGTCGTGCAGCAGCGCGCCGGTGACCGCGACGTCGCGGTCGATGCCCGGGAACGTCGCACTGATCGCGCCGACCGCCTGGGCGACCGTCAGCGAGTGCTCGAGCAGGCCGTGCGTGTAGGCCTGGTGGTAGCGCTTGGCCGCCGGGGCGACGGAGAAGTGCTCCCACGTCGCGGTGTCCGCGCCGAAGACCGCGTCGAGCAGCCGGCCGAGGTGCGGGTCCTGGACGGTGGCGATCAGCTCGCGCAGGTCGGCCTCCATCCGCGCGAACGGCTGCGGCGGACCGTCCTGCAGCGCGGCGGCGTCGTAGTCGCCCTCGGCGACCGGGACCCACTGGGCGACCTCGAGCTGGCGGCCGTAGCGGGCGTCGTCCACGAGCTCCCCGACCACCCGCACCGCGATCCCGGGGGCGAGCGCGGCGCCGAGCTCGTCGAGGTCCTCGCGCACGATCGCGGTGACCGCCCCGCTGCGGTCGCCGACGGTCACGCGCAGGTACGGGCTCCCGTCCTTGCGGGTGCGGGGCTCGGCCCGACGCACCAGCAGCACCTCGTCGATCGGGCCGGGCTCGAGATCGCGCAGCAGCATCGCGGCGAACGGTAGGGGCGCGCCCGGACGACGCCCCCGTTCGCCGGCGAGGAAGTCCCTGCAAATGAGCGATTCGGGTCGGGCGCCGTCCGGCGTTCAGGGCTGCTGGCGGCGGCGCCGCGCGTCGCGCCGCAGCAGCTCGTCGCTGGCCTCGTCGGGCCACACGCCGTGGCGGTCGAAGAAGGCGCGGGCGTCCGCCTCGTCGTGGCGGTCGCGCTCCCCCGAGTAGCTCATCCGCAGCAGCACGTTGAACAGCCAGATCGACAGGCCCGCGCCGATGATCCCGGCGCCGCCCTCCAGGGCGATCTCGTCGCGCCCGATCACGATCACCGCCAGCCCGCCGACCACGACGATCGCCGGGAGCCAGGTGCGGACGAACGAGATGACGACACGGGCTGTGATCGGACCACCATCGCACACCGCGCAGGCCACGGGCGGGCGCCGGTCCCGCCGCGTAGGGTCAGCCCGAGCCGTCCGCTCCGGGAGCCCGGACGCCCGCCTGCGGCGCCGCCTCGCCGCGCTGCAGCGCCGCGACGTCGCGGCGCCACAGCTCGCGCTGGATCCGCCAGCGGCCGAAGCCGATCACCGACCGCAGCGCCACGAAGGTCAGCAGCACGAACACGACCGCGACCGCCAGCGCGCCCTGCACCGGCCGGCCGGAGTTCACGACCTCCTCCGCGGCGCCCCGCCAGTCGACGCCGACGACGGTGGAGACGGCGAACGCGATCAGCAGCACGGTCGTCAGGCGCCCGACGAGCTCCAGCGCCTGGTTCAGCCGGGTCAGCTGCGCCCACGTCAGGCGGCCGACCGTGTGGCGCTCGAAGAACGTCGCGCGGCGGGTGCGCTCGGGCGTCAGGCGGCGGGCGACGAGCCGCGAGGCGCGCGCGGCGACCGTACGGGCCCGGCCCACGCGCTCACCCGCCGTAGAAGTGGATCGCCCGGTCGGCGATCGCGCGCGTGTCGCGCTCGTTGGAGACCGCGTTGAAGACGGACGCCACGCCCGGGATCAGCCGTCCCGCGACGCGCGTGCCCATCTGCTTGCCGACCATGTTCATCAGCGTCCGCGTGAGCTTGCGGTCCTGCGAGTCGGTGATCTTCTTGTCGACGAACGCGCTCGCGACCGGGGTGCCCGTCCCGTCGAGCGCCGCGCGCGCCTCCGCCGGATCGGGGTAGAGGCCCTGCAGCACGAGCAGCTCGGCCGGGCGCATCGGGTCGTAGGGGTCGAACCCGTAGGCGCCGGCGACGTAGAAGACCACGCGCGACTGGATCCAGGCGAGCGCCACGAGGTCGGGGACGACCGTCACCCAGCCGCCGAGCCCGGTGGCCGCCCCGCCGAAGCGGGCGAGCGTCGCGTGGCGTCGCTTGGCGCGCTTGGCCAGCTCCTCGGGGCCCATGCGGAACTCGCGGCGCATCTGGTCGAGCCAGACCGTGGCCGACGGCGCGTGCTGGTCGGCGGCGGCGAGCGCGAGCGTCTCGGGGGCGCGGACCGGATCGGCGCGCAGCCGGTCGATGATGCCCTCCGGGATCAGCGGGCGGTCCCCGTCGTCCCCGTCGTCGGCGTGGTCGGGCGGCGTCGTGGACACGCACGGAGGATCGCAGAGCGGCGCTTGCACGGCGTCTGGCCGCCCGGCCAGAATGGCGCTCGTGAAGCAGCCCCTGATCGAGGAGCGCCGCACCTACGGCGACGTCACGACCCGCGTCCTGGAGCTGCCCGGTGCCGGTCCGCCGGTGGTGCTCTTCCACGGCTACGCCGACAGCGCCGACACCTGGCGGCCCGCGCTGGACCTGCTCGCGCGCGAGGACCGTCGCGTCCTCGCCGTCGACCTGCCGGGCTTCGGTCACGCCGACCGCCTGGACCGGGACGAGCCGATCCTCGAGCAGCTCGACCGCTTCGGCGCCGCCGTCGTGCGCGAGGTCGCCCGCGAGCACGGCGACGTCACCGTCTGCGGCAACTCGCTCGGCGGCTGCCTGTCGCTGCGGCTCGCGCAGGACCCGCAGCTGCCGATCGCCGTCTGCGTCCCGGTCGCGCCCGCCGGGTTCGACCACCCGCTCTGGTTCCGGGCGATCGAGGGGGACCGCTTCGTGCGCCTCGCCCTGCGCGCCCCGCTCCCCGGGCCGGTCCTGCGCTCGGTCGTCGGCGAGGCGTACCGGCAGCTCGCGTTCGCCCGCCCGCGCGACCCGGGCGCCGCGGTCGTCGCCGCGTTCACGCAGCACCTCGCGACCCAGCGTGACGTGCGGCGCATCCTCGCCACCGGCAGCCGCATGCTCCCGGAGCTCTCGCGACCGTTCCGGCTGCGCGAGATCGGCGTGCCCGTCGTGCTGATCTGGGGTGACCGCGACCGGATGGTCGCCCACCGCGGGTCGCGGCACGTCCTCGCCGCGCTCCCGGACACCCGGCTGGAGCTGCTGGAGGGGATCGGGCACTGCCCGCAGGTGGAGGCGCCCGTGCGGTTCGTCGACCTGCTGCTCGAAGCCGCGCCTGCAAGCGCGCTTGCGGCCGGGCGCTGACCGGCCCGGGGGACCGGGGGCGCCCGCTACCCTCGACCGGTGAAGAACCGCCGTCTCGCCCTGCTGTGCGCCGCCACCGGCGCCCTCTCGCTCACCTCCGCGGGTGCTGCGACCGCCCAGGACCCCGCCGCCACGCCGACCCCCGCGGCCACGCCCGCGCCGGCCACGACGACGCCCGCCCCGGAGCGCCGGATCGCCGACGGGATCACCGCCGGGGGCGTCGCGCTCGGCGGTCTGACGCTCGACGAGGCGGCAGCCCGGCTCGAGCAGCTGCTCGGCGCGAAGGTCCGCCGCAACGTCGTCCTGAAGGTCGGCGGCCGGACCTTCCGGCTCGACGCGCAGACCGCGAAGCTCGAGTTCGACACCGTCACCACCGCCAAGCGCGCCCTGTACGCCAAGGCGCCGGGCGGCGCGGGCAGCGGCGGCACCGCCGCCGGCTCGGCCGTGCCGCTGGCGATCACCAGCTCGACGCTCGCGATCCGCTCCTGGGCGCAGTCGGTCGCCGGGAAGGTCTCGCGCGCGCCGCGCGACGCCGAGCTGCGCATCGGCCTCAAGCGGCTCGACGTCCGCGCCTCGAAGAAGGGCCGGCGGCTGGACTGGAAGGGCACCGAGAAGCTCGTCAAGGGCGTGCTCGCGGACGCGAGCACCTCGCGCGTGCTCAGCCAGAGCGTCAGCGCCGTGAAGCCCGCGGTCACCTACGCGACGCTGCAGCGCCGCTACTCCACGGTCCTCACCGTCTCCAAGAGCGAGTTCAAGCTCCGCGTGTTCAAGCGCCTGAAGTTCTCCAAGAGCTACGGGGTCGCGGTCGGGCAGCCCGCCTACCCGACGCCGTCCGGGCGCTTCGCGATCCAGAACAAGCAGGTCAACCCGACCTGGTCGGTGCCGAACTCCCCGTGGGCGGGCGAGCTCGCGGGCACCACCGTGCAGGGCGGCACCGCCGCCAACCCGCTGAAGGCCCGCTGGATGGGCATCGTCAACGGGGTCGGCATCCACGGCACGGGCGAGGAGTACTCGATCGGGTCGCGGGCGTCGCACGGCTGCATCCGCATGCGCGTCGCCGACGTGATCGACCTGTACCCGCGCGTGCCGGTCGGCACGACCGTGCTGATCCGCTGAGCCACCGCCGCCGCGCGCGCCAGGTCGCGTGAACGCGACGTGAACGCCCCTGTCCCGCGGCGCGGTCGTGGGGCAGGATGACGGGGTGACGCGCACACGTCTGCTTTCGTCGCGGCTCGCCGCGCTCGGCCTGCTCCTGCTGGCCGCGATCACCTGGGCGCCCTCGGCGGCCCGGGCCGCCGGTCCTCCGGACATCCGCCACGTCTGGACGATCGTGCTCGAGAACAAGGACTACGAGGACAGCTTCGGTCCCGACACCGAGGCGCCGTACCTCGCCCGCGAGCTCACCGCGCGCGGCAAGCTCCTGACGAACTACCACGGCACCTCGCACGCGTCGCTGGGCAACTACCTGACGCTCGTGTCCGGCCAGGCGGTGAACGTCGTCACGCAGGCCGACTGCGCGATCTTCAGCGACATCTTCCCGGGCACCCGCACCCCGGACGGCCAGACGCTCGGCGCGGGCTGCGTCTTCCCGCGGTCGGTCCGGACGATCGCCGACCAGCTGCAGGAGCGCGGCCTGCGCTGGCGCGGATACATGGAGGACATGGGCAACACGCCCGGGCAGCCGCCGACCTGCCGGCACCCGCGCATCGGGGCGGTCGACGACACGCAGGCCGCCCGCGCCGGCGACCAGTACGCGACGCGGCACAACCCGTTCGTCTACTTCCACTCGATCATCGACGACCCGGCCCGCTGCGCCGAGCACGTCGTCCCGCTGGATCGTCTCGAGCAGGACATCGCGCGGCCCCAGACGACCCCGAACTACGCGTTCATCACCCCGGACCTCTGCAACGACGGGCACGACGCGTCGTGCGTCGACGGGGGTCTCGGCGGCCTGCCCGCGGCCGACGCGTTCCTGCGCCGGTGGGTGCCGAAGATCCTCGCCTCACCGGGCTTCGCGCAGCACGGCATGCTGATCATCACCTGGGACGAGGCGAACATCGACCCGGACTCCTCCACCGCGTGCTGCGGCGAGCCGACCGGGCCGAACACGCTCGCGCCCGGCCTGCTCGGGCCGGGCGGCGGTCGCACCGGGTCGGTCGTGCTGTCGCCGTTCGTGCAGCCGGGATCGCGGACCGACACGCCCTACAACCACTACGCGCTGCTGCGCTCCGTCGAGGACGTCTTCGGCCTCGACCACCTCGGCTACGCGGCGATGCCCGGCCTGCGCGCGTTCGGCGAGGACGTGTACGACCGGACCGCGCCCGCCCCGGTGCCGGCCGGTCCGCCGCGGTGCGTGTCCGCCCGCTCGGGGCGCGTGGTCGCCGCCGCCCGGCTGCGGCCGTCGGCGCGCGGCGTGCTGCTGACGTTCCGCGCGCGGCGCACCGCGCGCGTACGGATCACGGTCACGCACCGCTCGGGCCGCCGGGTGACGCTGCGCCGCCTGACGCGGGTGCGCGCGTGCCGCGCCTACCAGGTGCGGCTGCCCGACGACGTCGTCCGGGCGCGCGTCGTCGGGGCGGGCCGGACGGTCGCGGTCGCGCGCACGGCGAGCGCCGAGCACGACGAGGAGGCCGAGGGCGCGGCGTCCTAGCCGGCGATCGTCTGGACGAGCAGGAAGACGTTCAGCGCGACGATCAGGGCGGCCACGATCGCGGCGACCGCGGTCGTGACCGGCCGGTTCACGAGCGCGCCCATGACCGCGCGGTCGCGGGTGATGAGGACGACCGGGATCAGCGCGAACGGGATGCCGAAGCTCAGCACCACCTGGCTGAGCACGAGCGCGTCGGTGGGGTTGATGCCGAGCGCGAGCACGACGAGGGCGGGCGCCATCGTGATGCCGCGGCGCAGCGCCAGCGGCAGCGTGCGGTCGATGAACCCCTGCATCACGACCTGGCCCGCGTAGGTGCCGACGCTCGAGGACGCCAGGCCGGAGGCCAGCAGCGCGAGCGCGAACGCGAGCGCGGCCCCGCTCCCGACGAGCGTGTCGAAGCCGGCGTGGGCCTCCTCGATCGTGTCGACCGGGACGCCCCCGCCGAAGAACAGCGAGGCGGCGATCACGAGCATCGACATGTTCACGAGGCCCGCGATGCTCATGGCGATCGTCACGTCGATCCGCGAGAACCGCAGCAGCCGACGGCGCTCCTCGTCGTCGCGGGCGACGACCCGGTCCTGGGTCAGCGCGGAGTGCAGCCAGATGACGTGCGGCATGACGGTGGCGCCGAGGATGCCGGCGGCGAGCAGGACGCTGTCGGTGCCCTCGAACGACGGGACGAACCCGGCCGCGGCGTCCCCGGCGTCGAAGCCGATCCGCAGCGTGTCGTAGAGGAAGCCGCCGAGGATCACGAGCAGGAAGCCGACGATCGCGACCTCGAAGCGCCGGTGGCCGCGCGCGGTCAGCCCGAGCACGACGAACGAGACGGCGGCGGTGATGAGCCCGGACGCGAACAGCGGCACGCCGAACAGGAGGTTCAGGGCGATGGCCGCCCCGATGAACTCGGCGAGGTCGGTGGCCATGGCGATCAGCTCGGCCTGGATCCACAGGCCCCAGCGCACCGGTTCGGGGTAGCGCTCGCGGCAGAGCTCGGCGAGGTTGCGCCCGGTCGCGATGCCGATCTTCGCCGTGAGGTTCTGGATCAGCATCGCCATGAGGTTCGCGGCGAGGATCACCCACAGCAGCAGGTAGCCGTACTCGGCGCCCGAGGAGATGTTCGTGGCGAAGTTGCCCGGGTCGACGTAGGCGATCGAGGCGACGAACGCGGGGCCCAGGAGGGCGAGACGGCTGCGCTTCGCATCGAGCACGACGCGAAGTTTGGCACATCAAAAAATCAGCGGACGGTCGTCCAGCGCGCGACCGACGGCGCGCCGTCCTCGCTCAGCGCGAACAGCATCCACGGGCCGGGCGGGGCGACCGACGGCCGCCGCGGACCCTGCACCGTGAGCACCGTCCGCGTCCCGACGGTCCGGCGGCGCAGGACCCGGAGCTCGACGAACCGCTGGTTCATGTCGAGCGCGTGCGTCGTCGCCGACGGGGCGAGCATCGTCACGCGCTCGGGCGCCGGGCCCGTCACCGTCAGGGTGAAGGACCGCCGCGCGCCCACGCGGCGCGGCCCCGCCACGATCCGCGGACGCTCGCCGCGGAACAGGTACGGCGGCTCGTACAGCTCGGCCGTGTCCCCGTCGCGGTTGGGGTTGGCGTCGTCGCCCGCCGACCAGACGCGGCCGTCGGGCAGCAGCACCCCGACCGAGTGGTAGGTCCGGTCCTCGCGCTGCGACGGGCCGAGCCGCCACCGCTTCGTGCGCGGGTCCCACAGCTCGACCGCGCGGTTCTTCGGGTCGGCGGTGAACGCCGCGTCCCGCTTCGTGATCCCGGTGCCGCCGCCGAGCGTGACCATCGACCCGTCCGGCAGCAGCACGGTGTTCGGCCAGTTGCGCCCGCGGTGCTGGGAGGGGGACGGCTCGAAGCCGCGCGCGCTGCGCCGCTCGTCGAACGTGACGGTCGTGCGGTAGGCGGGCTGGTCCTGCCCGGTCCGCGACGGGGCGAGGAAGTCGGCGCCGCCGATGAGCATCGCCTCCGGCGAGGCGCCGGTCCGCGACGGCACCGGGACGAGGTTGCCGCCGCCGCGGTCGGCGGGCAGCGGCGACGTCGCCTTCCAGGTCAGCGTCCGGGGGTCCAGCAGTCCGACGTCGCCCTTGATCGGGCCGGCGAGCAGCACGCGCGAGGACGGCATCAGCAGCATCCCCGGGTACGTCCAGGTCAGCCGGTCGCCGCTCGGGGCGTGGGCCACCGTGCGGCCGTCGGCCGAGATGATGTCGAGCGTCTGCGTGAACGACGTCGGCTTGTTCGCGTCGAAGCCGCCGAGCACCGCGACCCGCCCGTCGGCGAGCTTCACCTGCGTCGGGTACCAGCGCGGCACCGTCATGTCCTGGGAGCGCGCCCAGGTCTCGGTCCGCGGGTCGAAGATGAGCACGATCTTCAGGCCCGGCGGGTTCGTGTAGCCCTTCTGGAACCAGCGCAGGTCCAGCGTGCCGCCGGTGACGAGCACGCGCCCGTCGGCGAGCAGCAGCTGGCCGGAGCAGTAGAGCGGCACCCGCTCCTGGACGCCGTCCCCGTCGACGTCGATCAGCGGCGGCGGCACCGGCTTGAACGCCGACGGCCCGGTGCCCTTCGCCGGGTCCCAGATGGTCGCCGCGCCGCTGGTCTGCTGGTGCGAGGTCGGGTTGGCGGTGATGATGTGCTGGGTCCAGTCGAAGCCCCAGAACAGCACCTTGCCGGTCGGCATCAGCGTCGCGTGGATCGCGTAGTGCGGCAGGTCGGAGGTGTCCGCCGACCAGCGGCCCAGCCGCCCCAGGGCGGCCTTCGTGCGCGGCTGGCGCGGCAGCGTGGAGCAGCGCTGCTGCCCGGTCGGGCGCCCCAGCGGCGGCCGCGGCCGCTCCTCGAACTGGTTGGCGGCGCCGCGCGGCCGGCACGGGTCGAAGCCGGGATCGCCGTCCGGGGCGGGCGGCAGGACGGCCTGACGCTGGGCGAGGTGCTGCAGCGCGTGCTCGCGCCCGAGGATGCTCGTCTCGACCGCGAGCTGGACGCGACCCTGCGCGTCGAGCGTGCGCGTGTACAGCCCCGGGTTCTCGACCCGGGGTCCGTGGGCGCTCGCGGGAGCGGCGGCCATCCCCAGGACGGGGATCGTGCACGCGACCAGACCCGTGAGCGCGAGCCCCCTGAAGCGCGCTCCCATGCGCGGCACTGTAGTGGCGGCGCGGACGGCGCGCGCCGCCCGCGTCTCACCCGGCGCAGCGGCGTCGCATGTCCGCCTTGTCGGCCGGGGTGACGGGCAGGCGGTAGCGGGTCGCGACGCGCGCGATCCGCACGACGTACGCGCAGCGGATCGCCCGGTTGGGCGGCAGCCAGGACGCGGGGCCCGACGCGTTCTTGCGCTGGTTGGCGGCGCCGTCCACCGCGAGCAGGTTGAGCGGGTCGTTGGCGAACTGCGCGCGGCGCACCGCGGGCCAGTCGCGGGCGCCGAGCTGCCAGGCATAGAACAGCGGGATGACGTGGTCGATCTGCACCTCGGTCGGGCGCGCCTTGGAGAACTCGATGGTGCGACCCGTGTACGGGTCCGGGAGCAGGCCGTCGAGCACGACGCAGTCGCGGCCGGTCGCGTCGGGGGTGCCGGGGCGCAACGTGGGGGCGCGCAGGTCGCGGCGCAGGACGTCCTCGCGGGTGCGGCAGTCGTTGCCACCCCAGGTGATCGGGGCCTCGTCGGTCCAGTCGGGGCCGAACGCCTCGCGCGCGTAGCCGCCGCGACCGCGGCGCGGTCCGGTCCGCACGCCCGCGATGAGCGCGCGCACGCGCGGCGCCTCCGCGGCGGTCGGGGGTGTCAGGCCCGGGTGGACGCCGAGCACGTCGGCGACCGCGCTGCGCGGGGTGGGCGCCTGGCCGGGACCGGTCCGGACGGGCGCGACGCGCACCGCCCCCGCGGGCGCCGGGGTGTCGTCGTCGGCCCGGTCGGCGCTCGCGCCCGCGCGCGGGCCGGTGTCCGCGCAGGCGCCGAGGGCGAGCACGGCGAGGAGCAGGGGAAGGGCGCGCGCGGGCACCACCCCATGGTGGCCCGTGCCGCGGCGGCGTGGGCGCCGTCGTGCAGGACGGTCGCTCAGGCGGCGGCGGGGACCCGGGGGGTCGGCGTCGCCGCGGTGCCGGAGCCGAAGCTGCCGCGCGCGATCTCGCGGTGGCGCCAGCGCAGGTAGTCGGGCCCGAGCGTGCGCGCCACGCGCGGGAGCACCGGGGTCGTCGCGCGCGAGGCGGCGCCCAGCGCCTGCAGCTCGCGGCGCTGGCCGGGGGTGAGGCGCAGGTGGAGCTTGCGCTGGGCGCTGACGGGCAGCAGGCCGATCGTCGCGAGCTGCAGCGTGCGCGTGGCGGGCAGGCGCAGCGCCTTCCAGGTGCGCGGCCCGAGGCCGGGGACGGGCGGGGCGGCGGGCTCGACGATCGTGCGGAGCACGAGGTCGACGACGTCGTTGCGCTCCAGGCGCGTGTCGACGATCTCCTCGACGTAGGCCTGGAAGCCGCCCCAGGTGGCGGGGAGGTCGCGCTCGCGGATGCCGAGCAGCCGGCCGAGGCCGCGCCACTCGCCCCAGAACCGCTCGGTCTGCGCGGGGCTGAAGGGCCGGCCGAACCGCTGGTGCGCGCCGACGATCGAGACCGCGAGCGTCGCGTGGACCCAGGCGTAGGCCTCGGGCTCCAGCGCGTGGTAGCGGCGGCCCTGCGGGTCGACGCCCTTGATCCTCGTGTGCATCGCGCGCATCCGCCGGCCGGTCTCGGCGGCGCGCTCGGGGCCGCCGTAGACGAGCAGGTTCACGTAGTCGAGCGTGCGGAACAGCCGACCCCACGGGTCGGTGACGAAGTCGGAGAACTCGCGCACGCCCCCGGCGACGGTCGGGTGGGCGACCTGGAGCATCAGGGCGGTCCCGGCGCCCGTCATCGCGCGGGCGTCCCCGGCGCGCCGCCAGGTGATCGACGACGCGTCGACGGCGTAGCGGTGGGCCTCGGCGGGATCGGGCAGGACGGACGCCATGCCGCGATGGTACTCGCATGCACATCTGAGTACCACCCCTCGCGTCTAGGATCGCCCCAGCGCATGCGCACCGTGCCCGCCACCGACGACCGCCAGGAGCTCGCCGAGCCCGCCCGCGCGGCGATCTCGGCCTCCGCCGCCGACCTCGCCGCACGCATCGAGGAGGTCCGCGAGCTCGTCGACGAGCGCATCGTCGGCAGCGTCGCCGACCTCGCCGTCGGCGGCGACGAGCTGTTCGAGAACCTCGCCGCCTCGACCCGCGCGCACATGGTCCTCATCTCCGGGATGCTCGGGGCCTGGGCCGACCCCCGGGAGGCGCACCCGCCGCCGGAGTCCGTGCGCTG
The DNA here is from genome assembly GCF_003044185.1 of Paraconexibacter algicola. Taxonomy (GTDB): domain Bacteria; phylum Actinomycetota; class Thermoleophilia; order Solirubrobacterales; family Solirubrobacteraceae; genus Paraconexibacter; species Paraconexibacter algicola. The sequence continues at coordinate 1,525,140 of NZ_PYYB01000001.1, forward strand.
GGCGCGGGACTTCCTGCGCGTCGGGGTGCCCGTCGACCGGCTCATGCGCAGCTACCGGCTCGGGCACGCCGCGTTCTGGGCCTGGTGGCAGGAGCGCCTGCGCGAGCACGCCGACGACGTCGACGTGCTCGCCGAGGCGATCGCCGCCACCTCCGCCTGGACCTTCGCCTACGTCGACGCGGTCCTGCAGCCCCTGATCGACGACCACGTCGAGCAGCAGTCCCGCGCCGGCGCCCGGGCCGAGAGCGTGCGGATCGCCGAGGTCCGCGCCCTGCTGGACCGCAGCGCCCCGGCCCCCGATCCCGACCGCGCCGGTGCCCGCCTGCGCTACCTGCTCCGTCGCGGCCACGTCGCGTTCGTCGCCGTCGCCGTCCCGGGCGCCGACGGGGGCGACCCGGACCCGCAGGCCGCGCTCGAGCGGCTCCCCCGCACCCTCGTCGAGCAGCTCGCGCTGCCCGAGCCGCCGCTCGTCGTGCCCGCCGCCGGGGACGCCGTGCACGGCTGGATCGGCGGGCGCGCCCTGCCCGACCCGGCCGACCTCGCCGCCCTGCGGCTGCCCGGCGTCGTGCTCGCGTTCGGGGGAGCCGGGGACGGACTCGACGGCTTCCGCGACAGCCACGAGGAGGCGCGCGAGGCGGCGCGCGTCGCGCGCCTGTGCGGCCGTCGCCCCGGCAGCACCGTCACCTACCGCGACACCGCCGTCCTCGCCCTGCTGACCGCCGACGGGGACCGCGCCCGCCGCTTCGCCGGCGACGTCCTCGGGGCGCTGGCCGACGACAGCGACGGCTCGCGCCGCCTGCTGGCCACGCTCGCGGTCTTCCAGGAGGAGCAGCTGAGCTTCGCCCGCACCGCGCGGCGGCTCGGCGTGCACCAGAACACGATCGCCTACCGGGTGCGCCGCTGCCTCGAGCTCTGCGGGGAGGAGGACGCGGGCTCCCTGCGCCTGCGCGCCGCCGTCGCCCTCGTCGCCACGCTGCGCGACCGCTGACCGTGCCGCGCGCCACGCCCGACCCGCCCGCCGACCTCGTCACGGTCCTCGCCCGCGCCGCGACCGGCGCGGCCGCGGCCACCGACGAGACCGAGGACCGGATCCTCGACGCGGCGCTCGCCGAGCTCGCGCAGCGCGGGACGCGCGCGACGACGATGGACCACGTCGCCGCACGCGCCGGCGTCGCGCGGATGACGGTGTTCCGCCGCTTCGGCTCGAAGGCCGCGCTCGTGGAGCGACTGCTGGTCCGCGAGGTCACCCGCTTCCTCGCCACGGTGCAGCGGCGGCTGGCCGACCACGACGACCCGGTCGACCGCGTCGCGGAGGCGTTCGTGCTGTGCGTGCGTCTCGCGGCCGGGCATCCGCTCGTCGCCCGCCTGACCCGCGACGAGCCCGGCGGGCTGCTGGAGCAGCTCACCCACGGCGACCCCTCGCCGCTGGAGCTCGGCCGGTCGTTCGTCGCCGCCACGATCCGCGCCGACCACCCGAGCGCCCGCGTGCGCGACGACGCCGACGACGTCGCCGACGTCCTCGTGCGCCTCGCGCTCACCTACGTGCTCGTGCCGGGCGGCTCGGCCGCCGCGGACGACGACGAGGCCGTCCGCGCGTTCGCCCGCCGGGTCCTCGGCCCGCTCGTCACCTGAGCGGGCCGGGCCGGGCGCCGCTCAGGCGCCGGGGCGGGCGGCGGCGAGCGCCCGGACGGTGCCGAGCAGGTCGCCGCTGGGGATGCTGATCATCGTGTCGACGCCCGCGTCCGCGTACGCCTGCAGCCGCGCCGGCAGCCCCTCCGGCGTCGTGGCGATCGCGACGCGTTCGAGCAGCTCGCGCGGCACCGCGGCGGACGCACCGGCCTGGTCGCCCTCGAGGTACTTGTCCTGCACCGCCGTGGCGGCGTCCCCGAAGCCGTAGCGGGTGGCGAGGTCGACGTAGAAGTTCTTGCCCTTCGCGCCCATCGCCCCGAGGTAGAACGCGATCCACGGGCGCACGACGTCGAGCGCCTCCTCGACGGTCGGCGCGATCGCGGTCGGCGTCAGCGCCAGCACCTCGAACTCCTCGCGCGGCCGGCCGGCCGCCTCCACGGCGTCGAGCACCGGGCGGATCGTCGTCTCGGGCTGCGACGGGTCGACGAACACGCCGATCCAGCCGTCCGCGATCTCGCCGCACTGCTGCAGCCCCTTCGGCGCGGTCGCCCCGAGGTAGATCGGGATGCGCGCCTGCGCCGGCCGCGCGAGCAGTCGCAGCTCCTTGCCCAGACCGGTGCCCTCGACGCCCTCGGGCAGCTGCACGGGCATCCGCTCGCCCGCGAGCGCGGCGCGGATCGTCGCGACGTACGCGCGGGTCCGCGCGAGCGGCCTGGCGAACGGGTCGCCGTACCAGCCCTCCGCGACCTGCGGGCCGCTCGGCCCGAGGCCGAGCATCATCCGCCCGCCGCTGAGCACGTCGATCGACGCGGCCGCCATCGCCGCCGCGGTCGCCTTGCGCGCCGGGATCTGCATGATCGCCGTGCCGAGCCGCACGTGCTCGGTGCGCGCGGCCAGCAGGCCGAGCATCGACACCGCGTCCTGCCCCCACGCCTCGCTGACCCAGACGGAGTGCAGGCCGAGCTCGTCGGCCAGCACCGCCATCTCGATCTGCTGCTCGGGGGTGAACCAGGGCCAGTAGACGGTCGAGATCCCGATGTTCATGTGCCCGACCCTACGGTCCGGAGACCCTCAGCGCTCTTCGGGCGTCCACTCCGCCGGGAGCGAGCGGATGCCGTTGATGAAGTTCGCGACGAGGAAGTCCGGGTCGGGCGCCTCGATGTCGGGGATGCGCGTGAAGATCTCGCTCATCAGCGACTTCAGCGTCGTGCGCGCGACCGCGGCCCCGAGGCAGTAGTGCGGGCCGCCGCCGCCGAAGCCCTGGTGGCGGTTGGGCGAGCGGAAGATGTCGAAGTCGAACGGGTTGCCCCAGTACTCCTCGTCGCGGTTGCTCGAGCAGTACCAGAGCACGACCTTGTCGCCGCGGCGGATCTGCTGGCCGCGCACCTCGAAGTCGCTGAGCGCGGTGCGGCGCATGTGGATCAGCGGCGAGACCCAGCGGATGACCTCCTCGACCGCGTCCTCGACGCGGCCGGGCACGTCCTCGCACAGCAGCCGGCGCTGGTCCTGGAAGCGGGTGAAGGCGTAGAGCATCCCCGCGGACGCGTGACGGGTCGTGTCGTTGGCCGCCACCGCGAGCAGGACGAAGAACGCGCCGATCTCGTCGTCGGTCATCTTCTCGCCCTCGAACTCGGCCTGCACGAGCCAGCTCATCAGGTCGTCGCCGGGGCTCTCCCGCCGCTCCTCGGCCAGGTCCGCGGCGGTCAGCCGCAGGGTCATGACGCAGTTGACGAAGTGCTCGAGCGGCTCGACGCCGCCGGTGACGACCGGGTCGTTCCAGGACAGGAGGTCCTGCGCGGCGCGGATCGTCGCCTCGTGCTGGTCGCCCTCGTGCAGGCCGAAGAAGCTGCCGAAGATCCGTCCGGGCATCGGCTCGGCGACGAGGTCCACGAAGTCCCCGGAGCCGAGGTGCGCCATCTCGTCGATGAGGTCGCGGGCGTGCTCGCGCACCCAGCCCTCGAGCTTGCGCATGTTGCCGGGCTTGAACGCGTCCATCGTGATGCCGCGCAGCTGCGTGTGGCGCGGCGCGTCCATCGCGATGAACGACTGGGCGATCTCGGTCATCTCGGGGGAGAAGTCCTCCATCGTGATGCCCATCGCCGAGGAGAAGACCTTCGGGTTGCGGCTGGCGGCCTGGATGTCCGCGTACTTCGTCAGCGACCAGAAGCCGTGGACGTTCTCCTCCGGGGGCAGCAGGTCGGACTCGGCGGGCCCGCTCCAGAAGACGGGACGCTCGGCGCGGATGCGGGCGAACGCCTCGTCGCGCGCGTCGGGGTGCTGGGCCCAGAACGCCTTGGCGGCGATGTCGTGCGGCTCGACGGTGGGGGTGCTCATGGGGTGGTCCTCTCCTCGGGTGCCGCGAGGCTCCCAGCCGCGTCGCGGTGCGCGCCATCGGGGTTCCGCAGACCGACGCCGCCGCCCTGGTGGAAACCACGAAGCGCGGAGGGGTCAGAGGTCGGGCGGCGGGGCGTCGTGCAGCAGCGGCACGAGGTCGACGACCGCGCGCAGCGCCGACGCGTGCTCCGCTCCCGCGAGCTCGAACGCCCGCCGCACCCGGTAGGAGACGGTGTTCTCGTGCACGCCGAGGCGCCGCGCCGTGCGGGCGAAGCTCTCGCCCTCCTGCAGGTAGACGCGCAGCGTCGCCAGCAGCCGGCGGGTCGCGTCGTCGTCCGCCGCCAGCGGGCCGAGCGTCGCCCGCGCGACCCGGCGGGCCTGCGCGACGTCGCGCGTGAGCAGGTCGAGCACCGCGACGTCCGGGTAGCGCACCACCGGGCTGCCCTGGCGCACGAGCCGCGCGACCCGCCGGGCGCGCTGCGCCTCGTCGTGCGAGCTGCGGAAGCCCGCGACGCCGTCCCCGCTGCCGCCGAGCGCGACGCGCGCGCCGCGCGCGCGGGCCAGGACGGCGAGCGGCTCGAGCGCCACGGGCCGCGGTCTCGGCACCCAGGCGGTCAGCGTCCGCGCGTCCTCGCGCAGGAGCAGCGGCCGGCCGCCGTCCGCCGACAGCGCCTCCGCGAGCTCCCCGGCGAGCGCCTCGAGCCCGTCGCGCGCCGCGTCGGGCGCCTGCGTCGGCGCCCACGCGACGAGCGCGACGTGCGGGCGCTCGAGGTCGTAGCCCAGCCGCGCGCCCGCGGTCGCGACGTCGAGCGCCTCCCCGGCGAGGAGCGCGGCGACGGTCTCGGCGCGGACCGCGTCGCTGCCGCCCAGGCGCCGCAGGCGCTCGTCCTCGTAGGCCTCCACCAGCGGGGCGCTGATCGCGTCGATCCACGTGAAGATGAACGCGGTGGTCGCGTTCAGCGCCTCCAGCACGACCGCGGCGGGGGCGCCGCTGGCGACGAGCTCCTCGTGCCAGAGCGCGTGGTAGCCGGACTGCCCGATCCGGTAGACCCGCAGCAGCGCGTCGATCGGCAGGCCGCGCGCGACGAGCCCGCGCGCCCAGGTCAGCGCGTCCTGCGGCGCCGGGACGATGTGCGGGTCGGTCCACGAGCGGGCCATGACCGTCAGCAGCGCGACGCTCCCGCGGGCCGCGGCGAGCAGGTCCTCGCGCAGGTCCTCGTCCTCGCGCGGCAGGTCCATCTCGGCGACGACCCGGTCGATCAGCCGCTCGGCGATCTCCTCGACCCGCGGCTCCAGCCGCGTGGCGACCGCGGTGACGAGCTCCTCGCACGCCCGCGACCGTGGGGGCAACCTCGCCGAGCTGCGGGATCCGCGCCATCCGCGCAGCCTGCCACATGGCGTTGGGGGAATTCACGGAGGAGCCGTCGGGTGACCTGCGACGACCCCGAACACCGGCGTCCGTGCGCGCAGCATGCTCGGCCCATGGAGATCTACGACCACATCGTCGTCGGCGCCGGATCGGCCGGGTGCGCGGTCGCGGCCCGGCTCAGCGAGGACCCGGCGCGGCGTGTCCTGCTCGTCGAGGCGGGCGGCGGCGACCGCGTCCTCGCCTCGCGGGCACCGGCCGGGTTCTCCGAGCTGATCGACAGCGCCCGCGACTGGGGCTACCTGACCGAGCCCGAGCCGGGACTCGACGGCCGCCGGATCCCCGAGCCGCGCGGCCGGCTGCTGGGTGGGTGCAGCGCGATGAACGCGATGCTGTGGATCCGCGGCAGCCACCTCGACTACGACGGCTGGGACCTGCCGGGCTGGAGCTGGGAGGAGGTGCTCCCGACGTTCCTGCGGATGGAGGACCACCTGCTGCGCGACGACGCGCACGGCCACGGGGGCCCGATGCGCGTCCGGCGGCTGCGCGACCCGGACCCCGTGGCGCGCGCGTTCGTCGAGAGCTCCGCCGCTGCCGGCATCGCCCGCACCGAGGACCTGTCGGGCCCCGACCTCGACGGGGTTTCCCTGGCCCCCACCACCACCTCGGGCGGCCGGCGCTGGAGCACCGTCCGCGGGTACCTCGACGGCGCCCGACGGCGGCCGAACCTGACCGTGGTGACCGGGGCGCTGGTGCACCGGGTCGTCATCGAGGGCGGCCGCGCGGTCGGCGTGGAGCTCGAGCGGCGCGGCACCGTCCGGCGCGTGGGCGCCCGGCGCGAGGTGATCCTCAGCGCGGGGGCGTTCAACACGCCGCACCTGCTGCAGCTCTCCGGTGTCGGTGACGCCGAGCACCTGCGCGACATCGGGGTCGAGCCGCTGGTCGACAACCCGGCGGTCGGCGCGCACCTGCAGGAGCACCCGTTCACGTTCTGCAACTACGAGCTGCGCGAGCCCTGGCTGGGCCTGTCCGACGCGGCCAGGCCGCAGCACGTGCTGCGCTGGCTGCTCACGGGCCGCGGCAAGCTCGCGAGCAACGTCGCGGAGGCGCTCGCGCACGTCCGCACGCTGCCCGACCTGCCCGCACCCGACATGCAGCTCGTGCACGCCCCCGTGTTCTTCTGGGAGAACGGCAAGGCCGAGCATCCGCGCCCGGCGTTCGCGATCGCCCAGTCGTACTGGACGCCGGCGAGCCGCGGCACGGTGCGCGCGGTCTCCCGCGACCCGCGCCGGCTGCCCGCCGTGCAGCTGAACCTCCTGACCGAGCGCGCCGACCTCGAGGCGATGGTCCGCGGGATCCGGCTGACGCGCGAGATCGTCGCCCAGGGACCGCTGGCGGACATGGTGTCCGTCGAGATCACCCCCGGACCGGACGTCCGTACCGGCGAGGAGCTCGAGCGCTGGGTCCGGCGCACCTGTCTGAACACGTACCACCCGGCCGGCACGGCCCGGATGGGCGAGCCCGGGGAGGGCGTGCTCGACGCCCGCCTGCGCGTGCACGGCGTCGCCGGTCTGCGGGTCGCCGACGCGAGCGCCCTGCCCCGGATCACGCGCGCCAACACGAACGCCCCCGCGATCCTCGTGGGCGAGCGCTGTGCCGACTTCGTCCGCGAGGACGAGCGGGCCGGAGCCGCCGTCCGCGCGCCGCAGCTCGTCGCCGGCGCCTGACCCGTCGGCCGCCCGCGCGACGGTGGAGCGTTGCCCCGATCCCGGCGGGCGGGGTAGGCTCGACGGGTCCCACGGGAGAGGAGACGTGATGGCGCAGGTGACGACGGCCGGGGCTTCGCCCGCGTGCCGCGAGGCGGTGCAGGAGATGGCGGAGGCGTTGATCCCCGAGCTCGACGGGGTCGCCGTCCTGCTCGCGGACGCGATCCACGACCAGATCGAGACGCTCGACCGCTCGCTGCACGACGAGACGATCCGCAGCTGCCGCGCGAACATCGGGCTGATCGCGGAGATGCTCCGCGACGACGTCGAGCCGTTCACGGCCACCGCCCCGGCGGAGGCCATGCACTACGCGCGCGAGTTCGTCCGCCACGGCCTGCCGATCGAGACGCTCATGCGCGCCTACCAGGTCGGTCACCAGGTGTACGTCGGCACGATGCTCGAGCGGCTCGCGGTGCGCGTCGCCGACCGCGACCTGCTCGCCGAGACCGTCAGCTACTGCAGCGCCTGGATGTTCCCGTACCTCGACGCGGTGCAGCTCGGCATCACCGAGGCGTTCATGGCCGAGCGCGAGCGCTGGGTGCGCAGCGCCGCGGCGCTGCGCGCCGACGAGGTCCGCGCGATCCTCGACGGCTCCACCGTGGACGAGCAGCGCGCCTCGCAGCGGCTGCGCTACGCGCTCGCCCGCACGCACGTCGCGATCGTCGTGTGGGGCGAGGAGGGCGAGGACGAGGACGGCACGATCGGCATCTTCGAGCGGATCGCGCACGACATCGAGCGGACGCTCGGCGGGACCGACGCGCTCTGCGTGCCGCTCGGGCGGCGTACGCTCGCAGCCTGGATCGGGCTGCGGACCACGCCGGACGTCGGGGTGCTGCGCGCGCTGCGCGACCAGGACGCGCTGGTCGTCGGGGCGCGCGTCGCGGTCGGCGACCCGCACGACGGCATCGACGGCTTCCGCCGCTCCCACGAGGAGGCGCTGCTCGCCCGCCGCGTCGTGCACCTCGGTCGCCGGGCGCCCGGCGCGGTCGCCCGCTACGGCGACGTCGCGCTCACCGGCCTGCTCACCCACGACGTCGGCGAGGCCCGCCGGTTCGCCGAGCGCGAGCTCGGGGCGCTCGGCGCGGAGACCGACGCGGCCCGCCGCATCGCCGCGACGCTCCGCGTCTTCCTCGAGGAGGGATCGAGCTTCGTCCGTGCCGCGCGCCGGCTCGGCGTCCACGAGAACACGGTCGCCTACCGCGTGCGCCGGGCGGGCGAGCTGCTCGGCCACCCGGTCGAGGAGCGCCAGCTCGAGCTGCGCGTCGCGCTGATGCTCGCGGACGTGCTGCGCCGCTCCGCGCCCGACGCGGCGTAGGGCTCCGCGCTACCGCACGACGACCCGCCGGTGCGCACCGGGCCGGTCGTCGCCGTCCCCGGTGGCCCGCACGAGCACGGGGACCCGTCGGGTGGCGCGCAGCAGCCGCCGACCCTGCGCGGTCAACGGCACCGACACGACCCGCACCGGTCCGGGACGCAGCACGAGGCGTCGCGCCGCGACGGTGCGGCGCGGCCCGCCGCGACGGCCCGCCGCGCTGACGACGATCCGGACCTCCATCCGGCGCCCGGTCACGCCGACCCGCAGCGCCAGCGCGCCCCGCCGCAGCGCCGCCGCCCGCGAGGCGACGGCGGCCCGGCCCAGGCGCACGGTCGCCGCCCGGCCTGGGGGTCCGGCCGGCGCCGTCGCGGGCGGGCAGGTGCCCAGACGCGCGGCGACCGCGCGGTACAGCGCGTTCCACTCCTCCGCCGCGAACTCGGTTCCGAAGCCGTAGGCGTCGGGGTCGGTCGGCGGCCCGTCGCCGGGCCGCGAGTCGAGGCCGAAGGCGTGCGAGAGCCGCACGCCGGTGAGGCAGTGGGCGGGGGAGACGGAGATCTTCTGGCCCTGGAAGCCCGACGCCTGGTAGCTGTCGGGCGTCGGCCCGGCCCACCACTGCAGCGCGTAGCGCCCGCGGGACAGGTCGGTCATGCGGGTCGAGGTGCGGGTCCACGACTCGGGGACGACCTGCCGGCCCTCCGGCGTGCGGCCGCCGCGGCGGAACAGCTCGCCGAACCGCGCGAGGTCGAACACCCGCGCGTACAGTCCCTGCGACGCGATCGCGTCCCCGGCTCGGTCGGTGAGGATCCGGGCGTCGCCCGCCATCCCCGCCGGACGCCAGAGCTTCTCGCCGAGAACCTCGTTGAACGGCTTGCCGTAGACCTCCTCGGTCATCCACGCGAGCACCTGGGTGTTGCCGCTGTTGTAGGAGAAGCGCGTGCCCTGCGGCGCCACGCGCGGCAGAGCGCGCAGGAACGCGTTGCGGCCCTGCCCGAGTCGCCCGTCGGTGACGAGGTCCAGCGCCGCCTGGATCCACTGCTGCACCTGCGTGTTCAGCGCGAGCACCGGGGTGTCCTCGTCCCAGTGGACGCCGGACTCCATCTGCAGGAGGTTCTCGATCGTCGTGCCCTCCCAGGCGCTCCCGCGCAACTGCGGGACGTAGCGCTCGATCGGGTCGTCGAGGGACCGCACGCGGCCCTCGTCGAGGGCGATGCCGACGACCGCGCTGATCACCGACTTCGTCGCCGACCACGGCTGGTGGCGGACCTCGGCCGACCAGCCGTTGGCGTAGGCGTCGGTGACGATCCGTCCGCGGTGCACGAACGCGACGATGTCCGTCTCGGTCGTCCGCAGGAAGTCGCGCAGGGACTTGCGCCGACCGCGCCACTCGTAGCGCAGGTCGCCGAGATCGACGGTCTCGCGCGGGAGCGCCGACGGGGTCCCGGAGGCCGCCACGGGCGCGGTCGGCAGGAACGCCTCGGGGCGCACCGCGTCGACCGGGGTGGGGAGGATCAGCGACCCCGACTCCAGGAGGTTCGACACCGTCGCGACCCAGAAGGTCGGGTCGAGCATCACGTCGGCGCGACCGCGTAGGACGTCGGCCACGCCAGGGAGCGCGACGGTCGGGTCGATCGGTCCGCCCGCGGCGCGCAGCCGGGCGCCCGGGACCTGGGCGGCGACGGCGCGGGCCGCGTCGGCGGACGCGTCAGCGGACGCGGCCGCGTGCGTGGCCGTCGCCGTCCCCGGCCCGACCGCGAGCGCGCAGGCGACGGCGATCGTCGCCCCGACCGTCCTGCTGCTCCTCGTCCCCGTCCTGCCGGTCATCCCGCGCCCTCCCGCTCTGGTGAACGCGAACGTACAGCGGAGCGGCGCGGGCGGCAAGCGCTACGGCGTCGTGGCGAAGTGCTGCTCCTGCTCGTCGGCGACGGGCGGCAGCGCGTCGGGCAGGTCGCCCGCGGGCATCGACTGCCACTCGTGCTTGCCGCGCAGCCGCTTCTGCCAGTAGTCGAGGCGGCCGTGGTTGTTCATCACGTGCCAGGCGGCGATGTGGGTCGAGAGGCTCATCGCCGGGATCCAGAAGCGGTCGGCCAGCTCGTCCAGCGGCGCGACCGAGCCGGGGGTCACCTCGGCCGCGACGTGCCCGGCGCCCTGCGCCTCGGTGCGGCGCGCGAGCACGGTCCCGTCCGCGGCGCAGATCTGGGTCTCGCCGATGCACGTCGTGCGCCACGGCACCACCGGCGCGGCGGGGAACCGCGCCTCGACCGACCCGACGTGCGCGGCGTAGACGACCGGGGCGCCGACGAGCCGCGCGACCTGGGCGGGCAGCTCGCGGTTCTGCCGCACCCACAGCGCGTGCTCGCGCTCGACCCAGCGGTTGAGCGGCGGCACGGTCCAGTTCGCGGGGAACGACGGCCAGCACATGCCTCCGAGCACGAGGTCGACGCCACGCAGCCGCTTCGCGGTGCGGTGGCGCGCCCACTCCCAGCCGGACGCGAGCCCGACGTCGAGCCCGAGCGCCCGGCAGTGCACGCGGCCGTCGTCGTCCCCGCCGCGGTAGTAGTGGTTCTCCCACGCCGACGGGATGTCCTTGTCGTGCAGGTGCGCGCCGCCGTCGGGCTCCGCGAGCACGTAGGTCCCGTAGGCGTCCCGGCCGCGCCGGGCGAGGAAGCCGCCGGTCACGACGACGTCGAGCTCGCGCGCCAGCCGCGTCAGCAGCTGGAACGGCGCGCCGTCGACCGGGCGGGTCACGCCGCGCAGCCGCTTGTTGAACACGTTCGGCGAGGTCATCGCCTCGGGCACGACGATGACGTCGGGCGCGTGCTCGCGGTGCGCGTCGCGGATCAGGTCCTCGATCGTCTCGAGGTTCCGCTCGACCGCGGCGAGCTCGAGGTCGGCCTGGACGGCGGCGACGGTGATCGGGCGGCGCGCGCTCATGCGACCACCGCCTCGCGGCCGGCGGGGACCGACGGCGGTGCCGGCACGGGAGCGGCGGCCGCGACGGGCGGGGCGCCGGTCTCCGGGACGGTGGCGGCGGGGCGCCGGGGCGGCGCCGGCCAGGTCCAGCCCGGGTGCTCGGAGCCGCGGATCAGCCGGGTGGAGCGGAACCGCTTCGCGCGCGCCTCCGCCCGCACGAGCAGGTCGGTGCGCAGGTCCTCGACCGCGCCGCGCAGCGTCGTGGGCAGCGCACCGGGCCGGTGGCGCAGGTCGTGCGCGACCGCGAGCCCGAGCCCCTGCGCGAGCCGCCGCACCGGCAGCACGTCCTGCTGGGTGCGCACGCGCTGGAAGACGTCGCTGAGGTCCGGGTCCGGGTCCACGCGCCGGGCGGCCTTGCGGGCCAGGGCGATCAGCACCGGGGACTGCGGCTGGATCCGCGTCTCCCCGTTGGCGAAGTGGTAGGCCGACAGGCACTCTTCGTCGCGCGCCTGCTCGTAGCGGCGCAGCGTCGCGTCCAGCGCGCCCGGGTCGTCGAGCACGTCCGCCGCCATCGTGCCGAGCGTGTGGCCCATCCACATCGCGTCGCGCTGCCCGTTGCCGATCACGGGGTCCTTGAAGTGCCCGGCGTCCCCGGCCAGCGCCCAGCCCGGCCCGCTCGACGGCCGGAAGTACGCGGGCACGTCCGCGGTCGACCGCAGCTTGCTGAGGTTCGTCGCGCCCTCGATCCGCTTCGCCCAGCCGGGGTGGCGGCGCAGGAACTCCTCCCAGACGCCCTCGGGGTCCTTGCGGGCGCGCGCGACGTCCGAGGCGGGGCCCATCACCAGCGCGACGAGGCGCGGCTTCGGCGCGCTGGGGAACGTCATGCAGAAGCTGTCGCCGTCACGCCACTGGTGCAGGGTCGCGTTGTCGCGCGTGTCGACGCGCGGGTCGTCGAGGTAGCGGAAGACCAGGCCACGTCCGTTCTTGGAGGCGCGGTAGGGCTGCCAGGCGCCGACGCGCGCGGCGATCGTGGAGCGGCGGCCGTCGGCGCCGACGACGAGCTTCGCGTGCAGCTCGTGGATCGCGCCCTCGGGGTCCTTGGCCCGCACGCCGCGCACGCGACCGCCGCGCCAGAGCACGTCGAGCACCTCCCAGCCCTCGCGCACGTCGGCGCCGTGCTCGCGCGCGGTCTCGACGAGCACGGCGTCCTGCAGCGGCCGTGGGATGCACCAGACGTAGTTGGAGGTCGAGCCGACCGGGCCGCCCCACGGCTCGCGGACGGTGACCTCCTCGTCGAAGCTCAGCTCGAGGTCCTGCATGTAGGAGGGGTCGCGGGCGGCGATCTTCTCGAACGCGCCGATGTCCTTGAGGACGTCGACGCCCCCGCCGAACAGCACGTGGGTGGAGAGCTGGTCCGACGGGAAGCTCGACTTGTCGAGGACCACCACGTCCCGCCCGGCGCGGGCGAGGACGGCGGCGGCGACGGATCCGGCGCAGCGGGCGCCGACGACGACGACATCATGCTGGGACATGCGGGCGAGCCTACCCCCGTCCCGGCTATAGTTGCAACCCCATTCAGATATGAACCCGCCTCCAACTGAAACGCCGCTCGCGCCGGCGCCGACCCCCGGGCCCGCCCGTGGCGCCCGTCGCGCCGCCCGCACCCGCGCCGCCATCCTCGACGCCGCCGAGGCCGCCTTCCGCGTCGACGGCTACCGCGGCACCCGCATGGAGGACGTCGCCGCCGCGGCCGACGTCGCCGTCGGCTCGATCTACAACCACTTCGGCGACAAGGACGGCCTCTACCACGCGCTCGCCGAGCGCTCCGCCGACCTCTTCGGCCGCTACCTCGACGCCGCCTACGCCATCGGCGGCACCCCGCTGGAGCAGGTCATGGCCTGCGGTGACGCCTACCTGCGCTTCCACCTCGAGCACCCCGGCGCGTTCCGCTTCCTCGCCTTCGACGGCGTCGAGGCCGCGTCCTCCGGCGCCGTCGCCGACCCGGAGCTCGCGGCGCGCCTGACGGCGAAGCTCGCGGTCACCCTCGACGGCTTCCGCGCGAAGATCCAGGAGGCGATGGACACCGGCGAGGTCCGCGCCGACCTCGACGCCCGCCGCCTCTCCCGCTTCCTCTGGGGTGCCTGGAACGGCGTCGTCGCGCTCGGCCTGCGCGACGACGAGCTCGCGCTCACCGACGCCGACATCGAGGCGACGATCCTCACCGGCCGGCGGCTCGTCGTCGAGGGCCTCGTCGCCCCCGCCGCCCGCGACGGGGCGGGGGACGCGCGCGCCCGCCTCGTCTCGATCGTCTCGCCCGACCAGACCTGACCGGGCCCCGATCCCCCGCGCGGTGGGGGGCGATCCCTCTCGCGGGCGATGCGACGCCTCCGCCGGCGGGCGAGCATGCTCCCATGAGCACGCCCGCCGCCAGCCGCCCGACGATCGACTCGCCCGACGCCGACATCTCGGCCCGCGACTTCTGGGCCAAGCCCTACATGGACCGCGACCGCGAGGTCTTCGAGCGCTTCCGGCAGGAGGCGCCCGTCTCGTGGCACCGTCCCTACGAGTCGACGCTGATGCCGCCCGACGAGGACACGCCGGGCTTCTGGTCGCTGTGGAAGCACGAGGACATCCGCGCGGTGTCCCGCAACGCCAAGACGTTCATCTCCAGCCAGGGATTCCTCATGGAGGACTTCCCCGAGGCCGTCGCGACGATGTCGCAGTCGTTCCTCTTCATGGACGACCCCGAGCACCAGCAGATGCGCTCGCTCGTCTCGCAGGCGTTCACCCCGCGGCGCATGCGGCAGATCGAGGGCTGGGTCCACGAGGAGGTCGTGAAGCTCTGCGAGGAGGTCGGCCAGAAGGGCGACATCGACTTCGCCAACGAGTTCGCCAAGGAGCTGCCCGGCCGGATCTTCGCCGACTTCTTCGGCGTGCACGACGGCGAGGTCCGCGCGACGATCATGGACGCCGCCGAGAAGATGCTCGCCTGGGACGACCCGGAGGCCCAGCAGGGCCGCGACGCGCTCGAGACCTACGGCGAGGAGGCGATGCGCCTGCTCGACATCTGCTTCGAGCTCGTCGAGGAGCGGCGCGTGAACCCGGGCGAGGACCTGATCTCCTGGCTCGTCGCCGCCGAGGTCGACGGCCGCACGCTCGAGGACTGGGAGATCGGCGCGTTCTTCAGCCTGCTGGGCTCCGCCGCCAACGACACCACCCGCCACTCGCTCGCGCACGCCCTGAACCTCTTCACCGTGCACGAGGACCAGCGGGCGCTGCTCATGTCCGACTTCGACCGGCACATCGACGGCGCCGTCGAGGAGGTCCTGCGCTACTCCACGCCGGTCATGCACTTCCGCCGCACCGCCACCCACGACACCGAGATCCGCGGCGTGAAGATCGCCGAGGGCGAGAAGGTCGTCATGTGGTACGTCAGCGGCAACCACGACGAGGAGGCGTTCGCGGACCACACGCGGTTCGACATCACCCGCGAGACCCGCAACGCGCACCTCGGCTTCGGCGGCGGCGGCCCGCACTACTGCATGGGCGCCGCGCTCGGCCGGCAGATGGTCAAGTACGGCCTCACCGAGGTGTTCCGCCGCTTCCCGGACATCGAGGCGCACGAGCCGCACTTCCAGACGAACAACTTCATCAACGGCGTGCACTCGATGCGCACGACGTGGACCGTCCCGTCCGCGTGAGCACCGTCGAGCGCACCGGTCCCGCGCGCACCCAGGACCGCACCTGGAACGACGTCTTCCTCCCGGACGACGTCGCCCACGTCCGCGAGCTGGCCCGCGACTCCGTCGCGCGGCACCTCGCGCCCGTCGCCCGGCAGATCGCGCAGACCCCGGAGTCCCGCGACAGCTTCCCGTGGGAGGCGTTCCGCGGCCTGGCCTCCGACGGCTGCTTCGCCGTGCCGTTCCCGGCGCCGCACGGCGCGGGCCTCGACCACCCGATCCTCGCGACGTGCATCGTCACCGAGGAGATCGCCTACGAGTCCTCCTCGATGGCGGGCGTCTACGACGGGCAGTGCATCCTCAACGCGCGCTGCCTGAGCTTCGCCCGGCCGGAGGTGCGCGACCGCGTGCTGCCGAAGCTCATCAGCGGCGAGAGCGCGTTCAGCTTCGCGACGACCGAGCCCGACGCGTCCTCGGACCTCAGCCCGTCGACGCTGAAGACCGTCGCCCGGCGCACCGACTCGGGCTTCGTGCTCAACGGCCGCAAGTGCTGGATCACCAACAGCGTCGTCGCCGACTGGCTGTGCGTGCTGTGCCGCGACGGGGACGAGCAGGCGATGACGATGCTGCTCGTGGACATGCACTCGCCCGGCGTCACCGTCGGCGAGCCCGACCTGAAGATGGGTCACCACGGCCAGATCACCGCGGACATCGTCTTCGAGGACGTCGAGGTCCCCGCCGAGAACGTGCTGGGCGAGCCCGGGCGCGGGCTCGGCGTCGCGCTCGCGTCGCTGGCCGCCGGCCGGGTCGGGATCGGCGCCGCGGGCGTCGGCGTCGCGCAGGCGGCGATGGACCTCGCGGTGGAGCGCCTGGGCACCCGCCAGCTGTTCGGCAAGAAGCTCGGCGAGATGCAGCACTGGCAGTACCGCCTGGCCGAGCACGCCACCCACCTGGAGGCGGCCCGCTCGATGTACCAGAAGGCCGCGGTGCGGCTCGACCGCGGCGACCGCTCCGGCGAGCCCGAGGCGTCGATGGCCAAGTCGTTCGGCACGAAGCTCGCCAACGACCTGGCGCGCGACGCGCTGCAGGTCTACGGCGGCTACGGCTTCGCGAAGCAGATCGCCGCGACCGGGGAGACGTTCCGCCTCGAGGAGATCTACCGCGACGCGAAGATCCTCGAGATCTTCGAGGGCGCCAACGAGGTGCTCCTGTGGGTCATCGCGCGGGCGCTAATCGGTCGCGACCTCACCGGGTAGGACGGCCGGCATGACCCCGGTCCCCGCCTTCCCCAGCACCGTCGGCCAGATCCTCTCCCGCAGCGCGCGCCGCGTCCCGGCGCGCGTCGCGCTGCGCTTCGGTGCGCGCGAGTGGACCTACGCGCAGCTCGACGCCGCGGTCGGCCGCGTCGCCGCGCAGCTGCTCGCCGACGGCGCGCGACCCGGCGACCGGATCGCCGCCTACGGCAAGAACTCCGACGCGTACCTGGCGCTGTACCTCGCGTGCGCCCGCGCCGGCCTCGTGCACGTGCCGGTGAACTTCAACGCCACCGGCGACGAGCTCGCCTACCTGCTCACCCAGTCCGGGGCCGCGGCCGTGTTCGTCGACCCCGCGCTGGCGGCGAACGTCGACGCGATCGCCGATCGCCTGGACGCCGGCGTGCGGCGCGGCACGCTGCGCGACGGCGCCGGTCCGGCCCGCGACGTGCTCGCGTGGATGGCCGATCCCGCCGCCCCGGTGCACGAGGAGGACGGCGTCGGCGACGACGACCTCGTCCAGCTGCTCTACACGTCGGGCACGACGTCGCTGCCGAAGGGCGCGATGATGACCCACCGGGCGTTCGTGCACGAGTACGTCAGCTGCATCGTCGGGCTCGGCCTGCACGAGGACGACGCGCCGCTGCACGCGCTGCCGCTCTACCACTCCGCGCAGATGCACGTGTTCCTGCTGCCCTACCTCGCGGTCGGGGCGACGAACACGCTCGTCGAGGCGCCCGACCCCGCGGACATCCTGCGGCGCGTCGAGGAGGACGGCATCGACTCCGTGTTCGTGCCGCCGACCGTGTGGGTCGCGATCGCCGGGCACCCGGACCTCGCGACGCGCGACCTCGACGGGCTGCGCAAGGCGTTCTACGGCGCGTCGATCATGCCGGTGCCGGTCCTCGAGAAGCTGATCGAGCGGCTGCCGGACGTCGCCTTCTACAACTGCTTCGGCCAGTCGGAGATCGGGCCGCTCGCCACGATCCTGCAGCCGCACGAGCACGCCGCGCGCCCCGACTCGGTCGGCCGGGCGGCGCTGTTCGTCGAGACCCGCGTCGTCGACGACGCCATGAACGACGTGCAGCCCGGCGAGCTCGGCGAGGTCGTTTACCGCTCCCCGCAGCTCTGCCGGGGCTACTGGGAGAAGCCGCAGGAGACCGCGGAGGCGTTCGCGGGCGGCTGGTTCCACTCCGGTGACCTCGTCCGGATCGACGAGGAGGGGTACCTGTTCGTCGTCGACCGGATCAAGGACGTCATCAACACCGGCGGCGTGCTCGTCGCCAGCCGCGAGGTGGAGGACGCGCTCTTCCGCCACGACGCGGTCGCCGAGGTCGCGGTCATCGGCCTGCCGCACGAGCGCTGGATCGAGGCGATCGCGGCGGTCGTCGTGCTCGCCGACGGCGCGACCGTCACCGAGGACGAGCTGATCGCCCACGCGCGCGGCGGTCTCGCCGCGCACAAGGTCCCGAAGTCCGTGCACGTCGTGCCGGAGATCCCCAAGAACGCCTCGGGGAAGATCCTCAAGCGCGAGCTGCGCGAGCAGCTCGGCGGCGCCGGCAGCGCGATCGGGCGCTGACGCGCACCCGACGGTTCAGCGCTTGAGGGTGACGGTCGCCTGGCCGCGCGCGGGACGAACGACGGGCCGTGAGCGCCTAGGAGCCGCCGAAGGTGGGCCGCTCCTTGCGGCCCACCGCCTGGATCGCGTTCCACGCGTCGTCGGTGCGCCCCGCCCGGACCATCGCGCGGGCCTCCTGCTCGAGCTGCGCCTCCAGCGGCGTGTCCCAGGTCGCGCGCAGGAGGTTCTTCACCTCGCCGAACGCGCGCGTCGGGCCGGCGGCCAGCTCGGCCGCGAGCGCGTGCGCGGCGTCCGCGAGCTCCCCGTCGGGAACGACCTCGGTGACCAGGCCGTACGCGTGCGCCTGCTCGGCGGTCCAGGTCTCGTTGCGCAGGTAGAACGACAGCGCGCGTGCCGCGCCGACCTTCCGCGGCACGCTGTGGCTGCCCCCGCCGTCGATCGCCAGGCCGATCCCCTGGTAGGCGGCGTAGAACCGCGCGCTCGCCGCGGCGAGCACGAAGTCCGCCCCGGCGGCGAGCGACACGCCGCCGCCGGCGGCGAGCGCGTGGACCGCGCAGACGACCGGGGCGTCCATCCGCGCGAACCGCGACATCGCCGAGTGGAACCCGGTGGTCGCGTTCTGCACGAACCGCGGCAGCTCCTCGCGCGAGGCGCCGAGCGCGCCGAGGTCGCCGCCGACGCTGAAGAACCGGCCCTCGGCCCGGATCAGGACCGCGCGGACGGCCGGGTCCTCCGCGCACTCGGTGGCGACGAGCGCGAGCTCGGCGCACAGCGTCGCGTCGAACGGATTGCCACGGTCGCCCTGCATGAGCGTGATCGTCGCGACGCCGTCGGCGACCGCGAGGGTGAGCGAGCGGAGGTCGTCGGGCACGAGGACAGCCTCGCGGCTCCGCGTGCCCGGCGCATCATCCGGGCGGATGGTCCCTGCCCGTCGGCAGGGTCACGGCAGGAGCCGGTTGAGCCGTTCGCCCCGGGTGCGGGTCGGGAGGTGTCCGGTGAACTCGACGACGAGCTGTCCGGTCCTGACGGTGACGCCCTGCGGCATCCGCTGCTGAAGGGACCAGCGCCCGTCGACGATCGGGGCGCGGTAGTTCAGGACGTACGGCGTGCCGGCCGGCGTCGTGTACGTCAGGCTGATCCGCACGACGCCACGGGCGCGGGTGGCCACGGTGCCGGCGACGGTGAGGACGTCGCCGACGAGCGTGCTGGTGGTCGCGGCCAGGCGCGCCGGGCCTGCGGCGGCGCGCAGGCGTGCGGCGTCGGGAGCCACGACCCCTGAGCCGGCGTAGGCGATGTCGATGATGGCGGTGCGCGCGCGGCGCATCGTCGTCGGCAGGGCGCGGTCGAGGCGCAGGATCCCGGTCCGGGGGACGTCCACGCTGAAGCGATACGTCCTCCCGAGAGCCGTGACGGTGAACCGGACGGAACCGGTGGCCTCGCGGGTGATGTCGGCCAGGAGGTCCAGGCGGCCGTCGCGGACGGCGGCGCGCCGGACGTTGAGCTTCGCCGGGAGCAGACCGGCCAGCTCGGGCTGGGCGACCGGGGCGGGAGCGGTCGTCGGCGCGGGGCCCGTCGTCGGGGCGGGCGGTGCCTGGCCGGTGCTGGGGGACGTCCCCGTCCCCCCGGTGCCGGTGTCGCCGCCGCCACCGCCGGGGCTGGGGCGGGGTCCGTCGACGGTGATCGTGGCGGTCGCCGCCGCGCTGTCGGCGGCGCCGTCGTTCGCGACGAACGTCACGCTGTCCGATCCGGTGTAGCCCGCGTCGGGGGTGTAGCGGACCCGGGACCCGTCGACGACCGCCGTGCCGTGCGTCGGCGCCGCGGTGATCCTGAGGTCCAGGGTGTCGCCGGGATCGGCGTCCGAGCAGGACCCGACCTCGACCCCGGTCGCGTCGCGCGCGACGGTCGCCGCGCCGGCGGTGCAGACCGGGACCGTGTTCACCGGGGTCGGCGAGATGGCCGAGCGGACGGCGACGTACGCCGCGTTGGTCTTGCCGTCGCCACGCTGCCCGGCCTCGCCGCCGCCCCAGCACGCCGCGGTGCCGTCGTCGAGCGTCGCGCATGTGTGGACGGCACCGGCGGAGAGGGTGGTCGCACGCCGGCCGGCGGCGAGCCGGACGGCGACGGGGGTCGGAGACGAGGTGGTGGTGCCGTCTCCGAGCGCGCCGACGAAGTTCGCGCCCCAGCAGGTGGCGGTGTCGTCGTCGAGCGTCGCGCACGTGTGATACGGCCCGGCGGTGATGGCGGTGGCGGTCCGGCCGGCGGGCAGCAGGACGGAGACCGGGGTCGTCGCGCCGGGTTCGAAGAACTCGCCGGTGGTGCCGTTGCCGAGCTGGCCGTAGGGGTTCTCCCCCCAGCACGCGGCGGAGCCGTCGTCGAGGATCGCGCACGACCAGTACTCACCGGCGGTGATGGCGGTGGCGGTGCGCCCGGCCGGGAGCTGCACGGCGACGGGGACGGTGGAGAAGGTCGTGCCGCCGTTGCCCAGCTGACCGTAGTCGCCGTCGCCCCAGCAGGCCGCGCTGCCGTCGTCGAGGACCGCGCAGGTGTGGTAGCCGCCGGCGGCGATGGATGTGGCCCTGCGGCCGGCGGGAAGCTGGACCGCGACCGGGCCCGGCGTCTGGGTCTCCCCGGTGGTGCCGTTCCCGAGCGCACCTCGGGTGTTGTAGCCCCAGCACGCGGCCGAGCCGTCGTCCAGGATCGCGCAGGCGTGGTAGGCCCCGGCCGAGATGGCGGTCGCGGTGCGACCGGTGCCCAGGGGGACGGCGATGGGCGTGCTCGCCGCCGTCCGGGTTCCGCTCCCGAGCTGTCCGTACTGGTTGTCGCCCCAGCACCGGGCCGCGCCGTCGTCGAGGATCGCGCAGGAGAAGCCGAGGTTCGCGGTGAGCGCGGTGACGGTGCGGCCGGTCGGGAGCCGGACGTCGACCGGGACCGCGGAGTCGCGCGTGGTGCCGTCGCCCAGCTCGCCGTGGAGGTTCCGGCCCCAGCAGCGGGCGGTGCCGTCGGCGAGCGCGGCGCACGAGTGGCCGGCACCGGCGGCCACGGACTCGGCGGAGCGTCCGGCGGGCAGCAGGACGCCGACCGGGACCGGGGCCGGGCGGGCGTTGGGGATCCCGAGCTGCCCGCTGGCGTTGTTGCCCCAGCACGCGGTGCTGTCGTCGTCCAGCTGCGCGCACGTGTGGGACCCACCGGCCGTGAGGGCGGTCGCGGTCCGCCCGGACGGCAGCTCGGCGGGGACGGGCGTCGACGTGCGTTCCGTGGATCCGGCGCCGAGCTGGCCGAAGGACCCGAGGCCCCAGCAGGTCACGGTCCGGTCGTCGAGGACGGCGCACGAGTGGTTCGCGCCGTTGGCGATCGCCGTGGCAGACCGTCCGGCCGGCAGTTGGACGGCGACGGGGGTCGACTTGGCGATCGTCGTGCCGTCGCCGAGCTCCCCGAAGGAGCTGCTGCCCCAGCAGACCACACGGTCGTCGTCGAGGATCGCGCACGAGTGGCTGTTCCCGACGGAGATGGCGGTGGCGGTGCGGCCCGCCGGGAGCGCCACCGGGACCGGGACCGGGACGGGGGACCGGCTCGTGGTCCCGTTGCCCAGCTGGCCGACGACGTTGGCCCCCCAGCAGACGGCCCCGCCGTCGTCGAGGATGGCGCACGAGTGGGAGAACCCCGCGGTGATGGCGGTGGCGGTGCGCCCGGCCGGCAGCTGGACGGGGACAGGAACGGACGAGCTGTCCGTGGTTCCGTTGCCCAGGCGTCCGGATTCGCCTTCGCCCCAGCAGACGGCAGCGCCGTCGTCGAGGATCGCGCACGTGTGCTCGGCGCCCGCATCGACGGCACGGGCGGTACGCCCGGCGGGAAGCTGGACGGCCACGGAGGTCGGGGAGCCGCGGCGGGTGCCGGCGCCGAGCTGCCCGGAACCGCCCGCTCCCCAGCATCGCGCGGAGCCGTCGTCGAGGATCGCGCAGGAGTGCTGGCCGCCGGCGCTGACCGCGGTGGCGGTGCGGCCGGCCGGCAGCCTGACGCTCACCGGCTCCGAGGAGCTGGTGAGCGACCCGTCTCCGAGCTGCCCGGCGTCGTTCGCCCCCAGGCAGACCACGCCTCCGTCGCGGACGGCGCAGGTGTGACTCGCGCCCGCGTCGAGCTGCGCGGCGCTCGCGATCGGGACGTAGGCGGCGACGACGAGCAGCGACGCGACGGACGCGAGGGCAACACGGGCTCGGGACATGGGGCTCCTGAGGGACGAAGCGAGACTGGACCTGGAGACCGCTCCGCGTCGAGGAGCACTCGCGCGGCGCGACCCGCGGTGGCCCGGTTGCGCCGCCACCGCGAGTCGCGCAGCTTAGGGCACCGCAACGGCGCCCCGTCGAATTTGGCGCTGCGGTGCTTAGGCGGCCGCGGCCGCGCCGACTTCGGCGTACACGGTGCCCTCGAACGCCAGTGCCCCCATGACGATCTTCTCGTCGAAGAACGGCAGGGCCTGGGTGAGCACGGCACCGCAGAGCCCGGCGGCTCGGTCGACCCAGAAGTAGCAGTTGGTCAGGCCCGCCCAGTCGCCGGTCCCGGCGTGCCGCATGCCCGGCAGGTTGGCGAGCATCAGGTGCAGGCCCAGGCCCCAGTCCTGCGGCAGCGGCGCCGAGGGCACGTCGTTGCAGAGCAGCGGGTCGGAGCTCTTGATGACGTCGGGGAGCGCGATGTCGCCCAGCGACGGGGTGAACATCAGCTCGACGCTCTCCGCCGAGAGGATCCGCGTGCCGTCGAGCTCGCCGCCGCCGAGCAGCATGCGCATGAAGCGCCCGTAGTCGCCGACGGTGGAGTACGACCCGCCGCCACCGCTGTGGATCTCCGGCGGGGTGGGCAGCTCGATCCCGTTGGGCTGCAGCGTGCCGTCGGGCATCCGCGACTGCATCGGGATCAGCCGGTCCGCGGAGCCGGACGCGTCGAACGTCGTGCTCGTCATGCCGAGCGGACCCCAGACGTGCTCGCCGAGGTACTCGCCGAGCGTCTGGCCGCTGACGGCCTCGACGACCTGGCCGGCCCAGTCGGTGCTGATCCCGTACTCCCAGGTCGTGCCGGGGTCGTTCACCAGCGGCAGCGTGAGCATGCTCCGGTGGAAGGCCAGGACGCTCGGCGTCCCGGTGACCTCGTGGTACTTCACGAGCTTCTCGTTTAGGAACGCGTATCCGTGGCCGCTGGTGTGGTTGAGCAGCTGGCGGACGGTCGACTGCGTCTTCGGCGCGCGCAGGATCGGGGTGTCGCCGTCGAAGCCGTCGAGCACCTGCAGCTCGCCGTAGGCGGGGATGTACTCGCGGACCTCGGCGTCCAGCGACACCTTCCCGGCGTCGACGAGGTGCAGCACCGCGGCGGTCGTCATCGCCTTGGTCATCGAGGCGATCCGGAACAGGGTGTCCGCCGTCGCGGTCCCGAAGCCGCTCTCGTAGAGCACCCCGTCGGCGTTCGCGGCGATCGCCGCCCCGCCCACGTAGCTGCCCTGCTCCACCGCGCTTCCGAAGAGCGCGTCGATCTTTCCGCCGTCGATCTGGGTCATGCGACCGACCCTATCCGCGCGAGGCCACCCCGCAGGGTCGGACTTCGCCTGCCGAACGGGGGAGGCGCACCTCTCGCGCGGCCGCGAGCACATAGCCTTCGGACGTGCCGTCCGAAGGTCCAGCGCCATACCACCGGGGAGGGCAGGGCTCCCCGCTCGTCCTCCTGCACGGATTCACCGGGACGTGGCGCATGTGGCGGCCGGTCCTCGCGCCGCTCGAGAGCTGCCACGACGTCATCGCGCTGACGCTGCCGTGCCACCACGGCGGCCCGGACATCGCGCCCGGTGCGACGGTGGGGATCGCGGCGCTGGCCGATGCGTTGGAGCGCTCGCTCGACGACCTCGGCCTCGACACCGTGCACCTCAGCGGCAACTCGCTCGGCGGCTGGCTCTCGCTGGAGCTCGCCCGGCGTGGCCGCGCGCGGTCCGTCGTCGCTCTCTCGCCCGCCGGTGGCTGGGAGGAGATGCGCGACCTGCAGCGGACCGCGAGGATCATCGGCAGCAGCGTGCGCCTCGGCATCCGCGCCGCGCCGTTCCTGCGGGCCGAGCTGCTGCCGGGCCCGGTCCGCAAGTTCGCGCTGCGCGCGACGATGGAGCGCGGGGACCGCGTCCCGCCGGATGCCCTGCTGGAGATGCTGGAGGATCTCGGCGGCTGCACGATCCTCGACTCGTTCATGGAGGCGACGGTCCGCGACGGCCCGTTCTCGCAGGACATGTCGCACGTGACCTGCCCGATCCGGGTGGCGTGGTCGCAGAACGACCGCACGATCCCGGCCGACCGGCACGGCCGCCCGCTGCTGCAGCACCTGCCACAGGCCGAGTTCCTGGCGATGCACGGCGTCGGCCACGTGCCGATGTACGACGACCCGGCGCAGGTCGCGGCGACGATCCTCGAGGTCACGACCGCGGTGGACGAGGCGCTGGTCGGATGACCGCGGCCCCGGTGAACCCCTACGACCGCCTGCAGGTCCGCTGGGGTCAGGGCACGGAGATGAACGCGCTCGAGGCCGCGCTCTGGCGCGCGAGCGCGAACCCGGGCTTCCGCGCGGCGAGCGTCGTGGTCGAGGTGCTCGACACCGTGCCGGACTGGCAGCGGCTCGTCGACGGTCACCGCTTCGGCCTCGCGCGGATCCCGCGCCTGCGCCAGCGGGTGGTGGACGACCCGCTGCGGATCGGCCCGCCGGCCTGGTGCGACACGCGGGTCGACCTCGCCCACCACGTCCGGCGCGTCGCGCTGCGCCCGGGCTCCTCGGTGCAGGACGCCCTGGAGGTCGCGGCCGACCTCCACATGACCGTGTTCGATCCGGACCGGCCGCTGTGGCAGGGCGTGCTGGTCGAAGGCCTCGCGGACGGGAAGGCCGTCTACCTCCTCAAGGTCCACCACGCGCTCGCGGACGGCGCGGGGATCATCGAGCTGTTCGACCTCGTGCACAGCGATCGGCGCGAGCCGACCTCGGGCAAGCCGCTGCTCCCCGACACCGCGCACGACGACCGCTGGGCGCTCGGCCTCAGCGTGCAGCACGCCGCGCGCCTGGCCGCCCGCGCGCCGCTGGCCGCCGCGAAGCTCGCGTTCGGCGGCGCGACGGCGGTGAGCCGTCCGGCGCGCACCGTCGGCGGCGTGCGCACCACCGCGACCGCCGTCGACCGCCTGGTGTCCGGCGCGCCCGGCCGCCCCTCCACCCTCCTGCGCGGTCGCGGCGCCGCCCGGCAGTTCCGCTTCCTCGAGCTCGCGACCGCCGACCTGCGCGCGGCGGCGGACCGCAACGGCGCCTCGCTGGGGGACGTCTTCCTCGCGGGCGCGCTGGGCGGCGTCGCCCGCTACGCGGCCGACCGTGGCGAGCAGCTCGGGGACATCCCGGTCGCCGTGCCGACCGGCGTCCACCTCGCGGGCGCGACGATGAACCGCCTCGCCCGTGCCCGCATCGCGGGTCCCGCGGGCGTGCTCGACCCGACCGAGCGGATCCGCGTCGCGGGCCTCCGCGCGCGCGAGGTCTGGGAGGCGCCGCCGGTCGACCTCCTGCGCGCCACCGCCGCCGTCCTCAGCCGCGCGCCGACGCCGCTGCTCGAGCGCATCGCCGGCGGCTTCACGCGCGCGTGCGACCTGCAGTGCTTCACGTTCCGCGGGCTGGACCGCGAGGCGTACGTCGCGGGCGCGAAGGTCGAGTCGATGGCGGTCTTCGGCCCGACCGCGGGCGCGGCGGTCACGATGACGATCACCTCGCACGGCGAGCGCTGCGGCATCGGCCTCACCTCGGACTCCGCGGCGGTGACGGATCCCGACGGGCTGCGCGATGCGACCGCGGACGCGTTCGACGAGCTGCTCGCGGCCCACCGGTGAGGGAGGCGCAGTACCCCTCGGGGGGAGGACACGCCCCGACGGTCCTGATCTGCTGGCCCCATGGCCACAGCACGTGTCGAGCACGACATCTCCAGCTTCGGGTTCTGGCGGGACCTGACCTTCGACCAGCGCGAGGAGACCTTCGCGAAGCTCCGCGCCGAGTCGCCGATCTCCCGGCACCGTCCGCTGGAGTCGCACCTCCTGGAGCCGGAGGAGGGCGCCCGCGACTTCTGGGGCATCAACACCCACGAGCTGATCCAGAAGGCCTCGCGCGACACGAAGACGTTCAGCTCCGCGAGCGGCATCTTCATGGAGGACTTCCCCGACGTCGTCATCCAGGGGTCGCTGTCGTTCATCGTCACCGACGCGCCGCGCCACAAGGAGCTGCGCGGGATCGTCTGGTCGGCGTTCACCCCGGGCAACATGCGCAAGCTCGAGCACGACATCGCCGCGCAGGCGAAGCAGATCGTCGACGAGATCGCGCCCCTCGGCGAGGCGGACCTGGCGACCACGCTGTGCAAGCAGCTTCCCGGCCGCCTGTTCGCGAACCTGTTCGGCATCCCGCCCGGGGATCTGCGCGAGGAGGTCATGCAGTGCGCCGAGGACATGGCGTCCTGGTCCGACGAGGAGCTGCGCGACGGCAAGGAGGCGATCGAGCTGTTCGGCGACGCCGCGTTCCGCCTCAACGACATCGCGCTCGACGCGATCGCCGCGCGGCGCGAGAACCCGCAGGACGACCTGCTCACCTGGGTCTGCCAGGCGCAGACCGAGGACGGCACGCTCGAGGACTGGGAGGTCGGCTCGTTCTTCGCGCTGCTCTCCGCGGCGGCGAACGACACGACCCGCCACACGATCGCCCACACGATCTGGAACTTCGAGCGGTTCCCGGAGCAGAAGCAGCTGTGGCAGGCGAACCTCACCGACGCGACGCTCGGCGAGCAGCTCGCCGAGGAGGCGGTCCGCTACGCCACGCCGCTGCTGCACTTCCGCCGCACGGTCACGCAGGACGTCGAGTTCGGCGGCGTGGAGATGAAGGCCGGTGACAAGGTCGCGCTCTGGTACTGCTCGGGCAACCGCGACGAGCAGGTCTTCGACCGGCCGATGGAGTTCGACATCACCCGTGAGGTCAACCGCCACGTCGGCTTCGGCGGCGGCGGCCCGCACTACTGCATGGGCGCGGCGCTGGCCCGCCTGACGCTGCGCTCGATCTTCCGCGAGATCTACTCGCGGATGCCGGACATCCGCGTGGTGGGGACGCCGCGGTTCCTCGACGCGAACGTCGTGCACGGCGTCAAGGAGCTGCGGGCGGAGTGGACCCCGGAGCGCTGACGCGCCGGTCGCCGGGCGTCTGAGCGTGACGCCCGGCGGGTAGCCTGGGAGCGGTGAACGCCCCGTCCCTGCGCCTCGGTTCGCGCGCGCTGCCCTGGACCGACGTCGTGCCGGTGGTGGCCGCGATCGCGGCCGCCGTCACGTTCGGCAGCAAGCCGGGGACGCTCGTGCTCGTCCTCGCCGGCCTGCTGCTCGGCGCCGCGGTGCTCTCCGCCGTGCACCACGCGGAGGTCGTCGCGCACCGGGTCGGCGAGCCGTTCGGGTCGCTGGTCCTGGCCGTCGCGGTCACGGTCATCGAGGTCGCGCTGATCGTCACGCTGATGATCAGCGGCGGCGACGAGACGTCCACGCTCGCCCGCGACACCGTGTTCGCCGCGGCGATGATCACCATCAACGGGATCCTCGGTCTGTCCGTCCTCGTGGGCGCGCTGAAGCACCGCACCGCGTCGTTCAACGCGGAGGGGACGGCGACCGCGCTCGCCACCGTCGCGACGCTCGCGACGCTCTGCCTGGTGCTGCCGACCTTCACCGAGGCGGAGTCCGGACCGGAGTTCTCGTCCTCGCAGCTGGCGTTCGCCGCGGTCGCGAGCCTGGCCGTCTACGGGCTGTTCGTGTTCGTGCAGACCGTGCGCCATCGCGACTACTTCCTGCCCGGGGACGGGGACGGCGTCGTCGCGGACGACGACGGCGATCACGCCGCCCCGCCGTCGGACCGCGAGGCGCTGCGCAGCCTGGGCCTGCTCGTCCTCGCCCTGGTGGCGGTCGTCGGACTCGCGAAGCTCGAGTCGTCGGCGATCGAGGACCTCGTGTCGAGCATCGGCGCGCCGCAGTCGGCGGTCGGCGTCGTGATCGCGCTCGTGGTGCTGCTGCCCGAGACGCTCGCCGCCTACCGCAACGCGGCGCGGGGTCGGGTGCAGACGTCGCTGAACCTCGCGCTCGGCTCGGCGATGGCGAGCATCGGCCTGACGATCCCGGCGATCGCGATCGCGTCGATCTGGCTCGACGGGCCGCTGCTGCTCGGGCTCGGCTCGACCGAGATCGTGCTGCTGACGATCTCGGTCGTCGTCGGCGCCCTGACCGTGCTGCCCGGGCGCGCGACCGTGCAGGAGGGCGCCCTGCACCTCGTGCTGTTCAGCGTCTTCCTGTTCCTGGCCCTCGTGCCGTAGCGGGGCGGCGGCCCGCCGTCGGGCGCTGCGCCGGTCAGGCGACGCGGCCGGCCTGCGCCCACTCGGCGGCGCGGGACCGCGGCCGGCCGATCTGCGCGCGCTCGCCGTCGTCGAGGATCGGGCGCTGCAGCAGCGACGGGTGCTCCACGAGCGTGGCGACGACCTGCTCGGCGTCCCAGCCGTCGGCCTCCAGGCCGAGCTTCTTGTAGGTCGCGTCGCGCCGGATCAGCGCGTCGACCGGGTCGCCGACGAGCCGCGTCGCGAGGGAGCGCAGCTCGTCCTCGTCCAGGCGCTCCTTGACGAGCAGGTACTTGCGGACGGTCACCTCGTGCCCGGCGTCCTCGAGCGCGTCGAGCGCGTGGACCGAGGTGGAGCAGTGCGGGTTGTGCAGGAGCGTCAGAGCCATGCCCGCAGTCTTCCACGGGCCGCGTGGACGGGAGATCCTTCCGGGAGGGATCAGCGGTCCACACGACCGCCGTCGAGCACCTCGACGATCCCGTCCGTCCCGTGCACGCGGACCCGCGCGCCGTCGGGGATCCGCCGCGTCGCGCCGGCGACGCCGACGACCGCGGGCAGCCCGTACTCGCGCGCCACGACCGCGCCGTGGGTCATCGCGCCGCCGACCTCGGTGACGAGCCCGGCGATCCCGACGAACACCGGCGACCAGCTCGGATCGGTGTGCGCGGTGACGAGCACGTCGCCCGGCCCGAGCGCGACGCCGGTCGGGTCGAGCACCACGCGCGCCCGGCCCTCGACCGTGCCGCGCGAGACCGCCAGGCCCACGAGCGCCCCGGCGGGCACGCCGTCGCGGTGCAGCCGGCCGTGGAGCGCCTCGCCGGTGCTGAGGAGCACCCGCGGCGGTTCGAGCCGACGGTCGGCACGGTGCCGCCGCGCGCGCTCCTGCAGCAGTAGGTCGTCGACCGGTGCGCCGGTCCGCGCGGCGGTCTCGAGCT
This sequence comes from Paraconexibacter algicola, assembly GCF_003044185.1. Taxonomy (GTDB): domain Bacteria; phylum Actinomycetota; class Thermoleophilia; order Solirubrobacterales; family Solirubrobacteraceae; genus Paraconexibacter; species Paraconexibacter algicola. Next base: position 1,554,297 of record NZ_PYYB01000001.1, read on the forward strand.
CGTCGAGCGTCAGCAGGGCGGCGTCGTCGGGCGCGCGCAGCACGCCGGCGTCCGTCAGCCGCGCCGCCTCGGCGAGCAGCAGCTCCCGGTAGCGGCCGAGCCGCCGGACGATCGCGTACTTCGGGTACTCGCGATACCCGGCGAACGTCCGCACCCGGTCGATCCGCAACGCGGTCTCGCGCGCGAGCCGCTCGCCGTCCGGTCGCTCGCGCAGCCGGGCGAGCACCTCGTCCCGGTAGGTGAGCGCGGTCAGCCGGCCCTCCTCGAAGCGGCGGTTGCCCGCCCCGTCCTCGGCGTGGCGCACGTGGGCCAGCAGCGTCGGCGCGAGGGTCCACGGCCGCTCGCGCACGCGGGTGCGCGTCACGTCGATCTCCCCGCTGCAGCGCATGCCGTAGCGGTCGAGCCACTCCTCCAGCGCCCGCCGGACCTCCGGCCCGCCCGGCACCGCGTCGAGCCGCCCCAGGAACGTCCGGTCGGTCGCGGCGTCGAGGACCGCGCACGCCGCCGGGGACCGGCGGGCGACGTCGGCGACGTCCAGCAGCGCGAGGCCCATCTCGGAGGAGACGTTGCCGGCCACGGACCGGTTGAGGACGTCCCCGGCACCACGCTCGCCCAGCCACCGCGCGAGGTGCTCGTCCAGCCATGCGGTGGCGTCCATCCCGGTCATGATCGCCCGGTGGGATCGGGGGTCGAACAGCGACGCCTTGAGCTGCGCGACGTCCTCGCGGATCGCGGCGACCACGGTCGGCCCGCCCGCCGCGCGCAGGCGCTCCGCGGACGCGGCCTCGTCCGCGTCGATCGCGTCGATCAGCTCCTGCACGATCGCCGGGTCGGCGGGGAGCGGCTCCGCGGCGGCCGGCAGCGGGACGGCGTCCTCGGGGTCACCGGGGAGGTCGGGGACCAGGCCGCTCGCGAGCACGGTGTCGAGCGCGTCGCCGAGCAGCGGGTCGTGCTCGGCGAGCGTCCGGTGGACGGAGCGTCCGGCCGGTGAGGCGAGGAGCGGCGCGACGTCGACGAACAGGCGGCCGCCCGCCTCGTGCATCACCGGCCGGGCCACGAGGCGCCACAGCGACCGGCCGAGCGGCGCCATCGCGTCGGTCATCATCTGCTGGTGCCCGACGGACACGTAGACGTGCGGGTCGCCGTCGTCCGCACCGGCGGGCAGCGGGAACAGGGTCGTGATCGGCCGGGCCTGCACGAACGCGAACCCGTCCTCGTCCAGGCACCACTCGAGGTCCTGGGGGGCGCCGAGCGCGGCCTCGACGCGACGCCCGAGCGCGACGAGCTCCGCGACCTGCGGCGCGGGCAGGACGCCCTCGCCGCTGACGCTGCCGTCCCGCACCGTGTAGCCGTCCGGGGTGACCGTGCCGTCGACGAGCGCCTGGCCGAGTCCGGCGGTCGCCTCGACGCGCGCGACCCGCCGGTCACCGGTCACGGGGTCGGCGGTGAAGAGGACCCCGGAGACGCGCGCGTCGACCATGCGCTGCACGACGACGGCCATCGCGACCGGGGCGTCCGCGGCGACGTGTGCGGCGTACCTGGCCGCGTGGTCGTCGAGGCGGGACGCCCGCACGCGGTCGACGGCGGCGAGCACCGCGTCGACCCCGACCACCCCGAGGACCGAGGTGAACTGACCGGCGAACGAGGCGTCCGGCGCGTCCTCGACGGTCGCGCTGGACCGCACCGCGTACGCGGCGTCCGGGTCGACCGCCGCGGCGATCGCCGCGACCGCGGCGGGCGGCAGTCCGTCGGTGCCGTGGGTCGCCGCGGTCGTCACCACGAACCCGTCCGGCACCCGCACGCCGGCGATCCGGGCGAGCGCGCCGAGCTGCGCCGCCTTCCCTCCCACGGTCGCCCGCAGCGCCCCGTCGACCTCGTCCAGTGCCATGACCATGTCGTCCACGGCGAGGCAGTATGGGACACACCCGGGGCCTTGAATCAAGCCCCCGGGGTGGCCATACTCTGGGTACGGAAGGGGTCCTGCGGGGCCCCGTTCGTCGTTCAGGGCACGGTCAGGACGAGCTTGCCGACGTGCTCGCGGCGCGCCATCCGCTCGTGCATCGCGGCGATCTCGTCGAGCGGTGCGACCGCGTCGATCGCCGGGCGCCAGTCCGGGGCCTGCGCGACGAGGGCGAGCAGCCCGTCGGCGTCGCGCGGCGATCCCATCGTCGTGCCGAGGATCGTCTGCTGGGCGAAGTAGAGGCGGCGCACGTCGACGTGCGCGTCGGCGGAGCCCGTGGCGCCGAACGTCACCAGCCGCCCGCCGTCGGCGAGCGCGGTGAGCGCCTCCGGCCACGTGGAGCCCACCGAGTCGACCACGACGTCGACCCCGACCCCGCCGGCCATCTCGCGGACCGCGGCACCCCAGTGGGCCGACGTGTAGAGCACGCCGCCGTCGGCGCCCAGGCCGATCGCGCGCTCGAGCTTCGCCTCGGTCGAGGTCGTGACGAGCACGCGCGCCCCGGCCATCCGCGCCAGCGCGATCGCCATCGTCGCCACCCCGCCGCCGGCGCCGAGGACGAGCACGGTCTCCCCGGCGACGAGCCCGGCGCGCGCGAACAGGGCCCGGTACGCGGTCAGCCCGGCGAGCGGCAGGGCCGCCGCCTCGACGAACGACCAGCCGGCGGGCAGCGGGCGCACGTTCTCGGCGGGGAGCGCGACGAGCTCGGCGTGGGTGCCGTCGGTGCGGTCGCCGAGGATCTGGAACCCGGGCCCGGGGGCGCGCTCCGCCCCGCCCCAGAACAGGGACGGCAGGACGAGGACCTGCTCGCCGGTGTCGGCCCGCACGCCCGCGCCGTCGGAGCCGGGCACGCGCGGGAGCGGCACGTCGTAGACGCCCTGGCGCAGCAGCACGTCGTGCCAGTTCAGCGCGCACGCGTGGAGCCGCACGAGCACCCAGCCGTCCGGGACGACCGGGTCCGGGACGCCGTCGTGGACCCGCAGGACCGCGGGCTCGCCGAACTCCTGCAGGACGACCGCGCGCACGGCCGGGAGCCTACGCGCGCGGCAGGCGCAGGACGCGCTCGGCGACGATGTTCTTCTGGATGAACGTCGTGCCGCCCGCGATCGCGGTGCCGCGCGCCTGGTAGGCGAGCTTCAGCCAGCGCGCGGCCTGCGCGTCGTCGGCGTCGTAGGGGTCGAGCTGCCCGGCGAGCCCGTGCCGCGCGGTGGCGAAGTCGGCCATGTCCTCCAGCAGCGGCCCGCTGAGCAGCTTGCCGAGCGAGGACGCGGGGCCGGGCGTGCCGGAGGCCATGGCGCTGAGCGCGCGCAGCCCGTTGAGGCGGTAGACCCGGGTGCGGACGTGCAGGTCGGCCATGGTGCGGCGCACGAACGGGTCGTCCCCGGTGCCGGAGGCGCGGATCTCGGCGACGAGGTCGTCGAACAGCCGCTGCATGTTCACGCGGCCGGTGGCGAGGATCACGCGCTCGTACCCGAGGGTCGCCATCGCGATCTTCCAGCCGCCGTCGACGGGACCGAGGACGAGGTCGTCGGGGACGAACGCGTCGTCGAGGAACACCTCGTTGAACTCGGGCTCGCCGAGGATGTGGCGCAGGCCGCGGACGGTGACGCCGTCCTGACGCATGGGCAGCAGGAAGTAGGTGATGCCGCCGTGGCGGGACCCGGGCGGCCCGGTGCGCGCGAGCAGCATGCCGTGGTCGGCGATCTGGGCGCGGCTGGTCCACACCTTCTGGCCGCTGATCCGCCAGCCGCCGGCGGCCTCGTCGCGCACGGCGCGGGCCTCCAGCGCGGCGAGGTCGGAGCCGGCGCCGGGCTCGCTGAAGAGCTGGCACCAGACGGAGTCGCCGCGCAGGATCGGGCGCAGGAAGCGCTCGCGCTGCGCGTCGGTGCCGAAGTCGATGAGCGTCGGGCCGCAGAGGTTCTCGCCGAGGATGTTGAGCCGGTCGGGCGCGCCGGCGCGGTCGTACTCCTCGAGGAAGATCGCCTGCTGCACGAGCGTGGCCTCCTGGCCGCCGTGTGCCGCCGACCACGACAGGCCCGCGTAGCCGCCGTCGGCGAGCGTCCGCTGCCAGCCCTGCCAGTACGGGAGGCGCTCCTCCATCGTGGCCGGCTCGGGACCGGGGAGGGCGGCGACGGCCTGCTCGAGGAACGCGCGGACGGTGGCGCGGTACGCGGCGTCCTGCGGGCTGTCGCGGAAGTCCATGACCCGACCATAGCGGATCTCCCTAACGATCGTTAAGGCGCAAGAACGTGGCGTGTCAGCGTTCGTCGGCCGTGTCGATCGGGCAGGACGTCGATCGTCGTCCCGTGTAGAACGACCCCTTCCACCGAGAGGAACCACATGCCCCGCTACACGATGTTCATGATCCCCGGCCCCCACGCCTACAACCCCGACGTGCCGCTCGACCCGGCGCTCTTCGAGGAGATGGGCGCCTACAACGAGCAGCTCGAGAAGGCCGGCGTCCTGCTCTCCGGCGAGGGCCTCCACGGCCCCGACGAGGCGGTCCAGGTGAAGTTCGACGCCGACCGCAAGGGCACGATCTTCGACGGCCCGTTCGCGGAGGCCAAGGAGCTCGTCGGCGGCTTCTGGATGCTGGAGGTCAAGGACCACGCCGAGGCGCTCGAGTGGGCCAGCCGCGTCCCCGGCAGCCCCGGCGACATCGTCGAGCTGCGCCGCGTGCAGGAGATGGAGGACTTCCCGCAGGACGTCCAGGCGGTCCTGCGGGACGCCGACGCTTGACCCGCGCCCCCCGGGACGACGGGCGACGCGCCGGCGGCCCCGCCGGCGGCGTCGCGGCCCGCGTCGAGGCGGTCTGGCGGATCGAGGCGGCCGGGATCATCGCCCGCGTCGCCCGCATCGTGCACGACGTCGCGCTCGCCGAGGACCTCGCGCAGGACGCCCTCGTGGCCGCGCTCACCGCGTGGCCGCAGAGCGGCGTGCCGGACAACCCGGCCGCCTGGCTGACGTCGACCGCGACGAACCGGGCGATCGACCAGCTGCGCCGCCGTCAGAACCTCGACCGCAAGCACGAGCTCGTCCGCACCGAGCTCGAGCGCGCCGACCCCCCGGAGACCCACGACCTCGTGGCCGCCATGGACGACATCGACGACGACATCCTGCGCCTCGTCTTCACCTGCTGCCACCCGGTCCTCGGCCCGGAGGCGCAGGCGGCGCTGACCCTGCGGATGGTCGGCGGCCTCACGACCGCCGAGATCGCCCGCGCCTTCCTCACCAGCACCACCACCGTGCAGCAGCGGATCGTGCGGGCCAAGCGGACGCTCACCGAGCACGACGTCCGCTTCGAGCAGCCCGAGCCGCACGAGCGGCCCGCGCGCCTGGCCGCCGTCCTGCGCGTCATCTACCTCCTGTTCAACGAGGGCTACGCCGCCACCTCCGGCGCCGACTGGACGCGGCCCGCGCTGTGCGAGGACGCGCTGCGCCTGGCCCGCATCCTCGCCGGGCTCGCGCCCACGGAGCCCGAGGTGCACGGCCTCGCCGCCCTGCTGGAGCTGCAGGCCTCGCGGCTGGCCGCGCGGATCGGCCCGGGCGGGGAGCCGGTCCTGCTGCTCGACCAGGACCGCTCGCGCTGGGACCGCCTGCTGATCCGCCGCGGCCTCGACGCGCTCGCCCGCGCCGAGGAGCAGGGGACCCCGGCCGGCCCGTACGCGCTGCAGGCGGCGATCGCCGCGTGCCACGCGCGGGCGGCGCGCCCGCAGGACACCGACTGGGGGCGGATCGCCGCGCTCTACGACACGCTCGCCGAGCGCGCCCCGTCCCCGGTCGTCGAGCTGAACCGCGCGGTCGCGCTCGGCATGGCGCGGGGGCCGCAGGTCGGCCTCGCGCTCGTCGACCAGCTCGTCGCGATGGACGCGCTCCCCGGCTACCACCTGCTCCCCGCGGTCCGCGGCGACCTGCTCGAGCGGCTCGGACGCAACGAGGAGGCACGCGCGGCGTTCGCGCAGGCGGCCGAGCTGACCGACAACGAGCGCGAGCGCGCGCTGCTGCGCCGGCGCGCCGCCGGCGCGGACGCCTGAGCGCGGGCCGCACCCGCGCGGGAGGTTCTCGTCCCCCGGGCGAGGGGTTTTCCCGGCACGCCCGCGGGCGGGTGACTAGCGTCGCGCCATGTCCGAGCACAAGATCTGGTGCGGGGTCTGCGAGGCCACGTGCGGCCTGGTGGCCACCGTCGAGGACGACCGCGTCGTGAAGGTCCGGCCCGACGACAGCCACCCCAACTCCGAGGGGTTCGCCTGCCCCAAGGGGATCCTCTACCCGAAGATCCTCGAGGACCCCGACCGGGTGCTCGCCCCGCAGCGCCGCCGCGCCGACGGCACGTTCGAGCCGGTCTCCTGGGACGAGGCGCTCGACGACATCGGCCGTCGGCTGAACGCGGTCATCGCCGAGCACGGACGGGAGTCCGTCGGCGTCACGCTCGGCAACCCGACCGGCTGGAACTACGGCGCGTTCTTCCTGACGTTCGGCATGGCCGCCGCGCTCGGGACGAAGCACTTCTTCAGCGCGGGCTCGGTCGACATCAACAACTACTGGGTCGTCGGGCAGCTCCTCTACGGCCACAACCTCACGAACCCGGTCCCGGACTTCGACCGCACGGACTTCCTGCTCGTGCTCGGCGCCAACCCGGTGGTCTCGCACGGCTCGATGGTCACGGTCGGCAACGTCCGCCGGCGGATGAACGACATCGTCGGCCGCGGCGGTCGCATCGTCGTCGTCGACCCGCGCCGCACCGAGACCGCGGAGCTCTACGAGCACGTCCCGGTCCGCCCGGACTCCGACGCCTGGCTGCTGGCGGGCATGCTCCGCACGATCTTCGACGAGGGCCTCGAGCACCGGGCGATGCTCGCCCACCAGGCCACCGGCGTGGACGCGCTGCGCGCGATGGTCGCGGACCTCGACCTCGACCACGCCGCCGCCGAGACCGGCATCCCCCGCGCGACGATCGAGCAGCTCGCGCGCGACCTCGCCGCCGCGCCCTCGGCGTGCGTGTACGGCCGCTGCGGCGCGTCCCTGAGCCGCTTCTCGACGCTCACGAAGTACCTCATCGACGCGCTGAACATCGTCACCGGCAACCTCGACCGGCCCGGCGGCATGGTCTTCCCGATGCCGTTCCTGGACGCGGAGACGTTCACGAAGCTCTTCCGGATCAACGGCTACGACCGCTGGCGCACGCGCGTCGACGGGATCCCCGAGGTGCTCGGCACCTCGCCGCTGGCGTGCCTGCCGCGCGAGGCCGAGACCCCCGGGCCCGGGCAGCTGCGCGCGATGATCGCGGTGTCGACGAACATGGCGACGACCTCGCCCGCGTCCAACGACATGGAGCGCGCGCTCGCCGGCCTCGACCTGTTCGTCTCGCTGGACCCGTACATCACCGAGACCAACCGGCACGCCGACTACGTGCTGCCGCCGAAGATGCTGCTCGAGCGCGAGGGCTTCCCGCTGTTCGGCCAGCTCCACTACACGATCCCCAACGCGTCGTGGACCGAGGCGATCGTCCCGCCGCGCGGCGACGTGCGCGACGACTGGTGGGTCATCGACCAGATCTGCAAGCGGATCGGGATCGTCCCGTCGCCCGCACCGGGCGCCCAGCTCCTCGGTCGCCTCGGGGTGCGCGTGCCGCCGTCGCTGGCCGTCGACCTGTTCATGCGGATCGGCCGCTACGGCGACCTGTTCGGGCTGCGCCGGCGCGGCCTCAGCCGCCGCAAGCTGCTGCGCCACGACGGGGCGATCAAGCTCGAGGACGGCCTCGAGACCGGGGTGCTGCGCCGCAAGCTCCACACGAAGGACAAGCGCGTGCACCTCGGCGATCCCCTCTTCGCGCGCGAGATGCAGCGGATGCGCACGACGCCGACCGCGGACGTCGAGCACCCCCTGCGGCTGTTCACGATCCGCGAGCTGCGCTCCCAGAACTCGTGGCTGCACAACGTCCCGAAGCTCATGGCGGGAGGCCGCGGCTGCCGCCTGCGGATCCATCCCGACGACGCCCGCGAGCGGGGGATCGAGGACGGCTCGACCGTCGCGGTCGCCTCGCGCTGGGGCCGGATCGAGGTCGAGGCTCGCGTCACCGACGAGGTGATGCCTGGGTCGGTCGGCCTCAACCAGCACTGGGGGCACAAGGGCGGCTGGCGGACCGCGGTCGCCGCCGGTGGCGCCCGCTACAACGACCTCGTGCCCGGGGACGCGGCGACGATCGACGTCGCCTCGGGCAACGCGTGGATGAACGGCATCGGGGTCGAGGTCGTGCCGGTCGCAGCGCCCGCGCCCGCGGACGCTGCGGCCCTCACCGCCTGACGCGGCGCTCGCCGCGCGCGGCCCGCCTCGAGGCGGCCGTCGCGCGGGGGGCGTCGAGCATCGCCGACCACACCGGCGTCAGCACGGGTCGGCGGTCGCGGTCGCGGCGCAGGGCGGAGTCGACCGCCGTCGCGTTGTGCTGCTGCAGCGGCGTGCAGAGCAGCAGCGAGCAGCCGCTCGTGACCGTTCGGTTCGTCACGCCCGCCGCGTCCCAGGCGGCGTCGCAGCCGTCGCACAGCATCCCCTCCTGCTGGTTGCGCAGCGCGAACAGCGCTCCGGTCGGGGTGGTGCCGGGACCGCGCAGCCAGGAGGCGGGCGTCCCGTTCGCGGTGCGGTCACGCGGGCCGGAGAGCATCACCGCGCGTGCGACGGGCAGCCGTCGCGCGAGGAACAGCGCGTGTCCCGCGCCCTGCGAGTGCCCGGCGACGACGATGCGCCGCCAGTCCGGGCGGGCGCGTCGGGGCGCGCCGTACGGGGAGCCGGCGTCGGCGACGAGGTAGCGCTCCCAGCCCAGCCGGGTGAGCAGGCTCACGAGCCGTCCGCTGACCGCGTCGGCCGGCCGGACCCCGGCGGTCGCGGGCCAGCCCCCGGCGGGGGCGCCGCCGACGGTGGTGCCGGTCCCGAAGAGGGTGCCGCCGCGGACGTCGGCCAGGCAGCGGTCCTGCGCGGCGAGCGCGGCGGTGCCGGCCGGTCGCGGGTCGGGGCAGCGCCGCGCGACGGGCGCGTTGGGGTAGCGCAGGTCGACGACGTCGTGCCCGAGGCGGGCGGCGAGCGCCCCGAACTCCTCGTAGACGCCGGGCAGGCTGTTCGAGCCGCCGAGGAACAGCACGAGCGTCCCGCGCGGCGTGCCCTGCGCCCGCCAGACGTGATGGGCAGCGAGCCCGGTGGCGCGGGCGAGCGTCGGGTCGGTGGTGCGCGGGTCGATCCGCTCGACGGCCGCCCCCGCGGTGGCGGGCACGGCCAGCAGCGCGACGAGCAGGCCGAGGACGCGGACGGGAAGGCGCATGCGGGCGAGCGTAGCCCGCCCGGCGGGCTCAGGCCAGGCCCAGCTGGCGCATCAGCCCGAGCGCGTCGTAGTACGCCCGGACGACGGTCGCGCGGCCGTCCTCGTCGACGGTGAAGACGTCGGTGCCGGTGACGTCGAACGGCTTGCCGGTGACGGGCAGCGGCGGGAACTCGCCGCTGTGCGTGCCGAGCATGCGCCACTCCTGCGCGACGCGGGCGGCGGCCTCGTCGACCAGCGGCTCGCCGATGAGCTCGAAGCGCAGGTCGGGGAACGCGCCCCAGCTGCCGGTGAAGAACCCGTGCGCGGCGTCGAGGTGCTCGAGCGGCGCGGGCAGCAGCGGGTCGGTCCAGTGGAAGGCGTCGGCGAGGATCGGGGCGACGGCGTCGAGGTCGCGGCCGTTCCAGGCGGCGAAGTAGCGGCCCGGGTAGGCGGCGAGCAGGGTGGTGGTCGTCATGTGGTCGACGCTCGCAGCGGCACGGGGCGGTGGCGACTCCCCGCCGGGACGCCCGGATCCCCCAGCGGGGTCACGCGCGGCTCCCAGGGAACGCCCAGGGTCGTCCGGTGCAATGGCCGCCATGAGCGACCACCACGAGCACGAGCACGACCTGGGCCTCTCCCACGACCTCCCGATCATGGTCAGCCGCCGCCGCGCGCTGGGGATCTTCGGCGCCGGGATCGGCGCCGTCCTCGCGGGCTGCGGCTCCTCCGACAAGGGGGCGTCCACGGGCACGACCACGAGCAGCTCCGCGACGAGCACGACGGCGACGACGACCGGGTCCGCCGCTTCCAGCACGTCGGCGGTGCCCGAGGAGACCGGCGGCCCGTTCCCCGGCGACGGGACCAACGGGCCGAACGTCCTGACCGAGTCGGGCGTCGTGCGCCAGGACATCCGCACGAGCATCGGCGACGCGTCGGGAACGGCGACCGGCGCGGAGGCGACCGTCGCGCTGAAGCTCATCGACGTGCAGGGCGGCGGTGGCCCGCTGGCGGGTGCGGCGATCTACATCTGGCACTGCACGGCCGACGGCAAGTACTCCCTGTACGAGGACGACGTCGCGGGCGAGAACTTCCTGCGCGGCGTGCAGGAGTCCGATGCGGACGGCAACGTGACCTTCACGACGATCTACCCGGGCACCTACGCGGGCCGCTGGCCGCACATCCACTTCGAGGTCTACGAGTCGCTGGAGGCGGCGACGACCGCCAGCCAGAAGCTGCGCACCTCGCAGATCGCGCTGCCGCAGGAGGCCTGCGAGAAGGTCTACGCGGCCGGCGGCTACGGCAACAGCGCCGCGAACCTCGCGCAGCTCTCGATCGACACGGACATGGTGTTCAGCGACGGCTACGGCACGCAGCTGGCGACGGTCACCGGCGCGCCCGGTGACGGCCTGACGATGCGCCTGAACATCGGCGTCTGAGCCGGTCGCGGTCGAGCGACCGCGAGCTGGCCGGAATCGTCCGTGCGGTGGCCTTGCGGCCACCGCGGGCGGGCGGCAGCATGCGCCCATGCCGTCCGCCCGCCGCATCGTCGTCGTCGCCTTCGAGGGGGCGCAGGCGCTCGACTTCACCGGTCCGCACGAGGTGTTCGCGATCGCCGACCGCCTCGGCGGCGGCGGGCGGTACGCCCTGCGGCTCGTCTCGCCCGACGGCGCGCCGCTGCGGTGCAGCAGCGGACTGCGCGTCGTCCCCGACGGGGCGGCCCGCGACGTCCGCGGACCGCTCGACACGCTCGTCGTGGCGGGCGGCGACGGCACGCGCGCGGCGCTGCGCGACGAGCCCTTCGTCGCCACCCTGGGCCGCCTGTCGGCCCGGGCGCGACGGACCTGCTCGGTCTGCTCCGGCGCGTTCCTCCTGGCCGCCGCCGGACTGCTCGACGGCCGCCGGGCGGCGACGCACTGGAGCCGCGCCGGGGAGCTCCAGCGCCGCCACCCCGCGGTCCGCGTGGACCCGGACCCGCTCTACGTGCGCGACGGCGACGTCTGGACGAGCGCCGGGATCACGGCGGGGATGGACCTCGCGCTCGCGCTGGTCGAGGACGATCACGGCCGCGAGGCGGCGCTCGACGTCGCGCGCTGGCTGGTGCTCCACACGGCGCGCGCGGGCGGCCAGGCGCAGTTCTCGGTGCCGCTGGCCTTCCAGGCGGCCGAGCACGCGCCGGTGCGCGACGCGCAGGAGGCGGTCCGCGCGGACCCGGGCGCGCCGCACACGGTCGAGGCGCTGGCGGCGCGGGCGGGCATGCCGGCCCGGAGCTTCTCGCGGGCGTTCAAGCGCGAGACCGGCATGACGCCCGCCGCGTTCGTGGAGCAGGTCCGCGTCGAGCGGGCCCGCGAGCTGCTGCAGGCCGGCCGGGCGACGACCGAGGAGGTCGCGGCCGCCTGTGGCTTCGGCACCGTCGAGACCTTCCGGCGGGCCTTCCGCCGGCGCCTGGGCACGAGCCCCGGCGCGTACCGCGACCGCTTCCGCGCGACGCTGCGGTCGGCCGCCTGACCCCGAGGAGCAACGGCCATGGACGTCGTCATCCCGCTGTACGACCGCTTCACGATGCTCGACGCGGTCGGGCCCTACCAGGTGCTCGCCGCCGTGCCGGGCACGCGCATCCACTGGCTGGCCGAGCAGGCCGGGCCGGTCAAGGACGAGAGCGGCACCGCGGCGCTGGTCGCCGACGGCGCGTGGGAGGACGTCCCGCGCCCGGACGTGGTCGTCGTCCCCGGCGGGTTCGGGACCCGCGCGCTGCTGCGCGACGAGCGGGCCCTGTCGTGGCTGCGTGGCGTCCACGAGCACACGCGGTTCACGACGTCGGTGTGCACCGGCTCGCTGTGGCTGGCGGCCGCCGGGATACTCGACGGGCTCGAGGCGACCGGGCACTGGGCGGCGATGGACCAGCTCGCCGAGCTCGGGGCGCGCCCGACCGGCCGGCGCGTGGTCGAGCAGGGGAAGGTCATCACCGCCGCGGGGGTCTCCTCGGGGATCGACATGGCCCTGACGCTCGTCGCGCGGCTCGTCGCGCCCGAGGCGGCGCAGGCGGTCCAGCTGGCGATCGAGTACGACCCGCAGCCGCCGTTCGACGCGGGCTCCCCGGAGAAGGCACCGCCGGAGATCGTCGCGCTGGTGCGCAGCGTGATGGACGCGCAGGGCTGACGCGGCGCGCCGCGGTCAGCGCGCGCCCGGGCCACGGCGTGCCTCGTCGTCGACCCAGGTGAGCACGGCGGCCGTGAGGGCGCGCGGCGAGGGGGCCGCCTCGCGCACGCGCGCGACGAGCTCCAGCGAGGCGGGGATCACGCGCCGGTCGGCGCGCAGCCCGGGTGCCAGCGCGGCGGCCTCGCGCGCACCGGGCGCGCGCCGGAGCGCGTGGAGCGCGCCGGCGGCGAGCCGGCGGACGCCGTCGGGGCCCGCGATCCCCTGCACCACCGCCGCCGAGGCGACGAGCAGCAGGGCGCGCACGGCCCGGCGGGCCGCGTCGTCGAACGGGACCGCCCCGAGGACGCCCGGGCCCAGCGCGCCGAGCGCGAGCGCCACGCCGAGGCCGGCGCCCAGCCGCATCGACCGCCGGCCCTCCCCGCGCGCGGCCGCGGTCCCGGCGGCGACCCCGGCGGTGACGACGGCGAGGACCGGCCAGGCCGGCGTGGCGAGCATCACGCACCAGGCCGCGACGACGACCCACACCAGCGCGACGAGCCGCCGCGCCGACCGCGCAGGGGCGGCGACCACCGACGGGATCCGCTCGGCCGCGCCGTCGACGGGGGCGGCATCGGCCAGCGCGCGACGGTAGACCGCGACCTGCACGGCGGAGAAGACGACGGCTCCGGCGAGGTTCGACAGCAGGCCGAGCACGAGTGCCGCTGTCGCCCCGGACGGCAGGAGCCCGCCGGTCAGCTCGACGACGCGGTCGTACGAGTCCACGTACGCGTCGATGCCGCCGACGATGACCGCGATGAAGAACGCGGTGAGGACCGCGTAGTGCGCCAGGCGGATCGCGAAGCACGCGGCGAGCAGCGCGGCCGTCCCCCGTCCGCGGGCGGCCATCGCCCCGAGCAGCGGGGCGCTCAGCGCCTGCGTCACGGGCCCGCTGATCCGCGCGGGTCCCATCACGGCGACGGTCTCGGTCATCACCGCCAGGGACGCGCCGTACCCGCCGCGGGCCCCGACCCGCGATCCGATCCGGGCGAGCGCCACACCGCCGGCGAGCGAGACCCAGAACGCGCCGACCGGCGTGATCCGCCCGGCGAGGAACGAGACGGTCCCGACGTGCGCGAGGCCCGCGACGTCGGGCGTCTCGGCGGCTGGGCGGGCGGTCGCGGACACGGTCACCTCCACGCTACGGACGCGGACCGCTGTGAGCGCGCCGAGTGGACGCCAGGTCCTTCCGCGAAGGATGTCGTGTCCACGCGGTCGGTGGATCGGGCAGGCGTCGCGGGTCAGGCGGTTGCTCCCTGCCGCCGTGACGTCCGCGGGACTGCGGGCAGGCCAGGGTACGCCTCGGGCGGACCGCCGGGGAGCCCGCCGCTGGCGGCGACCGGGCGCAGGTGGACGAAGCAGCGTCGGCGGTGCCAGGTGTTCGCCTGCGATCCGCGCATCGCGTCGGCGTGACCGCCGGGTCGGTAGGCGTACTCGCGCATGGCGCCGGCGGTCGACCAGCACGACAGCGACGTGGCCTCGAGCAGCGAGCCGCGCATGAGCGCGGTCGTCGCGACCAGCGCCTCGCGGTCACGCGCGTGCGCGACAGCGCGCCTGTTGGCCTGCGAGAAGGGGACGACGGCGCTCGGGCGCAGGAGCGCGTGGACGAGCGCGATCGCCGGCTCGTCGTCGCGGGCCGGCGCTCCGCCGGCCACGGGCCGCCACCCGTGCCAGTCCTGCTCGCGGACGCGCCGGACCTCGGCGTCCGCGCTGAAGCGCCGCTCCGGCGCGACGGCCAGCCCCGCCCCGTGGCGCTGCCACGCCTCTGCAGCCGCGGCGGGGTCGTCCCATCCGAGGACGACGCCGCGACCTCCGGGCACGAGGAGTGGCAACCCGCTGCCCCGCGTGCCGCGGTTGCAGCGGACGACGACGCCGCCCCGCAGTCCCGGTGGTCGGGCGGCGAGCATTGCACGGGCCGCGGCGTGCCACCGGCGGGCGGCGAGCGGTGCGAGATGGACGATGTCGAGCGTGACGTGCTCTGGGACGTCACCAGATTGAAATACCATTAGTATTAAGATACCAACGGTAGGTAAAGCCGTCGACGCCGTTCACGTTGAGGTCGAGCGGTGCGCGCGCGGACGCTCGTGCTTGGTGGAACGCGCCCACGACGGGGGATCCGGTTGGCCCGTCGGTGGGACGTCGCCCTGCCGGTCCCGGGGTAGCGTCGACGCCATGCCCGACGCCCCGCTCTGGTCCCCCGCCGACGACCTCCTGCGCGACAGCGAGATGGCCCGCCTGTGCGACGAGCTCGGGCTCGCCGACGCGGCCGCGCTGCACGCCTGGTCGGTCGCGGACGTCGGGCGGTTCTGGCGCACCGCCGTGTGGGACCGGTTCGACGTCCTGCACGACGGTCCGGCCGAGCCGGCGCTCGCCGACGCCCGGATGCCCGGCGCGGTCTGGTTCCCGCACGCGCGGCTGTCGTTCCCCGAGCACGTGTTCCGCGGCAAGGACGACGAGGCGCTCGCGCTCCAGGCGGCGGGCGAGGTGCGCGACGGGATCGACGTCTGGACGTGGGGTCGGCTGCGCGCCGAGACCGCCCGCATCCGCGCCGGCCTGCGCGCGATGGGCGTCATGCAGGGCGACCGCGTCGTCGGCTACCTGCCGCACGTCCCCGAGACGGTCGCCGCGTTCCTGGCCACCGCCTCGCTCGGCGCGACCTGGTCGTGCTGCTCGCCGGACTTCGGCAGCCGCACGGTCGTCGACCGCTTCGCGCAGATCGAGCCGACGGTCCTGCTCGCCGTCGACGGCTACGCGTACGGCGGTCGGCGGTTCGACCGTCGCGGGGTCGTCGCCGAGCTCGAGGCGGCACTCCCGTCGCTGCGCCGCACGGTGCGGCTCGGCTACCTCGACCCGGCCGCCGGGGACTGGTCCTCCGCGTTCCCCGAGACCGACGAGCCGCTCGCGTTCGCGCGCGTGCCGTTCGACCACCCGCTGTGGATCCTCTACTCCTCCGGGACGACCGGCCTGCCGAAGGCGATCGTGCACGGCCACGGCGGGATCGTGCTCGAGCACCTGAAGACCTGGCGACTGCAGCACGACACCCGCCCCGACGACCGGGTCCTGTGGTTCACCACGACCGGCTGGGTGATGTGGAACTACCTCGTCGCCGGACTGATGACCGACGCGTCGATCGTGCTGTTCGACGGCAACCCCGGCTACCCGTCGATGGACGTGCTGTGGCAGCTGTGCGCGGACGCCGGCGTGACCGTGTTCGGCACCGGCGCCGCCTACCTGCACGGCTGCCTGAAGGCGGGGACGAAGCCGCGGGACGGTCGCGCCCTGCGGATCCGCGCGGTCGGCTCGACCGGCTCGCCGCTCTCGCCCGAGGGCTTCCGCTGGGTCTACGACGAGGTCGGGCCGGACACGTGGCTGTTCAGCGCCAGCGGCGGCACCGACATCGCGGGCGCGTTCGTCGGCGCGAATCCGCTGGTGCCCGTGTACGAGGGGGAGCTGCAGGCCCCGGGGCTCGGGGTCGACCTGCAGGCGTGGGACGACGACGGCCGGCCGGTCGCCACGGGGGAGGTCGGGGAGCTCGTCGTCACGCAGCCGATGCCGTCGATGCCGGTCGGCTTCTGGAACGACCCGGACGGCGCGCGCTACCGCGACGCGTACTTCGCCCACTACGACGTCGAGGAGGGCCGCGGACCGGTCTGGCGCCACGGCGACTGGATCTCGCTGACCGCGCACGGCGGCGCGGTGATCCACGGCCGCAGCGACTCGACGATCAACCGCGGCGGGATCCGGATGGGCACCGCGGAGATCTACGCGGCGGTCCTGGCGCTGGACGAGATCGTCGACGCGATGGTCGTGGACGTGCCGCCGACCGACGGGTCCGGCGAGGCGTGGATGCCGCTGTTCGTCGTGCTCGCCGAGGGGGCGCAGCTGACCGACGAGCTGCGCGACGCGCTCGTGCGCCGCGTCCGCGCCGACTGCTCCCCGCGCCACGTGCCCGACGAGGTGCACGTCGTCGCGCAGGTGCCGCGCACGCTCACCGGCAAGGTGCTCGAGGTCCCGGTCAAGCGGCTGCTGATGGGCCACGACCCGGAGCGGGCGGCGAGCCGCGACGCGCTGGCCAACCCGGAGGCGTTCCAGTGGTTCGTGGACTTCGCGCGCGAGCGGGCGGGGGCGCCGAGCGCCTGAACGATCGCTCAGGCGGCGAGTGGCACGAAGCGTCGGACCTTGCCCGTCACGGGGTGCCGCGCGATCGTCTCGACCGACCGGATCTCCGCGGTCCGCGCGGGCGCCCCGGCCCCGGCAAGGGCGGCGGAGAGTCGGTCCGCCAGCGCGTCCCCGTCGATGTCGCCCGAGGGGGCGACGACGTCGACCACGACCCCGTCGGGGTGCTGGTGCACCTGGTACTCGACGATGCCGGGCTCGGTCACCAGGACGGAGCGAAAGGCCAGCGGGTGGATCTCGACGTCGCCCCAGCGCAGATGCTCGTCGTCCCGACCATGCACCGCGACACGGAGGTGGCCGTGGTCCGGGGCGGCGGGCAGCGCGAGCAGTCTGTCGGTCAGCTCGTAGCGGATCAGCGGCTGCGCCCGGTTGCGCAAGGTCGTGACCAGGACCCGCGCGCTCGGGGTCCCGGGTTCGACCGGTGTGCCGTCGGCGCCGACGAGCTCGACGATGCAACCGTCCTCGGCGAGCACGATCGCCTCGTCGTCGGGCGCCGACATCCCCTGGAGGCCCTCGGTCGTGGCGTACCCGTTGACCAGCGGCACGCCGAAGCCCGCGGAGATGCGGGTGCGGGCATCCGGTCCGAGCGGCTCGCTCGTCGCGGTGACCGCGAGCGGGGTGATCTCCAGCCGGCCGGCGGCCCGCTCGTCGGCGAGCCGGGCGAGGATGCTCGGGTACCCGGCGAGCAGCGGCGGAGCGAGGGCGTTCAGGCGGGCGACGATGTCGGCGATCGGCGCGGTCGCCGGGACGACGGTGTAGCGCAGGCCGAGCCGCCCGCCCTCCGAGAGCGGCTCGGTGACCCCGGTCATGTGCACGGCGCTGCCCGCCCCGACGTACGCGACCGCCACGCCGTCGGGCGGCAGGTCGCCGAAGCTCAGCAGGCGGGCGAGCAGGTTGCGGGAGAAGGCGCCGACGAACTGCGCGAGCGCCGGGAGGTCGTAGACGAACATGCCGCGCACGCCGGAGCTGCCGCCGGAGGTGAAGGCGAGGTGGTCACCGGTGAGGGGAACCGGCGTGCCGTTCGTCGCGGCAAGGGCGGCCTCGACGCGGGCACGGTCGATCCCGGGGACGGTGAGGACGTCGTCGAAGTGCTCCATGAGGTCCGTCTTCGTCATGACGGGCAGGTCGCGCAGGTCGGTCGGGTCGAGCGTCGTCAGGTCGATTCCGGCGAGCCGCCGGGCGTGGAACGCGGAGTGCTCGACGGCATGGGCGACCAGGTCCGCGAGCGCGGCGCGCTGGTGGGCGATGAGACGGTCGCGGGACCAGGTGCGGCGCTCGAGGTGCTCCGGACGCTCGGCCAGGACGAGGTCCTCCAGTCGCGAGCGAAACGCGCTGAACGGGGCGTGCGGGGTGGTGCTCACGGGGTGCTCTCCGGGGCCAGGAGGTGGTCGAGGATGGTCAGCACGTCACGGTCGGGCAGGGCGCCCGCGTCGGCCGCGCGCTCGAGCGTCATGCCCAGGTCCAGGGCGAAGAGGAAGGTCGCGAAGGTTCGTGCGCCGACGGGCAGGAGATCGGGACCCGCGGCGTCCTCCACGGCGCTCGTGAGGGCGTCGAGGGCGCGCTCGTGCACGCGCGCGTAGCGCGCGGCGACGTCCGGCTCGCGGGCGGCGGCCAGCCGGAACTCGATCGTCAGCCGCATCCACGCGGTGTCCTGCGCGCTCCGCCGCCGGTTGGCGCGTACGAGGGCGCGCAGCGCGTCCGGCCCCGGGCCGGTGCGACGGGTGGATCGGGCGTTGTCGCGCGCGCGGTCCTCGATCCGGCGCTCCAGGAGCGTGAGCAGCAGGTCGGCCTTGCTCGCGAACTGGGAGTAGACGACGCCCTTGGAGAAGCCGGCCTCGCGGGCGATGGCGTCGAGCGTGGCGCCGGCGTAGCCGCGCTCGACGAACACCGTTCGGGCGGTCTCCAGGAGGGCCTCGCGGTTGCGGTCGGTCTGCTCGGCGCGGGTCAGTCGGGTCGGCACGCCCGCATTGATATACCGCCGGTATTTGAAAGTCAATGGTATCCGGCGCGACCGGAGAGCCTCCGCTATGCTCCCTAACGATCGTTAAGGAGCGGAGGAGCGAGAGCCGTGGACTTCACCCCCACGCAGGACCAGCAGACGATTCGCCGTGCGGTGGCCGACCTGGCCGCGCAGTTCGACGACGAGTACTGGCTCGAGAAGGACAGCCGGCACGAGTTCCCGCACGAGTTCTACGACGCGTTCGCGCGTGACGGGTGGCTGGGGATCTGCGTGCCGGAGGAGCACGGCGGCAGCGGCCTGGGGATCACCGAGGCGTCGATCATGCTCGAAGAGATCGCGGCGTCCGGTGGCGGGATGAACGCGGCCTCGTCGCTGCACGGGATGATCTTCGGGATGCATCCCGTGATCAAGCACGGGTCGCCGGAGATGAAGGCGCGGCTGCTGCCGAAGATCGTCAGCGGCGAGATGCACGTCTGCTTCGGCGTGACCGAGCCGGACGCCGGGCTGGACACGACCGCGACGAAGACGTTCGCGAAGCGCAACGAGGCGGGCACGCACTACACGTGCAACGGGCGCAAGGTCTGGATCTCCAAGGCGCTGCACTCCGAGAAGGTGCTGCTGCTGACGCGCACGACGAAGCTCGAGGACTGCGCGAAGAAGACCGACGGCATGTCGCTGTTCCTCACCGACGTGCAGTCGCCGAACATCGAGATCCGGCCGATCCCGAAGATGGGCCGTGAGGCGGTCGACTCCAACGAGGTGTACATCGACGACCTGCAGATCCCCGTCGAGGATCTCGTCGGCGAGGAGGGCCAGGGCTTCAAGTACCTGCTGGACGGGCTGAACCCGGAGCGGATCCTGATCGCCGCCGAGGCGCTCGGGCTGGGGCGCGCGGCGCTGCGGCGGGCGGTGCAGTACGCCAACGAGCGCGTGGTGTTCGGCCGGCCGATCGGCAAGAACCAGGGCATCCAGTTCCCGCTGGCCGACTCGCGGATGCGGCTGGACGCCGCCGAGCTCGTGCTGCGCAAGGCCTCCTGGAAGTACGACGCGGGGGAGAGCGCGGGCCTGGAGGCCAACGCGGCGAAGTACCTGTGCAGCGAGGCGGGGACGGAGGCGTGCGACCGCGCGATCCAGACCCACGGCGGCTTCGGCTACGCCCGCGAGTACCACGTGGAGCGCTACTACAAGGAGGCGCGGCTGCTGAAGCTCGCGCCGCTGCCGCAGGAGATGGTCCTCAACTACGTGGGCGAGCACGTGCTCGGCCTGCCGCGAAGCTACTAGGGAGCGCTGGACGTGCGTGGACTGGACGGGCGGATCGCCCTGGTGACGGGTGCGGGTGCGGGCGTGGGCGAGGCCGTCGCCCGCCGGCTCGCGGAGGAAGGCGCGCGCGTCGTGCTCGCCGATCGCGACGGGGAGGCCGCGGCGCGCGTCGCCGCGACGCTCCCGGGCGACGCGCTCGGCGTCGCCTGCGACGTGGCGTCACCCGACGACGTCACGCGGGCGGTGGAGACCGCGGCGGGCCTCACGGGCACGATCAACGTCGTCGTCTGCATCGCGGGCAACTCGCGCCCGGCGATGCTGAAGAACCTCGACGAGGAGACCTTCGGGTCGGTCCTCGACGTGCACCTCGGCGGCACCTACCGCACGGTCCGCACCGCGCTGGCGTACCTGCCCGACGACGGCACCGGCCGGATCATCACGACGACGAGCGCCGCGGGCCAGACCGGCACGATCGGCCAGGCCAACTACGCGGCGGCGAAGGCCGGGATCATCGGCTTCACGAAGTCCTGCGCCAAGGAGCTCGCGCGCCGGTCGATCACCGCCAACGCCGTCGCGCCCCTGGCGGCGACCGCGATGACCGAGAAGGTCCGCACCGACGAGAAGCTGGCCAGGCTCACGCTCGCCCGGATCCCGCTCGGGCGGTTCGCCGAGCCGTCCGAGGTGGCGGGGACGTTCGCGTTCCTCGCCTCCGACGACGCCGCGTACATGACCGGCCAGGTGCTGGCGGTCGACGGCGGGACGGTGATCTGACGATGGCCGCCACCACCGTCCGCTCTCCGCTCCTGGACGCCTCGCGCGAGGTCGTCATCGTCGACGCGGTCCGCACCGCGATCGGCCGGTCGCACCCCGAGAAGGGCGCCTTCCGCGACACGCACGCCGCCGACCTGCTCGAGGCCTGCCTCGTCGCGCTGGTCGATCGCAACGGCCTCGACCCCGCCGCGGTCGACGACGTGATCGCGGGCTGCACCGCCCCGTTCGGCGAGCAGTCCCGCAACATCGCGCGCAACGCCTGGCTGCAGGCCGGCTATCCGCCGAGCGTGCCCGGCATCCAGATCGACCGGCGCTGCGGCAGCGCGCAGTCGGCGGTCTCCTACGCCACGGCGATGGTCGCCTCCGGCACCCACGAGCTGGTCATCGCGTCCGGCGTCGAGCACATGCAGCACGTGCCGATGCCGTCGGTCGCGGAGACCGAGAAGCTCTACGGCGCCGCGTGGACCGAGAAGCTCACGTCGCGCTACGACGTGCAGGGCCAGGGCTGGAGCGCCGAGGAGATCGCGGTGCGGTGGGACATCTCCCGCGAGGAGATGGACGCACTCGCGGTCGAGTCCCACGCGCGCGCGGTCCGCGCGACCGACGAGGGACGGTTCGCGGACGAGATCGTCCCGCTGACCACGCCGCACGGCGTCGTCGACGTCGACCAGGGGATGCGCCCGGGGACGTCGATGGAGTCCCTCGCCGGGCTGAAGACGCCCTTCCGCCCCGAGGGCGGACGCGTGACCGCGGGCACCTCGTCGCAGATCTCCGACGGGGCCGCGGCGGTGCTGCTCGCCTCGCGGGCGACCGCGGAGCGCCTCGGCCTGCGCGTGCGCGCACGGGTGATCGACCACGTCACCGTCGGCGTCGACCCGGTGCTCATGCTCACCGGCCCGATCCCGGCGACGCAGAAGCTCCTCGCGCGCACCGGGCTGACCGTCGACGACATCGACCTGTTCGAGTGCAACGAGGCGTTCGCCTCGGTCGTCCTCGCGTGGGCGAAGGAGCTCGCGCCCGACATGCGCAAGGTGAACGTCAACGGCGGGGCGATGGCGCTCGGCCACCCGGTCGGCACCACCGGTGCCCGGCTGTTCGCCACGATCCTCAACGAGCTCGAGCGCACCGGCGGCGAGCTCGGGCTCACCACGATGTGCTGCGGCGGCGGGCAGGGCGTCGGGTCGATCATCCAGCGACTGCCCTGATGGCCGGCGACCTCGACCTCACCCGCTGGCTGCGGCCCGGCGACGGGGTCGTGGTCGGCAACCTGTCCGCGGAGCCCTTGCCGCTGGTGCGCGCGCTCTGGCGGTCCGGTGTCCCGGACCTCGAGGTGTTCCTCGGCATGTCCCTGCACGACCACGCGGCCGACGTCCCGGACGGGATCCGCGTGCGCTCCTACGGGGGCCTCGGGCGCACCGGCCGGATCCCGGGGCTCGAGGTCGTCCCCACGAACTACTCGGCGCTCCCGCGCGCGTTCGCCGAGGGCCTGGTCCGCGCCGACGTCGTGCTCCTGCAGGTCACCCCGCCCGACGCCGACGGGCGCTGCGCGCTCGGCGTCGCGGCCGACTACCTGCCGGACGCGATCGCGCACGCCCGCGTGGTGATCGCGCAGGTCAACGCCCGCCTGCCGCGCGTCGGCGGCGCCACGATCCCCTTCGACGCGATCACCCACGCGATCGAGCTCGACGAGCCCGTGCACGAGCTGCACGTCCCGGCGCCCGGCGAGGTCGAGCGCGCGATCGCCGCGCACGTCGCCCCGCTCGTGCGCGACGGCGACACGCTCCAGATGGGGATCGGAGCGCTCCCCGACGCGATCCTCGCCGCACTCCACGACCGCGCGGACCTCGGCGTGCACAGCGGCATGATCACCGACGGGGTGCTCGACCTGCTCGAGGCCGGCGTCGTCACGGGTGCGCGCAAGCCGACGGACACCGGCCTCACGGTGACCGGCGCGCTCGTCGGCACCCGGCGGCTGTTCGACGCGGTCGACGGGCGCGACGACGTCGTCCTGCGGACCGTCAGCGCGACCCACTCGGCGGCGCGACTGGGCGCGGTCGGTCGGCTCGTCGCGCTCAACGGCGCGCTCGAGGTGGACCTCGACGGCAACGCCGGCTGCGAGTCGATCGACGGCCGGCCGATCGGGGCGATCGGCGGCCAGGGCGACTTCCTCCGCGCCGCCGTCGCCAGCGGCGGCGTCGGCGTCGTCGCGCTCCCCGCCGCCCGGATCGTCGAGCGGCTCCACGGCCCCGTGAGCACCACGCGGGCGGACCTCGACGTCGTCGTGACCGAACACGGTGTCGCGCACCTGCGCGGCCACACCCCGACCGCGCGCCGACGCGCGCTGCAGGAGATCAGCGGATGACGAGCACCGACGCGACCCGCCCACCCTGGGCCGGGATCGGCCTGGCCCTGCCCACCATCGACGCGTTCGGCAACGGCACCCCGGTCGTCGAGGCCGCCCGCGCCGCGGAGGCCGCGGGCCTCGACCACGTCTGGGTGCCCGACCACCTGCTCTTCCACCGGCCGGTGCTCGAGGCGATGACCGTCCTGACGACGGCGGCCGCGGTCACCGAGCGGATCACGGTCGGCACCGCGATCCTCAACCCGACGCTGCGCCCGGTCACGCTGCTCGCCAAGCAGCTGGCCACGGTGCTGGCGCTCGCGCCCGACCGGCTGCTGCTCGGCGTCGGCCTCGGCGGCGAGTACGAGCCCGAGTTCCGCGCGGTCGGCATCGACCGCAAGGAGCGCGGCCGCCGGCTCGACGCGGCGCTGGACCTGCTGCCGCGCCTGCTGTCCGGCGAGGCGGTGAAGGCCGACGGGATCCTGCCGGTCGACTGCGACGGCCTCGCCCCCGTCCCCGCCTCCGGGATGCCGCCCGTGCTGGTCGGCGGCCGCTCCGAGGCGGCGCTGCGGCGCGCCGCGCGCGTCGGCGACGCCTACTTCCCGATGTGGATGGACCCCGCCGACGTCGCGACCGCGCGCGACCGGCTGGCCGAGCTCGCGGCCGAGCACGGCCGCCCCGCCCCGGGGGTCTGCCTCGTCGCGTTCGTGAACGTCTGCGAGGACCCGGCGGTCGGCGCCGAGCAGGCCGCCGAGCACATCCGGCGCCAGTACGGCATGCCGTTCCACCTCGTCGAGCAGTGGGCGCTGATCGGCAGCGTGTCGCAGATCGCGCAGCGCGTGCAGGAGTACCGCGACGCCGGCGTCGACGGCTTCTCGCTCTCGCCCGCACACCCCCATCCCCTGACCCAGATCGACGGTGTCGCCGCCGTCCGGGAGGCCCTCGCATGAAGCGCTCCGTCTACACCGCCGACCACGACGACCTGCGCGAGAGCTTCGGGCGCTTCCTCGACGCCGAGGTCGTCCCCCACTACGACACGTGGGAGCGCGAGGGCCGCGTGCCGCGCGAGGTGCTCCGGCGCGTCGGCGAGCTCGGCTTCTACGGCCTCGCCGTGCCGGAGGAGTTCGGGGGCGCGGGCGCGGACGACTTCCGATTCAACAGCGTCCTCAACGAGGAGGCGACCGTCCGCGGGCTGAACGCGTTCTCGCTGTGCATCACGATGCAGAACGACGTCGCGCTGCCGTACGTGCTGGAGCTGTGCAGCCCCGAGCAGCAGGCGCGGTGGCTGCCGGGCATCGTCTCCGGCGACCTCGTGTTGGGCATCGCGATGACCGAGCCGGGCACCGGCAGCGATCTCGCCGGAATGACGACGAAGGCGCGGATCGACCCGGACGACCCCGACCACTACGTCGTCGACGGGTCCAAGACGTTCATCACCAGCGGCCTCAACGCGGACCTCGTGATCACCGCCGTGCGCACCGGCACGACCGGCACGCACGCCGACATCAGCCTGCTGATGGTCGAGACCGGCGCGACGCCGGGGTTCAGCCGCGGGCGCAACCTCGAGAAGCTCGGCCAGCACGCGCAGGACACCGCCGAGCTGTTCTTCGACGGGGCCCGGGTGCCGCGCGAGAACCTCATCGGCGCCGAGGGCGACGGCTTCCGCCACCTCACGCACAACCTGCCGCAGGAGCGCCTGTCGATCGCGGTCGGCGCGGTCGGCGCCGCGCAGGGCGCGTTGGACCGCACGCTCGAGTACGTGCAGGACCGCACCGCGTTCGGCCGGCCGGTGGGCACGTTCCAGAACTCGCGCTTCACGCTCGCGCACTGCCGCACCGACCTCGACGTGACGCGCGCGTTCGTGGACCGCTGCCTGGAGGCGCACGTCGCCGGCGAGCTGACCGCCGTCGAGGCGGCGCAGGCGAAGTACTGGGCGTCGGAGATGCTCGGTCGCGTCACCGACGAGTGCCTGCAGCTGCACGGCGGCTACGGCTACATGACCGAGTACCCGATCTGCCGCGACTACGCCGACGCCCGCATCCTGCGGATCTACGGCGGCACGACCGAGATCATGAAGGAGATCATCGGCCGCGCGATGGGCCTGGGGGATCCGCGCCCCTGAGCGGCGGACACATACCGAACGCCTGCTAGGTTCCTCGCGCGATGAGCCCGACGGCCCCGACCCTCGAGACGCCGGACGGCGTCGTCGCCACCCACGGCCTGCCGGAGGTGTCCGAGCTCGACCTGCTGTCGCGGGCGCTTCACGCCGGCTCCGTCGTCAGCGACGTGGCCCTGCGGACCGCGGTCGCCACCGCGGTCACCGCGGCGTCGATCCCCGGCGGCGCGCTCACCTGGGGGCGCAAGGAGCGCGCGAACCTCGCGTTCCACGCCGAGCTCGCGCGCACCGCGACCGCCGAGGAGGTGTTCGTGCGGCCGCCGCGCGGCGTGCCGGTGGTCGAGCGGCTGAGCTCCAGCGGCCTGCCCGAGCTGCCCGGCGGGCGCGCGCGCAACCTCCAGTTCACGAGCCCGTACGTCGCGCGCAACCCGGCGATGCGCGCCGACTACGCCCGCCATCGGCGCAACGGCGTCGGCTGGGCGCAGCACTGGCGCCACGACGACGGCCCGCGCCCGACGCTCTGCGTCATCCACGGCTTTGGGGCAGCGCAGTACTGGTTCAACAGCGCGTTCTTCTCGCTGCCGCAGTTCTTCGCGCAGGGCTGGGACGTCCTGCTGTACACGCTGCCGTTCCACGGTCCGCGCGGGGCGACGCGCCGCAACCTCATCAACGGCTCCGAGGTCTTCAGCCACGGCTTCGCGACGTTCAACGAGGCGATGATCCACGCGGTCCACGACTTCCGGATCCTCGTCGACCACCTCGAGGCGCTCGGCGTGCCGCGGATCGCGCTCACCGGCCTGTCGCTGGGCGGCTACACGAGCGCGATGGTCGCGACGGTGGAGGACCGCCTCGACGCGGTGATCCCCAACGCGCCGGTGACGAACCTGCCGGTGCTGCTGCGCGAGTGGGTCCCCGCCGGGGTCGGGATCGGCCTGCTCGGCGCGCTGCACGGGGCGGGCCGCGAGCAGCTCGACGCGGCGCTGGCGGTCCACTCGCCGCTGAGCTACCCGCCGGTGATCCCGCGCGAGCGGCTGATGATCATCGGCGGTCTCGGCGACCGGCTCGCCCCGCCGCAGCAGAGCGTCGACCTGTGGGAGCACTGGGGCCACCCGCGCCTGCACTGGTACCGCGGCAGCCACGTCATGCACTTCAGCCGCGGCGCCTACCTCGACGAGATGCGCGAGCTGCTCGGCCCGCCGCTCTCCGTGGCGGCCTGAGCCGGGCGTGCGCGCACGGCCCACCGGGTAGGTCTGCGGCATGTCCTGGACGGTCTACCTCTCCGGCGAGATCCACACCGACTGGCGCGAGCGCATCGAGCGCGGCTGCGCCGACGCCGGCCTCGAGCTCACCTTCTACGGCCCGGTCACCGACCACGCCGCCTCCGACGACTGCGGTGTGGCGATCCTCGGGCCGGAGGGCAAGCCGTTCTGGAAGGACCACCTGGGCGCGGGCGTCAACGCGATCCGCACCCGCTCGCTGCTGGAGGCCTCCGACGTGGTCGTCGTCCGCTTCGGCGAGCAGTACCGGCAGTGGAACGCGGCGTTCGACGCCGGCTACGCGGCCGCGCTGGGCAAGCCGCTGATCACGCTGCACCCGGAGGAGCACGACCACGCGCTCAAGGAGGTCGACCGGGCGGCGCTCGTCGTCGCGCGGGAGCCCGAGCAGGTCGTGGACGTGCTGCGCTACGTCCTGGACGGGACGCTGCCGGCGCGGCCGCAGGCCTAGGTCAGGTCGCCGGTCGCCCGGCGCATCGCGCGCAGCGACCCGGTCAGCTCGCCGACGGTGGTGTCGTCGACCGGGCCGAGGCCGAACCCGGCGGCCGCCGCGTCCTTCGTCGCGCGCTTCAGCAGGGCGCGCCCGCTCCGGGTGAGGACGGCGAGCGTCGTGCGACGGTCGGTCGGGTGCGGCTCGCGCGTGACGAGCCCGCGCTGCTCGAACTGGTCGACGAGCTGGGTGATCGTCGTCTGGTGGACCATCAGGTAGCGGGACAGGTAGGAGAGCCGGCGGGCGCCGCCCGGTGACAGCTGCAGGGTGACGAGGACGAGGTACTGCGTCCGCGTCAGCTCGTGCGGGCGCAGCGCCGCCTCGAAGCCCTGGACGGCGACGGCGTGCGCGCGCATCAGGGAGGCGGCGGCGGCGAACCGCTCCGCCTCGGGGAGGCCCTGCTCCTCCCAGCGCTCGCGGACCCACTCGACGGGGTCGGGCTCGGGCTCACGCGCCATCGCGAGGGAAGATCGCCCGCAGGCGCTTCTTGTCGGCCTTGCCGGCGTCGGTCATGGGGAGCTCATCATCGCTCAGCCACCAGGCGCTCGGCACGCTGAACGACGCGAGCCGCTCGCGCGCGTACGCGGTGAGCGCCTCCACGTCGGCGGTCGCGCCCGGCCGCAGGCGCACGGCGGCGGCGACCTCCTCCCCGAGGTCGGGGTGCGGCAGGCCGACGACGGCGACGTCGGCGACGTCCGGGTGCTCGTGCAGGACGCTCTCCACGTGCGGGGCGGCGATGTTCTCCCCGCCGCGGATGACGATGTCCTTGGAGCGGCCGGTGATCGAGAGGCGCCCGTCGACGAGCCGTCCGAGGTCGCCGGTGTGCACGAAGTGGTCGGCGTCGATGATGCCGGCGGTCGCCTCGTCGTCCCGCCAGTAGCCGAGCATCTGCCCGGGGGTGCGGGCGAGGACCTCGCCGACCCCGTCGGCGTCCGGCTCGGCGATCACGAGCTCCACGAGCGGCAGCGGCGCGCCGGTCGTGCCGGGGTGCTCGGCCATCAGGCGACCGGACGCGGCGGCGAGCGTGCCGCTGGTCTCCGTCATCCCGTACACGTTGGTCACGCGCCGTCGCGTGTTCGGGAACGCCTGCTGGATCCGCTCGAGCAGCTCGGGGGAGACCGGTGCCCCGCCGAGCGGCACCGACCGCATGCTCGACAGGTCGCGCTCGCCGATCGACGGATGCTCCAGGACGCGGATCGTCATCGTGGGGATCGCCCCCCACACCTCGACGCGGTGCTTCTCGATCACCTCGAGCACCTGGCCCGGGTCGAACCGGCCCTCCAGGAAGCAGAGCTTGCCGCCGCCGAGCAGCGCCAGGCCGAGCGCCTGCAGCCCCCCGATGTGGAAGAGGGGGCCGGTGAGCAGCGACACGAAGCCCGCGTCGTCGGGCAGGGTGTGCGGCAGCCGCCGAGACACGGCGAGCGACTGGTGCATCGTGGCGATCCAGGACCGGTGGGCGAGCGTGGCGCCCTTCGGCAGCCCGGTGGTGCCGGCGGTGAAGACGATCAGCGCCGGGTCGGTCTCGTCTCCCTCGAGGGCGAGCTCGCCGAGCGCGGCCGCCCCGCCCGTGGCGCCGTCGACGATCGGCCGCAGCGTCGCGACGTCGATCGTGGGCGTGCCGGCGGCGACCTTCTCGAGCCGGCGCGCGTCGCCGATCACGAGCGTCGGCTCGACCAGGCGCAGCGCGTGCTCGACCTCCTCCTCGCTCCACCAGCCGTTGCCGGGCGCGACGATCGCGCCGACGGCCAGCCCGGCCCACAGCGACACGACCCACTCGGGCGAGTTCGCGGCGAGGATCAGCACGCGGTCCCCCGGGCGCACGCCGTGGTCCTCGCGCAGGTGCCGGGCGACGGCGCCGATCGCGGCGAAGGTGTCGTCGAACGTCAGCTCCCGCTCGCCCTGCACGAGGTGGACCTTCCCGCCCCAGCGGGCGGCGTCGAGCAGCAGCTGCGGCAGCCGCCGACGGCGCTGCGCGTACACGAGGAACGGGTCCTCCCGGACGACCTCGTCGCCCCACTCGAAGCGGCTCATGGCAGAAAGTCTACATGTCATTGGTTGGGCACTAGAGTATTCTCGGGACATGGCCGCTGAGACCGAAGCCCGGATGCCCGAAGCCCGCCTGACCGAGGAGCTCATCGAGCGGATGCGCGC
This sequence comes from Paraconexibacter algicola, assembly GCF_003044185.1. Classification (GTDB taxonomy): domain Bacteria; phylum Actinomycetota; class Thermoleophilia; order Solirubrobacterales; family Solirubrobacteraceae; genus Paraconexibacter; species Paraconexibacter algicola. Next base: position 1,583,276 of record NZ_PYYB01000001.1, read on the forward strand.
CCGTGCCGGCACCGACCTGCGGATCGAGCACTCCACCAACAACGAGGAGGCGACCCGCATCGCGGTCGCGAAGTTCGCCGCCGGCATCGGCGACATCAACCCGCTGTGGACCGACGCGCAGTACGCGCGGGCCTCGCCCTACGGCGCGCCCGTCGCCCCGCCGAGCTTCTTCATCGGCTGCTTCAGCGGGATCCAGTTCGGCTGGCCGGGCCTCGGCTCGTTCCACAACCTCACCCGGGTGACCTTCCGCAAGCCGGTCTACATCGGCGACACCGTGCACGCCACGTGCACCTACGACGGCTTCACCGGCCCGCGACCGTCGAACTTCGCGGGCGACATGGTCACCGACCTCTTCACCAACCGCTACCGCAACCAGGACGGCGAGGAGCTCGCGCAGATCCACTGGGAGGTCGTGAACTTCGAGCGCGCGACCGCGAAGGAGAAGACCGCGGACAAGGCCTCGAAGGGCTCCGGCCCGACGCTGCCGCACGAGTGGGCGCCCGAGGACGTCGAGCGCATCGAGGCGCAGGTCCTCGCCGAGCAGCCCCGCGGCGCCACCCCGCGCTACGCCGAGGACGTCGCGGTCGGCGACCACGTCGACACGCTGACCAAGGGCCCGATCGGCCTCACCGACGAGATCGCGTTCGTCGTCGGCGGGGGCACCCCGATCCCGCGCCTCAGCGCCCACGCGGTCGCGCTGCACTCCTACGCCAAGCACCCCGCGTGGTCCTTCCGCGACCCGGAGACCCACGCGCAGGAGCCGATCTACTCCGTGCACTACAACAAGCACGCGGCCCGCGCGATGGGGGTCGGCTACCCGTACGACGTCGGCTTCCAGCGCCAGGCCTGGCAGATCCACCACCTCAGCCACTGGTGCGGTGACCACGGCTGGATCGTCTCGTGCGAGTCGCGCTACCGCCGCTTCGTGTTCCTCTCCGACGTCGTCGAGCTGTCCGGCACCGTCACGGGCAAGCGCGTCTCCGACGAGGGCGAGCACCTGATCGACATCGAGACCCGTGCGGTCAACCAGCGCGGGGAGGACGTCATGCCCGGGAAGGCCACCGTCGCCCTCCCGAGCCGGGGCGACGCGTCGTCGCCCGCGGCGCGCCGGGCGCGGTGAGTGGGTGGCAGCTCGATGGTAGGCTGCTGCCAATGCAGACCACGATCGACGCCGCCGGCCGCATCGTCGTCCCGAAGGCCCTCCGGGACGAGCTCGGCCTGACGCCGGGCAGCACGGTGGACATCTCCCGCTACGGCGCCGGTCTGCAGCTCGTCCCCGGGGGGCGGACCGCCAGGATCGTCGAGCGCGACGGCGTCCCCGTCGTCACGGGCGAGACGCGCCTGGACGACGAGACGCTGTTCGGCCTGATCGACGCCGGGCGACGCTGAACGTGCTGGCGCTCGACACGAGCGTCGCGATCGCCCTGCTCGTCGAGACCGGGGACGCGCACGCCAGCGCGATGCGGTGGCTCGACGGGCGCGAGGCGTGCCTCTGCGGACACGCCTGGGTGGAGACCTACTCGGTGCTCACCCGACTTCCGGGCGACCTGCGAGTGGCGCCCGCGGACGCCGCGGCACTGCTGCGCCAGCGCTTCGCGGCTCCGCTCACGCTCCGGGCGGCGACCGCGCGCCGGGTCCCCGACCTGCTGGCGCCGCTCGGCCTCGGCGGCGGAGCCGTCTACGACGCCCTCGTGGCGCTCGCGGCGAAGGAGCACGGGATCGTCCTCGCCACGCGTGACGCGCGTGCCCGCCCGACGTACGAGGCGGTCGGCGCCGGCGTGGAGATCGTGGTCTAGTCGAACGCCCCGCCGAGGTACCGCGAGATCGCCTCGGCGCGGTTGACCGCCCCGAGCTTGCGCAGGATGTGCTTGACGTGGGACTTCACGGTCCCCTCCTTGATCACCAGGCGCTCGGCGATCGCGCCGTTGGCCAGGCCGCGCACCATCAGCTGCAGGACCTCGCGCTCGCGCTCGGTCAGCAGCGCGTCGATCTCCGCGCGTGGGACCGGACCGTCCCCCTCCCCGGCGGCGGGCTGCTCCTGGCGGCTGCGGGTCGGATCGCGGACGAGCTCGAGGTCGGCGGTGGCGAGCGAGGCCATCATCTCCTCGGCGAGGTCGAAGGTCTCGTGGATCTGGGAGCGCTGCGCCTGCAGCCGCTCGATCAGGACGGCGCGCTCGTAGAGCCGCCCGAAGCCCTCCGCGAACGCCCAGAGCGCGTAGCGGTCGGTCTCGTCCACGGGGCGCTGGCTGGGCATGTGGTCGGCGTGGAGGAAGCCGACGACGCGTCCGGCCGGGATGATCGGGGCGACCACGTAGGAGCGGGTCCGGCCGGCGGCCACGATGCCGGCGTGCACGCGCGGGTCGGCGGTCGCGTCGAGCACGAGCGCGGGTCGGCGCTGCTCGAGCACCTCGCGCTCGAGCGGCGCCTCGTCGAGGTCGATCCGCACGCCGTCCATCCAGGTGGCGAACGTGGCCTCGGCGTCGCGGTCCTCGTCGAAGCGGACCTGCCACGGCTGCCAGGTCGTGCCCTCGACGCGGCTCAGCATCGCGCGACGGAAGCCGCAGGAGCGCACGACCTGCTGGCAGGCGCGGTCCAGCAGCTCGTTCGGCGAGGTGATGCCGCGCAGCTCGGCGAGGCCGCGCTCGACGTCGGCGTCGAGCTGCGCGCGCAGGCCCACGACACGGGCCTGGGCCTCCGCGGCGAGGTCCTGGGTGGCGAGCGCCGCGCGCAGCAGGCGCTCCGCGCGCCCGTCGAGCGCGGGCCGGTCGGCGAGCGCGACGCGCAGTGCGGCGACCACCGGCGGGAGCCCGTTGGCGAGCGCCCCCGGGTTGGTGTCGTCGGGCAGCAGCGCGGCGGCGTCGGCGCCGAGCGCGCCCGTCACCAGCCGCCGGACGGCCTCCAGCCGGTCCGCGGCGGCCTGCTCGGCGCGGCTGCGCCCGTCGCGCTCCCGCCGCGTCGGGTCCTGGACGAGGGTCATCAGAGCCCGGCCCGCCGCTCGCGGTGGACCATGTGCAGGTAGCGCGAGACGGCCTCGGCGCGGTTGGCGACCCGCAGCTTGCGCAGGATGTGCTTGACGTGGGACTTCACCGTGCCCTCGCTGATCACGAGCCGTTGCGCGACGCCGGTGTTGGTCGCGCCCGAGGCCATGAGCTCGAGCACCTCGCGCTCGCGCGCGGTGAGCAGCCCGTCGATGCGGGTGGCGGGCCGGGCGGTCGCCGCGGCGCGGGCCCCGCCGGCGCCGGGCGCGGCGATCGGCTCGTGCCGGACCAGGTCGATGTCCTCCGTGCACATCTCGTCGATGCGGCGCGCCGCACGGGCGAGCGCCTCCTGCAGGCGGGTGCGCTGCTCCTCCAGGCGCTGCACGAGCACCGCGCGCTCGAACAGGAGCGCGAAGTTCTCGGTGAAGAGCCACAGCGCGTCGCGGTCCTCGGCGGTGAGCGCCCGGCCCTGCCCGAAGGCGTCGGCGTGGAAGAAGCCGATCACCCGGCGCGTGGAGAGGATCGGTGCGGCGACGTAGGACGGCGAGCGGGAGACGTCGACGATCGCCTTGAACGTGCGTTCGTCGGTGGGCGGGTCCTCGACGATCGTGGGCATCCGGCGGCGCACGAGCTCGGTCTCCATGAGCATGTGCGCGAGCGGGATCTCCGCCTGCTCGATGTAGCTGCGGAAGGCGTCGCCGCCCTCGGGGTCGGAGCCCTCGGCGATGTGCAGCACCTCGGGCACCCACATCGATCCGCGTACGCGGGAGATCATCACGCGCGTGAAGCCGCACGCCTCCGCCACGGCGCGCGGCGCGTTCTCGATCAGCGCCTGCGGCGTGTTCGCCTCGTCGCGCAGCCGGCCGAGCGCACGGTGGGTGCGCAGCAGCGCGTCGAAGCGCGCCTCGATGCCCTCCCCGGCGGCGCGCCGCTCGGCGTCGTCGTGCGCCACGAGCGCGTCGAGGCGGGCCAGCGCGTCGGCCACGTCGACCGGCGCGGCGGCGTCGAACAACTCGCGCAGCTCCTCCCGACCCTGATTCCCGGCCGCGGCCGGAACGGCGATGCCCATCCGTCTCTCCCTCCCCGGAGGTACCTCCCGGGGAGCGTACCCGGACAGGCTGTCCGGGCGCCAGTGGGAACCGGCGGCCGCCGTCGCGACGCGCTGCGCCGAGCCGGCGGCCGCCGCGGCGCTCAGCCGTACAGCCCGGCGATCACGTCCGCGTACTTCTCGTCGATGACCTTGCGCTTCATCTTCATCGTCGGGGTCAGCTCGTCGCCGCCGGGCACCCAGGCGACCGGCAGGACGGTGAACGCTTTGAGCTGCTCGACGCGCGCGAGCTTCGCGTTGCCGCGCTCGACCGCCGCCGCGATCTGCGCGTGGATGTCGGCGTGCTCGGCGAGCGCTGCGATGTCGGTGGTGTCGATGCCGCGGTTGGCCGCGTAGGGCACGACGGTCTCGGGGTCGAGCACGATCAGGGCCGTCACGTACTGCCGGGCGTCACCGATCGCGACGACCTGGGCGATGAGGTTCGACTCGCCCTTGATCGTCATCTCGATGTGCGCCGGGCTCATGTTCTTGCCGGCCGCGTTGATGATCAGCTCCTTCTTGCGGTCGACGATCCGCAGGTAGCCGTCCTCGTCGGCCTCCGCGATGTCGCCCGAGTGCAGCCACCCGTCGGCGTCGACCGCCTCCGCCGTCTTCTCCGGGTCCTTGCGGTAGCCGCACATGACGTTCGGCCCCTTGACGAGGATCTCCCCGTCGTCGGCCAGCCGCACCTGCACGTTGGGCAGGTGGTAGCCGACGCTGCCGAGCTTGATGCGCCCGTTCGGCGGGTTGGACGTCGAGAGCACGCACTCCGACATGCCCCAGAGCTCGGCGACCCGGACGCCGATCGCGTGGAAGAACTCCAGCACGACGTAGGGGGTCGGGGCGGCGGCGACCGCCGACCACTCGAGCTCGTCCATGCCGAGCTTCGCGCGGAACTTCGACAGCACGAGCTCGTCGGCCTGCTCGAACGCCGCCTGCTGCTCGGCGGTCGGCTCCTCGCCCGCCTGCTCGGCCCGGACCTTCGCGAGCCCGGCGTCGAGCGCGCCCTGCATGCCGGCCTTGCGCGCCGGGTCCTGCTCGCCGTCGATCGCGGCGAGGATCGCGCCGCGCAGCTTCTCGTAGATCCGCGGGACCCCGAAGAACCGCGTCGGGCGGGTCATCGCCAGCGCCGCCGCCAGCTGCGTCGGGTCCGGCACGCACGTGATCGAGTACCCGTACGCCAGCGACGCGTAGTGGCTGATGTACCGCTCGGCGATGTGCGCCATCGGCAGGTACGAGACGACCCGGCCGGCCTCGCTGATCGGGCACAGCAGGTTCATCGAGTCGAGCCCGAACAGCAGGCCCGCGTGCGTGTGCTGCACGCCCTTCGGCGCGCCGGTGGTGCCCGACGTGTAGACGATCGTGCACACCGCGTCGCCGCCGACCGCGCGCCACGAGGCGTCGAAGTCGAAGCCGTCGGGGGCGTCGAGCGCCTCGAGCTCGGCGAGCGTGAGGTCCGCGTCGCCACCGTCGACGGTGATCACCCGCTGCACGGTCGGCGCGCCCGCGACCGCCTCGCGGACCACCGGCAGGAACGCCTCCTCGGTGACGAACACCGTGGCGTCGGAGTTGTGCAGCAGGCCCGTGGTGACCGCCGCGGGGTTCGTGTTGTACACGGAGAACGGCGTCGCCCCGAGGTGCAGGACGGCGGTGTCGAGCAGGTGGAACTCGGGGCGGTTCGTCAGCTGCAGCGCGACGGTGTCGCCGGGGCCGACGCCGAGCGAGGCAAGGCCGGTGGCGATCGCCTGCACCCGCCGGCCGTAGTCGCCGTAGGTGAGGACGCCGCTGCCGTCGGGGAGCTGCAGGGCCGTGCGGTCCGGGTGTGCGCCGACGCGGTGCTGGAAGGCCGCGCAGAGCGAGTCGAAGCGCAGCGGGGACTCGACGAACGAGGTCGTCGGGGCATCGGTCATGGACATGACGCGACCGTACGTCCCGTCCGCGGCGGCGCGATATGCCTCGCCGGGGGATGCGCGCCCCTCCTTGGGGGGACGACCGCTCTGCGGCCCGCTTCTAGCGTCCCGCCCGATGAGCACCGACACCGCCGCCGTCGTCCGCGCCACCGTCGAGGACCGGGTCCTCGAGATCGTGCTGGACCGCCCGCCCGCCAACGCGCTCGGCGCCCCGATCGTCGACGGCCTGACCGCCGCGGTCGCGCGCCTGGCGGACGACGACGTGCGGGCCGTGCTCGTGCGCTCGGCGGTGCCGGGCTACTTCGCCGCCGGCGCCGACATCAAGCAGATGGGGACCCTGGACGGGCCGTCGTTCGCCGCCTATCGCGACGCGCTGCGCCACCCGCTCGAGGCGCTCGCCGCCTCCCGGGTCCCGTCGGTCGCGGCGATCGACGGGCTCGCGCTCGGCGGCGGGCTCGAGCTGGCGATGGCCTGCACGCTGCGCCTGGCGACGCCGGCGTCGACGGTCGGGCTGCCGGAGGTGAAGCTCGGCCTGATCCCCGGCGCGGGCGGCACGCAGCGGCTCACGCGCGTCGCGGGCCGCGGCGTGGCGCTCGACCTCATGCTCACCGGCCGCAGCGTCGACGGGACCGAGGCGCACCGGCTCGGCATCGTCGACCGGCTCGTGGACGGCGACGTCGTCACCGAGGCCCGGGCGCTCGCGCGGGGCCTGGCGGCGTCGAGCGCCCCGGCGGTCGCCTCGATCATCGCCTGCGTCGACGCGGCCGCGGGCGACGTCGCCGCCGGCATGGCGTTCGAGGGCGAGGAGGTCGTGCGGATGATCACCGAGGGTGAGGCCCCCGAGGGCATCGCCGCGTTCCTCGAGAAGCGCCGCCCGGTCTGGGCCTGACGCCGCCCGCGCTCAGCGCAGCGTGATCGCGCGCGTGCTCGCGCGCCCGCCGACGACCACCCGGGCCGTCAGGCGCAGCGGCACGCGGGCCGCGCGGACGAGCCGGCGCCCGGTGGCGGTCAGCGCGAGCAGCCGCCGCCGCTCGCCGCCGCGCGCCAGGCGCACCGTCCCGCGCGCCACCACGGTGCGGCCGCGGCGCAGCGTCACGGTCGCGCGCGCCGCGCCGGGCGCGCGCAGCAGCACGGCGACGCCGCCGCGGGCGAGCACCTGCGCGCGGGTGCGCCGCGGGAACGCGACGGTCGCCCCGCGCGGGACGGCCGGGACCGGCGCGGCGACCTGCGCCGGGAGGCCGAGCGCCTGCCGTGCGAGCGGCACGTCGTCGGTGATCAGCGCGTCGACGCCGACCGCGGCGGCGGCCCGCACCTGCGCCTCGGTGTTCAGCGTGTAGGGCACGACCTTCAGGCCCAGCGCGCGGGCCTGCGCCATGTAGGCGGCGGTCGGCACCGAGCCGGGGGACACCCAGTCGTAGCCGCGGGCCGCGGCGAGCGCAGGGCCGAGCGCGTCGGCGACGGCGAGCGTCAGCAGCGAGGTCTGCACGCCGGGCAGCACGCGCCGCGCGGTCTCGAGGTTCGACGGGTCGAAGCTCTGGACGATGAGCCGCTCGCCGGGCAGGCCGGCTGCGACGACGTCCGCCATCACCGCCTCGGCGAACGCCTCGCTGCCGGGCACGTAGCCGGGGTCACCGGGGATGCGCTTGATCTCGAGGTTCACCGACCGTCCCGTCTCGCGCGCGAACGCGAGCGCCGCGCGCAGGCGCGGCACCCGGATCGCGGGCGTCGCCGGGGCGGGCACGAGCGTCTCGCTCACCCCGAGCACGTCGACGCGGCACGCCTCGATCTCGGCGGCGGTCCGGTCGGGCACGGCGCCGGAGCAGTCGGTGGTGCGGTCGAGCGTCGAGTCGTGCAGCACGAACGGCACGCCGTCGCGGCTGACGACCGCGTCGAGCTCGAGCCACGCGTCGGGGTGCACGGCGGCGGTGTGACGGAACGCCTCGAGCGTGTCCTCCGGGCGGGCGGGCACGCCGAGGTCGAGCGCCCCGCCGCGGTGCGCGTGGATCGTCGGGATCGCGGCGTCCGCGGCGGGCGGACCGGCGGCGGCCCCGGCCCCGGCGAGGCCGAGCGCCAGCCCCGCGGCGAGCGTCGCGCGCCTCACGTGCCCGCCCCGCGCGTGAGCGCGCCGATCCAGATCTCGCCCGCGACGCGGCCGAGCGTCGCGATGTCCTCCTCGCCGGGCTCGCGCGCGGCGAGGCCGAGCCGCGTGTAGGCGAGCTGGTCGAGGACCGCGCCGAGCGCGTCGGCGAGCACGTCGACGTCGGTGGTCCGCAGCTCCCCGGCGGCCTGCAGGCGCCGCAGCCAGCCGGCGATCCGGTCGACGTACTCGCGGCGGCGCTGCAGCCAGATCTCGTCCAGGCCGTCCTCGTGGCTGACGGCGAGCTCGCGCAGCACCCGCAGCGTGCGGCGGTGCGCGGCGTAGACGCGGAAGAACTCGGTGTTGCGCGCGACGATCGCCTCGGGGTCGACGGTGCTGTGCTCGGTCAGCGGGCCGGTGGCGGCGAGCAGCGCGTCCAGCGGCCCGGCGAGCGCCTCCAGCAGGAGCGTGGTCTTGTCGGGGAAGTGCCGGTAGAAGCTCGCCGGTGACATGCCCGCCTCGGCGGTGATGTCGGCGATGCGGGTGGCCGCGTACCCGTCCCGCCCGAAGCAGGTCGCGGCGGCCTCGAGCAGCCGGGCGCGCGAGGCACGGCCGCGCGCGTTCTGCGTGCGGGCGGCGGGGGCGTCGGCGGGGCTCGGCATCGCGGCAGCTTGACAGACCCGCCCGGCTCCTGCGAATGTGACGTCGCATTCGCAAACCGGGGAGCGGGAGAGACGATGACGACGACGGCCAGCGCGATCGACCTGATGGACCTCGACCCGTTCGTGCGCGGCGAGGACGGCGAGCTGTTCCGCCGCCTGCGCGACGAGGACCCCTGCCACTGGAACGACGAGGAGGACGGTCCCGGCTTCTGGTCGCTCACCCGCTACGAGGACGTCAAGGCCGCCGGCTCGGACTGGCAGACGTTCTCCAGCGCGCAGGGCACGCAGATCCAGAGCCGGCGCGCCGAGGGGCACGGCAAGCCCTCGATCCACAACATGGACCCGCCGCGCCACAAGCTCCTGCGCGGCCTCCTCACCTCCGAGTTCGCGCGCCAGAGCGTCGAGCGGATGGAGCAGCGCGCCCGCGACGTCGTCGGCGAGCACCTCGACCGGCTCGTCGCGCAGGGCACCGCCGACCTCGTCGAGACCGCCACCATGCAGATCCCGATCCTCGTCTTCGCGACGATGCTCGGCGCCCCGAAGGAGGACGCCCACCGCCTCCTGGAGTGGACCAACGTGATGTCGGGACAGACCGACCCCGAGTACGTCGCCGACCCCGGGGTCGTCGAGCGCGTGCGCCACGAGGTCTTCGACTACTTCCACGCCCTCACCGAGGCGCGCCGCGCCGACCCGCAGGACGACCTCATCAGCGTCCTCGTCACCGCCGAGGTCGAGGGGCAGCGCCTCGAGCGCGACGAGCTCGACCCGTACTACCTCGTGCTGCTCGTCGCCGGCAACGAGACGACGCGCAACATGATGACCGGCAGCGTCCTGCTGCTCGACGAGAACCCCGGCGAGTGGGAGCGCCTGAAGTCCGGGCTCGTCCGCCCGCGCGAGGCGATCGAGGAGATCGTCCGGATGGTCTCCCCGATCGTCTGCATGCGCCGCACCGCCACCCGCGACGTCGAGCTGCACGGCCGCCAGGTGCGCGCCGGCGACAAGGTCGTCCTCTGGTTCACCTCCGCCAACCGCGACGAGCGGGTCTTCGACGACCCCGACGCCCTGCGCCTGGACCGCAGCCCCAACAAGCACCTCGGGTTCGGCTGGGGGCCCCACTTCTGCATCGGCTCGCACCTCGCCCGGCTCGAGGGCGAGATCCTGCTGGAGGAGCTCGTGCGCCGCGGCATCGAGATCGACGTCACCGGCGCGCCGACGCGGCTGCGCTCGAACTTCTTCCGCGGCATCAAGAAGCTGCCCGTCGCGGTGTCGGCGTGATCCCCGTCGTGGACCCGAGCACCGAGGAGGTGCTCGGCGAGGTCCCCGAGGCCGGGCCCGCCGGCGTCGACGCCGCCGTGGCGCGGGCGCGCGCCGCCTTCGGGCCGTGGGCGGCCACGCCGCTCCAGCAGCGCCTCGCCGCGCTCGAGGCGCTCGCCACGGCGCTCGAGGGGCGCGCCGCGACGATCGGCCACACGCTCGCCCGCGAGATGGGCATGCCCGTCGCGCAGGCGACCGCCGTGCAGGCCGCGCTGCCCGTCGGCGTGCTGCGCGCCACCGTTGCCGCGGCTCGCCGCTTCCCGTTCGAGACCACCGAGGACGGGGCGCTCGTGCTACGCGAGCCCGCCGGGGTCGTCGCGGCGATCACGCCGTGGAACTTCCCGCTGCACCAGATCGCCGCGAAGCTCGGTCCCGCGCTCGCCGTCGGCTGCACCGTGGTGCTCAAGCCGTCGGAGCTCGCGCCGCTGTGCGTCGGCGAGCTCGTCGCCGCCGCCCGCGACGCGGGCCTCCCCGACGGCGTCCTGGAGGTCGTGCACGGCACCGGCCCGGTCACCGGCCGCGCGCTCGTCGAGCACCAGGACGTCGACGTCGTCTCCTTCACCGGCTCGCTCGCCGCCGGCCGCGAGATCGGGGCCGCCGCGGGCCGCGCGATCCGCCGCGCGTGCCTGGAGCTCGGCGGCAAGTCCCCGCTCGTCGTGCTGCCGGACGCCGACGTCGAGGCCGCCGTGCGCCACGCGGTCACCCGCTGCTGCTTCAACAGCGGGCAGGCCTGCAACGCCCCCACCCGGCTGCTGCTCCCCGCCGAGCGGGCCGCCGACGCGACCGCGCTCGCGGGCGAGGTCGCGCGCGGCCTGCGCGTCGGCCCCGCGCTGCAGGACGGCGTCGACGTCGGCCCCGTGATCAGCGCCGCCGCGCGCGACCGCCTGCGTGGCGTGCTGCGCGACACCGAGGCGACGCTCGTCGCCGGGGGCCCCGACGACCCGCCCGACCTGCCCGACCGCGGCTTCTGGGTCGCGCCGACCGTGCTCGCCGACGTGCGGCCCGGCATGCGCGTGCACGACGAGGAGCTGTTCGGCCCGATCCTGTCCGTCACGACCTACACCGACGAGGAGGACGCCGTGCGCCTCGCCAACGCCACCCCGTACGGCCTGTCGGCCGAGCTCTACGGGGCCGATCCGGACGCGATCGACCGCGTCGCCCGCCGGCTGCGCGCCGGCCAGGTGAAGGTCGGGGGCGTGAGCGCCCGCGCGACGCTCGGCGCCCCGTTCGGCGGCTACGGCCTGTCCGGGCTCGGTCGCGAGCTCGGCACCTTCGGCCTGGAGGAGTTCACCGAGGTCAAGGCGGTGCTCGGTGTCTGAGCCCTACCTCGTCACCGGCTGCGCCTCGGGCATCGGCCGCGAGGTCGCGACCGAGCTGCTCGCCGCCGGGCACGCCGTGATCGGCCTCGACGTCGCGGGCGAGGGACCCGACGGCGCCGACGTCCGCGCCTGCGACCTCAGCGACGCGGCCGCGGTCGACGCCGCGGTCGCCGCGCTCCCCGACCGGCTCGCGGGCGTCGCGTCGGTCGCCGGGGTCCCGGGCACGCACCCGCCCGCCCGCGTGCTCGCCGTCAACCTGCTCGCGCCGCGGCGGCTCGGCGCCGCGCTGCTGCCCCGCATCGCGGCCGACGGCGCGATCGTCCACGTCGCCTCCGTCGCGGCGGGCCGCAGCGACCGCGGCGACGACGACGTCCGCACGGTGCTCGGACTGCCGGACGAGGACGCGCAGGCGTGGCTGGCCCGGGAGGCGCTCGCCGGCAGCCCGACCTACGACTTCACGAAGAAGGCGCTCGTTGCGCTCGCCTGCGTCCAGGCCCGCGACGGCCTCGCCCACGGGGTGCGGTCGCTGTCGGTCTCGCCCGGCCCGACGCACACGCCGATCCTCGCCGACTTCGAGGCGACGATGGGCGCCGACCGCATGAGCGCGGCCGCGCAGGTCGTCGGCCGTCACGGCCGCCCCGACGACATCGCCCCGCTGATCACGTTCCTGCTCTCGCCCCGCGCCTGCTGGGTCAACGCCGTCGACGTGCGCGCCGACGGCGGCCTGCTGGGCACCCGCAACCTCTGAGGAGATCCCCGATGCTCACCGCCGCCGACGAGTGGCACGTCCACCAGACCCCCGAGCCGCTCGCGTCCTCGGGCACCGACCGCAACTTCTACGACCGGTCGTACTTCGGGGCGTTCCGTGCCGAGGATGGCCTGATCGTCGCCGCCGCGTTCGGCATGTACCCGAACCTCAACATCGCCGACGCGCACCTCACCGTCGTGCGCGACGGCGTGCAGCACTGCCTGCACGCGTCCAAGACGCTGCACTCCGACCGGGCGACGCTCGCGGTCGGCCCGGTGTCGATCGAGGTCGTGCAGCCGCTGCAGGAGCTGCGCCTGGTCGTCGACGACGGCACGCTCGCCGCCGACCTGCGCTTCCGCGGCCGCCACTTCCCGATCGAGGAGCCGCGCTTCATCCACCGCTTCGGGCCGCGCGCGTTCATGGACTACACGCGCATGAGCCAGGCCGCGGACGTCACCGGCACCGTGACCGTCGACGGCGAGACGCTGGCGCTCGACGGCGTCGACGGGCTGCGCGACCGCTCGTGGGGGATCCGGCCGGTCGGCCTCCCGGACCCGACGCCGCTGATGCCCCCGCGCGACCCGCAGTTCTTCTGGCTGTGGACCCCGGTGCACCTGCCCGACCGCACCCTGTTCTTCCACGTCAACGCCGACGCGGAGGGCCGGGCGTGGAACACGCGCGCGGTGCTCGTCCCGCACGGCGCCACGCCCGAGGACCACGTCCACGCCCACGGCCGCATGACGCTCGAGCTGCACCCGGGCACGCGCTGGGTCTCCGGGGCGCAGCTCGAGGTCCAGGCCGACGACGGCACCGACCTGCGACTCACGTACACGCCGCGCGCGCATCTGGAGATGCAGGGGCTGGGCTACCGGCACCCGACCTGGACGCACGGCACCCCGCACGGGGAGTTCGAGCTCGGCCACGAGCGCATCGCGCTCGACCACGAGGAGCACGGCGCCCTGCACCGCTGGCATCGCCAGCTCCTGTGCGACGTCGTGGTCGACGGCCGGCAGGACGCCGCGTCCGGGGTGCTCGAGCACCTCGTCATCGGCCCGTACCGGCCGCTGGGACTGACCTGAGTCAGCGGGCGACCGCGTCGAGCGCGCCGAGCGCGTGCGCGACGAGGCGCTCGTGCGTGCCCGGGTCCTCGAGCAGCTTCGGCGGCCAGAGCACGACGGAGTGCAGCAGGCCGATCGCCGCCTGCACCGCGACCGCGACGTCGGTGCGGTCGGCCTGCGGGTGCACGCGCGCGACGACGTCCTCCCAGCGTTCCGCGTGCGCGCGGGTGCGGCCGGTGAACATCTTCCGCCAGGGCTCGACGAGCGAGCGGTGCTCGTGCGCGTAGATCGCGACGAGCTCGCGGTGGCCGACGACGAACCGCGCGTGGTGGCGCACGAGGAAGTCGAGCTCCTCCTGCGGGGTGTCGAACATCCCGGTGGTCTCGACCGCGACCTTGTCCATGGCGTCGTTGAACAGCGTCGCGAGGATCTCGTCCTTGCCGGCGAAGTGGTGGTAGATCGCCGGGCCGCTGACACCGACGCGCTTGCCGATCTCGTCGACGCCGACGCCGTGGAAGCCCTTCTCCCGGAACAGCCCGGCGGCGGTGGTGAGGATCTCGGTGCGTCGGTCCATGCGCGCAGCAGTCTACCGCCGGCCCCACCGGCCTGAACGATCGTTCAGGAGATCGGTTATGGTCGGGACATGGCCACCAGGGGCATCACCGTCCTGCGAGGGGGCGTCGAGTCCGTCGCCGCGACCGCCGCGGCGGCCGAGCGCGCCGGCTTCGGCACCGCCTGGACGCCGGAGTTCTACACGCGCTCCGCCATCGTCACGCTCGCCCGCATGGCGACCGTCACCGCCGACGTCCGACTCGGCACGTCGATCGCCTACGCGACCGGCCGCTCGCCGCTGATGCTGGCCACCGAGGCCCGGTCGCTCGACGAGCTCTGCGGCGGCCGGCTCGTCCTCGGGCTCGGCACCGGCACCAGGCGGATGATGGAGGACTGGCACGGCCTCGACGGCGCGGCGCCCGCCGTGCGGATGGAGGAGCTCGTCCCGCTGCTGCGCTCGATCTGGCGGCTGCACGAGGAGCCCGTCGCCCACGACGGCCGCTTCTACCGCACCCACCTCGTGCCGACCGCGGAGACCACCGCCCCGGTCCGCCCGGACATCCCGGTCTACACCGCCGGGGTCAACCCGCGCATGATCGAGGTGGCGGGCCGGGTCGGGGACGGCCTGCTCGGCCACCCGCTGTTCAGCCGCCCGTACCTCGAGGAGGTCGTGCGGCCCGCGATCGACCGCGGCCGCGAGAAGGGGGAGCGCCCCGACGCGCCGGTCGAGCTCTGCGGCGTGCTGATCTGCGCGGTGCACGACGACGCCGACCTCGCCCGGCGCGAGGCCGCGGCCCAGCTGGCGTTCTACTGCGCGCCGAAGACGTACGGCCCGCTGCTCGAGGCCAGCGGCTTCGGGGGCGTCGGCGAGCGGGTGCGCGCAGCGTTCGCCGCGAAGGACTTCGCCGCCATGGCCGCCGCGGTGCCCGACGAGATGGTCGACGCGATGGCCGCCGCGGGCACGGCCGCGGAGGTCCGCGCGCGCGTCGCGCAGGCCGAGGCCGAGTTCGACCACGTCATCACCTACCCGCCGAGCTTCGGACTGACCGAGGAGCGCTGCGACGAGCTCGCCGCCGCCCTCGTCGACGAGCTGGCCCCCGGCCGTGGCTGACGCGTCGCACATCGGCCTCGAGATCGACCGGTTCAGCTTCCCGGTCGAGGCGGGCAAGCTGCGCGAGTGGGCGGTCGCGGTCGGCGGGCAGGACGTCGAGACGGTCCCGCTGACGTTCGCCGCGGTCGCCTCGCACCACCGCGACCAGGCGGCGATGGTCGCCGCGCTGGACCTCGACATCCGCCGCGTGGTCG
Organism: Paraconexibacter algicola; assembly: GCF_003044185.1. Classification (GTDB taxonomy): domain Bacteria; phylum Actinomycetota; class Thermoleophilia; order Solirubrobacterales; family Solirubrobacteraceae; genus Paraconexibacter; species Paraconexibacter algicola. Next base: position 1,598,286 of record NZ_PYYB01000001.1, read on the forward strand.
TCGGCAGCGTCGACTGGGAGTACCGCGCCCCGGTCCGCGTCGGTGACACGCTGACCGGCGCCCGGGTCGTCACCGGCGTGCGGACGAACGACCGCGGCATGACCTTCATCACGATCGAGACCGCCCTGCGCCGCGCCGACGGCGAGGTCGCGATCGTCCAGACCGACACGGTGATCGAGCTGCCATGAGCCCGACCTTCGAGGAGACCACGCCGCCCGTCACCCGCACGCAGATCGTGCGGTTCGCGGGAGCGGCCGGGGACTTCAACCCGATGCATCACGACGAGCCGTTCGCGCAGGCCGCCGGCGAGGAGACGGTCTTCGCGATGGGCCAGCTCACCGCGGCGATCCTCGGCGAGGCCGTCGCCCGGTGGCTCGGCCGCGACGCGATCACGGGCTACGGCGTGCGGTTCGTCGGCAAGGTCGTCCCCGGCGACGTCCTGGTCCTGCGCGGCACCCCGGCCGACCAGCCCGGCCGCTACGACCTGACGGTCACCCGCGAGTCCGACGCCACCGTCGTCCTCACCGGCTGGGCCACCCACTAACCCGCCCCCCCCGCCCCGCCCACCGCCGCCGAACAGGGAGTTCTTCGCCCTCAGGGCGAACAACTCCCTGTTCGACCGGGGGCGGGGGGCGGGGGGCGGGGGTTAGGTGAGGGGGAGGGCGTCGGCGATGCGGTCGTCGTAGGTTCCGGCGTCGCCGAAGAGGGGGCCGTCGCTCTTCGCGCGCTTGAACAGCAGCTGCAGGTCGTGCTCCCAGGTGTAGCCGACCGCGCCGTGGAGGAAGAGGGCCTTGTCGGCGACGAACGCCGCGGACCGCGCCGCGCGCGTCTTGGCGACCCACGCGTCGGTGGCCGCACCCGGCTCGTCCTCGCCGACCGCCCAGGCCGCGTACTGGACGACGACCCGCGTGCCCTCGATCGCGGTGAGCATGTCGGCGGCCGTGTGCTTGACCGCCTGGAACGACCCGACGGGCACGCCGAACTGGACGCGGTCGGTCACGTAGGCGACGGTCAGGTCCAGCAGCCGCTGCGCGGCACCGAGCGCGTCGGCGGCGACGAGCACCGCCGCGTGCGCCGCGAGCCCGGTCGACGTCGCGCCCGCGTCGACACCGGCGACGTCGCCGAGCGCGCGGGTGCGGTCGGCCAGCGGTCGCGGCGTCACCGTCGTCGCGGATGCCTCGTGCACGTGGCCGTCGGGCGCGACGAGCACGTCGGCGAGCGGGGCGCCGAGCACGCACGTGGCGGCTCCGGCGACGTCGGTCGGCCGGTCGCCGCCGACGAGCAGCGCGCCGGTCCGCTCGCCGCCCGCGAGCGCCGCGAGCAGGTCGGCGTCGCCGTCGGCCTCGTGCAGGGCGAGGGCGGCGAGGATCGTCGCGTAGAGGCCGTCGGCGGGCACCGCGCCGCGGCCGAGCTCCTCGGCGAGGATCGACAGCTCGAGCAGGCCGCCGCCCTGGCCGCCGGCCTCCTCGGGCACCCCGATGCCGGTCCAGCCCTGGGCGACCGCCACGTCGTGCGCGGTCCGGTGGTCGACGTCGGGCAGGTCGGGGTCGAGCACCTGCTCCCGCACGCGGGGCAGGGCGAGCTCGCGGTCGACGACGCCGCGGACGGCCTCGCGGAGGAACTGCTGCTCGTCGGAGTACGAGAGGTCCATGCCGGGACCGTAGCGCATCCGCCCTAACGATCGTTAAGCCAGTCTGGTACGGTCGCCGCCATGGAGGCACAGACCCACACGCGCGTCGCCCTGGTCACCGGCGGCGCCCGAGGCATCGGCCGCGCTTGCGTGGACGCCCTCGTCGAGGACGGCCACGCCGTCGTGATCGCCGACCTGCTCGCCGACGAGGCGACCCAGGCCGCGCAGGAGATCTCCGACGCCGGCGGCACCGCCCTCGGCGTCGCGATGAACGTCGCCGACTCGGCCAGCGTCGACGCCGGCGTCGCCGCCGCGCTCGAGCGCTTCGGCGCGGTCGACGCGCTCGTCAACTGCGCCGGCTGGGACGACCTCATGCCGTTTGTCAAGACCGACGAGGCCCTGTGGGACAAGGTCATCGAGATCAACTACAAGGGCGTCCTGCGCACCACCCACGCGCTGCTGCCGGGCATGATCGAGCGCGGCTACGGCCGCATCGTGAACATCGGCTCCGACGCCGGCCGCGTCGGCTCCTCGATGGAGGCCGTCTACGCCGGCGCCAAGGGCGGCGTCATCGCCTTCAGCAAGACCGTCGCCCGCGAGGCCGCCCGCAAGGGCGTCACCGCCAACGTCGTCTGCCCCGGCCCGACCGACACGCCGATGCTGCGCGGCGTCGTCGACGCCTCCCCCGACGGGGACAAGGTCATCGCCGCGATGACCTCCGGCGTCGCCATGAAGCGCCTCGGCCAGCCTGCCGAGGTCGCTGCCGCCGTCGCGTTCTTCGCCTCCGAGAAGGCGTCCTTCATCACCGGCCAGACGCTCTCCGTGAGCGGTGGCCTGACCATGGCCTAAGAGGAGATCCCCATGCCGATTTTTGAAGACCTCACCGACGTCGCCTACGAGATCGAGAACGGTCTCGCGACCATCACGATCAACCGCCCCGAGCGGTTCAACTCGTTCCGCGCCAAGACCTGCGACGAGCTCATCAAGTGCTTCAAGCACGCGTGGGCCTCCGGGGACGTCGGCGTCGTCTGCCTGACCGGCGCCGGCGACCGCGCGTTCTCCACCGGCGGCGACCAGAAGCAGCGCGCCGAGACCGGCGACTACGGCCCCTCCGAGACGGGCCTGTTCGAGATCGAGACGCTGCACCGCACGATCCGCGACATCCCCAAGCCGGTCATCGCCGCCGTCAACGGCTTCGCGATCGGCGGCGGCCACGTCCTGCACGTGCTGTGCGACCTCAGCATCGCCGCCGACACCGCGAAGTTCGGGCAGGTGGGACCGAAGGTCGGCTCGTTCGACGCCGGCCTGGGCACCGGCTACCTCGCCCGCGTCGTCGGCGAGAAGCGCATGCGCGAGATCTGGTTCCTGTGCCGCCAGTACACCGCCGAGCAGGCCCTCGAGTGGGGTCTCGTCAACAAGGTCGTCCCCGCCGCCGACCTCATGGCCGAGGTCCGGCAGTGGGCCGACGAGATCTGCAACCTCAGCCCGACCGCGCTGAAGGTCCTCAAGCAGTCGATGAACATCGACACCGAGCAGTTCATCGGCACCGGCCAGATGGCCCTGACGAGCCTGATGATGTTCACCGAGACCGACGAGGCCAAGGAGGGCATCACCGCGTTCAACGAGAAGCGGGCACCCGACTTCTCGCCCTACCGCGGCGCCTGAGCCGCACGGCGCCCGGCGGCCGCGCGCCGCCGGGTGTCGGATCGCGACACCCAGGGTGGGTCGTGCGCCCGCGCCCGGCGGGGCACCCTCGACGCATGCCCCGCATCGCCACCCTGCTCCTCGCGCTCCTCGCCGCGCTCGCGCTCGCGGCGGGCCCCGCCGCCGCCCGCGACAGCCACGCTCCCGCGGGCGCCCGCGGCGACTGGCTCCCGTCCGACGTCTGGGTGATGAGCGGCTGGCTGCCCTACGACGAGGCCCGCCTCGAGTCGCTGCTGCACGTCACCCGTCAGGACCTCGACGCCTGGCTGGACGACCGCCGGTCGCTCGGCGCGCTGGCCGCCCGCCACGGCCACCCCGACCGGCGGCGCCTCGCCGCGCTGCTCGTCGCGCCGCGCGCCGCCGACCACCGCGGCACGCCGCTCGCGACGCTCCGCGCCCGCGCGCTGGACACGCTCACCCAGCCGCACCTTGCCCGCCACCTCCTGTTCCACGTGTACCACTCCCACCAGCTCCCGCGGCATGCCCGCCAGGTGTTTGGGGTCAGCACCGCCGGCTACCTGCGGCTGCGCGACCGCGGTCGCACGCCCCGCCGGATCGCCGCGGCCGGGGGCCTGTCGGGTCGCAGTCTCCACGGTCGCCTGCACGCGTTCTTCGCCGACCGCGCCCGCCGCGGCGTCGCCGCCGGGGCGATCAGTCCGCGCGAGGCCCGCGACCTGCTCGCGGTGCAGGACGCCGGGCTCGACGCCTACATCGACCGCCCGTACCGCACGAGCGCGCAGCAGGCCTGCTACGCCGGGCAGCACCACCACGACGGCGGGCACGACAGCCGCGAGTGCCCGGGAACCGGCGGGCAGATGGACATGTCCTGAGCGCGGCGGACTACAGGTGCAGCAGGCGCCGCAGCTCGGCGACCGTCGCGTCCGCGTCGGTGTGGTGCACCGCCGTGATCCCGAGCGCGCGGGCGGGCGGGAGGTTGACCTCCTGGTCGTCGACGAACACGCAGTCCGACGCCGCGACGCCCGCCGCCTCCACCGCCATCGCGTAGATCTCCGGGGACGGCTTGCGGATCCCGACCCGCCCGCTGAGCACCTCCGCGTCGCAGAGCGCCCGGACCTCCGGGGCGTACATCGCCTCGCCCCAGGAGTTCGACAGCAGCACCGTCCGCACGCCCGCCGCGCGGGCGGCTGCGACGACCTCCAGCATGCGCGGCTCGACCCCGAGGCCGCCGACGAGGCGCTGCACCAGGTCGGTGTGGTCGTCGAGTCCGAGGACCGCCGCCAGCCGCGGCTCGAAGTCCTCCACCGACACGCGGCCGCACTCCAGCTCGACCGACAGCTCGTAGAAGTCGGCGCCCGGCCGGTAGGCGCCGGCGAGCCGCTCGGGCGCGATGCCGTGGTGCACGCAGAACCCCCCGACGGAGGCCCACATGTCCTCGGTCATCACACCGGCGTAGTCGAGCAGCAGGGCGGTCGGGCGCATCGGCGCATCGTACGGCCCATCGGTTGCTCTCCCGGGGACAGACCGCCGCGCCCGTCCTGTCCGCCCGCGCGGGTGCATCGCGGCCGGGACGCGGAGAGCATCGGCCTCAGTCACCCGTCGAGGAGGAGCACGAATGGCCACTGCAGAGGAGTTCAAGACGATCGGTGCCGGGCGCGCCGTCTTCACCCGTCCGGAGCCCGTCGAGGGCCCGGTCGCGTGGCTCGACTCGCCCCAGGCGGTCATCCAGTTCGTGCAGCGCGACGACGTCGCCGACACGATCGTCCTCGCCCGCGGCGGCACCACGACGTTCCTCACCCCGGCGCTCACCGCGGGCGTCAAGGGCGTCATCACCCTGCAGGGCGCACCCGAGTCGCACCTCGGGATCCTCTCGCGCGAGTACGGCATCCCCTGCGTCATGGGCGTGCAGTTCGAGGACGGCGTGCGCTCCAGCCGCGGCGAGATCATCCCCGCCGACGGCGCCGTCGTGCGCCTGGACATCTCGACCCCCGAGGGCCGGGTCGCGATCGAGCCCGGCGCCCCGAGCGAGGGCGGTCGCGGCGAGCCGACCGCGGAGGAGCAGGCGCTCGCCGCCCAGATGGAGCAGGTCATCCCGCTCCTGCACCACTTCCGCGGCGAGGTCCCGCACGGCGCCGAGGGCGACCAGCAGCTGCGCGACCGGCTGAAGACCGACGTGTCGGTCCTGTCCGACGAGTCGCTGCGCCGCCGCCTGACCCCCGACGAGATCAACGACTTCAACGACTACGCCGCCTGGAACGTGTGGGACGCGCTGGCGCTGCGCTCCACCGAGGGCGAGTCCGGCCTGATCCCCCGCCAGGAGTACGAGGCGTTCGGTTGCATCAACCAGTACCTGCGCTTCCCGACCTTCGTCGACGTGATCACCGAGAAGCTCGGCGTCGACGGCGTGATCGAGCTCGGTGCCATCCCGCGCCGCGAGCCCGGCTCGAAGGTCAACCAGCTGCACCTCTGGTGCTCGGCGATCACGCCGCTGTTCGGCCGCGGCCTGCTGCACAAGCTCGGCCTCATCGACCTCGACCACGACACCGACGGGGTCGAGAAGCTCGTCCAGTTCCAGCGCCGCCTGATGGCGGGCTTCTGGGGCGACGGCGGCGAGCTGTTCTCCTCCTCGCGCGGCTACCGGGCGCCGGTCCTCGACCGGTCGTGGATCGACCGCTTCGCCGCCGACGTGCAGCCGTTCTCCGGTGACGACCAGCGCGGCCTGTACCAGCGCTTCAACGCGACGACCGAGATCACCGGCTTCCTGCTGCACTTCGACAACCGCTCGGGCCTGTGCGACAGCGGCCCGTACCCGCTGCCCGACGGCGGCTTCATGATCGTGCGCGACCACTTCCTGCACGACCCGGCCTACCACTGGCACGACGTCGCCGAGGACCTCCCGCACGCGCTCACGCAGGCGATGGTCTTCCACCCGAAGGACGACCTGCAGGTCAACGTCCTGGACATCGGCACCCTGTTCAGCGAGCCGTCGAACTACCTCGACAGCCTCACCGGCATGGCCGTCTACGCGCGGGACCGGTACGACACGCCGGTGGAGGAGCTGCGCCGCGTCGACGAGGACGAGATGCGCCTGATCCTCGAGCGCTGCGACACCACGACGACGAAGCTCTACAAGCGGATCGCCTCGATGTCGCCGCGCGACAAGATCATGTGCGGCGCGCAGGTCTACTACACCGAGTTCGTCGCACCGCTGGCCCGCCGCGCCGGCGTCTGGGAGCAGCTCGTGGAGGAGCACGACTTCTTCGAGATCGACCCGCTGGCGATGGAGGCGTACTACCCGCTCGTCCGCGACAAGCAGGCGGCGGCGATCGTGCCGCAGGCGTTCCTCATGGGCCTGCTGTCCCCGCCGGTCAGCCACGTCGGCGGCATCGACGCGTCCGCGCACGCCGAGCACTTCCCACTCCTGCACCGCATCGCGCTGCGCGGCATGCTGCCCGACCCGCCGCAGGCGGTCGGCGCGCTCGCCGAGGCGGGCCTCGTCGCGACGACCGCCGCGGGCGCGCTGCTCAGCGAGGCGGGCACCGCGGTCCACCAGGCGCTGCTGGCCGCCGAGCGCGGCGGTGCGGACACCGAGCGGCTGCAGGCCGTCTACGACCGCTTCCTGCCGATCAACGGCGACTTCAAGGCCGCCTGCGCCCGCTGGCACGACGCCGACGAGGGTGCCCGCGCGGCGCTGCTGGCCGACCTCTCCGCGCTCGTCGATCGCGTGGAGCCCGCGCTGCGGCGCTCGGGCGAGGTCGTCGCGCGGTTCGCCGACTACGGGCCGCGCCTGCGCGCCGCCCTGTCCGCCGCGGAGGCCGGCGACCACGAGCAGGTCACCAGCCCGCAGACCGACTCGCTGCACACGGTCTGGATGGAGCTGCACGAGGACTACATCCAGATCCTCGAGATCGACCGCGAGCTCGAGGGGTCCTACTAGCCGTGCCCGCCACCTCGGTGACCGTCGTCCCCTTCGACGCCGAGGTGGCGGCCGACAAGGCGCTGCTGGGCGGCAAGGGGGCGGGACTCGTCGCGATGGTCGCGCTGGGCCTGCCGGTGCCGCCCGGCTTCGTCGTCGGCACCGACGCCGGCCGCGCCTACCTCGCCGACGGTGCGCTCACGGACGAGCTGCGCGCGGCCGTCGACGCGCAGCTCGACGCGCTCGAGCGGCGGCTCGACCGTCGCCTGGGCGACCCGTCGGCCCCGCTGTTCGTGTCGGTGCGCTCCGGTGCGCCGGTCTCGATGCCGGGGATGATGGACACGATCCTGAACGTCGGGCTCAACGACGAGCTCGTCGAGGCGCTCGCGCAGCAGACGCAGGACCCGGCGTTCGCGTGGACGTCGTACGTGCGGCTGCTGCACACGTTCGCCACGACCGTCCGCGGCCTGTCCGAGGCGACGGTCGAGGACGCGCTGTTCGACGCGCTGCCCGACGGCCCGGACGACGGGGCGCGCACCGCGCGCGGGGAGGCCGCCGTGCTGCGTGACCTGCTCGCCCGCGAGGGCGACCCGTTCCCCGCGGACCCGCGCGAGCAGGTCCGCGAGTGCCTCGGGGCCGTGTTCTCCTCGTGGCGGTCGCCGCGCGCGATCGCCTACCGCGAGCACCGCGGGATCGACGAGGCGATGGGCACCGCGTGCGTCGTGCAGGCGATGGTCTTCGGCAACCGGGGGGAGGACTCCGGCAGCGGCGTGGCGTTCAGCCGCGATCCCGCGACCGGCGAGCCCGGCGTGTACGGGGACGTGCTGTTCGACGCGCAGGGCGAGGACGTCGTGGCGGGCGTCGCCGACCCGCTGCCGCTGACCGCGCTCGAGGACCGGCTCCCCGACGCGGCGCGCGCTGTCGCCGACGCGCTGGCGCTGCTGGAGCGCGAGGAGCGCGACCTCGTGGAGTGCGAGTTCACGATCGAGCAGGGCCGCCTGTGGATCCTGCAGTACCGTCGCGCGCAGCGGTCGGGCCGGGCCGCCGTGCGCGTCGCCGTCGACCTCGTCGACGAGGGCGTGCTTGAGGAGCGGGAGGCCGGGGAGCGGCTGACCGACGCGCAGCTCGCCGCGGCGCACGCGCCGCGGTTCGCGGACGCGGCGTCCGACGGCGACGTGCTCGCGCGCGGCTGCGCGGCCTCGCCGGGTGCGGGCGTCGGCACCGCGGTCTTCGACGCGCACCGGGCGGCCGCCCTGAAGGAGCAGGGGCGGGACGTGGTGCTCGTGCGGCCGACGACGTCCCCGTCGGACATCCACGGGTTCATCGCCAGCGTCGCGATCGTCACCGGTCGCGGCGGGCGCACCTCGCACGCGGCGGTCGTCGCGCGCGGGATGGACCGTCCGGCGGTCTGCGGCGTCGGGGAGGTCCGCATCTCCGGGGCGGGGGCCACGGTCGACGGGGTCGCGGTGCAGGAGGGGGACCTCCTCGCCGTCGACGGCGACCGCGGGATCGTCTCCCGGGTCGCCCCGGCGCTCGCGGACCCCGAGCAGGACGAGCGGCTGCAGCGCCTGCTCGCCTGGCGCGCCGCGTCCTGAGCGCGCGGCGCCGCCGGGCCGCGGCTCAGCGCCGGCGGAAGCCGCGGTCGGGCGCCGGGTCCAGCGGGCTCGACGGCGCGCCCGCGGGCACGTCGAGCAGGTTGAACGCGGGGGGCGCGATGTCGTTCGGGGCGTCGGGGTGGAACAGCGCGGCGAGCAGCTGCGCCTGCCCGCGCCCGACCCCGAGCTCGCCCATGCCGCCGTTGTACATGCGGATGCCGTGGTCCTCGCAGTGCGCGTACAGCCGCGAGAGCTCCTCCAGGCGCCCGACGCGGCACGGCTTGACGTTGACGATCGACGGGGTGAGGGCGGTCTCCTGCAGCGAGGCGACGCCGACGATCGGCGCGTCGTAGGAGACGCGGTCGCGCACCGGGCCGAGCAGGTCGACGACCGCGGGACGGTCGTCGTGGGGGTCCTCGAACCAGACGTCGGTGAACGTCGCGATCGCGCGCTCGTACATGGCCAGGAGCGCGCCCTCGTCGGCGACGTCGAGGTCGTAGCGGCCCTTGAAGTCGATGACGGTCACGCCGGGCACGGCGGCGATCTCGTCCATGATCGCCTGGGTCCACGACGGCTCGACGTCGAGCTTGAAGCCCACGGTCGGGTTGGCCGCGCGGCGCGACGCGACCCGGGCGGCGTCCGGCGGGTCGCCGAGCCCGACCGAGTTGACGAACGTCACCGGTCGCGGCGCGCGCCCGAGGACCTCGGGCAGCGTCGTGCGCGCCTGGCGCAGCGCGAGGTCCAGCGCGGCGGACTCGAAGGTCCAGCGCCGCCAGTGGCGCTCGAGCTCGTACTCGGGCGGGCCCGCGGGCCATAGCTCGAGCGTGTCGAGGTGGGCGAGGAACGCGGCGAGCGTCGGCCACGTCCCGGCGAGCGGCAGGTCGAGCGCGCGCAGGCCCGCCTGGGTGGTCGGGGTGCCGACCTGCTCGCCGAGTCCCTCCTCGCCGCGGCCGTGCAGGCGCAGCTGCGTGGTCGAGGCGTCCTCGATGCCGGTCGGGCCGGCGGGCAGCAGCGGCTCGCAGGCCGACGACTCGATGGTGACCGGCAGGTCCTTGACGGCGTTCCAGAGGTCGGGCATGGGCGCCCGACCCTACGCGAGACGGCCGCGGTGCCCGGGCGGTCGGCCCGGGCACCGGTGCGCGGCTCAGGCCGTGGGGGCGACGGCGGCGCGCTGCGCGACCGCCTCGCCGCGGCGGCGGGGGCGCTTCACGCGCACGTACTCGGCGGCGTAGTAGGAGCCGATCACGAACACCGCGGCGAGCGCCTGGGCGGCGAGCGTCTCCCAGTAGGAGTAGACCTCGAACCACGAGCCCATCCACTCGGGCACCGTGAACGGCGTGGCGTGGCCGGGGATCCAGCCGAGGTCGATGAACGACAGCGCGGTGCCGCCGACCATGACCACGAGCACGACGCCGATCAGCACGCCGGTGCTGATGAGCATCTTCTTGTAGGGGAGGCTGCGCTGCAGGCGGAACGTGACGAGCCCGACGAGCGCCGTGGCCGCGAGGCCCAGCGCGACGCCCTCGAGCACGACGCCGCTGCCCGCGGTGAGCTTCAGGTTCTGCAGGAACAGCACGACCTCGAAGCCCTCGCGGTACACGCTCGTGAACCCGAGGGCGACGAGGCCGAAGGTCGCGGAGACGCCGACGCGTCCGAGCACCTTGCGGCGCTGGCGGTGGTGCTTGGCGATCCAACCGGTCCAGTACACCTTGTGCACGAACCAGTTGAGGACGAGCAGCAGGACGACGATCGCGATGAAGCCCGTGATCGCCTCCAGCCGCGCGCCGAGCGGGGACGCGGCGTCGAGCAGCGCGCCGACCGCGAACCACGTCGCGATCGCCGCGAGGAACGACACGCCGGCGCCGAGGACCACGGGTCGCCGCCGGGTGGCGTTGGCGCCCTGGAAGCTCGCGATGATCGCGGCGAAGATGAGGATCGCCTCGAGGCCCTCGCGGAAGACGATCATCGACGCGTTGAAGATCACGGTGCCGCGGCTCTGCGGGGTGCTGGCCTCGGTCGGGTCGACCGGGCCGGTGCTCGCGGTCGCCATGAGGTACACGGCGCCGCCGAGGACGAGGAGTCCGAGCGCCCAGACGAGCAGGCGGCGGCCGGACCCGGCGCCCGCCTGCGGGCGGGCGGGGGTGGGGGTGTCGACGGTGCGGTCGCCGACGGTGTGACTGACCATTAGGGCATCCTAACCCGAGTGGTCCGCCGGGCGGTCCCCGACCCCCGCACCGGGCACGTTGCCGCGCTCAGCGTCGCAGCTGCTCCACGTACGGCTGCGGCCAGCCGTGCTCGACGTGGGCGATCGCCGGCGCCCCGTCGATCGTGGCGTCCATCGCGTTCTCGTACAGCAGCAGGCCGCTGAACGGCAGCGCCACGCCCGCGCGGTAGGCGGCCGTGAAGACCGTCTCGCGTCCGGTCTCGTCGAGGATCGTCGCGGTCAGCGACCGGTGCACGAGCGCGTCGTCCAGCGACGACTCGACGCGCAGGTCGGTGATCACCGCGATCTCGCCGCCGCGGTTGACGTAGCCGAGCCGATGGCGCGCCCCCAGCGCGCTGGACTCCCAGGCGTGCAGCGACACCGACCCGTCCGGGGTCGCGGCGTTCATCCACTTCCAGTGCTGGATGACCCCCCACTCGCGCGGGCCCCAGGAGTGGTCGCGGTGGCCGATCCCGTCGATCGCGATCTCGCGCCCGTCCACCCGCAGCGTCCCGGAGGTCCGCACCGACTGCTCGTAGCGGTCGGTCGCCGCCCACGCGGGGCAGCCGTCGGGGTTCTCGTGCCATGACACGGGGCGGTGCAGCCCCTCGACGGTGACGTCGAGCGTCACCGCGTCGCTGGAGAACGACAACGACGCGCGGCGCAGCGGCTCGGGGTGACGGATGTGCAGGCCCGCGATCTCGCAGTCGTCGAGGTCGTCGCCGACGAGGTCGACCCCGTCGACGATGTCGAACACCTGGGGCGCGCCGATGTCCTCGCCGCCGATCGCGACGAGCCGCCCGAACTGCCCGGTGGCCCCGGTCCGCCACGCGTAGACCATCGCGGCGATCCCCTCCGAGGGCAGCGGCAGCACGAAGAAGTACGACTCGCGCACGTGGGGTGCGGTGCCGATGTCGTGCAGCAGGTCGTCGGCGGCGGTGAAGCGCTCGATCGTGCTCATGCCCCGAGCCTCTGCGATGCGGGCGCGCCCGCATACCGCCGCGGGCGACAAGACCGGGGGACCGATGCCTCCGCGCGGGCTATGCTCGCCCGGAGGAGATGGGTCGCGCCCAGGACACCGGCACGCTGACGCCCCCGGTCGCGCTCGACGCGAGCGTCGATGCCGCGACGCGTGTCGCGCCCGAGGTCGCCGCGCGGATCGCGGAGCTCGCCACCGAGCTGCTCCAGCACGCCGACGCGATCGCCGACGTCGTCAACCGCCGCGCGATCGCGACCGAGCCCGCGCTGGTGGATCCCGACGACCCGACGACCGCGGAGGCCACGCTGCACTCCACGCAGGCGAACGTCGGGGCGATCCTCGCGCTGCTCGCCTACGGCGTCCCGGGCCGGGCGACGATGCCGTCGGCCGGGGCGCTCGAGCTGTTCGAGCGGCTCGCCGACCACGAGGACGGGCTGACCACGGTCCTGCGCGGCTACCGCATCGGCATCGCCGAGCTGTGGCAGGTCTGGGCGGCGCACGTCGCCGAGCACGTCCACGACGCCGCCGAGCAGCACGCGGTCCTCGCCGCGAGCACCGCGAACATGCTCCAGGCGGTGGACCGGATCTCGCAGGAGCTCGTGGACAGCTGGGCGGAGACCCGCCGGCGCCGCCGGCAGGGCCTCGACGTGTCGCCGGAGGAGCTGGTGCGCGCCGCGCTGTTCGACACCGCCGGGTCGGAGGACGCGCTCGCCCGGCTCGGGTACCCCCAGGAGGCGCTGCACCTCGCGTTCGCGCTGCCCCCGGAGCTGAGCGAGCCGGCGGTCCGCCAGCTCGTCAGCCGCCTGCGGGTCGTCGGGGACGCCGCCGCGGTCTCGGCCCGCTGGGACGTCGCCTGGGTCGTGTGGCTGGCGTTCCAGCGCCCGCCCGTCCCGTCAGCGCTCGACGCGGTCGTCGCGGCCGTGTCACTCGAGGAGCCGGTGGGCCTCGGGGAGCTCGCGCCCGGCATCGCCGGGTTTCGCGCGGGCTACCGGGAGGCGCTCGACGCGCGCCGGATCGCCGTGCTGCGCGGTGGCGGCGGCGTCACCCACCACCGGGACGTCGCGCTGCTCGCCGTGCTGTGCGCCGACACGGAGCGCGCGCGGGCGCTGGCGGTCAGCGAGCTCGGGCCGCTCGCCGCGACCGACGACGACACCATGGAGCGGCTGCGCGAGACGCTGACCGCCTACCTCGCGTGCGGCGAGAGCCACGTCGGAGCGGCGCAGCGGCTGTTCGTCCACCAGAAGACCGTCGCCTACCGCATCCGCCAGGCGGAGGCGCTCCTGGGCCGTCGCGTCGGCGACCGGCGCGTCGAGCTCGAGGCCGCCCTGCTCGTGCACCGGGCGTTGCTACCGTCCAGGGCGTCATGAACACCGCTCCGGGACGCAAGAGCAAGGAAGAGCGCGACGCGGAGCTCGCCCGCGAGGGCACGGCCCGTCAGCGGATGGCCGACCTCATGGCCAACATCGGCAGCGTCGGCCTGATCGGGGTCTGCGTCATCGGGTTCGTGATCCCGGCGATCCTGGGCCTCACGATGATCAGCCGCCTCGGCAGCGCCGGCTGGTTCATGTACGCGATCGTCATCGGCACCTGGGGGCTCGTGTTCGGGCCGATCGTCGCGAGCGCCGTGACGATGCGGCAGAACGGCAGCAAGCGCCATCGCGACGCCAAGCGCCAGCGCATCGAGGAGCAGCGCCGCAAGTTCGGGCTGCACGCGCGCGCCCACGACGGCGAGCACGAGCAGCCCGGCGGCCCCGTCGGCTGACCGCCGCGGACCGGTCGCAAGGCGACCGGCCCGCGGGTGCGTGACCGTCAGTCGAAGACGATGACCGGCTTGACGACCGAGCCGTTGTGCGCGGCCTCGAACGCCTCGTTGATCTCGCTGAACTTGTAGGTCTTGATCAGCTTGTCGAACGGGAACTCGCCGTCGGCGTAGTGCCGGGTCAGGGCGGGGATGAAGTCCTTCGGGTTGGCGTCGCCCTCGATGACGCCGCACAGCTCGCGGCCGAGCAGCAGGTGGCCCTGGTCGATCGTGATGTCGTGCTGCAGGCCCTGGAAGCCGACGGTGGCGATCCGGGCGGGGGAGCGGGTGACCTCGAGCGCCTGGCGGATCACCTCGTTGGTGCCGACCGCGTCGAGCGCGAAGTCGACGCCCGGGGCGGCGACGCCCATGATGTCCCAGACGAGGTCCTTGTGCTCCTTGGCGTTGAACGTGTGCGTCGCGCCGAGCGAGCGGGCGAGCGCGAGGCGCTCGTCGTTGATGTCGACGGCGATGATCTGCTCGCAGCCGGCGAGCTTCGCGCCCATGACGCCCGAGAGGCCGACGCCGCCCATGCCGAAGATCGCGATGCTGTCGCCCTGCTGCGGGTTCAGCGCGTTCAGCACGGTGCCCGAGCCGGTCTGGATGCCGCAGCCCAGCGGGCCGAGCAGCTCCAGCGGCAGGTCCTTGTCGACCTTGATCGCGTTCGTCGCGAGCGCGATCGCGTAGGTCGAGAACGAGGACTGGCTGAAGAAGCAGCCGTGCACGTCCTCGTCGCCCTGGCTCATCGTGACGGTGCCGTCCATGCGCGTGCCGAAGTAGTTCAGCGGCGCGAACATCTCGCAGTAGGCGGGCCGGTCGCGCGAGCAGTACTTGCAGTCGCCGCAGTGGCCGAAGGTCAGGACGACGTGGTCGCCGGGGGCGAGGTCGGTGACGCCCTCGCCGACGGCCTCGACGATGCCGGAGCCCTCGTGGCCCAGGACGCTGGGCAGCGGCAGCGGGATCGTCCCGTCGATGCCCGTGGCGTCCGTGTGGCAGATGCCGGCGCCGACCATCTTGACGAGCACCTCGCCCTCGGCCGGGTCGGAGACCTGGACCTCCTCCAGCGTGAGCGGCTCGTTGACCTCGCGCAGGATGGCGGCGGTGGCGGTGGTGGGCATGCGGCGGTACTCCTCCAGATTCGGGGTGACGGACCGAACCTAGTTCGGCTCGTCGCCCGAGTCCTGCCCACGCAGGGAGACTGTGCCCTCCCGGGAGAGGGATGGGGACGTGCGGACCGCCGCGCCGACGACGATCACCGCGAGCGCCAGCAGCGCCACGAACGGCCCGAGCTTGCGGCTGACCTCGATCGTCAGGCCGGACAGCGCGTCGTCGGGCGGCGAGACGAGCCGGGCGGTCGTCGCCGCCATCGCGACGATCGCCGCGACCGCGACGGCCCGCGCGCCGAGCTCCCCGAGCGCGTCGGTGGCGAGCTGCGCCACGGCGGTGACGGCCACGACCGCAAGCAGCACGTCGAGCACCGACAGCCACTGCCAGCCGCTGGAGAGGTCCGCCACCTCGATCCCGGCCCGGTCCGCGCCGAACCACGGCAGGAACAGCGAGGCCATGAGCAGGGTGGCGCCGACGGTCGTCAGCACGCGGGGCAGCTCCGGCGGGATCTCCACCGGCTCGAGCTCCTCGATCCGCGCGGCGGCGGGAGCGGGGGCGTCGCGCCGCCGGTGGTCCTCCTCGCGCGCACGCGGGCGCGCGCGAGCGCGCGCACCCGCCAAGAACCCGCCGCGGGCACCGCGGGCCTCGTCCTCGACGGGCTCGCCCTCGGGCAGGGTGAGGCGCATCGTCGTCCCGGGCTCCGCGTGCAGCAGGTCGGGGTGGACGACGATCCCCGCGCCCTCCAGGGCACGCAGGACGTCGCGGCGGTCCGCGGCGGTGGGGTCGTCGTGGCCCCAGGTGCGCAGGAGGCGCAGCACCTCGACCTCGGTCGCGCCGCCGCGACGCTCCAGGTGCTCGCGGATGCGCTGCTCGGGTGCGGTGGTCACGGATCGCTCCTCTCGGGGCAGGGTCCCCGCCGGGGGCGGCGAACCTCGGGTGGATGGCGTGGGCGTTCGAGTTCGTGGAGGTCCGCCATCGCGTCGACGGCCACCGGGTGCTCGACGGGGTGAGCTTCGGCGCCCGCGTCGGCGAGAGCGTCGCGCTGGTCGGCCCCGCGGGCGCCGGGAAGACCGTCGCGTTCCGCCTGCTCGTCGGGCTCGAGAAGGCCGACGAGGGCGCCGTCGTCGTCGCGGGCAAGGACGTCGGCCGGGGCGGCCGCCGGGCGCGGCGCCTGCTGCAGCGCCGTCTCGCCGTCGTCTTCCAGGGCGCTCCCGCCGACGACGGCGGCTACGGGATCTTCGACGGGGTCGACGTGCTCGAGAACGTCGCGTTCCCGATGCGGGAGGTGGGCCGGGTGCCGGACCGGCGGCGCGAGCAGGTCGCGCTGCAGGAGCTCGCGCGCTTCGGCCTCGCCGAGGCCGCCCGCGCGCGGCCGGGCGAGCTGGACCGCGACGCCCGCAAGCGCCTCGCGCTCGCCCGGGCGCTGGCCCTGCGCTCGCCGCTGCTCGTCGTCGACGCGGTCGAGGACGGCCTCGCGGCGGACTCGCTGCCGACCGTCGTCACCGCCCTGCGCGAGGCGCAGGCCGAGCGCGGGACGAGCGTCCTGCTGACCACGCGCGACGAGGAGCTCGCCCGCGCGGTCAGCGACCGACTCGTGGCGCTGCCCGCGCGCTGAGCGGCGCTCGCCCGGCCGGCCCGCGCGCGGACCCGGCCCGTCGGTCCCGCGCGGGGTCCTCACTGCTGGTCGCCGAGCGCGCTGATCCGCAGGTACCGCGAGACCGCCTCGGCGCGGTTCGCGGCCCGGAGCTTGCGCAGGATGTGCTTGGCGTGGGACTTCACGGTGCCCTCGGAGATCACGAGCCGGCTGGCGATCCCGGCGTTCGTCTCGCCGGCGGCCATGAGCTTGATGACCTCGACCTCGCGGCGCGTCAGCAGCTGGTCCAGGCGCGACGGCCCGGAGGCGAGCATCGCGGCCGCCCGTCCGACGCCGGCCGAGTCCTCGCCCTCGACGTGCGAGACGGCGATCTCGGTGTCGCACAGCTCGTTCATCAGCTGCTCGGTCGACTGCACCATGCTGCGGACCTGGTCGCGCTGCGCGCGCATCCGCTCGGTCAGCACCGTGCGCTCGAACGCGTAGCCGAACCCCTCGGCGAACGCCCACAGCATCTCGCGGTCGAACTCGTCGACGTCGCGCTGCTGCAGGTAGCGGTCGGCGTGCAGGAAGCCGATCACCCGGCCCTCGGGCATGATCGGCGCCGCGACGTAGGAGTGGGTGTCGGCGGCATCGGCGATCGTGCGGTGCACGCGCGGATCGCCCTTGGCGTCGGCGACGAGCATCGGGATCCGGCGGCGGATCATCTCGGTCTCGAGCAGCATGTGCGTCAGGTCGGCCGGGTTCTCGCGCGCGACCTGTAGCAGGGTCGCGGCGCCGTCCGGGTCGTTCTCCCAGTGGACGGCCTCGGCGATCAGCTGGCTGTTCTGCACGCGGAAGAGGATCGCGCGGTCGAACCCGCACGAGCGGCAGACCTCCTGCGGGGCGAGGTCGAGGATCGTCGAGACGGAGGCGATCCCGCGCAGCCGTCCGAGCCCGGCCTGCACGCCGGTCAGCGCGCGCAGCCGCTCGTCGACCTCGTTGTCGCGCAGCTCGCGCCGCAGGTCCTCGAGCGTGACGAGCAGGTCGCACAGCGCGACGAGGTGCGCGCGCTCGAGGTCGGCGCCCGCCCGGATCCGCTCGGCGACGACCGAGCGGGCGACCTCGACGAGCGCGACGGTGTCCTCGTGCTCGCCGTCGTCCCCCTCCCAGAGGTCCCACTCGAGCAGGCGGGCGGCCGCGTCGAGCGCGTCGACGACGCGCACGCCGATGCGGGCATCGTGTGCGGACCGCGGGACGCGCGGCGGCCAGGCGGCCGCCGGCGCGGGGCGTTCGAGGGCGGCGTCGGCCGGGATCCGAGTCGTCGACTCGTCCACGCCGCGCCGCCCGCCGCTCCCTAGGCCGTCGGGCCGCTGCCGTTGCCGTTGCCCTGGAACAGCTCGTCCCAGGTGCTGAAGTCGAGCGAGCGCATGATCGGGACGATCCGCAGGAACTTGCGGACGGGGCCCTCGTAGGCGAGCTCGCCGCGCGTGATCGCCATCGCCATCTGCTTCTTGCGCTGGACCATCTCGATGAACAGCTCGGGCGTGCCGTAGAGCTGGATCTCCGCCTGGCCGACGATGTCGGGCTCGGCGTGGATCGGCGCCTTCGTCAGGTCGAGCGTGACGCCGGCGGTCTCCGAGTAGTGGATGTGGACGGTCGTCTGCGCGAGTGCGAGCCGCTCACCGATGCGCTGATCGGTGGCTCCGCTGTTGAAGAAGTCGGCGGTCAGTTCCGCCATGCGCTGTGGATCGATGGGGCTCATCGTGGTGGTCTGCTCTCCGGCTGGCATCTCGGTCAACGTGCTCTCCTCCTCCACGGTCCCCGACGCCTCCCCGCGTCGGTGGCCGGTATGGTCGCTACAGGTGGTTCAGCTCTACGGGAGGAAGTCTGGTGGCGTCGACGGGTGTCGGTGAGTGGAGCGACGGACCGCCCCTCGACGCGCCGGGGCTCGCCGGGGCCGTGCTCGCGCTGTGGCGCGAGGCAGCCAGCCTCTCCGGCGAGGACCCTACCGCCGCCGAGGCACCGACGGATGTGGGATCCGCACAACAGCTGCTCGACGAATCGGGTGCTTGGCTGGTTGCCGTGCTCGAGGACGACGAGCGCGGGCCCGACGCCGACGCCGGCCGGGCACTCGCCGGGACGCTCGTCCTGCGGCTCGCGACGCTCCGCGGCGACGTCCGCGAGGCGGCGCTGAACCGCCGCATCCGCGGCTTCGCGCAGGTCAACGCGGCGCTCAGCCGGCTGCGCAGCATGACGACGGTCGACCAGATGATGAGCCGGCTCGCGGGCGAGGTCGCGCGCTGCGGCTTCGACCGCGTGATGATCACGCGCGTGGACGGCTCCACCGGGCACGTCGCGGAGTTCCACAGCCCGCACGAGCCCGAGCTCGCGCGCGAGGTGCTGCGCGTCGGGCAGGCAGAGCCGCTGCAGCTCAACCACCTGCTGCTCGAGTCCGAGATGCTGCGGCGCCGCGGACCGGTCCTCGTCCCCGACGCGCACGCCGACCCGCGTGTGCACCAGGAGATCGCCGCCGCCGCGGGCGTCCGCTCCTACGTCGCCGCCCCGGTGATGCCGCAGGGCCGGGTCATCGCGCTGATCCACGCGGACTGCCAGCTGCAGCGCCGCACGGTCGACGAGGTCGACCGCGACCTGCTGTGGATGTTCGCCGAGGGGTTCGGTCACGCGTACGAGCGCGCGACCCTGCTGACGCGGCTGAACGCCCTGCGCCAGGAGGTCCGCCGGGCGAACTCCTCGATCCTCGCCGTGATGGACGAGTTCGTCGACGCGGACGTCGAGGTCGCGCGCTTCGACGGCGAGAACCAGGTCGTCGCCCGGTCGGCCGCCGCGATGTTCGTCGCCGCCGACAACCGGCTCGAGTCGCTGCTGACCCCGCGCGAGCTCGACGTCATCCGCCTGATGGCGCTCGGCGAGACCAACGGCGGGATCGCGAAGAAGCTCGTCGTGTCCGAGGGCACGGTGAAGTCCCACGTGAAGCACATCCTGCGCAAGCTGCGGGCGAGCAACCGCGCCGAGGCGGTCTCCCGCTACGTGCGGCTCTCGCAGCAGGGCGCCGGCAACACGCGCGCCTGAGGGCGGCCCGCTCACCCGAGCCCCAGGCTCTCGACGATGTCGCGGTGGTCCGCCAGGACGCGCTCGAGCGCCTCGTCGGCGGTCCGGTCCCCCGGCAGCGTCGCGGCGGCGGTGGCGGCGGTGCGGGCCGCGTCCTGCGCGGCGGCGCCCCAGCGGGCGATCCAGCGCCGGAGCTCGGCGCGGTTGTGCTCGCCGTGGGTCGGGTCGGCGAGCGCGCCGCGCACGATCGCGCCGGTCCAGTCGCGCAGCCAGGCCTGCTGGATCTGCGTCGCCTCGGCGACGACCGGCGTCACCGGGTCGCCGAGCGCGTGCGCGATCCGCGAGCCCCACTCGAAGCGCATGAGCTGCGCGACGAGCGGCTCGAAGCAGAGGTTGATCGCGATGACGATCTCCGCCCAGTCGTCGCGGACCGCGAGCGTCTCGAGCATCCGCCGGGCGGGCTGCCACGTCGCGGCGCCGCGCCACTGCGCGCGGGCGCGCTCGAGCGGCATGTCGCCGACGACGCGCTCGAGGTCGATCGCGTAGAGGACGACGGCCTGCGCCTGCCGGGTCTGCATCGAGGACTCGAGCGCGATGTTGCGCGCGACCGGCCCCCAGCTGCAGCGGTCCGCGGCGCGGTCGAGGATCCGCGCGCAGTCCTGGGCGATGAACGCGGCGACCTGGATGTGCTCGCGCAGGAACGCGAGCCAGCGCTCGTCGAGGTCGGCCATGCCGCCGTCGGCGGTCGCCCGCCTGATCCCGCGCTCGACACGCGCGTCGGAGATCCCCTCGCGCTCGATCGTCGTGCCCCAGCGCTCGTCGATGCCGTCGAGCGTGATGGCCGCGGTCCCGCGCAGGGACGTGTGCACCGGCGGACCGGCAGGGTGCAGCGTCCCTCGGCGCTCCTCCACAGCCATGGCGAGACCCTACGGGCGTCATGGGGGCCGTGCATAGCCCTCGGGGCAGTTCCGCACCCCCCGGAAGGAGGATGCCGGTCGCCGTCCGGCGCGGACCCGCGTCCGGAAAGGGGGTCCAGATCATCCGTCGGGGGGATGGCGGCGCGGCGCGGCGCGTCTACGGTCGAACGCATCTGCCGTGCCGAGTCGCGGCGGTCGATCCAAACCACCCGGGAGGAGAACCCCGTGCCCTACTTTGCCGACGCCGACGAGGTCTACAAGTACATCGGTGGCGTGTTCCGCGCCGCGCGCGAGAACGAGGTCGGTCCGAAGCTCGCCACCGCGGACATCGACCTGCAGGTCTACTACTCCGACCCCGAGGCGCCGATGCTCATCAAGATGCACGGCGACAACATCGAGGTCATCGACGGCGGCGACAACGAGGAGGCCGACGTCAAGCTCTTCATGCCGTCCGACATCGCCGACAAGTACTGGCGCGGCGAGTACAACCTCGCCGTCGGCCTCGCGAAGGGCCACGTCAAGGCGAAGGGCCCGGTCAACAAGATCCTGAAGCTCGTGCCGCTGACCAAGCCGCTCTTCCCCATGTACAAGG
This sequence comes from Paraconexibacter algicola, assembly GCF_003044185.1. Lineage (GTDB taxonomy): Bacteria > Actinomycetota > Thermoleophilia > Solirubrobacterales > Solirubrobacteraceae > Paraconexibacter > Paraconexibacter algicola. Next base: position 1,619,327 of record NZ_PYYB01000001.1, read on the forward strand.
AGATGATCGCGGAGAAGGACGGCGTCACCGCCTAGCCCGAACCGCCAGACCTGCCGTCCGGCGCACGGACGGCCCGACGCACACGGCCGTGGATCCGAACAGGACCCGCGGCCGTCGTCGTGCCGGGGTGCCGCGGCGGGTCCGCGCGCGCCGCGATGATCCGATCGCCCGGAGCGCGAGTATGGTCGTCACATGGGCATCGGCTGGATGATCCTCATCTTCTTCGGCGGCCTCCTGGTCTTCTTCTTCCTCCTGGGGAAGCTCACCTGGGGCACGGGCGCCGACCTCGTCGACTGGGACCCGTCGGGTCGCCAGCAGGCGAAGATGGACCTCGAGGCGCAGGACTCCGCCGACCTCCTGGAGATCACGAACCGCCGCCGGCGGGCTGCCGGGCTGCAGGAGCTCGGGGAGCACGACGTGATCCACGAGATCGCGCGCAAGCGCCGGGGCGAGAAGCCGGGAGACGTGCCCCCGGCGACGCCCCAGGACCTGCGCGACGACCCCGACTGGTAGCGCCCTCTTTCGGCGCATTCGCGCCACTCCCGGAGGGCAAACCGTCCAAAGGGGGGGTGGATATCCCCCCCCGGGATCGCACACCGCGTTTTCGGCGCGGGTTAGGCTGCTCGCCGGAGAGGACGGCAGTGGCCGGGGGCGACCCCGGGATCCGCTGTCGACCGTGACAGGGAGAGGGAGACACTCAGATGGCTCGTTTTGGTGGCGACAAGGGCGCCTCCGCCGCGATGGACGCGCAGTTCAGCGGCGGCAAGCAGCTGGATCCGGAGGGCATGTCCCTGCTGGACCAGGCTGCCGAGTTCACGGGTGAGCACGAGCTCCACCAGGGCTCGGTCCTCCTCGAGGAGCGCGTGCCGGGGGAGTTCTGGTCGCTCGAGACCCGCAACGTCCACAAGGCGTTCGGCCGCTCCAAGATCCTCCAGGGCCTCGACCTCGGCATCCCCGAGGGCATGGTCACCGTCGTGCTCGGCCCGTCCGGCACCGGCAAGTCCGTCCTCATCAAGCACATCATCGGCCTGCTCTTCCCCGACAAGGGGGAGGTCATGGTGCACGGCGAGTCGCTGAGCAAGATGACGATGTCGCGACTCCTGGAGGTCCGCAAGAAGTTCGGGATCCTCTTCCAGGACGGCGCGCTCTTCGGCTCGATGAGCGTCTACGACAACGTCGCCTTCCCGCTGCGCCAGCACACGGACCTCGGCGAGGGCGAGATCGCGGAGATCGTCAACGCGCGCCTCGCGGACGTCGGCCTGACCCACGCGGGCGGCCGGCTTCCCAACGAGCTGTCCGGCGGCATGCGCAAGCGCGCGGGCTTCGCGCGCGCCCTGGTCCTCGAGCCCGAGATCGTCATGTTCGACGAGCCGGACTCCGGCCTGGACCCCGTCCGCACCGCCCTGCTGTGCGAGCTCGTCACGCAGATGCACGAGCAGCACGGCGGCACCTACATCATCATCACGCACGACATCGAGTCCGCCCGTCTGGCGGGCGAGTTCTTCGCCGTGCTGTGGAAGGGCAGGATCGTGCAGGCCGGCGAGCGCGACGAGATGTTCAACTCGGACAACCCGTTCGTGCAGCAGTTCCTCAACCGGAAGCTCAGCGGCCCGCTCGGCATGGAGTAGGGATCGCCCGCGTGTTCCCGGCGGACATCGGGAACTTGGCACCGGGGGAGGAGGTCCTCCCCCATGGGGGGGATCCGTTCTCCCTCCAAGGGCGATTTTCGCCCGACGGATGGTCCGGGAGTCTGGACTCATCCAAACCAGGGCCGGGTCACAGGACCGGGTCCGGAGCTTCGGGAGGAGCTATGCGAGAGGTGAGCGTCACATGGCGTCAGTAGCGCAGAGAACAGTTGCCCCGCCGGTTCAGGCGCCTCAGAAGGCGCCGAAGCGCGCGGGCGGAAGCAAGCTTGCGGAGGCCCCGCTGGGGATCCTCGAGCAGGTCGCGGGCATGATGCTCCTCACCGGCAAGGCGGTCGTGGCGACGTTCACGCCCCCCTACAGCTGGAAGGACGAGTTCGTCGAGGAGTCCTGGCTGATCCTCCGGCGCTGCCTCATCCCGATGATCATCTCGACGATCGCGTTCGGGTTCGGTGCCCCTGGTCTCCAGGCGGCCAACCTCACGCAGATCTTCGGAACGGTCGACCGCGAGGGGGCCTTCTTCGTGATGGCGTCCATCCGCGAGTTCGCCGGATGGATCAACGGCATGGTCATCGCCGGCGTCGCCGGAACCGCCATCTGCGCGGATCTCGGCGCCAGAAAGGTCCGTGAGGAGCTCGACGCCCTCGCGGTCCTCGGCCTCGACCCCGTCCGCACCATCGTCACCCCGCGCTTCCTCGCGCTGGGGATCATGACCCCGCTGATGAACATCCTCGCGCTCGCCTTCGGCGTGCTCGGCGGATGGATCGCGACCGTCGTCGTCTGGGGCGAGACCTCGGCCGGCTACATCGCGACGTTCTCGTCGAACTTCACCTTCCCGGACCTGTTCGGGTCGGTCCTGAAGACGACAGGGTTCGGATTCATCATCGCGATCGCCTGCTGTTACAAGGGGCTCAACGTGAAGGGCGGCGCCCAGGGCGTCGGCCGCGCGGTCAACCAGGCCGTCGTCATCGCGTTCGCCGGCATCTGGGTGTTCAACTCGCTGTTCACGAACATCCTGCTGGCCGCGTTCCCCGAGACCGGCAACCTCCACTAGGCGCGAAAGGAGATCTGAGCAATGGAAGCTTCCACCGTTCGAGCTCCGCGTCTTCGCGGAGAGCTGTCCCCGTCCGTCGGGTCCCGCGTCGGCGCCGGCTTCGCCGGTCCCGTCAAGGGGATCCTGACCGAGGCGGCCGAGCTCGGCACGTTCTTCGGGCGCACCGCCCGTGAGCTGGGTGGCGTCTGGCGCTACTCGGCGGAGATCATCCGCCAAGCCGGCATCCTGGTCACCGGATCCGCCGCGATCATCGTCTTCATGCTGTTCATGATGGGCGTGGTCTGCGGTACCGAGGCCAATTACGTCCTCCGTGGCTACGGCGCCACCGTGTACTCGGGCGTGTTCACGTCCTACTGCGCGATCCGGGAGATGATCCCGTACATGTGGGGCTACATCCTGTCCGCCAAGGTCGGATGTGGTCTGTGCGCCGAGATCGGATCCATGCGGATCCAGGACGAGATCGACGCGATGGAGTCCATGGGCATCAACCCCATGCGCTACGTCGTGGCGACCCGCCTGGTGGCCGCGTGGCTCGTCTTCCCGTTCATCTGGATCATCGGGACCGCCGCCCACTTCCTGGGCAACTACCTGATCCTGATCCTGCAGATCGGCGAGGTGTCGCAGGGCGGCTGGGAGAACGTGCACTGGACGTTCTCGACGCCGATCGACTTCCTCTACTCGTTCCTGAAGATCTTCGTCACCGGCACGGTGATCGTGATGCTCGGGATGTTCTACGGCTACAAGGCCTCGGGCGGGCCCGTCGGCGTGGGCACGGCCACGGCGAAGTCGATGATTCTCAACCTCATCCTGCTCCACGTGTTCGGAGCCGGCATGACGATGTTGTTCTGGGGTCTGGAACCGAACGCGCCGGTCGGCGGCTAGGTCCACCAGGGTCCGAGGGAGGAAGCAGACGTGGCAACAGCACAGGCGCCCCGGGTCGACGTCGACCCGGGGCAGGACGGCGGAGCAGGCGGCGGGAAGGTCCGGAGGTTCTTCGGATACTTCATCGATCATCCGTGGGTGATTGTCGGGCTCCTCGCCTTCATCGTCTTCTCCATCTGGGTCTACTCGACCAGGACCCAGAAGTACGAGGTCCGTGCTGTGTTCTCGGAGGCCGTGAGCCTCTACTCCGGCCTGGACGTCCGCGTCGACGGCATCGACGCGGGCAAGGTCAAGAAGATCGAGAACGTCGATGGTCAGGCGATCGTGACGCTCGGCATCGACGACGACGACGTCTGGCCGCTTCGTCGCGGCGCCACCGCCACGCTGCGCTTCGGCACCACGATCGGCAACGGCACGCGGATCATCGATCTCGAGAACGGTCCGCCGAGTGCGCCCGAGCTGCCCGAGGGTGGCATCATCCCGAACGCTGACACCATCGAGGCCACAGAGTTCGACCAGGTCTTCGACACGCTCGACAAGAAGACACGCGCGTCACTGCAGGGCATGCTCCGCGGAACCGGCGACGCCTTCGGTCCGCGTAGGAAGGAGATCGCCTCGGCCGTGACCGAGACCGGCCCCGGTCTCGAAGCGATCGGTGGCTTTGCGGATGATCTGAGCAGGGACGAGCCCGCGCTTCGTGCCTTCGTCGCGAATACGAACCGCGTGACCCGCACGCTAGCCGCCCGCCGGAACGACCTGTCGGGGCTGGTGAACGTCGCCGCGGCCACGTTCGACGAGTTCGCGAACAACACGGCGGGCATCCAAGGTTCGCTCGACACCTTCCCGTCTGCGCTCCGTGAGACGCGGAGCACGCTGACCCGGCTCGACGGCACGGTCGGTCACCTTGACAACCTCGTTCGTGACCTCCGGCCCGGCGCAAGAGAGCTCGGCGGACTCGCCCGCGACCTGCGGCCGGCGCTCGCTTCGCTGCGAGAGACGGTGCCGCTCGCGGTCTCGACACTCCGCACCGGGCGGCGAGCATCGCCGGCGATCGCACGTCTTCTGACGAAGGCACAGCCCTTCTCGGCGGACGCGGCGCCCGCGTTGCGTGACCTCGGGCCCATGTTCGGCTGCATCCGCCCGTACGCTCCCGAGATCGCTGGACTCATCAGCACCTGGGGCAGCTTCACCAGCAACTACGACGGGCTCAGCCACTACGGGCGGATCCAGCCGAACACGTCCGCGACCGCGTCGAGTTCGACGCCGCCCGTCGACTCCGGCCCCTTCACGGACCTGACCGGCCAGGGGTACGCGCTGGTGCGACCCCCGGGCTACCAGGCCGGGAAGTCCTGGTTCATCCCCGAGTGCGGCATCACGCCCGACGGCATCGACCCCTACAAGGACCCGTCCGACCGATGATCTCTCGAATCCTTCCCGCGCTCGTCGGTCTCGTGGCGGTGGTTGCTGTCGCCCTCATGATCACGAACCGCGGCGGCGACGACGCATACATCGCGTACGCGACCTTCGAGGACGCCGGCGGCATTCTGAAGAACTACAACGTGAAGGTCGGCGGAGTGCCGGCGGGCACCGTGACCGACATCAGCCTCACGGATGACGACGACGTGGTGGTGAAAATGGAGCTGGACCCGGGCGCCGCGCCGATCGGGTCCGGAGCTTCGGCCAAGGTCCGGCCCGTCAACCTCCTCGGCGAGAAGTACATCGACCTGGACCCGGGCGACCTCGGGCGGCCGATGCCTGAGGGCTCGACGATCCCGAAGGACAAGACCGCCGTCCCGGTCGAGCTGGACGACGTCATCAACGTCCTCGATCCCGACACCCGCGGACGGTTGCGGCTGCTCATCAACGAAGCGGGCGTCGCGCTTGCCGGTCGGGGCGCTGACTTCAACAAGACGCTCGACGAGCTGCCGCGGGCCATCGACAGCGCCGAGCGCGTCGTCACGGACATCGACGACGAGAACGAAGCGCTGGAACGGGCCATCGTCAGCGGCGACCGCGTGATCTCCGAGGTGAACGCCGGCCGCGACGACCTGGCCGAACTCGTCGACAGCGCAGCGGACGCCCTACAGACCGTGGCCGCTCGCCGCGCCCGACTCGGGGAGACGGTGCGCGGCGCTCCGCAGGCGCTCGCGTCGCTCCGCACGACGCTCGTCCGTCTGCAGTCCGCCTCGACCGAGCTGACGCCGGCAGCCCGCGATCTTCGGACCGCTTCGCCGTCGCTGACGACGACACTGCGCCGCGCGCCCCAATTCGCGAAGGACGCGCGGACGACCCTGCGTACCGCAACACGCGTCGCGCCGCGCCTCTCCAAGCTCGGGCGGCGGAGCACACCCACTCTCCGGGCGCTGCGGCCGACCGCCAGGCGGCTGGCGTCGTTCACCGGCGAGGTCGATCCACTGCTGAAGACGCTGGATCAACAGCGCGGACTGATCGACTTCCTGTCCTTCATGGATAGCTGGGCGGATGTGACGAACAACGCCGACGGCCTCGGGCACCACTTCCGCCTTCGCATCACCGCGGACGCAGAGGCCTTGACATCGGCCGTGTCCAAGTTCATCCCAGACCTGAAGACATCCGCGACGAAGAAGAAAAAGACGGTCAAACGTCCCGCGCCTGCTAAACCGACCCGGGTGCCTGCCGGCTCGGACGACGACCGGCCCGTGGCGAAACCGCCGACGCTCCCGGACGTGACGAAGCCCCTCGTCGATCCGCTCACGCAGGGTCTCCAGGACGTCGGCAAGTCCGTCCAGGAGGCGGTCGGCGGACTCGTCGGAGGCTTGACGGGGAAGGATCGCACCGCACCTGACGGGTCGGGGTCGTCCAGCGACACGACGAAGCTCTTCAACTACCTCCTTGGCCCATGAGAACACGTTTCGCTGAACGGCCCGCCTCGCAGCAGCGAGGCCGCGGCTTCATGATCGCCTTGGGACTGCTCGGCATCGGGATGACGATCGTTTTCACGGCGATCGGCTTCAACGCTCCGAACAGCATCCCCGGCCGGAGCTACTACAACCTGGAAGCGGAGTTCGCCGACGCCGACAACGTCGCACCACATGCGCAGGTCCGCCTCGGCGGAAAGATCGTGGGCCAGGTGCTCCGGCCCCGCGTCGAGGACGGCAAGGCCATCGTCGATCTCCAGCTCGACCCGAAGTACAAGCCGCTGAGATCGGACTCCATCGTCGAGGTCCGCCCACGGTCTGCCGTTGGCGTCCGCTACGTCGACATCGTCCAAGGCGCCGAAGGGACTCCGCTCGCGGAGGGCGACCGCATTCCCGTCGAGAACACACGCTCCACGAGAGCGCTCGACGAGGTGCTCGGAACCTTCGACCCGGCGAGTCGCATCAAGACCCAGCAGCTCCTGCAGGAGCTCGGCCGTGGCTTCCAGGCACGCGGCGAGGACCTCAACGACACGCTCGGCGCCGCCCCGGAGCTGTTGCGCAGTACCCAGGCCGTCGTGGGTACCATCGCCGACCGGACCGACGCAGCGGGCAACCTCGTGCGCGGCGCGGCCATCGCCGCGAACTCCGCCGACCCGGTCAAGACGCAGATCCGGGCCGGATTCGCACCGGGGGCCAAGGCGCTCCGGCCATTCAGCGATGAGGCATCCGACCTGCGCTCCACCCTCGACAAGGCGCCGCCGGCGCTCGACACGCTGAGCGCACGCCTGCCGACGGTCAATCGCTTCGTCACCGAGCTTGATGGGCTGTCGGAGCGTGTCCGTCCGGTGCTGCGATCCGCCCCGACGGCATTCAGGCAGACCAGCGCTCTGCTCTCCGAGGCGCGGCCCGGTCTGCGTGACGCCAACACCACGTTGCGCCGGGCGGACGCCGCGGTCATCCCGACCCTGCAGCTGCTCGATGCGGCGCGACCGGTGCTGCCGCAGCTGGAGTCCACACTCGACAACACGGCGCCGACGGTCGAGCGCCTCGGGCGCTACGGCTGCGACGTCATCGCCTGGGGTCGCCGCTGGACCGAGGCCCTCACGTACGGCAACGCCCTCGGCGGATACCTGCGGTTCAACGTCATCACCCCGACGACCGAGTCTGTCACGGGCCTCGAGGGAGCGGCGGCACCACTGGGCGGTTTCGGCGTGAACCGGAGCCCGTACCCGCGTCCGTGCGAGTCCCAGACCGAGCCAGCGAGCGCAGGCGGCGGAACCATCAACGCAGAGCCGGGGAACTGAAGATGCGCAGTCTGAAGAAGCGATTCGAGTTCATCCCCGGCTCGCATCAGCCCAAACTGATGCGCAACGGCGCGCTGTTCCTGTTGGCCACCGGATTCGTCTTCATGTTTGCCTATCTCGGCGGGACCGTGCCGTTCTGGCCCAAGGGGGGGTACACGATCAAGGCGGAGTTCGAGACCGCAGCGAACGTGTCGACCAAGACCCCAGTGCGGCTTCGCGGCGTCAAGATCGGCAAGGTCGAGAAGGTCGAGCGCCGCGACGGCGCCGACGGTGTCGTTGTGACGATGCGTATCAACGACGACAACGGCGAAGCCGATCTCCGCCGGGATGCGCGAGCGCACATCTATTGGCGCACCCTCCTCGGGTTCGCCTTCTACATCGAGCTCGAGCCGGGCGCGGAGCAGGCGAAACTCGAGGAAGGCGGTCTGATCCCGCTCGACCGCACGACCGCTCAGGTCGAGCTCGACCAGGTCCTGGCGTCGTTGGACAAGCCGAGCCGCGCCGGTGTCCAAGCGATCTTCCGGGAGTTCGACGAGGGGTTCTCGACGCAGAAGGACTCGCAGGCCGGCGCGACGATCGAGAACCTCGGGCCGGCCATGAAGCAGGTCGGACCCGGTGTTGATGCGCTTCGCGGGACGCAGTCCGGCGACCTGACACGGGTCGTTCGCAACTCGAGCCGGCTCATGGGCGCGCTGGCGCGCAACGAGCTGCAGCTCGGCCAGGTTATCTCTAACGGCAACACGACACTCGGCGTGACGGCGGCGCGGCGCGCTGCCCTCGGTCAGATTCTCCAGAACGGTCCCGCGACTCTGCAGGACACGAGGACGACGATGGTCCGGCTGCGGACGACGTTGAACGAGCTCGACCCCGTCGCGGAAGACCTGCGGCCAGGTGCCCGCAAGCTCGACGATGCGTCGTTCGCCCTGCGACCGGCCGTCCGAGAGCTCTCCCCGCTGCTCGAGCGGACGAACCCGCTGTTGCGCACCCTTCGACCCGCGGTTCGCCGTCTCGGGGCCGCGTCCATTTCGGGCGTCCCGCTTCTCGACCGGCTGGATCCGACAGTCGACCGCCTCAACGAGAAGACGATCCCGCTGCTCAACCGCAAGAGTGACATCACCGACATGCCGCTGTACCAGATGATCGGCCCGACCCTCGCGTCCGTTCAGTCGAGCGCCCAGCAGTTCGACAGCCGTGGACATATCCAGCGCTTCCACGCTCTGGAGGCCAGCGAGAACGCGCTCGGGTTCCTTCCTTGCAACACCAACCTGCTGCAGGGGTCGACCACGATCGACTGCTCGGACATCCAGGCGGTCGCGGGGGCCCTCCTGGGCATCCCGCCTGCGGGCGCTGCCCTGGCCTCGACTCCGCGGACCGCCGTCCGAGGCCGCAAGCAGGGCCCACCGCCGGCACCACAGGCGGACGCCGGTACGTTGGTCAAGAAGCTTGCGAACGCCGTCGGAGGTGTGCTGTGAACTCTCGTCTGCTCCTCGAGGTCCGCCGATCGCTCCGGCCGTTTCTCTATCTCACGGTGCTCGCAATTCTTGGTGTCACCGCGTTCGTGGGCATCTTCCGCAACCTCACGTTCTCCCGCCCGTGGGAGGACTACCGCGAGGTGCGCGCGGAGTTCGACGACGTGAAGGGCATCTTCCCCGGCGGACATCAGGTCCGCATCAATGGAGTGCGGGTCGGGATCGTGTCCGAGACCAAACTCGAGGACAACCGCGCCATCCTGACGCTCAAGATCGAGGAGAAGTGGGGGAAGGTCTACAAGAACGCCGAGATGCGCATCCGCCCGGTCACCCCGCTCCAGGACCTGTACGTCAACATCACCGACCGCGGTGACGCATCGGCGGGTGAGGCGACGAAGGACTTCGTCATCGCCGGCGAGCAGACGCAGACCCCTGTCGACATCTCGCGCGTCCTCGACACCTTCAACCTCGACACGCGGCAGCAGATGCGCATCCTGCTCTCCGAGCTCAGTACCGGACTGGACGACGGCGGGCAGAAGCTGCGCGAGAGCTTCGCCTCGCTCGCTCCGTTCCTGAAGGTCGCCGAGCGTACGACCAGGACTCTCGCCGAGCGGGAACGCAACGTCCGGCGGCTCGTCCACAACTTCGGCACTCTGAGCGACGCGCTGGCCAGGAAGGATCGCGAACTCAACACGTTCATCACCGATGGCAACGCGACCCTCGGCGAGCTGGCCAGGAACGACCAGCGACTCGCGCAGACCTTCGACGGAGTGGCCGAGCTCCTGCCGGCCATGCGCTCGTCGTTCGCCAGCGTGCGCGGCTTGTCCGCCGAGCTGGATCCCGCGCTCAGAAGCCTGAAGCCGGTCGCGGACGAGCTCGAGTCGGGGCTCGCCGGCCTGCAGCAGTTCGGAAAGGACGCCCGCCCTGCGTTGCGGGCGCTGCGCCCGGCCGTCACGGACCTGGACAAGATGTCGCGACAGCTCTCGCCCACGGCTGCCTCGCTGGTCACCGCGTTCGACAAGCTGAGCGAGCAGGCGCCCTCGTTCGACCGCATGACGCAGCAGGTCGACGCTTGCGCCGACCAGGTCTTCCGGTTTTTCCCGAACACCATGTCGGTTCTGAAGTTCGAGGACGCGTACGGGTCGTTCCCGCGGGCGCAGCTGACCTACGACACCGATACGGTCGGGAGCGTTGTCCCCGGGGTAAACCTCCGACGCCTGCCGATCTGCACCGACAAACTGGGTGGCGTCGGGGCCCCCGTCGAGAGAGGGAAGTAGCGAGATGCGGGTCAACAACCTCCGCGGGAAGACGCTCGGCCTGGTCGGCTTCACGGTCGTCTGCATCCTGATGTTCCTCTACCTGTACGTCTCGGCGGGCGGTCGACTCCGTCTCGACGACCCATACAACGCCAAGGCTCTGCTCCCGGACTCCTTCAACGTCGTTCCCAACGCGGACGTTCGTCGTGACGGTGTGAAGATCGGCCGCGTGAACACGGTCGAGCCGAAGGGCAGTCTCTCCGAGATCAGCTTCGAGATCGAGAAGGAGGGCCAGCAGTTCCTCTACCGCGACGCGACGGTCAAGGTCCGGACGAAGACGCTTGTGGGAGAGTCCTACATCGAGATCGAGCCGGGCACCCAGTCGGCGGGAGAGCTCCCGTCGGGATCTGTTCTTCCCCTCGAGGCGACGCAGGAGTCCGTCCCGTTGGAGCGGATCCTCTCAACCGTTGATCCCGCGACGCGGCGGCAGATTCGTCGGAACCTCCGTGGGCTCGGTGGCGGGCTCGAAGACAAGGGTGACGAGCTCAACGCGACCTTCGGGGCGATGAAGCCCGCAGTCGCTTCTGGCGGACGGCTCATGAACGTCCTCGAGCCTCAGCGCCGCGAACTCGCGGCACTCGTGGACAACACCGGCGAGGTGCTCGAGGCCTTCGGTGAGCGGGAAGCGGCGTTCCGTGGCCTCGTGACGGATGCGAAGACGACCGCGGAAGCGGTCGCCGCCCGCGACGCCCGACTCCGCGAGTCCATCTCGGAGCTCCCGGAGACCCTCGATCGCGCGCGGACCAGCGTCGGCCGGCTGTCGGCGTTCGCCGGACGGGCGACGCCGACCGTCCGCGACCTCAAGCTCGCGTCTGTCGACCTCGCTCCCGCCGTCCGTGATCTCGGACCCACGGCGAAGTCGGCTCGCGTCCTGTTCGACGAGCTCCAGCCGTTCCTCGATCGCTTCAACCCGGTGCTCGAGGAGCTCCGCCCGGCAGCCAACAGCCTCTCGACGCTCGTGCGGCCGCTCGACACCGTTCTGCGCCAGGTCAACCCGACCGTCGCGTATCTCAGGCCGTACGCGCCCGACATCGCGGCGTTCTTCACCAACGTCCCGGCCATCTTCGACGCCAAGGACGCAGTCGGGATCAAGGGGCGTGTGTTCCCGGTGGCCGGCCCGCAGGTGTTCGCCGGGTTGACCAAGGAGCAGCGCGACCTCCTCGAGGCTCTGACCAAGGCCACCGGCGTGGACAACGTGTACAACGTCCGGACGAACTCCTACCCGAAGCCCGGGGCGATCGGCAAGGAAGCGTCGTCGGACGGCTCGTACCAACGCGTCGAAGAAGACAAGTAGGCGGTGCGGCCCGCCCGGGCGCTCTGGATCGCGTCGGCGGCGTTCGCCGCCGCGATCGTCTTCGCCTCGCAGCTCGATCAGGTCTCGTCCACGGATCTCCTGGTCTCGCCCACCTCCGATGCGGCCGCCGCCCAGTCGGAGCTTGACGCGGACTTCGGCGGCGAGCCGATCGTCGTCACGCTCGCAGCAGACCTCTCGCGGACGCTCTCCCCGTCGAACATCGGCAAGCTCCTCGAGCTGGAGGGCAGAGTTTCCCGGTTGAGCGGGGTCCGCGCCGTCTACGGGCCGGCCACGTTTCTCAACCAGACGATCGCGCAGAGCGAGACAGTCCTCCGCGACGAGCTGGGCGTCGCCGCGACGAAGGGAGCCGCGGCAGCAGACGCTGCACTTCGGGCCGCCCGGCGTTCCGGCGCGTCGCCGGCGGAGGCAGAGCGCCGCGCGGAGCAGGCGAGGATCGACTCGCTCGGACCCAAGGCGGCCCAGTTCCGTGAGCTCATGGTCCGGTTGGGCAGCGTGGGATTCCCTTCCTTGGTCAACCGCGACTACATCAACACGGTTGTCTTCGGAACCGGCGTCCAGCCGAAGCAGCGCTTCCGCTGGCTGTTCCCCGATGCGAAACTCGCGCTGATCATCGTCCGCCCCAACCCAGGGCTTGGCGAAGCCGCGACCTTGGCGCTCGGCAGGCGGATCGAGTCGCTGACCAACGCGGCGGGCATCGGCGATGTCCGCAGCAACGTGGGAGGGTTTCCGCTGCTCGCGTCTGCGCTCGAGCGGGAGACCCGCAGCGAGATCGTGCGTCTGGCGCCGATTGCGATCGGGGCCATGCTCCTGCTGCTGCTCCTGACGCTGCGGCGACGTCGCGGACGGTTCGTCCCGCTCGGCCTGGCGGTCGGCGGCACGGTCGTCGCGGCCGGGTTGAGCTGGCCGCTCGGGCTCGGCCTCTCCGTCTCCACCGTGGCCGCGCTCCCCGTGGTGCTCGGCCTCGCGCTCGACTTCGCCGTCCAGTTGCAGGCCCGGTACTGGCACGAGCGCCACGCGGGACTGGACCCGCAGGACGCCGCGCACGAGGCACGTGACGCGGTCGGGCCGACGCTGATCCTCGCCGCGGGCGCGATGTCGATCGGGTTCCTCGTCCTGCTGCTGACGTCGGTCCCGCTGCTCGACCGGCTCGGCGCGTTCCTCGCGCTCGGCACCGTCTCCTCCGTCGCGGTCGTCCTGCTCGTCGGCCCCGCGCTCCTCGTCGCGCTCGACCGTGGCCTGGTGGCCCCGCTGGGGCTGCCGAAGCGGATGCCGCTCGCCGGCGCCTCGCTGCGTCCCGCCGCGGTCGCCCTGCTGGTCGGCGTCTCCGTCGGCGGCCTCGCCCTCAGCGGGCAGACCCGCCTGGAGTCCGACCTGCGGACCCTGTCGCCCGCCGGGCTGGAGGAGCTACGCGGCGTCGAGGACCTGCAGAAGGCCCTCGGCACGAGCGGTCAGGTGCGCGTCGCCGTCCGCGCGCAGGACGTCACCGACCCCGAGGTCGTCACCTGGATGGGGGCGATGCGCGCCCGCGCGCTGGAGGCCGACTCCCGCCTCGCGCCCGGCCCGAACCTCGCCGACCTCGTCACCGGCGGCGACAGCACCGCGAAGATCGACCGGGCGTCGGTCGACGGCGTGCTCAAGCTGCTGCCGAAGTACTTCGTCGACGCGGTGATCAGCAAGGACCGCAAGGTCGCCGAGATCACGTTCGGGATCCCGCTCGTCAGCGTCGAGGAGCAGGGCCGCATCGTCGACAAGATCCGCGAGGCCGCGCGGTTCGCGCCCGACGGCACGTCGGTCACCGCGACCGGGCTCGTGGCCGCCGCCGCGTCCAGCACCGACTCCCTGCACTCCACCCGCCCCGGGCTGCTGCTCCTCGCCGCGTTCCTGATCGGCGCGGTGCTGTTCGCGGTCTGGCGGGACCTGCTGCGCGTCGCGATCGTCCTCGGCCCGGCGCTGCTCGCCGCCGGCCTCGCCGCGCTGGTCCTCCTGCTGATCGACCTGCGGCTCTCGCCGCTCGGCGCCGCGCTCGAGCCGCTCGTGCTCGCGGTCGGTCTCGAGTTCGGGATGCTGCTCGACATGCGCTACCGGCAGGCCCGCGCCGACGGCCGGACGCCCGAGGAGGCGCGCGACGAGACGACCCGCGAGATCGTCCCCGCCGTGATGCTCTCGGCGTCCACCGTCGCGGTCGGCTTCGCCGTCCTCTTCGCCAGCCGCCTCCCGCTGCTCAGCCAGCTCGGCTGGCTCGTGGCGCTCGAGCTCGCGCTCTGCGTCATCGTCGCGGTCCTCATGGTCCCCGCCCTCGCGCAGCGCCTCGACCGGGGCGCCTCCGCGGTCACGCACCTCCCCGTCCCCGCGTTCGTCGACCGTCTCGCCCGCCGGGCGCGCGGCCTCGGCGACAGGAAGGTCATCACGTAGACCGTCATGGCCAAGCTCACGATCCGCGACGAGGACGAGAAGCCGGAGCCGCCCCGGCGCCGGCCGAAGAAGGAGGCGCCGAAGCCCGCCGACATCCCGCCGGTCGACACCGCACGCGAGGCCCGCTGGGGCCGCGTCGCGGGCGTCGCCGCGATCGGGTCGGTCCTCGCGACGATGGCCGCGCTGCTCATCCAGGGCAGCAGCATCCCGAACCGCGCCGGGCGCGAGGCGAACGACCGGACCACGCTGTTCGACGTCGGCGAGGGCGGTGACGGGCTCGTCGTCTCCACGTTCCTGCAGTCGGCGAGCCTGCTGCTGATCATCGTGGTCGCCTGGTTCCTCTACCGCGCCACCAAGGACCGCAACCCGGCGACGAGCGTGTGGATCCCGCGCGCCGGGACGGTCGGGTTCATCGTCGCCGCCGTCATCGGCGTGCTCGGCTTCTACGAGGTCCGCGACGTCGCGGACCAGTACCTCGGCTCCGGGGCGCGCACGCTCGACCGGGCCGAGACGCTGCTGGACGACGCGCGCGACGGGGCGCTCGGCACCATCAACCTCCTGACCGTCTTCGGCGCGCTGGTGAGTGGCATCTGGCTTTCCCTCTGCTCGCTCGAGGCCGGCCGCGTCGGGCTCCTGACCCGATTCCTGGGCATCTTCGGCGTCGGCGCCGGACTCGCCACCGCGATCCCCGGCCTCGGCATCGGCCCGTATCTGCTCCTGGGCTGGCTCGGAAGCGTGGGCTGCCTCGCCCTCGGGTATTGGCCTGGTGGGCGTCCACCCGCGTGGGACGCCGGTCGCGCCGTCCCGTGGGAGGAGGCGGACGCGCTCGAGCGTGACGCACGCGTCGCTCGCCGCGAGGAGCGGAGCCGGTCATGATCCGGAAGGACGTCCGCAACGGAACAGCGATGGGAGGAGCTCCACGATGATCCGCACGACCGACCGCGACACCACCGACGCCGGGGGGAAGCCGCCGCTGCCGCCGATCCTCGACCCGCCCGGGGTCGACGAGGGGCCGATGCGCCGCGACCTCAAGCGGCAGATCCAGCAGCTCGAGCAGGACATCGCGGCGTTCCACGTCGAGAACTGCCCGTACGAGGCGTTCACCGCGTCGCCCGTCCGCGGTCCCGCGGTGCTCACCAACGCCCAGCTCGAGCAGGTTCGCGACGAGCTCACCGAGATCCGGGCCGAGCTGCACGAGCGCGTCACGCAGCGCGACGTGGACACGATGCTCGCCGGGCTCGAGGCCGCGACCGCCGAGGACCTCGGCATCATCGAGCGGCTCAAGCGCCGGCTGCTCGGGAAGCGCTGAACGACCTTGGGCAAGCGCAGCCGCAAGCGGGGAGGACTCGACGTCGCCGAGCGGCCCATGCCGCCACGGGACGCCGCGGCCTCCGAGCCCGCGCAGGCCCGCCCGGCGCGCGGCACCCGCCCGCCGAAGCAGTCGCAGTACGCGGACGCGCCCGCGACCGGGTTCTTCGGCCGCGTCGCCGAGTCCTGGCGGATGGCGGGCGAGCGCCCGTCCCAGACCGTCCCGAAGGACCAGCGCCGCGCCGCACGGCCCGAGCGGCCGGAGGGGATCTTCGGCGGCGTGCCCGTCAGCGAGATCGCCATGCTCGCCGGCATCATCGGCCTGACCATCGGGTTCGCACGCGGCTTCGACGAGGCCGAGCGCACGATCGTGATCAGCGCCGCCGTCGTCGGCCTCGGCGCCTTCGAGGTCACCGCGCGCGAGCACTTCACGGGCTACCGCTCGCACTCCTTCTTCCTGGCGATGCTGATCACCGTGGCCTTCCACGGCGCGCTCGCGCTGGGCGTCGGCGGATCGGTGGGCAACAGCCCGCTGCTGATCCTCGTCGACATCGGTCTGTTCGCCGTCCTCGCGTGGACGCTGGGCGGACGCTACAAGCGGGCGCGGCAGGGGCTGCGCGGAGGTGCGCGGTGAACCGGTTCCCGTTCGTCCAGTTCGAGTACACGCACTCGCTCGGCCCGCCGGCCGGGCGGTACATCGTGCACCCCGAGGAGGAGACACCCGAGTCCTCCGGGGTCCTCGACGAGCTCGACCAGGCGTTCGACGAGATGTCCGCGGCGGGCGCTCCGGCGGGCGGGGCGACCGTGGCCGAGGCGGCTGCACCGCCGGCCGCCCCCGCGACCGACTTCGACGACGACTACCTGCTCGGCTCGGCCGACGTCCTCGTGATCCGCGTGGTTGGCGCGCCCCCGCCGAAGGGCGGCCGGTTCGGCCGCGGCGGGGCCCCGGAGGTCGCCGACGGCGAGAAGCCGCGCGAGACGTCCCTGACGATCGCGACGATCGTGTTCGGCACCCGGCTGCTCCCCGACGACAAGATCGCCCGGCGGTTCTTCGAGTCCGTCCAGACGAAGGCCGACGAGCGCGACCAGTGGTCCCGCGCCGCGCTCGAGACGCTGAACCGCGCCGTCGTCGCCTACCGCGCGTGCGCGGCCGACCCGTACGTGGCGGACGTCAGCCCGCTCGACGCCCGCGCCACCCGTATCGGGTACGGCATCGCGGAGCTCGTCTCCGCCGGCAAGTGGGAGAAGGCGATCGCCGTCCCACCACCGCCGACCGTGCGGCTGAGCCGCGACCAGAAGCTGATGCCGACCCAGGCGATGGGCATGGTCCTGACCGGCAACGGCAAGGTGCTCGAGTCCGAGGAGCTGGTCCTGCGGGCCGTCCTGGACCTCGAGCAGCACCGCCCGCGCGCCGCCGCGTCCGGGCTGCACGCCGGCTTCGAGCTGCTGCTCGGCGAGTTCGGCGGCCAGGTCATGGCCGGCGCGCTGCAGAGCCAGCTCGAGCGGCTCGTCGAGCAGCGCGATGAGATCAAGGACCTGGCGGCGGCGTCGCGTCGCGGCTCGCTCTCCACACGCGAGGTAGAGCGGCTCGTCGACCTCGCGGAGGCCACCGGAGCATTGGTTGATCGCTGGCGTTACGAAGCGCTGGGCTTCGCCTGAGGTCGGATCGTAGGGTGGGGCAGCCGCCGAACGGGGTGGTTCGGGACGGCGACCCGGCACGAGAGGACGAGCCCGCCAGGTACAGCTCGGTCGCTCGGGCCGTCGTGTAGCCGGCGCTGGATCCGCTGCCTAGGCAGCTTGTGATCCTCGCCCAGCAGCCGGTGGCTCTCCTCCTGAAGGGGTCCGCTTCGACCCCTTCGCCGCCTTCGCATCGCACGTACGCGACGAGGCTCGGCATCACCTGGACGACTCCGCCGACCGCGCCGAGGAGAGTCAGTTTTCACACGGCGGCTTTGCGCGAGGGCCGGCGGCAGCCGGCCGAGACGGCGGTCGAGGTTCGGCCGCTTTCCCGCTACGACGCCCTGATCGCATGACTAGGCCGAGCAGCGATCTCGCGCACCTGTTCCGCCAGCTGAAAGCGCCGGCGGCCGCGGCGGCGTTGCCGGAGTCACCACCGCAGCGATGATCGACCGGCTCGTTCACCCGCCGAGATCCTCGCGCTGAAGGGCGACAGCTGCCGGCTCAAAGACCGCGACCTAGCGAGAGCGATCCCCACCGATTACGGCTCCCGCGGCGAGCGCCGCTACGGCTCGCCCTACGGGCCTCGCCTCCGCGCGCGCGCCGCGCTCCCCCTCCAAGGGGGGTTAGTTTTCGCGCGGCGCTGACCTCGAAGGGTGGTCCAGTTCTCGACCGGCGCAACTGGCACACATTTCGACGGGCCTTGACAATTGGCGCTGTACGCCGGAGATGCGATGGACGGCTTGAGACATGCTTGGGAACTGAGCGCGTAAGCCGGCCGACACCCCGGAGAACCACTGCGTCTCGGGAGGTTCGCGAGACCCGGCGGGCGGGATCGACGCAGACGGGAAGACCGCGCCGCGACCGGCCAGGGTGCGTCCGCGGCGACTACGGGGTTCGGTCGTCGCCGACCACGGAGTGCCAGAGGTGCTCGATCGCCGAGATCAGGCTGGCGTCGGAGACCTGCGGGGCGACGAGGTGCTCGGTGAACGACCGCTCCGTCATCCAGACGAGAGCGTACGCGGCAGCGGTCGCCTCCTCCGGCGTCCTGTTCGGATCGGCGGCGAGCGCACGTCGCGTGCCGCTTTCGACGAACCATTGATGGAAGGCACGCCAGAAGGCCGCGACCTCCGGATCGTAGGTTGCGGCTTCGACGATGGCCGCGACGGCAGCGTGGTGGTCGCGGAAACCGCCAAGGACCGCCTCAAGTGTCTCGCGGAGAACCCCGGTGCCCCCTCGCAGCCACGGGTCGGCGGCACGCCGGAGATCGTCCTGCATCTCAAGACCGAGGGCGAGGACCACGTCCCGCTTGTCCCGGAAATAGGCGTAGAACGTCGGTCGAGACACGCCCGCGGTCGTCGCGATGTCCGCGACCGACAGCGAGGCGAACGCGCCGCGTTCGTCGATCAGCTTCCGGCTGGCGTCGAGCAGGGCCGCCCGCGTGCGAGCCGCGCTCGACTGATCCTGGGGTGGGCGCCGCGAGATGGTTGACACCGGAGACATCATAGGGAATGACATGCCGCCGACATAGAACTTGACAAGCTGTAAAGCGCGAGGTTAGTCTGCTCGCGCCGGAGTCATCGAGAGGAGAACCAATGAGCACCACGAGCAGCACCAACACCGCGAAGACCGACCTCGAGGGCGTTCGTGTCGCCGACCCGGAGCACTGGCGCGAGGGGCCGCCGCACGAGCTCTTCAAGCAGCTGCGCAACGAGTGCCCCGTGCACTGGTCGGGTGGTATGACGAGCTTTCCCGAGGAGCCCGGGTTCTGGTCGGTGACCAACCAGGAGCTGGTGCACGAGGTCAGCCGCAACTACCAGCTGTACTCGTCAGAGCTCGGCGGAATGGTCGGCATGCCGTGGGTGCAGCTCGAGGTGCAGAACGGCATGTTCATCGGGATGGACCCGCCCAAGCACGGGCGCCTGAAGTCCCTGTTCCAGCGCGGCTTCACCCCGAAGCGGATCGCCGAGCACGAGGCGGCGATCCGGGCGATCACGGTCGCGCAGCTCGACAAGCTGGAGGGTCGTGAGACCTGCGATCTCGTCAGCGACCTCGCGCAGCCGGTGGTGTCCCGCGTGATCGGCAGCTTCATGGGCATTGACGAGGCCGACGACGCGATGTGGGCCGAGCTGATGAACCGGTTGGTCGGCGGCGACGACGCGGAGATGAACCCGGAGGGGCCGCAGGACGTGATCGAGACGGTCATCCCGATGATCGTGCAGCGCTGCCAGGTGCTGATCGACGCCCGCCGCGAGAACCCGACCGACGACCTGATGTCGATCCTCGTGCACGCGGAGGTCGACGGGGACACGCTCAGCGACTGGGAGATCGTGATGGGCTTCATCCTGCTCGTCACCGCGGGCAACGACTCCACCAAGGCCACCTTCTGCAGCGGGATGAAGGCGCTGTTGGAGAACTCTGGCGAGCGGCAGAAGCTCATCGACGACCCCGAGCTGATCCCGAGCGCGGTCGAGGAGTGCCTGCGGATGTTCCCCGCATTCGCGCACTTCCGCCGGACGGCGACCGAGGACACCGAGCTTGGCGGGTGCCCGATCAAGAAGGGCGACAAGGTCATGATGTGGTACCCGGCCACCGGGTACGACGAGGACGTCTACGAGGACCCGTACCGGTTCGACGTGACGCGTAACCCGGAGCATCAGGCGTTCGGTGCCGGCGGGCGGCACTTCTGCCTCGGGACCGCGCTGGCGCGGCTGGAGCTGCGCGTCATGTTCGAGGAGACGCTCAAGCGCTTCCCGCACATGGAGTTCGCGGGTGAGCCGCGCTACGCGACGGCGATCTTCGTCAACCAGCTGACGACCTTCCCGGTCCGGCTGTCGCCCGGGGCCTGACCATGTCCGAGCTTCGGTCGCACTATGGCGTCGTCGTGATCGGCGGCGGTGCCGCGGGCTGCGTCGTCGCTGCCCGCCTGAGCGAGGACGAGCAGCGGTCCGTCCTGCTGCTCGAGGCCGGTGGACACAACCGGCGCCTGTCGGTCCGGGCGCCGGCGGCGTTCTCGAGTCAGTTCGAGTCCAAGCTCGACTGGAACTACGTCACCGAGCCGGAGGAGAACCTCCACGGGCGTCAGCTCTTCGAGCCGCGCGGCAAGATGCTCGGTGGCTGCTCCTCGATGAACGCCATGATGTATGTCCGCGGCAACCGGGTCGACTACGAGGAGTGGGTCGAGCAGGGGGCGGAGGGTTGGGGCGCGGAGGACGTGCTCCCGCACTTCCGGCGGTCCGAGGACAACGCCGACCTGTCCGATCGGCACCACGCCAAGGGCGGGCCGATGCACGTGGAGACCTTCCGGACGCCGGACCCGGTGACCCGGCGGGTCGTCGACGCGTGCGTGGAGGCCGGGTTCGAGCGCCGCGAGGACATCAACGGGGACCGCCAGGACGGCGTGACGTTCACCCAGGTCAACCAGCGCAAGGGCATGCGTCACGACACCGCGTCGGCCTTCCTGGGCCCTGCGCGCTCGCGTCAGAACCTGGACGTCGTGAGCGGCGCCCTCGTTCACCGACTCGTGCTCGACGGCTCACGCGTCACCGGTGTGGAGTACTCCCGCGGGAGGCGATCCCAGGTCGCCCGCGTCTCGGGAGCGGAGGTCGTGCTCTGCGCCGGGGCGTTCGGCACCCCCGAGATCCTGCAGCGTTCGGGGATCGGGGATCCGGAGCATCTGCGTTCGGTCGGGGTGGAGCCGCTCGTCGATCTCCCGGCGGTGGGTCGCCACCTGATGGAGCACCCGTTCCAGTTCGTGAACTTCGAGCTCAGGGGCGGGGCCACCGGGCTCGCCGGACTCGAGCACCCACGGCACGTCGCGCAATGGCTCCTGCGCCGTCAGGGCAAGCTCACCAGCAACGTCGGAGAGGCGCTCGCGTTCTTCCGCACCGACCCGTCGATGCCTGCGCCCGACATGGAGATGGTCATCGCGCCCCTGTACTTCTGGGAGCACGGCAAGGGAACCCATCCCCGACCGGCGTTCTCGATCGGCCTGTCGTACATCGCGCCGCGCAGTCGCGGAACCGTCCTTATCGGCTCTCCTGACCCGACCCAGAAGGCGCGTGTGCGCCTGAACATGCTCAGCCACCCCGACGAGGTGACCGCGATCGTCCGCGGCATCCACAAGGTCCGCGAGGTTGCCGCGATGCCGGCGCTCCGGGAGATCTGTGGCGCGGAGATCAACCCCGGTCGCTGGGTCGCCGACGACGCGGCGCTGGGTGACTACGTGCGGGGCACCGTGGAGCACACCTACCACCCGGCCTGCACCGCGCGGATCGGTGACCCGCAGACCGGAGCCTGCGACCCGCAACTCCGGGTCCACGGCGTCGACAACCTGCGTATCGCCGACGCCTCGGTCATGCCGACGATCACGCGCGGGAACACCCACGCGCCGACGATCATGATCGGCGAGCGGTGCGCGGCGTTCATCGCCGGCGTGCCGTCGAGCGCGCTCGCGGGCGCGGCCGCCTGAGCGGCGGCCCTCCGACGGGACGCCGATGGCTCCTCTGGAACCGACGGCGAGGGTCGCGGGAATTCGCCGCGCCCTCGTCGCCGTGCGCGACGTCGACGATCTCTCCCGGCTGCTGACCGACGCCGGCCAGCTCGCCGTCGACGCCTGCGGATTTGACCGCTGCATCGTGTTCGCCGTGCGCGACGGAGAGCTCGTCACCCACAGCGTCTACTTCGGCCGCCGCTCGGACTGGGCTGCGCAGATCCTCGAGCTCGGCCGCTCGGCGGAGGGCAGGCAGCAGCTGCGCCCGGATCTGGTCGAGTCGGAGATGCTGCGGCGTCGGATGGCCTCGGTAGTGAGCGACGCGCAGAACGATCCTCACACGCCTCGAGCACTCGTCCGGGCGACGGACACCCGCAGCTACGTGGCCGCCCCGGTCCTGTGCGAGGACCGCGTCATCGCGTTCCTGCACGCCGACGTGCACTTCAGCGATCGCGAGCTGGGCGAGCTCGACCGCGAGACGCTCGCCGCATTCGCGACCGGCGTCGGCCTGGCAGCCGATCGCTGCGTGCTCCACCGTCATCTGCTGCTCCAGCAGGAGCAGGTGTTCCGCCTGCGCGACCGGGCCGGAACGTTGGGCTCAGGGATCTTCGACATCGACCTCGCCATTGCGCCCGAGGTCGCGACGGCCGGGACAACGCGTGACATCGCTCCCCGGCCCCGGGCCAGCGCCCTCCTGACCCCGCGGCAGCGAGAGGTTCTCGAGCTGCTGCTCGCCGGCGCGAGCAACCTGGACATCGCGCGGAGGCTCGTGATCACCGAGTCGACCGCGAAGGCGCACGTCCATCGGATCCTGCAGCTGCTCGGTGCCAAGAACCGTGCCGAGGCGGTTGCTCTGTGGCTTCGCGACGGCGGCGAAGTGTGATCGAAGGGGGGGTTGCCATGGATCGTTCGATCTATGGACCGATGGTCGACTTCGAAACTAGTGTCGCTCCATGAGCGCAACGAAGCGGCGGAGCATCACCAAGACCCACGAGCGCATCGCGCAGCTCGGTTGGGACGCGACGTACCACGACCCCGTCGCGCGATACCCGACGCGGTACCACATCCCCGCGAAGTCGAAGGACCCGATGAAGCAGATCATGCGGGAGTACCTCCCCATGGAGCTGGAGAAGGACGATCGGGTCTACGGTGGGCACGACGCAGCAGTGCGCGCCGCGATGCCCGAGAAGGTGTCCGAGCGGTGGCTCGAGGTCCTCAAGCCGTTCCTCTGCGTGACGAACTACGCGGAGATCGGCGCCGGACGCTGCATGTCGATGCTCATCGACGCGATTCCCTCCAACGAGCTGCGCAACGGCTACCACGTGCAGTACGTCGACGAGGTCCGCCACACCGGCATGCAGATGGCCCTCGCGCGCTGGTACACCAAGCATGCCCCGGATCCCGGCGGATGGAACGGGCTGATGAGCGCGATGCCGCGGGACATCTTCACGTTGGGCGGGATGAACTTCGTCAACCACTTCATGGTGGGCGACCCGATCCAGTGCGCGTTCGCGCTCCAGGTCGTCGCCGAGACCGCGTTCACCAACGTCGCGTTCGTCGCGCTGCCGGACGTCGCCGCGCGCAACGGGGACTTCACGCTCCCCACCACGTACCTGAGCGTGCAGTCCGACGAGGCTCGGCACATCTCCAACGGCTACGCCACGCTGCTGACCGTCCTGCAGGACGACCGCAACGTCCCGTTCATCGAGCGTGACCTGCAGCAGGCGTGGTGGATCAACCACGCCTTCCTCGACGTGTTCAGCGCGATCGTCATGGAGTACTTCTCGCGTGACCGGTCGGACCCCGAGTCGTTCCTGGACAAGTGGGACCGCTGGATCCGCGACGACTGGTACCGCAGCTACATCTGCAAGCTCGGCGGCATGGGGCTGACACTCGACCCGACGATCTTCGAGCGCGCCCGTGAGCGCATCGTCAAGGGCATGCACCACAAGATCGCGATGCTGGCCTTCGCCACCTGGCCGATGCACTTCTGGCGCTTCGACGGGCTCGACGAGAAGGACTTCGAGTGGTTCGAGCGCAAGTACCCCGGCTGGTACGACGAGTACGGGTTCTTCTGGGAGGCGTTCCGGGAGCTCTCCGACCCGAAGGACCGCTCGCTGCTCCTGTCGGGCCTCATGAGCGACGCCCCGCCGTTCTGCTGGACCTGCACCATGCCGTCGGTCATCGACGAGGACATCTGCCATCGGGTGGTCGACGATCGCACGCGCTTCTACTGCTCCCGCGAGTGCCGCTGGATGGACGAGTCCAACCCCGGCAGGTACACCGGTGACCGCAACTACTTCGACCGCTACCACGGCATGGACATCGCCGACGTCGTCCAGGAGCTCGGCTTCGTGCGACCGGACGGCCGGACGCTGACCGCGCAGCCGCACCTGAGGCAGGACGACAAGTGGACGCTGGACGACCTCCGCGCGGTCGGGCTCACGATCGAGTCGCCCAACATCAACACGGCCAAGTCGATGGGCCTGCCGTCCGGCGACTGGTCGGCGGCCTTCAAGGCCGGCGTGAACGTCGCGACCGGTCGCAACGGCGGGCCCGGGCCGGTCAAGAACGCGTCGATCGACCTGCCGTACCCGACCGCGGGCTGATCGAGGTCGCTCCTGTGCCCCGCGTGTACTTCGAGCCCATCGGCGAGGAGATCGACTGCGACGAGGACGAGACCGTCCTGGACGCGTCGTTCCGTCAGGGCTACTCGCTCGTCCACGGCTGCCGCGAGGGCCAGTGCTCGGCCTGCAAGTGCTACCTGCTCGAGGGCGAGGTCGCGCTGAAGCGGTACTCGACGTTCGCGCTCTCGGACTCTGAGCAGGACTCGGGCTACACGCTCCTGTGCCGGGCCATGCCCGAAGAGGACCTCACCGTCGAGCTCCTGCACTTCGATCCGGACAACTACCGGTCGGAGTTCGTGATCTCGACGATCGAGACGACCGTCCACGCGGTCGAGCCGTTGTCGCACGACATCTCACGCGTGGTGGTCCAGCTCCCCGAGGGTGCGGAGTTCCCGTATCGCCCGGGGAGCTACGCCGACATCCATGTGCCAGGCGACGCAGAGGCCCGCCGGTCCTTCTCCATGGCCAACCTGCCCGGGGAGGGACGGCTCGAGTTCATCGTGAAGCGCTACCCGGGCGGGGCGATCTCCGGGCTGCTGGAGGACGAGTCGATCGCCGGCGGCGTGTCGCTGACCGTCACCGGCCCGTACGGAGCGTTCGCGTTGCGCGACAATGACCGTGCCGTCCTGATGATCGCGGGCGGCTCGGGCATGGCGCCCCAGCTGGCTCTCCTGCGCCACATGGTCCAGGAGGGCATCGACCGCCCGACGCGGTTCTTCTACGGCGCACGCGGCACCCGCGACCTCATCGAGATCGCCGAGCTCGAGCGCCTCGGCGCCGCGCTCCCGAACTTCCGCTTTGTCCCGGTCCTGTCGGACGCAGACGACGACGCGGAGTGGAGCGGCGAGGCCGGGATGGTCCACGAAGCGGTGGCGCGCTACCTCGCCGACGGCGAGCTGGGCTCCGACTTCGAGGCGTACCTCTGCGGTCCGCCACCGATGGTCGAGGCCGCTCAGGAGATGCTCGAGAGCTTCGGCATCGACGTCTCGCAGATTCACTTCGACAAGTTCACGACGTCGGTCGCCGTAGGCGGCTAGGACAGGAGACACCCATGGGTACGCCCCCCGTCAAGAAGGTCGACGACGGAACCGCCCGTCGCGGTGACGACGCCGAGCGGCAGTTCAACTGGTTCACGCCCGTCAAGCGTCGCGCCTCGGTCTACGAGGACGTCACGGTCGACACACAGCCGTCGACGAGCCGACACCTCGATCGTGGGTGGTCGATGTCGTTCGACGGGGTCCACGGCGTGTGGAGCGACGACTCGACCCGTCTGGAGGTCGGCGACTGGCACGACTTCCGCGACCCGGGCCAGTGGTGGGAGAGGACCTTCTTCCAGGTCGGCAGCCAGTACGAACGGCAGATCGACAGCGCGGTCCGCCAGGCCACCGTCGACGGACTCTTCGAGGACTTCGACCCGGCATGGGTCGAGTTCCTGCGAGCCAACCTCCAGGTGCCCGCCTTCGTGCAGCACGGGCTCTGGCTCGCGGTCGCCTCTGCCGGACGCGACACGCTCTCCGACACCATCACCCATGCGGTCGTCATGCAGGCGGCGCTCAAGCAGCGGTTCGCGCAGTCGATCATCCTGTACGCGCTCGACCTCGAACCCCACCTCGGGTCCATCCCGATGGACACGGCCCGCGACCGCTGGCTCGAGCATCCCGCCTGGCAGCCCACCCGCGAGTACATCGAGCGCCTCCGCACGATCGTCGACTGGGGTGAGACGCTCGTCGCCGTCAACGTCTGCTTCGAACCGATCTGCGGCGTCCTCGTGCAGCGCGAGCTCGGGATGCGGGCGGCCAGCGCCAACGGCGATACCGTCACGCCGGTCCTGGGACGGGTGGCGCAGCTCGAGTGGGAGTGGCTGAACACCTGGACCTGCTCGCTGATGAAGCTCGTGCTGGACGACGCCGAGCACGGCGAGCGCAACCGCGAGCTCGTCGCCGGCTGGATCGACGACTGGATGCCCCGCTCCTTCGCCGCAGCCGAAGCGCTGGCAGGCATGGTCGACGAGCTCCCGGTCGCGATCGACTTCGAGGCGTCCCGCGGCCGGACGCTGGCTCAGGCCAGGACCTTCTGGGACGCGGCAGGCGTCGGCGACATGGTCTCGGTGCCCGCATGAGCTTCGGGGCCATGGAGGAGAGCGGCGACGACCGCGTCGGCGGCGAGTACGACTACGTCGGAATCGTCATGGCGCGCAGCGCCGAGGGCGACGCGGTCGCCGACGTCCTGCGGGAGCAGGATGGTGTCGAGGTCGTGCAACAGCCGTCCTTCTGGGACATCCGCCGCAAGCACCGCCTGGAGATCGACTTCGACGAGATCTCCGAGGAGCTCGGATCCCCTGTCGACGCGTACACGATCCAGCACGAGATGTCGACGCACTACGGCCGCATGGTCGCCACGGACGACAAGCTCATCCTCTTCGGTGACCCCATCGAAGCCGCGCGCTTCCTGGACAGCGAGTAACGAGATGGTCTTGAACGAGGGGCCCGGACGGCGGACGCCGCCCACAGCAGACCATGCCCAGGACGTCTACGACGCCTTCGTCTCGATCATGACGCAGGCGATGAACGACTCGGAGCTGACCAGACGCCTCGCGTCGGCCGAGGTCGTCGCCAACATCCACCTCCGCGACTCGCCCCAGGACCTGGTTCTGGCACTGCACCTGGACCGCACGCCGATCGAGTTGACGGCCGGCGCGGTGCCCGGAGCCGAGGTCGATCTCTTCATCGACACCGACGACGTGATGCGGTTCTGGACCGGCGAGATCAACCTCGCCATGCGCATCCTCCACGGCGACATCGCCTACGAGGGCCCGGTTCGTAAGCTGCTGCGGGTCGTCCCGATCGCCCGCCGCCTCGTCTCCGACTTCCAGGCTCAGGCTGCCGCGTCGGGATTGCTCGACGTGTCGGCCACCACCACGACCAGAACTGAGGAACCTCGATGAACTTCGATTACGTGATCGTCGGCGCCGGCTCGGCAGGCGCCGTCCTCGCTGCACGGCTCTCGGAGGACCCGTCCGTCACCGTCGCGCTGCTGGAGGCCGGCGGGGACGACAACGACATGGAGGTGTCGATCCCGGCCGCCTTCGGCGCGCTGTTCAAGGGCCGCCGCGACTGGGACCTCAGCACCGAGCCCGAGCCGCAGATGAACGGACGACGGTGCTACCTGCCGCGCGCGAAGATGCTCGGCGGCTGCAGCTCGATGAACGCCATGGTGTACATCCGCGGCAACCGCGCGGACTACGACGAGTGGGCCGAGATGGGCGCGGAGGGCTGGGGCTACAAGGACGTCCTGGAGTACTTCAAGCGCTCGGAGGACAACGAGCGCGGCGAGGACATGTTCCACGGGACCGGCGGGCCGCTGCCCGTCCGCGAGAGCCGCTCGATGCATCCGCTGGCCACCGCGTTCGTCGAGGCCGCCAAGCAGGCCGGCCACGAGGAGAACCCGGACTTCAACGGCGCCCGGCAGGAGGGCGTCGGCCGCTACCAGACCACGCAGCGCGACGGCATGCGCGCGAGCACCGCGGCGGCATTCCTGCATCCGGTCGAAGGCCGCCCGAATCTCACGGTCATCACCGACGCGATGGTCACCGACGTAATGATCGAGGACGACCGCGCGCTGGGGGTGCACGTCGACCACCCCGAGCACTTCCAGATCCTCGCCGACCGCGAGGTCATCCTGTGCGCCGGCGCGTACCAGACGCCGCAGATCCTGATGCTCTCGGGCATCGGCCCGGCCGAGCATCTCACCGCGCTGGGCCTCGACGTCATCAAGGACCTCCCGGTCGGGCAGGGCATGCAGGACCACTGCATGACGCTGATCAACTGGACGACCGACGTCGAGTCGCTCCTGACCGCGATGACCGACGAGAACGTCGAGAGGATGAGCGTCGACGGCGAGGGGCCGCTGACGTCGAACATCGCCGAGGCCGGCGGCTTCGTCCGCACACGGCCCGGTCTGGACGGTCCGGACTGCCAGTTCCACTGTGCGCCTGTGGCGTTCTTCGAGGAGGGTCTCGGGGTGACCGACAAGCACGCCGTCGCGTTCGGACCCGGGGTCGTGAAGCCCACGAGCCGCGGGTCAGTGACTCTCCGGAGCGCGAGCCCGTTCTCCAAGCCGCGCATCGTGCACAACTACATCGGCACCGACGAGGACCGGCAGACCATCCTGGCCGGCATGCGGATGGCGCTGGAGATCGCCGCGCAGCCCGCGATGCAGGCCATCATCACCGGTGAGCTGCGCGCCCCGTCCAGGGACGCCACCGACGACGAGCTGATGGCGTTCGTCGCCGAGAACACCCAGACGATCTACCACCCGACCTCGACGGCAGCGATCGGCCAGGTGGTCGATCCCCGACTGCGGGTCTACGGCATCGAGGGCCTGCGCGTCGTGGACGCCTCGGTGATGCCCACCATCGTCCGTGGCAACACGAACGCTCCGGTCATCATGATCGCCGAGAAGGCCGCCGACCTCGTCCGCGAGGACGCCGCCGCGGCGGTTGCGACTCCCGCAGCCGTGTCCGGCTGAACCACGCGGACACCCAAACGCGTGCGATGCGGCGCTTCGCCGCATCGCACTGTGGCGCTCGGGCAGCGCAACGCACGACCTATCCGAACCCGGCCCAGGAGCCTCCAATGATGCTTGAAGGACTCGTCCAGCACGATCACGCCCTGACGGTGGGGATGATCCTCCGTCGCATGCGCACCGTGACCGGCAACGCGCAGGTGGCGACGTTGCGGTCGCCCGGTCAGATTGATCGCGCGAGCTACCGCGAAGTCGCGGAGCGCGCGGATCTGCTGGCTGATGCACTGTCGAAGCTCGGCGTCGGCGAGGGCGACCGCGTCGGGACGTTCATGTGGAACAACCAGGAGCACCTGGAGGCCTATTACGCGATCCCGGCGATGGGCGCGGTCCTCCACACGTTGAACCTCCGCCTGTTCCCCGAGCAGCTCGTCTACATCGTCAACCACGCCCAGGACAAGGTCATCCTGGTCAACGACTCGGTGATCCCGCTGCTCGCGCCGCACACCGACAAGTTCGAAACCGTCGAGAAGTACATCGTCGTCGGCGACGGGGACGCGAGCGCGCTCCCGGCCGACAAGGTCATCCGCTACGACGAGCTGCTGGCGAGCGCGTCACCCGGCTTCGCGTACCCGGAGATCGACGACCGCAGCGCGTCGGGCCTCTGCTACACGTCGGGCACGACGGGCGACCCCAAGGGCGTCCTGTACTCCCATCGCTCGACGTTCCTGCACGCGATCGCGTCCGGCATGACGGATCTGCTCGGCGTGTGCGGCAACGACGTCGTGCTGCCGGTCGTCCCGATGTTCCACGCGCAGGCGTGGGGCCTGGCCTACGCGGCACCGCTGGTTGGCGCGGACCTCGTGATGCCGGACAAGTTCCTGCAGGGCGAGCCGCTGGCGAAGCTCATCGAGGGCGAGAAGGTCACGGTCGCGGGCGCGGTCCCGACGTTGTGGATGGACCTGCTCCGCTACGCGGACGAGCACAAGCCGGACCTGTCGTCGCTGCGGCGCGTGCCGTGTGGCGGCGCCGCGGTCCCGAAGTCGCTCATGCAGGCCTTCGAGGAGCGCTACGGCGTCCTTATCGTTCAGGCGTGGGGGATGACGGAGACCTCGCCGCTGGGGGCGGTCGCCCGGCCGCCGCGGGGTCTTTCGGAGGAGGAGGCGTGGGGATACCGGACGACGGCCGGCCGCATCGCTCCGGGTGTCGAGGCGAGGATCGTCGACGAGGTCGGCGAGGAGGTCGCGTGGGACGGCGAGTCCACCGGTGAGGTCGAGGTCCGCGGCCCGTGGATCGCGAGCGCCTACTACGAGACGGATGCGCCCGAGAAGTTCCATGACGGCTGGCTGCGCACGGGGGACGTCGCCGCGATCACCTCCAACGGCTTCATCCGCATCACCGACCGCGCGAAGGACGTCATCAA
This sequence comes from Paraconexibacter algicola, assembly GCF_003044185.1. Lineage (GTDB taxonomy): Bacteria > Actinomycetota > Thermoleophilia > Solirubrobacterales > Solirubrobacteraceae > Paraconexibacter > Paraconexibacter algicola. Next base: position 1,649,667 of record NZ_PYYB01000001.1, read on the forward strand.
GTCCGGCGGCGAGTGGATCTCCTCGGTCGACCTCGAGAACGAGCTGATGGCTCACCCGGCGGTCCGCGAGGCGGCCGTGATCGCGAAGCCCGACGAGCGCTTCACCGAGCGGCCGCTGGCGTGCATCGTGTTCGACGAGGGCAAGGAGGTCCCGGCCGGCGAGCTGGCGACGTTCCTGCTCGACCGCGTCGCGAAGTGGTGGATCCCGGACGAGTACGCGGTGATCGACGAGGTGCCGAAGACGTCCGTGGGCAAGTTCGACAAGAAGGTCCTCCGCGCGCGCCTGGAGGACGGCGAGCTGACCGACCGGCACACGGTCGACAAGATCGAGGCCGCGCCCGCGGGGTGAGCTCACCCAACACAACCGGTGCTGGGCGGTACACCACCGTCTTCCGGGACGGCCTGTTCGACGGGCAGGTGATCGTCGTCACCGGTGGCGGCAGCGGGATCGGCAGGTGCACCGCCCACGAGCTCTGCCGCCTCGGTGCGTCGGTAGCGCTCATCGGCCGGCGCGTCGAGCGACTCGAGGCGGTGCGCGGCGAGCTTGCCGTGCACGGCGGCGAAGCGAGCGTCCACGCTTGCGACATCCGCGACGAGGACGCCGTCCGCGCGAGCGTCGCGGCCGTCCGTGCCGAACACGGCAGAATCGACGGACTCGTCAACAACGCGGGCGGACAGTTCCCTGCGCCGCTCGAGAAGATCTCGGCGAACGGCTGGGACGCCGTCGTCCGGACCAACCTCACCGGCGGGTTCCTCATGGCCCGCGAGGTCTACTCGCAGCAGCTGCACGCGACCGGCGGGTCGATCGTCAACATCATCGCCGACATCTGGGGAGGCATGCCGACCATGGGCCATTCCGGCGCGGCCCGCGCCGGAATGCTGAACCTCACCGAGACCGCCGCCTGCGAATGGGCCGCCGCCGGCGTTCGCGTCAATGCGGTCGCCCCTGGCTGGATCGCCTCGAGCGGCTTCGACACCTACGACGAGGCCATGCAGGCCGAGTTGCGGCGGCTCAAGGACAAGGTCCCGTTGGGCCGGTACGGCACCGAGGCCGAGGTGTCCGCCGCGATCGTCTTTCTGCTGTCACCCGCAGCGGCGTTCATCTCCGGGAGCTGTGTGCGGGTCGACGGCGCCGTGCCCAACAACCGACACACCTGGAACGGGCCGGTAAGCACGCGGTCCGTGCCCTTCGATGGCTTCCCCCTCGCCACGATGCCGACCGCGCTGCGCGAGTACGGCAGCGACGACTCTTGACCAAGGAGCAGTGATGACCACAGCAGCGATTCCGAACCTCGGGCTGGTCCCGACCGACGAGGAGACCGCGATCCGTGAAGCGGTCGCCGCGATCTGCCGCCGGCACGGCGACCGCTACGCGCGGGACTGCTACGAGCGCGACGAACCTCCCCGCGAGGTGTGGCGCGACCTCGCCGAGGGCGGCTACGTGGGAATCGGCGCCGCGCCCGAGTGGGGAGGCGGCGGCCTCGGCATGGCCGGCCTCTCCGTGGTGGTGGAGGAGAGCGCCGCGAACGGGGTCGCGGGGCTGATGCTTGTGCTGAGCTGCTCCATGGCCGGCACGATCCTCGAACGTCACGGATCGGATGAGCAGCGTGACCGCTGGCTGCGCGGCATCATCGACGGCTCCATCAAGCTCGCGTTCGCCATCACTGAGCCGGACGCGGGGTCGAACTCCCACAACCTCCGCAGCCGCCTGGTCCGGCAGGGCGACGGGTCGTTCCTGCTGCGCGGCCAGAAGACCTACATCTCGGGCGTGGAGGACGCGGAGGCGGTGTTGATCGTGGCCCGCGTGCAGGACAGCGACGGCACGCTCGGGCCGCCCTCGCTGTGCATCGTGGACACCGACACCCCGGGGTTCACGCGCGAGGTGATCCCGATGCCGTATCTCGGGCCGGAGAAGCAGTGGACCCTGTACTTCGACGATGTCCCCGTAGAGGCGTCCAGGCTCGTCGGTGGTGAGGACTCGGGGCTCAAGGTGGTCTTCGATGCGCTCAACCCCGAACGCATCACGATCGCCGCGATGCTCTGCGGCACCGCCCGTCTGGCCCTCCGCAAGGCCGTGGCCTACGCGAACGACCGCACCGTGTGGAGCTCGCCGATCGGCGCCCATCAGGCGGTTGCCCATCCGCTGGCGAAGGCCAAGATCGAACTCGAGCTCGCCCGCCTCATGACGCAGAAGGCAGCGGCGCTCTTCGACGCCGGCGCTCCCGAGGCGGGAGAGGCCTCGAACATGGCCAAGTACGCGGCGGCGGAAGCCGCGACCCATGCCGTCGATGTGGCCATCCAGACGCACGGCGGCAACGGGCTGTCCATCGAGTATGGCGTCAGTGACCTCTGGTGGCTCACGCGACTCATGCGGATCGCGCCGGTGAGCGAGCAGATGATCCTCAACCACGTCGCGCACCACTCGCTGGGTCTCCCGAAGTCCTACTGAAATCACCGATCGGTGTAGAATTCCGCAGATGAGCGCTGAAGCACACACGCAGTGGGTCGACCGGTTCGACGCGGACATCGCGGAGGCGATGCGCGCGATGTCGAACGACATCGGTGGCCTGCCGCAGTATCTGGGCATCGAGCTCATGGAGATCGGGCCCGGAACGGTGGACGCACGGGCGACCCTCGGGGAGGAGCTGCTGACGCCGTCGGGCAACGTCCACGGCGGCTGCCTGGCATCCATCCTCGACCACATCACGGGCGCGGTGATCTATCCGCTGATGCCGCAGGGGTACTGGGGGGCGACCACCGAGCTGAAGCTCAACTACATCCGCCCGGTCCAGGCGGGCATCGTGGAAGCGACCGCGAGCGTGCTCGCGATGACGAACCGCAGTGCGGTCGTCCGGGGTGAGATCCTCGCCGGGGGACGGGTCGCCTGCGCGGCGCAGGGCACGATCACGATCGTGGCGCCCCGATGACCGTGGGCGCCCCGGAGTTCACCCACGCGCTCGCCGGCCACTGCGCGTCGGGAAGTCTGCGCGACGTCCTCGCCCACCGGGGCCTGGACTTCGGCGCGGGACCGCTGTCGGAGGGCATGTGCTTCGGCCTGGGCAGCGGCCTCGGGTTCCTGTACGCCGACGTGCCCGCCGAGACGCCGGCAATCTACGTCGTCGGCCGTACCGAGGCGCTCGAAGAGGCCTTCGCCGAGAACCTCGGGATCGACCTGGACGTGCGGGAGACCGATGACCGCGCGCGAGCAGCGGCGTGGCTCGACGACGAGCTGCAGCGCGGAAGACCGCCGATCGTGTGGTCGGACATCGCCGAGCTCGAGTACCTGCGGGTGCGGATGTCCAACACGCGGCACGCGATCGTTATCGCGGGCGTGGACCGCGAGGCCGGTGTGGCGTGGATCGCGGACAACGACCGTGAGGAGCTGCAGCCGTGCTCGCTGGCGTCGCTCGCGCGCGCCCGGGACTCGCGCGGGTTCCCGGGACGCAACCGCAACCGGACCTTCGTGTTCGACTGGCCGACGAGCCTGTCCGACCCGGCCGGCGCGGCGCGGGCGGCGATCACCGGAGCGGTCGCCAACATGCGCAACGGCGGGACGAGGCTCGGCGGCTTGGACGCCCCGGCCGGCCTGCAGGGGGTCGAGGCGTTCACACACGCCTACCGCCGTTGGCCGGACGACCACGGCGACGCACTGCCCGGGGTCCTCGCGGCCCTGTCGATCTTCATCGTCAAGGCCGGGACGGGCGGAGCGCTCTTCCGGTCGCTCTGGGCCGAGTTCCTGCACGACATGGCGAGCCTCCTCGACGACCCGGGACTCCGCGCCGCGGCCGTGCAGGCCGATGGGCTCGCCGCCGGGTGGAGGGAGCTCGCCGCCGTCGCCCGGGCCGCAGACCATGCTGCGGGGATCCCGATCGCCGACCGGCTCCTCGACGAGGAACGCGCACAGGTCGAGCTGCTCGAGACCTGGCTGGAGCGCTGATGTCGGCCGCTTCCCGCCCCGGCGTCGAGGACGTCGTCGTCACGTCGTTCCTCGATCACGACCATCCTGCTGTCGGCGAGGCGGTCAGCGCCGCCGTCAGCGGTGCCGACGGTGACGCGGCGACGCTCTCGGCCTGGTTCGCCGCCGTCCGTGACGCCATCCGCTACGACCCGTACCGCCTGCCGACCTCCCCGGAGGAGTACCGCGCAAGCAGCGTGCTGGCGGAGCGCAGGGCCTACTGCGTGCCCAAGGCGGTGCTGTTCGCCGCCGGCTGCCGTGCGCTCGGCTTCCCGGCGCGACTCGGGTACGCCGACGTGCGCAACCACCTGCAGACCGAGCGGCTGCGCGAGGCGATGGGGACCGATCTGTTCCGCTACCACGGCTACGCGGCCGTCTGGAACCAGGGACGCTGGGTGAAGGCGAGCCCAGCGTTCAACCGCGAGCTCTGTGCGCGCGCCGGCGTGGAACCACTGGACTTCGACGGCGAGCACGACGCACTGATGCATGCGTTCACCGGGGACGGGCAGCGCTACATGGAGTACGTGGTCGACCATGGCCTGCGTTCGGATCTGCCGCTCGACGAGATCTTGACGGCCTATCGCGAGGCGTATCCGGCGCTCGTCGCGTTCGAGGGCGAGCGGTGAGGCCGACGTCGCTGGGGCACATCCCGGCGCATCACGACAACTGCTTCGGGTGCGGACCCGGCAACGCAGCCGGGCTGCGGATGCAGATGCAGGCAGTCGACGGCGAGGTGCATGCGGACCTGACGCTCGACGGGCGGATGGAGGGCGCGCCCGGGTTGGCGCACGGCGGCGCGATCGCGGCCGCACTGGACGACCTGTTCGGCGGGGTGCTGGTGCTGCTCGAGACTCCCGCCGTCACCGCGCGGCTCAACGTCGAGTACCGGCTCCCGGTCCCGCTGCACACGCCACTGCACCTGGTCGCGCGATGCACGGCGACCGAAGGCCGCAAGCTGCACATGGCCGGCACGATGTCCGCCGGAGAAGCGATCGTCGCAGAGGCCTCGGCGATGTTCGTCCGCGTGGAGATCGCCCACTTCGAGGCGTCGGGTGTCCCCGTCCCCGACGCGTGGCGCTCGTGGGGCGGAGCAGCGCGCGGCTGACCTTTCAGCGAGCGTCGTGCCGCTCGGTCGCCTTGCCCCGACGATGTCGGTGATCGAGGTGGGCGCGGGTCTCCATCGAGCGCGAGCACGCTGTCCGTCTGGACCGGTAGCGCGCTTCCCGAGGATCGAAGCGCTGCGCCTCAGACCGCCGACGTCTCGGCGGTCGTGTGTACCCCCGGATGGCGGACGCCGGCCTTCGGGGTCAGCTGGACCATCATCTTCTCGTAGCCCTTGACGAAGTTCGACTGCACGTAGGTCGGCTCGCCGACCACGTCGATGCGGTCGAAGCGCTCCAGCAGCTCCTCCCAGAGGATCCGCAGCTGCATCTCGGCAAGCCGGTTGCCCATGCAGCGGTGCACGCCGAACCCGAAGGACATGTGGTTGCGCGCGTTCTTGCGGTCGATGATCAGGGCGTCCGCGTTCTCGAACTTGGACTCGTCGCGGTTGCCGGACGCGTACCACATGACGACCACGTCGCCCTTGCGGATGAACTGCCCGCCGAAGTGGACGTCCTCCTTGGCGACCCGTCGCATGTAGGCGAGCGGGGTCTGCCAGCGGATGATCTCCGACACCATGTTCGGAATCAGCGACGGGTCAGCCTTCAGCTTCTCGAACTGGTCCGGGTACTGGTTCAGCGCGAAGACGCCGCCGGTCATCGAGTTGCGCGTGGTGTCGTTTCCACCGATGATCAGCAGCGCCAGGTTGCCGATGAACTCCATCGGCTTCTTGATGAGGTCCTTCGTGTCCTCCGACGTCTGCATCAGCGTGATCAGGTCGAACCCGTCGGGCTCACCCGCCGCTCGCCGCGCCGCCTTGTCATGCCACAGCGCCGTGAAACTCCGGGCCAGCTCCACGCCGGCCGTGAAGAGATCGTCGAGGTGCGTGGTTCCGCCCGTCGCCTCAGCGGAGCCGCCCATGGCATCGGACCAGCGCGTGAGCTCACGGCGCCGCTCGTAGGGGTAGTCCAGCAGGGTCGCCAGCATCCGGCCCGTGATCTCGATGGAGACGCGCTCGACCCAGTCGAACGGCTCGTCGGTCGGCAGGCCGTCGAGCACCTCCTGGACCCGCTCGCGGATGAGGCCCTCCATCTCCTTGAGGTTGCGCGGCGCGACGACACTCTGAACGGACTTGCGCTGCACGTCGTGCTTGGGCGGGTCCATCGCGATGAACATCTCCGCCGGCATGGGCGGGGTACCGAGGACGATGTAGGGCTCGGCCGAGAAGACTTCCGGGTTGGAGTCGACGGCCTGGATGTCCTCGTAGCGCGTGATCGACCAGAACGGACCGAACGGGCTGTCGGCGAGGTAGTGGACCGGGGCCTCCTCGCGCAGCCGCGCGAAGTACGGGTACCACTTGCCCTGCCGGTTCATGAACGGGTTGCTCACGTCGATCTCGGCGAGCGGCACGTCGGCCGGGTTCGGGATCGGCGCCTCGGTAAACGCCAGCGGCGTCTCCAGGCCGGCCCGCCGCTTCGCCTTCTTCACCGCGTGGGCGGCCTGCACCTGCCGGTCGACGGGAATGGTCGCCTGGACCTTGTCGGTCACGATGGTCTTCGCCCGGTCAAGAACGTTGCTGGTCGTCGTCATGGGGTCGTTCGCTCGTTGTCGTCGTCTGGAGGGTTGGTCTGCGATCTACATCTGGAACTCGGGCAGGCGGACCGTGAGCCCGTCGAGGCCCTCGGTCGCCCGCAGCTGACACGCCAGGCGCGAGTTAGGCACGCACTCCGGTGACATCTCGACCATTGCGCTCTCCTCCTCGGACCGCCTCCCCGTGGTCTGGATCCACTCCTCATCGACGATGATGTGGCACGTCCCGCACGACGCCTCGCCGCCGCAATCGCCGTCGATCCCCGGAACGCCGCTCCCGGTCGCCAGGGCCATCAGCGACTCGCCGTCGACCAGTTCGACCTGATGTGCGGTGCCGTCGTGCTCGACGAAGGTGATCTTTCCCATGGGCGGCAGAATACGCACCGATCGGTGTAAAATCAAGCCCGGCGCTGCATCGAGTGGCGACGTCCCGCAGCGAGGCGAGGAAGTCCGCGGGCGCGTCGGACCCTGGGGATGTCCGCAGGGCCCCACGAACTCAGCCGGCGGCGCGAGATGGGCGGTTGGTTCCTTCGACGTCGAGGGTCGGGAGTGCTCGGTCGAGCCAACCGGGCATCCAGAAGGTCGTGCGGCCAGTCAGCCGTAGGGCTGCGGGGAGGAGGACCATGCGGACGATCGTCGCGTCGATCAGGACGGCGGTGGCGAGTCCGATGCCGGTCTGCTTGACGACGGTCAGGTCGGTGAGCGCGAAGCTGATGAAGACGCCCGCCATGATCGCGGCGGCCCCGGTGACGACGCGTCCGGTGCGGTCGATCGCGTGGGTGACGGCGTGGTGGAGGTCGCCGGACTCCTGCCACGCCTCGCGGATCCGGGCCAGGATGAAGACCTGGTAGTCGAGGCTGAGGCCGAAGACGACGACGAACATGGCGATCAGGCTCAGGATGTCCGCGTAGCCGGGTCCGCCGAGCGGCGGGTCGGTGCCCTGGAAGAGCAGGGCGACGACGCCGAACGACGCGCCCACCGTGAGCAGGTTGAGGACGACGCTCAACGCCGGGAGCACGATCGCGCGCAGGATGGGGATGAGGACGAGGAACGTGATGATGCTCAGCGCGACGACGAGCAGTGGCAGGGTGGACCCCAGCGCGCGCTGGTAGTCGGTGAGCTGCGCGGCGACGCCGCCGACGTCCACCCGGGCTGCCGTGGCGGCCGCCAGCCGATCCGCTTCTCCCTGCAGCCGGTCGTTCAGGGCGCGGGTGCGGGCTGCGTTGGGTCCGCTGTCGGGCACGATGGTGATGCGGGCGGCCTGCCCGCCACCGTCGAGGCTGACGGCGAACCCCGCCTGGGTTCGGGCGCCGCGGCTGCTGCCGTCCAGTGCCGCGAGAACGAAGTAGCCGGAGTCCAGCAGCCGGGGGGAGCGGTCGCGCAGCCGTGCGATCTCCTTGCCCTCGTCACCGCGTGCCGCCGCACGACGTGTCCGATCGCGGGCGGTGCCGAGACCGTTCTGCAGCGTCGCGCTGCGGGCTGCACCCTGGCCCAGTGCATCGGCGAGCTGGTCGCTGCCGCGTTGCAGGCGCTGGATGCCGCCGGCGAGGCGGTCGGTGGCGCCGGCCAGGGCGTCAAGGCCGGAGGGGAGCTGCGCGGTAGAGCTCTCGATGCGCCGGAGGCCCTTCTCCAGATCCTCGGCGCCGCCGGCGATCCGACCGACGCCGTCGCCGAGCCGCAGGGCTCCGCCGCGCAGCTTCGTGAGGCCGTCGAGGAGCTGGCGGGCGCCGCCGGTGAGGGCGTCGGCGCCGTCGATCGCGCGGCCGATCTGGTCGTCTGCCGCCGTCAGGCTCGACGGAAGACCCGGATACGCCGGGTCGATCTGCCGCCCGTCGCGTGGGTCCTTGCCGGAGAAGAAGGCGGACAGGCGGCCGGCCCGCTCGAGTGCCTGACGGTAGCGCGGGTCCGTTCGCCCGATGGTCATCGTCGAGAGGCTGCGGAGGAGCGCGTCGACGTCGCCCTGGGCTTCCCGCGACGCAGTCGTCAGCTGCTGCAGCTGACCGCGGCCCTGCTGTAGACCATCGCGGAGTGCCGCGGCGCCGTCGCGGAGCTTGCGCGCACCGGGGCGCGCCCGGTCGAGGCCGTCGGCGAGAGCTGCGGTGCCCTTGCGCGCGTCGACGAGGGCTGCAGTGAGGCGTGAGGAGCCCGCGCGCGCCTGCGCGAGGCCGGTGCGCAGCTCGCGGGCTCCGTCCCGTGCGCGCCGCAGGGCGGCGCCGAGGGTCTCGGCGCCGCCTGAGCCGGTGCCGGCGCCCGCGGCGATCCGGTCGGCCGCGGTGCGGGCGTCGCGCAGCCCGCCGCGTAGATCACCGACGCCACGCTGGGCCCGCCCGAGGCCGCGGCTGAGCTTGCGGGCGTCGCGGCCGCTCCTGCGGAGGTCCGCGGTGGCGCGGGCGGCTCGTCGGTCGGCGGTGAGCAGTCGGGGCTCCTGCTCGACGATCGCGCCGGGACCGATGACGGTTCGCACGCCGGGCAGCTTCGCGATCTGTCGCTGCCAGGTGGCCATGGCGCGCAGTCGCTCGGGGGAGGTGATCGGACCGGTGTCGTCGGAGACGTAGACCTCGAACGGGGCCGTCCAGCCGGCGCCCAGCACCTCGGCGGTCCGGACGGTGTCCATGCGTGCGCGACTGTCGGAGGGGAGCGTCCGGACGTCGGGCGGGCCGGTCGTCAGCCCCAGCGCCGGGACGGACAGCAGCAGCAGGCCGGCGAGCGCGGGGCCCGCAGTCAGCAGCGGCCGCCGCTGGACCGCGTCGGCAAACCGCGCCCACCCGCCGCCGTCCCGCGGTTCGCTGCCGATCCGCCAGCGGTCGATCCGGTGACCGACGAGCAGCAGGAGCGCGGGTGCGGCGAGGAACGAGCCGGCGACGCTGAGGAACGCCACGAGCGCGACGCTCGCCGCCGCCGAGAGCAGGAAATCCCCCGGGGAGAGCGCCATCGCGACGACCATTGCCGCGATCAGCGTCACCCCGGCGAAGACCACGGTTCGCCCAGCGGTGTCTGCGGCCGCTGCGGCGGCCTCGCGCGGGGAGTTTCCGCGGCGCAGCTCCTCGCGGAAGCGGGACACCAGCAGCAGCGAGTAGTCGACCCCCAGGGCCAGGCCCATCATCTCCGTCAACGAGCTCGCGACGTCGGTGATCGGGGTGAAGGTCGCCACCAGCGCGACGAGCCCGAATCCTGACGTGACTGCCGCCAGCCCGAACAGCGCCGGGATCGCGGCCGCTATCGGCGACCGGAACACCAGCAGCAGGACCAGCAGCAGGACTGGGACGGCGAGGAGGGCGGCATCGCTGGCCGCCTTCAGGGACTCGTCCTTCAGGTCCCCGCCCACGAGGGAGAACCCGGTGACGGATGCGCGGACCGGTTTGTCGACCGACGTGTCGACGGTCTCCCTGATCGCCTGGCCGGTCTCCCCCGCGAAGGTGCTCTGCGCCTTGGCCAGCACCAGGATCAGCGCGGCACCGCGCGTCGGTCGCAGCTCGGGGATTCCCTGGGCGTCCTCATCCCAGGGCGAGAGCACGCGCAGCCCGGTGTCCCGGCGAAGGACCTGCGCGAGAGCGGCGCCCTGACGGTCGACCTGCTGCTGCGGACCCTCCAGCACGATCGGGATCGACGCCTCGATGCCGAAGGTGCGCTCGGCCACCGCCTGCGCCCGTGCACTGGAGCTGCCCGGGACGTCGACGGTGCTCGGGGAGAGGCGATCCTCGAACGACAGGGCGTTGAGCGACAGCGCGAGCGTGACCAGCACCCAGACACCGAGCGTCGCCTTCGGGCGGCGGAGCGCGAAGCCGGCGAGGCGCATCAATCGGTCGGGGTAGTGGCGGCGTCCATGACGAGAACGTACCAGTTGGTGGTTTTTCTCCGACATTCGTTTCCGCACTCGGGCGATAGGCTCGCTCGCAGTGCGCGCCGCCGGCGATCTCACCCCCAAAGGCGCCCTGCGCGTGTCGGAGATCCTGGACGCGGCGCTGCGCTGTCTGGCGCGCGACGGGTACGCCGCGACGTCGATCCAGCGCGTCGCCGACGAGGCTCGTCTGCACAAGCGGGTCGTCCTCTACTACTACGGGTCGCGCGAGAACCTGTTCGACGCGGTGGTGCGAACGTTGGGCGATCGGTTGTTCGACCGTCTGGAGGAGGCGCTCACCGGACTCGAGGAGCCGGCCGACATCGTGGCCACGGGGTACACCGAGCTCTGGGCGGCGATCACGACCGATCGCGCGCTCCTGGTCGCCTGGTTCGGCCTGCGCGCCGAGGCGATCACCGATCCGGTCCTCCAGGTCACCGCGAGCTATCTCGCCGACCGGCTCCGCGCGCTGATCAGCGGACTGATCGACGACGCTGTGGGCCGCGGCCGGGTCCTGGTCATCAGCCGAACCTCGCTGGAGGTCCTGATCGTCGCCGGGACTCAAGGACTCGTCCTGGACTACCTCGAGCGCGGCGAGACGCCCGAGCTCCAAGCCGGCATCAGAGACTTCCAGGGGTGGCTCACGACGGTGAGCACTCCACCGCGGAACCGGAGCTGACCGGCGACCGGCCGCCGCCAGTGGCGACGCTGACCTTCACCCGCCCTCGGACGAGGCGGGCGACGCCGGTGCCGACCAGCGGCCGTCCGGCATCTCGGTCGCCTCGTCGTGGCGACGAAGATGCTCGAGGTGGGCGTAGGTCTCCATCAGCGCGAGCATCCGGTCTGCGCGACTGTCGGCACGCTTGCCGAACGTCGCGGCGCTGAGCTCGGCGAGCGGTGTCGGCCCTCCGGCGAGGGCTTCGCGCAGATGCTCGAGTCGCCTGGCGTGGTGGTCGAGCAGCTCGGAGGCGCGGCTCCGGGCGTCGGCGTACGAGTCGCCGTGCGCGGGCAGCACGAGGGTGACCGGCAGATCGGCGACGCGCCGCAGCGAGGCGAGGAAGTCCGCGAGCGCGTCGGACCCGTCGAGGGAGGGCTGCACGTTGGGCGTGTAGCCGGGCAGCAGGAGGTCTCCGCAGATCAGCACGCCGTCGGCGGCGCGGTAGAGGCAGATGTGGGCGGGGTCGTGTCCGGGGGTGTGCAGCACCGCCCAGTCGCCGAACGTCTGACCGTCGCGAACGGGGATGACCTCCGGCACGTCGCCGACAAGCCCGGTGAAGCCGGCGAACGCCTCGGTGACAGCGGCGGAGTCGAGGAACCCCGGGGCCGCGGGGCCGAACGGAGCGCCGCCGGCGATGGCGAAGGTCCGCTCGATCTCCGGGTGGGCGTGGACCGCTGGAGCGAGGTCGGTCGCGATTCCCCAGTGGTCGAGATGGCCGTGCGTGACCAGCACGGCCGGCTGGTGGACGTCGGCGGCGGCGAGGCCGGCGTGCAGCGCCGCATCCGAGCCCTTGGCGCCGGTGTCGACCACCAGCGCACCGTCGGGGGTGTCCAGGACGTGGATGTGGAGGTGATCGGGGGATCCCAGGGCGAGCGGGACGGTGAACCGCACGACCCCAGGAGCAGGGCGGTCGAGCCGGTGACTCACGGCGCGGCCCGGACGCGGACGAGGCAGATGCTGAGGACCGCTCCCGCCGCGGCGACGAGCGCGCTGACGACGAAGACGCGGTCCAGGCCCGCGGAGTAGTCCTCGGCGATGGCCGCTCGCAACGCGGCGCCGGTCAGGTCGCCGTGGTCCTGGTCGAGCGCGTGGTCGAAGATCGCGCCGAGCGCCGCGACCCCGGAGGCGACCCCGACCTGACGGAACGTCGAATTCATGCCCGTCGCTGTCGCGGCGAGGCGCGGCGGGGCGACGGCGAGCGTCACCGAGGCGACGGTCGGGTTCGCGAGTCCGAAGCCCAGCCCGCAGAGCACCAGCCCGGGGAACGCGACGGTCCACGACGTGCTCGCGTCGAGCATCGTCATCTGCAGCAGGCCGGCGGAGGTCGCCGCGAGCGCCGTACCGAGGACGAGCCGGGGCGCGACCCGGCCCGAGAAGCGTCCCGCCGCAGCTGCCGCCACGAACGCGACGATGGTGACCGGTAGCAGCCGAAGGCCCGCCTCCAGGCCGCTCATGCCCAGGACCCGCTGGAACCACAGCGTCAGGTACACGAACATGCCGAACAGCGACGCCGAGGTGGCGAACGCGGCGATCGCGGCCCCGGCGAAGGAGCGGTCACGCACCAGATCGAGGTCGAACATGGGGCGGGACTGCCGCCGCTGCGCCCACACGAAGGCGATGAGCGAGGCCACCGCGACCGTCAACAGCGACAGCACACCGACCGACGCCCAGCCCCACTCGCCGCCCTCGATCAGTGCGGCGAGCAGCGTCGCGATGCCGACGGTGAACGTCAGCTGACCGGCCCAGTCGACGGGGCGCGGCTCTGGGTCCCGCGTCTCCTGCACGTACCGCAGTGCCACGACGGCGGCCGCGATCACCACCGGGACGTTCGCGAGGAAGATCCAGCGCCAGCTGACCAGCTCGATCACCGCTCCCCCGACCAACGGTCCGAGTGCCACGGCCGCTCCGAAGACGGCGCCGAAGACGCCCAGGGCCACGGCCCGTTGCTGGCCGACGTACTGGGCGCCGAGGATCGCGAGCCCGGTCGCGAAGAGCATCGCGCCACCGACGCCCTGCAGGGCCCGTGCCGCGATGAGGGACCCCGGGTCCCACGCCAGGCCGCAGACCGCGGAGGCCAGACCGAAGACCCCGAGCCCCCAGAGGAACACGCGGCGTCGGCCGATGCGATCGGCGACCGACCCGGCGTTGAGCATGAGCGCGGCGAGCGTCAGCGCGTAGATGTCGATCGTCCACTGCATGCCTCCCAGGGAGGCTCCGAGGTCCGCGCCGATGACCGGCAGGGCGACGATCACGATCGTGACGTCGAGCATCAGCAGCAGCTGTGCCAGACACACGGCGGCGAGCGGCCCCCAGAGCATCCGGGGAGCCGCGAGGGCGGTCATCCTTCCCAGCGCTCCATCGCCTCGACGCCGTGGCGCTCGAGCTCGGCGATGCGAAGCGTCGTCGCGATGCCGTCGCCGTGACGTCGCTCGCCGGCGTGGTCGGCGAGTTCGATCCAAGCCTCCGCGAGCTCGTCGTAGATGTCCGCCGCGGACCGAAGTGCGGCGTCGTCGAGCAGGACGCTCATATCCCGAAGGAATTCGGCGTGGAGGGAGCGGAACAGCGCGCCGCCGGTGCCCGCCTTGACGATCAGGACGCGCAGCGCGCCGAGCGCCGCGTCCGTACGCTCGCCGAACCGGCCTGGCCACGTGCGGTACTGCTCGGCGAACGTGGCGACTCCGGGCACGCCGCCGGCCGCAGCCATCCCGAGCAGCTCGACACGGTCTTGGCGCATGTTCTGCACCGCGCGTCCGAGCGCGAGGCGCGTCGCCTCGCGCGGGTCGCGCAGGCGCTCCGGCCAGTCGTACACGAACACGCGGTGGCGGTTCGGACCGGGAAAGCCGTGCGAGCTGCGAGCGCGCGCGAGCGACTTGAGCGAGCAGCGCTGGATCTCGTCGCGGTCGTTGTCGGCCACGAAGGCGATGCCCTGTTCCTCGTCGTAGCCGATGACGACGATGTCGTGCCGGGTGTTGGACATGCGCACCCGCAGGTACTCGAGCTCGGCGATGTCCGCCCAGAGCATCGACGGGCGGCCGGCGTCGACCTCGTCGCGCACCGTCTGCCACCCGACCGCCGGGTCCTCCGTCTCCCGGATCTCCAGAGAAGCTCCGAGGTTCGTGGCGACGTCCTCCTCGAACTCGCCCGTTCGCCCGACGAGGTAGACCGGAGGCGTCATCTCCGGCAGCTCCAGGGAGAAGAACCCCAGGCCGCCCCCCAGCCCGAAACACGCGCCCTCCGACAGCGGTCCGGTCCCGTAGTCGAGACGGTGGAACTCGAGGAGGTCGCGGATGCTGCCGGAGCCGCAGTGCCCGGCCAGGCGGTGGGGGTAGGCCAGCTGCCGACTCGCGATGGGGGCGCTCATCGGGGCAGCATAGACCTTTCTACACCGCTCGGTGAATAATTGTGCCGGCGTTCTGAACGGCGGAGTTCGAACAGGGCGCGCACGGGCGCGTGGCTACGAGGCGTCGATCGTGGTTCAGGTCCCGGCCGGTCGGACCGCCACGGTGGCGAGCCATCCCTGGAAGTCCTTGATCGCATGAAGCAGATCGGGGGTCTCGCCGCGTTCGAGGAAGTCGAGGATGAGACCCTGCGTGCAGGCCAACACGAGGACCTCCAGGGAACCACGCTCGAGGTTCAGCGTTCCGCCGCGCCTCAGCAGGTCATCGATCAGACGGCCGACGAGCGCGCGGAAGCGGTCGACGAGGTAGTTCGCCGTCGTCGCCAGTGTCGGGTTGGTGACGGCCTCGGCGCGCAACCCGAACCACGCGACCAACAGCGCGCGGTCCGTGGTGACGGTCCCCCACAGGGTGGCGTAGCCCTGCTCGACGATGGCGATCGGCTCGTCGAGGGTCACCAACTCGGTCTCGAGCTGGTCAAACAGCCGGTCGCCGAGACGGCGCACCACGGCGTCGAACAGCTGCTCGCGCGTGCCGTAGTAGTAGAGGACGCCGCGCTTGTGGAGGCCCGCCTCGTCTGCGACGCGCTGCAGCGAGGTCTGCGCGTACCCATCACGGGCGAGGCAGACGAGCGTGGCCTCGATGATCTCCTCGACGCGCCGCTGGCCCTTCTTCGTCAATTCGCCCGCAGCCCGCACCGCTGTCAGCGTAGTGCCTCGCTCGTCGGCCAAGCCCCGCGGGCGGTTCTGCGGCGTGTCCGGGCGGGCGGTCGACGAACGCAGTGCTCACGCGCCTGCCGGTAGCTCGGCGGAGAGGGTCCTCGGGGCCCGACGCGGAGCCCAGGCTGCGCAGATCGCGGCGCAGACGACCATGATCGCGACCATGACCAGCGAGGTCTGCTGCATGCCCTGCGCGTACGCCTCGCGAGCGCTGGTGGCGATCGCGGCGCCCTCGGGCCCGGCCGTCGCCGCGATCTGGAGCGCTGCGGCGACCGACTCCCTCGCGGCCTCGCGCACCGGCGCGGGAAGGACCTCGGTGGCTGCCCGCATCTGGTCGGAGTAGATACCCGACAGCAGCCCTCCGAAAAGGGCCACGCCGAGCGTCGTGCCGACCTCGCGTGTCGTGTGGTTGACCGACGCGGCGACCCCCTGCTTGCTCGCAGGGACGTTTGAGATGATCGCCTCGGTACAGGGAACCATGGCGAGCCCGAGGCCCGCGCCGATCGTGATGGTGGTGGCGTAGAGCGTCAACACGGGCCCGTCGGCCGAGACGGTCGCGAGGATCGCGAACCCCGCGGCGTTCAGCAGGCATCCGACGACGACGATCGCGCGCAGGCCGAAGCGCTCGGTGGCGCGTCGGGCGACGATCGTGATGGGGATGATCGAGATCGCGGTGGCCCCCATCGGCAGAGACGCGACGAGCGCGGAGTCGCCGAGGACGATCTGCTGGAACGGGATGATCAGGTACGCGAGGCCGTAGACCGCGGCGAACGCCATGAACACCGTGAAGGCGGCGACGCCGAACGCGCGATCGGAAAACACGCGGACATCGAGCAGCGGCTGGCGGCGGCGGAGCTGCAGCGCCACGAACAGCACGGTCGCCACGACCCCGAGGGCGAGCGCTCCGACAATGACCGGGTCGGTCCAGCCGTCGATTCCGGCCTGGATGAAGGCGTAGACCAGGGCCGCGACGGCGACGATCGACGCGAGCGCCCCCCAGAGGTCGAGTGCGGGGGTCTCCTCGTCGCGGGACGTCGCGATCGTCGGTGCGGCGGCCAGGACGATCACCCCGCCCACGAGGATGCTCCAGAACGCCGACCGCCATGAGAAGAACTCCAGCAGCACGGCCGCGAGCGAGCCGCCGAGCACGCCGGCGATCGTGAACGCGGCGGTCCACGTCGACACACCGCGGTCCCGCATCTCGGGCGGGAACGTGCTCGTGATGAGCGACAGCGTCGACGGAAGGATCAGCGCGGCGCCGACGCCGAGCACCGCCCTCGCTCCGATCAGCCCGCCCGGCGTGTCCACGAGCTGCAGGACCACCGCGCCGAGGACGAACACCGCGAGGCCGACGATCATCACGCCGCGCCGCCCGAACCGATCACCCAGAGCGCCGGCTGGCAGGAGCAGTCCGGCCATCACGAGGGTGTAGATGTCGATCATCCACGTGAGCTCGGTCTGGGTCGCCCCGACGTCGCGTGCGATCTCCGGGCCGGCGATGTACAGGGAGGTGATCGAAGCGATGACCAGGCTGACCGCCGCGCAGAGGA
This sequence comes from Paraconexibacter algicola, assembly GCF_003044185.1. GTDB lineage: Bacteria > Actinomycetota > Thermoleophilia > Solirubrobacterales > Solirubrobacteraceae > Paraconexibacter > Paraconexibacter algicola. The sequence goes on from NZ_PYYB01000001.1 coordinate 1,666,533, forward strand.
CGACAAGCGCCCACGTGGCCCGCCGGGGAGTCAGCACGACGCGTCCGCGGCGAGCACCGGACGGAACGCATCGACGACGCGGCGAACGGCGTCCATGCCCGCGCCGGCGAACGCGGGAGGCCACAGCAGCGTCGTCTCGTAGACCCCGGCCCACCGCTCCGCGTACCGCGCGCGGACCTCGTCCGGCGTACCGGCGAGCGCGATCGTGTCGAGCATCTCGTCGGGGACCGCGTGCACCGCGGACTCGAAGTCCCCCGCCATCCACAAGTCCCGGATCCGCTCGGCGTGCTCCTCCCACCCGTGATGGCGGTGGATCACGCGGTACGTCTTCACCGTGGAGTTGAACGCGACCGTCGCCCTGGCGGCGAGGCGCGCGGCGTCACGGTCCTCATCCACACTGCACGTCAGGTACCCCGCGATCGGCACGGCCGAGTCACGGCCCGCGAGCTCCGCCCCCTTCCCGAGCGCGGGGCGCACGACGTCCCGGACGTACTCAGCCGTGAAGAGCGGATGCCCCACCAGGCCGTCACCGACGCGCCCCGCCGCCTCGATCATCCGCGGGTTGACTCCGGCGAGGTAGATCGGGAGGTCGACCCGCGGCGGTGGAAGCACCGAGGCGGTCGGCTTGCAGTGCAGCCGGTAGAAGCGCCCGTCGTGCGCGATCGGACCCTCGTGCAGGCGGAGGACCCGGCGGATCAGCGGCACCAGCTCCTCCATCCGCGGGGCGGGATGCTCACCATCGAGGCCGTGCCAGTCCTGCTGCATCCGGCGCGTCCCGGTACCCAGGCCCAGGACCAGGCGCTGATCGCACAGCTCGTCGAGATCGCGTGCCTCGGCAGCCCAGACCAGCGGCGTGCGCCCGAAGGCGTAGGCGATCGCCGACCCGACGGTGATCCGCGTCGTGGCCGCAGCCATCGCAGCGAGCGACAGCGTGGCCGACCGGTCGTAGAACTCCGTCGCCCAAGCAGAGCTGAACCCTGCCTCCTCCGCGAGCTTCGCGCTCTCGGCGATTTCGCGCAGTCCGCCGCCGCCGGTGATCAGCAGGCCGAGGCCCCGAGTGTCTGCCTGTGTCATCGCAACAGCCTAGACCGAAAATTCGGCAGTTGGTGAAATTTATCCGCGGACGCGGTCACGCCGTACGCTCCCTCCGCATGTCGGGAAACGCAGCCAGGACGACGAAAGGCCGGACGACCATGCTGCGCATCCTCGACGCCGCCGAGGCTGTCATCGCGGAAGAGGGGCACTCGCGCGCTACGACCCGACGGATCGCGGCCGAGGCCGGAGTCGACAAGCGTGTTCTCGCCTACTACTTCGAGTCGCGAGAGGCACTCCTTGCCGAGGTCGTCGGCCGTACTGCCGGTAGGGTCGCCGCCACCATCGAGCACGAACTGGCAGCGGTCCCCGCCGCCGAGCGGTCCGAGGCCCGCTTGCTGACCGCGGTCTGGGAAGGGATCTGCTCGGAGCCCGCGCTGGTCAAAGCGTACGTGGTGATCCTCGCGAGCGACGAGACGGGCGTCCGCGAGGTCGTCGACGGCATGACCCGCGACTACACGGATCTGCTTCGTCGCGAGCTTGTCGCGCTCGGCCAGGCGCCGGAAGCGGCCGAAGATGTTGCCCCGGCCATGACCGCGATGGTGCGTGGACTCCTCCTGTCATGGACGGAAGGCGAGTCGCAGTCGTCGATCAGAACGACGATCGCAGCCGTCGGCCGCCGCATCCGTCGGTGATGGCGCGGGAGCGACGTCAGCCCGCACGCCCCACCCCGAAGGTGGCACGCATCTCCCCCGGGGGACGGTGGTGTCCCCGGGTGCACTCGGGGAGGCTGGGGATGTTCATCCAGGAGCAGAGGAGAGACCCCAGTGGCGACCGTTGGCGTGAAGCACCATCAGATGTTCATCGACGGGCAGGACGTCGATTCCGACCAGGTCTTCGAGATCCGGCACCCCGCGACGAACGAGCTCGTCGTGACCATGGCCAAGGGCACGGTGGAGCACGCCGACCAGGCCGTCGAGTCCGCCAAGAAGGCCTTCGAGTCCGGCGTCTGGGCGAACAAGCCCAAGGAAGAGCGCGCGGCGATCATGCGCGAGATCGGCAACCGCATCGCCCTCGAGCTCGAGGAGTTCATCGAGGACGAGATCATCTGCAACGGCGCGACCGTCCGCCAGGCGACCGGCTTCCACGTCGGCCTCGCGTCCGGCCACTTCCTCTACTTCGCCGACCAGGCGGAGCAGTACGAGTTCGAGCGCGACGTCCCGACCGTCGCCTACCCGACGATGTCGATGAACCGCGTGCGCCGCGAGCCGATCGGCGTCTGCGCCGCGATCGTCCCGTGGAACTTCCCGCTGGTGCTCGGCATCTGGAAGATCGGCCCGGCGCTCGCCGCCGGCAACTCGATCGTCGTCAAGGTCGACGAGAAGACCCCGCTCTCGCTCCTGCGCCTAGCACGCCTCGCGCACGAGTGCGGCGTCCCGCCCGGCGTCTTCAACCTCGTGTCCGGTGAGGGCAAGGAGGTCGGCGCGCGCCTGGCCTCGCACCCGGACGTCGGCAAGGTCGGCTTCACCGGCTCCACCGCGGTCGGCCGCGAGATCATGAAGCTCGCCTCCGGCACCGTGAAGAAGGTGACGCTCGAGCTCGGCGGCAAGGCGCCGACCATCGTGCTGCCAGACGCCGATCTCGACATCACCGCCGACGGCGCCCTGTTCGGCTGCATGCTCTACAGCGGCCAGATCTGCGAGTCGTCGACGCGCATCCTGGTCCACGAGTCGATCCACGACGAGCTCGTCGAGCGCATGGTCAAGCGCGCGTCGACGATCAAGCTCGGCGACCCGGCCGACTACGACACGGACATGGGCCCGGTCGTCTCCGAGCGCCAGCGCGACCGCATCGTCGACTACATGGAGAAGGCGAAGGCCGACGGCGCGACCGTCGCGCTGGGCGGCAACGCCGCGACGGTCGAGGGCTTCGAGGGCGGCTGGTGGATCGAGCCGACGATCTTCACCGACGTCACGAACGACATGCAGATCGCCCGCGAGGAGATCTTCGGCCCGGTCATGGTCGTCATCAAGTACTCGACGGTGAAGGAGGCGATCGCGATCGCCAACGACTCGAGCTACGGCCTGACGGCCGGCGTGTGGTCCACCGACTACGAGGCCGCGGTCGAGGTCGGCAACCAGCTGCAGGCCGGCACGATCTGGATCAACAACTGGCACCAGGTCGACCCGGCGCTGCCGTTCGGCGGCTACAAGCAGTCCGGTGCGGGCCGCGAGCTCGGCGAGGGCGCCCTCGACGAGTACACCGAGGCCAAGCACATGCACGTCGACCTCACGACGTCGCTGGATCGGCACATCTTCGACATCCTGCTGTCGACGCCCGCCGAGTAGGGCCTGCGATCCTCGGCGGCCATGCCCTGGCCGCCGCCCGATCCGTCCGACGCCCGCGGGGGACCCCTCGCGGGCGTCCGCGTGCTGGACCTCTCCCGCATCCTCGCGGGCCCGTTCAGCGCGCAGATCCTCGCCGACCTCGGCGCCGACGTCATCAAGGTCGAGCGGCCCGGCGTCGGCGACGAGACCCGACGCTGGGGCCCGCCGTTCGCGCCCGGCGGGGACGCCGCGTACTTCCACGTCTGCAACCGCGGCCGGCGCGGCATCACGGCCGACCTCGCCGCGCCGGACGGCCGCGCGCTCGTCCTGCAGCTCGTCGCCGACGCCGACGTCCTCGTCGAGAACTTCCTCCCCGGCGCGATGGACCGCTTCGGCCTCGGCGACGAGGCGCTCACCGCGGCCAACCCCCGGCTCGTGCACGCGGTGATCTCCGGGTACGGCAGCGACAGCTCGCGCGCGGCGTGGCCGGCCCTCGACTTCGTCGTGCAGGCGCACGCCGGGATCCTGTCGGTCACCGGGCCGGACGCCGACACGCCGACGAAGGCGGGCGTGCCGATCGCCGACCTGAGCGCGGGCCTGTACGCGACGATCGGCGTGCTCGCGGCACTGCGCCGCGCGGAGGCGACCGGCCGCGGCGGTCGCGTGGAGGTGTCGCTGGCCGAGGCGTGCGGCTCGCTGCTCAGCAACCAGGCCGCCAACCACCTCGTCGGCGGCGCGACCCCCCGGGCCCTGGGGAACGCGCACCCGAGCATCGCGCCCTACGAGGTGCTGCGCACGCAGGACACGCCGATCGCCCTGGCAGCGACCTCCGATCGCCAGACGGCGCGGCTGTTCGCCGTGATCGGCGCGCCGGAGCTCGCCGACGACCCGCGGTTCGCCACGAACGCCGACCGGGTCCGGCACCGTGGCGCGCTCGCGGCCGCGATCGAGGCCCGCCTCACGGGGCGCCCGTGCGCCGAGTGGGTCGTCGCGCTCAACGAGGCCGGGGTCGCGGCCGCGCCGATCAACACGGTCGCCGGGATGCTCGCCGATCCGGACACGCGCGCCGGGCTCGTCACCGCGGTGCCCGGTGCCGACGGTGGCGAGGTCGCGCAGCTGCGCACGCCGATCCGGCTGGACGGGGCGCCGCTGCCGCCCGCGGCCCGCCCGCCCGGGCTCGGCGAGCACGACGCCGCGGTGCGCGCCGCGCTGCGCCGCTCCGGCACCTGACGCGCCCGGTCCGTCGCGGCGCGCCGTGGACCGCTGATCCTTCCCCGAAGGACCAGGCGTCCACTCGGCCGTGCCGCGCGCGATCCGGCGGTACAGTCGGAGGCTCAGGAGGAGAGGAGCGCCGTGCCCACGCTGGACAACTGGACCCCGAAGGGCCCGCCGATCGCCGACCAGGGGATCCGCGAGCGGCTCGCCGCGCTGCTCGACCGCGCCGTCGCGCTGCTGCCCGCGGTCGCCGAGGAGCCCCCGGCGTTCCCGCGGGACATCGACGACGCCCTCTCGACGCTCGACGCCCTGATCGCGCTCGTGCGCGAGCTGCCGACCGAGGTCGCCGAGCGCGGCGACCTGCTCGGCGACCTGCGGGAGATCCACGGCGACCTGCGCGAGCACCGGGTCCTGCGCCGCTACGACGCGATGGCCGGCATCCAGCGGGCGCTCTCGCGCCTGCGCGGGATCACCAGCCCGGACGAGATGCTCCAGCGCGTCCCGGAGGAGCTCTGTCGCGGCCTGGGCTTCGACCGCGCGATCATCTCGCGGGTCGAGGACTCGATGTGGATCCCGGTGAAGGTCCACATCAACGGCGACGAGGCCTGGGCGAAGCGGATCCTCGAGGCGGCGTCCGAGCCGCAGCCGCTGGACCACATGCTCATCGAGTCGGAGATGGCCCGCCGTCGCGCCCCGCTGCTGGTCCGCGACGTGCAGGAGTCCGAGCACGTGCACCAGCCGATCGCGTCGGTGTCGGACAGCCGCTCCTACGTGGCGGCGCCGATCATGCCCGAGGGGCACGTGATCGGGTTCTTCCACGCCGACTACTACCTCTCCCAGCGCCACGCCGACGAGATCGACAAGGACGTGCTGTTCGCGTTCGCCGAGGCGTTCGGCTACGTGTTCCTGCGCGCGGTGCTCGCGTCGCGGCTGAAGGCGCAGGGCGACCAGGTCCGGGCGATGGCCGCGTCCCTGGAGGCGGTCATCGACGAGATCCGCGAGTCCGAGGTGCGGATGACGGGGGAGAGCCATCCGGCGCCCGAGGGCGGGCCGCGGCTGGCGCCGCCGTCCCCCGGCGACCACCGGCTGCACTCGCTGCTGACGGCGCGCGAGCTCGAGGTCCTGTCGCTGCTGGCGGCGGGCGAGACGAACGCGGCGATCGGCACCCGGCTGGTGATCAGCGAGGGCACGGTGAAGTCGCACGTCAAGCACATCCTGCGCAAGCTGCGGGCGGCGAACCGGGCCGAGGCGGTCTCGAAGTACATGCGGCTGTCGGGCCGCGCCGCCTGACCGTGACATTTGATCTGTAACGGTCTACGCTGTGGGGCATGGCGACGACCCTGCCCCCCCGGACCCCGGACCTCCGCGCGCCCGACGGCGCCCTCCAGCCGTCCCCGGCCGGCCTGCTGAGCGAGCTCGACCCGGCCGCCGCCGCGCGCCTGCGCCCGGCGCCGACGATGCCCGGTCCGCCGATCCTCCAGGCGATCCGCTTCGGCCGCCGGCCGATGCCGTTCCTGTTCGGCGGCCGCAACGCGCACGGCCCGACGTTCGCGTTCCGCATCCCGGGCCGCGCACGGCCGTTCACGGTCGTCACGCACCCCGACCACGCCAAGGCGCTGTTCACCGCGCCGTTCGAGCGCGTGCCGTCGGTGACCGCCGAGTCGCCGCTGCGCCCGATCTGCGGCGAGTCCGTCCTCACCAGCAACGGCCAGCGGCACATGCGCCAGCGCCGCCTGCTGCTGCCGCCCTTCCACGGCGAGGCGATCGCCCGCTACGCCGCGGGCATCGAGGAGATGATCCACCGCGAGCTCGACGCCTGGCAGGTCGGGACCGTGTTCCCGCTCGCCGCGCGCATGCAGGCCGTCACCCTCGACGTGATCATGGCCGGCGTCTTCGGCGTCGAGGGCCAGCCCGCCCCGGGCACCACCGAGCGGCGCCTGCGCGACGCCACCCGCCGGGTCCTGCGCTTCAGCGAGACCCCCGCCTTCGCGCTCCTCGAGCTGCGCAACATGGGCCGGCTCGAGACGCACGGGATCATGAAGCGGATCCTCGACCGCGTCGACGCCCTCTACTTCCAGATCATCCGCGAGCGCCGCGCCACCCCCGAGCAGCAGCGCGGCACCGACGTGCTCTCGCTGCTGCTGAGCGCCACCGACGAGGACGGCCAGACGCTCACCGACCAGGAGATCCGCGACGAGCTCATCACGCTCGTGCTCGCCGGTCACGAGACGACCGCCAACCAGCTCGCGTGGACGTTCGAGCGGCTCACCCGCACCCCCGACGCGCACGCCACGCTGAAGGACCTCGTCCGCCGCGACGACCCGGCCGCCGACGCGTACGTGGAGGCGACCGTGCACGAGGCGATGCGCGTCCGGCCCGTCATCTCGATGGTCGGTCGCATCATCCAGGAGCCCTGGTACTTCGGCGACCACGTCGTCGAGGCCCGGACCCCCGTGGCCGTCGGCAGCGTCCTGATCCACCACCGCGAGGACCTCTACCCGCAGCCGTTCGCGTTCCGGCCCGAGCGGTTCCTGCGCGAGGACGGCACGTTCCAGAAGCCCGGCACCTACACGTGGCTGCCGTTCGGCGGCGGCACCCGCCGCTGCCTCGGGGCCGCGCTCGCGATGGCCGAGCTGCGGATCGTCGTCAAGGCGATAGCCCAGCGCGTCGACCTCGAGGCCACCACGCCGGAGGCCGAGCGCGAGTTCCACCGCAACGTCACGACGATCCCGCGACAGGGCGGGCGCGTGCGCGTCGCCGCGGTGCGCTGACGGGGCGTCGGCGCGTCAGGGTCCCGGCGGCGGCTCGTCGCCGTCGGGCAGGATCTCCGCCAGCGCCTCCTCGGCGCGCCGCTGCATCGCCAGGCGGAACGCGGCGTTCACCGCGCTCGTCGCCCACGGCCGCATCGTGTCGACCGCGGCGGTCACCTGCGCCAGCGCGGCGGCCCGATCGCCCCCACCGTCGGCCAGCGCCGGCCCGGAGACGTTGCGCGTGAAGAGGTCGGCGAACACGACCGCCAGCGCGTCGAGGTGGTGGTTCAGCTGCTCGAGGACCGACACCGCCTCCTCGAACGACACGCCGAGCGCGGCGAGCTGCATCCCGTGGGCGCGCAGCGTCGGGCTCATCACGACGATGCGACCGTCGTCCTCCAGACGCAGGAACCCGGTGGCGATCGAGCGCTGCACGAGCTCCGGGGTGACCTGGTCGCCCCACACGTCGCTGACGTCCTGCGGGGAGAGCACGAGTGGCGACTCCTCGAGCAGCCCGTGCATCAGCGTGTCGGCGAACGCGCGCAACTCGCGCGGGTCGATCCCCTCGCCCCAGCGCAGCAGCCGCTCGATCGCCGGCAGGCCGATGCCCTGCTCGCGCAGGTCGCGCACGAGCTCGAGGCGGGCGACGTGCGCGTCGTCGTACAGGGCGACGCGCCCGGAGCGCTCGGGCGCGTCGATGAGCCCCTGCGCCTGGTAGGCGCGGATGTTCCGCACGGTCACGCCGACCTGCGCGGAGAGCTCCTCGATCGTGAGCGGGGCCACCCGCCCACGATAGACCTCAGGTCGGGAGGCCCGTCGCGAACTCGCCGCGCTCCTCGCCCGTGGTCACCCACGGGTGGCGCCGCTCGCACCACAGCTCCATCTCCGGCGCCAGCCACGAGCGGTCGTCGAGCGTGCCGGCCTTGAGGGCGATCATCCCGCCCATCTCCGCGAGCGTCGTGTAGATCGGGGAGCCGCAGTTTCCGCAGAACACGCGGTCGCGGACCTCGCCGGTCTCCTGGCCGGTGGTGTTGAACGTCCGCAGAGTCGAGGAGTCCTCGACCCGGAACGCGTCCGCGTCGATGACGACGTTCAGCGAGAACGGCGCGCCGCTCTGGCGCTGGCAGTCGTCGCAGTGGCAGAGGGCCACGGCGGCGGGTTCGGCGCCGGGGGCGGCGTAGCGGACGGCGCCGCAGAGGCAGCCGCCGACGATGCTGGGATCGGTCATGGGGCGAGCCTCGCCGCGGGGCGCCGCGGATGCAACCGTCGCGTCCCCCGGCCGGGGGGTGAAGATCGGCCCGTCGGGCGACACGCGGCGCCACCGCCGTCCCCCCGAACCGGGGGAATCGGCGCGTCGGCGCGCCTGCTCATCCGCGCGGGAGAGGATCAGCGCCCGAGGGGATGATGCCGACCCGCGCCCTGGCCCGTACCGTGCACGACATGGCCACCACCCTGCCCGCATCGCCCGACGAGCTCACCGACGAGCAGCGCGAGATCCGCGATCTCGCCAAGCGCTTCAGCGACGAGGTCGTCGCGCCCCAGGCCAAGCAGTGGGACCGCGACCACACGTTCCCCGTCGACGTCGTCCGGCAGCTCGGCGAGCTCGGTCTCATGGGCGTCTGCATCCCGGAGGAGCACGGTGGTGCGGGCTCGGACTACCTGAGCTACGCGCTGGTGCTCGAGGAGCTCTCCCGCGGCGACGCCGGGCTCGGCACGACGATGGCCGTGCACTCCGGTGCGGGCACGATGCCGATCCTCCTCAACGGCACCGCCGACCAGGTCGCCCGCCTCGTGCGGCCGCTGGCGGAGGGCACCGAGCTCGCCGCGTTCGCGCTCACCGAGGCGGAGTCCGGCTCCGACGCCAGCGCGATGCGCTCGAAGGTCGTCGAGGGCGGCGCCGACCTGCACGTGCGGATCGACGGCACGAAGCAGTGGATCACCAACGGCACCTACGCCCAGACCTTCACGGTCTTCGCCAAGGACCCGGAGGCGCGTGACAAGCCCAGCGCGTTCGTCGTGCGCCACGACGCCGAGGGCTTCTCGATCAGCCGCGAGGAGGAGAAGCTCGGCCAGCACTCCTCCAACACCGCGGACCTGCTGCTCGAGCGCGTCCCGGCCGAGCGGCTCGGGCCTCCCGGCGCGGGCATGCGGATCGCGCTGTCGACGCTCGACGGCGGCCGCATCGGCATCGCCGCGCAGGCGGTCGGGATCGCGCAGGCCGCGCTCGAGGCCGCCACCGACTACGCGAAGGAGCGCAACGCCTTCGGCAAGCCGATCGGCGCGTTCCAGGCGATCAGCCAGAAGCTCGCGGACATGCAGACCGAGATCGCCGCCGCCCGCGCGCTCGTGCACCGCGCCGCCCGCCTCAAGGACGCCGGCAAGCCGCACACCGTCGAGGGCGCCCAGGCCAAGCTGTTCGCCTCGCGCGTCGCCCGTCACTGGACCGGTGAGGCGATCCAGGTGCTCGGCGGCTACGGCTACACCAAGGAGTTCCCGGTCGAGCGATACTTCCGGGACGCCAAGATCACCGAGATCTACGAGGGCACGAGCGAGATCCAGCGCCTGGTGATCGCCCGCGGGCTGCTCGGCGACATCGCCGGGATGTAGCCCGACCTCCCTTCACCCAGTACGACCTGACCGAGAGAGAGCAGATGTTCAAGACGAGGTTCACCGAGACGTTCGGCATCGAGCACCCGATCGTGCAGGGCGGCATGCAGTGGGTCGGCCGCGCGGAGCTGGTCGCCGCGGTCGCCAACGCGGGCGCCCTGGGCTGCATCACCGCCCTGACCCAGCCGACGCCCGAGGATCTCGTCAAGGAGATCGAGCGCTGTCGCGAGCTGACCGACAAGCCGTTCGGCGTCAACCTCACGATCCTGCCGTCGATCACGCCGCCGCCGTACGCCGAGTACGCGCAGGCGATCGTCGAGGGTGGCGTGAAGATCGTCGAGACCGCGGGCAACAACCCGACCGAGTTCCTGAAGATCTTCAAGCCCGCGGGCGTCAAGGTCATCCACAAGGCCACCACGGTCCGGCACGCGCTGAAGGCCGAGTCGATCGGCGTCGACGCGGTCTCGGTCGACGGCCTGGACTGCGCCGGCCACCCGGGCGAGGACGACGTCACGAACCTCGTGCTCATCCCCGCCGCCGCGGACAAGATGTCGATCCCGATCATCGCCTCCGGCGGCATCGGCGACGCGCGCGGCCTCGTCGCCGCGCTCGCGCTCGGCGCCGACGCGGTGAACATGGGCACGCGCTTCATGTGCACGGTCGAGTCGCCGATCCACGACAACATCAAGCAGCACATCGTCCAGGCCGACGAGCGCCAGACCCAGCACATCTTCCGCTCGTTCCGCAACACCGCCCGCGTCGCGCGCAACGCGATCAGCGAGCAGGTCGTCGAGATCGAGAAGAACGGCGGCCAGTTCGAGGACGTCAAGGACCTCGTCTCCGGCGCGCGCGGCAAGACCGTCTACGAGAAGGGTGACCCCGACGCGGGCATCTGGACCGCGGGCCTCGTGCAGGGCCTGATCCACGACGTGCCGACCTGCCAGGAGCTCGTCGAGCGCATGATCACCGAGGCCGAGGCGATCATCACCGAGCGCCTGTCCGGTCTGCTCGCGACGCCGGTCGCCGGCTGACGCAGCCTCGCGGTTTCCACCAGCGCGGCACCCCCGCGTTGGTGGTCACCCCTGGCGTCGGGGCCGCCCGGCCCCGTAACGTCGCACCATGCGTGCGTCACGAGGGGCGGCCGCGGAGGTGCTCGGCCGCGTCCGCGCGCGGCTCGACGGGTGTCCCGGCGTGTTCGGCGTCTCCGATCTCGAGCACGCGTTGCGGTCGGCCGAGCGCGGGCTGCTCGATGCGATCTCACGTATCGCGTCCGACGGTGAGGACGTCGCGGCGCTCGTCGCCCTGCTGCGCGAGGTCCTCGATGCGCGCGACGAGGCGGTCGGCGGCGTGCTGCGCCGGCGCGGAGAGGCGCACGACCGCGTCCGCCGTGCGCTGACCGAGCTGCGCGCCGCGCCCACCGCCGGGGCCGTGATGGACCGGGCCGTCCAGGTCCTGTGCACCCACTGCGGTTTCGACCGCGCGTTCCTCTTCCGTGTCGAGGGCGCCGAGATGGTCTGCGAGAGCGTGCACTACGTGCAGGACCCCGAGTGGGCTCGCGAGTTCTACGAGCTCGCCCAGGTGCAGCGCCCGCAGCTCACCCATCAGCTGCTGGAGACGGAGATGATCCGCCGCCGGGCGCCGGTGATGATCCAGAGCCCGGCGACCGACCCGCGCACCTTCAAGCCGCTGGTGCTCCCGGTCAAGACGACGTCCTATGTCGCCGCGCCCGTGATGCCGGACGACAAGGTGATCGGCTTCCTGCACGCCGACTGCTACTTCCAGGGCCGCGAGGTCGACGAGGTCGACCGCGACACGATCTGGGCGTTCGCCGAAGGGTTCGGGTTCGCCGTCGACCGGGCGCTGCTGCTCGAGCGGCTCGGGGCGCAGCGCGCCGAGGTGTCCCGGCTCGTCGCCGCCACGAATCAGGTGCTCACGGACCTCACCACCGCGGAGCTTCGGATCACCCGGGGCGGCGACCACGCGAAGCTCGCCGGCGTGGCGGCGTCCACCCTCCTGCCGCAGGTCGCCGGTCCGCAGGCGGCGCTCCTGACGCCGCGCGAGCACGAGGTCGTCGCCCTGCTCGCCGAGGGCGCGACGAACGCGGCGATCGCCCGGAGACTCGTCGTGTCCGACGCCACGGTCAAGTCACATGTGCGCAACGTCATGCGCAAGCTGCACGCCTCCAACCGCGCGGAGGCGGTGGCGAAGTACCGGCGGACCTTCTCCGACCCGCTCGCCCCCGGCTTCCGCCCGGCGGGCGGGGGATGAGGGATCTCCACCTATCTGGCGATTGAGTCGCGCACGCGCCCCGCCGTACGGTCGGCAGCATGGCCACCAACCGCAAGCGGCGCAGCATCACCCAGACCCACGAGCGCATCGCGCAGCTCGGCTGGGAACCCACGTACCACGAGCCCGTTCCGCGGTACCCCACCCGGTACCACATCCCCAAGAAGTCGAAGGACCCGATGAAGCAGATCATGCGGGAGTACCTCCCCATGGAGCTGGAGAAGGACGACCGGGTCTACGGCGGGCACGACGCTGCCGTGCGGGCGGGAATGACGGCCAAGGCGGAGGACCGGTGGACCGAGATCCTCAAGCCGTTCCTGACCGTGACGAACTACGCCGAGATCGGTGCGGGTCGGTGCATGTCGATGCTGATCGACGCGATCCCGTCCAACGAGCTGCGCAACGGCTACCACGTGCAGTACGTCGACGAGGTCCGCCATACCGGCATGCAGATGGCGCTCGGCCGCTGGTACGCGAAGAACGTCCCGGACCCCAGCGGCTGGAACCAGATGATGAAGGCGATGCCGCAGGACATCTTCACGCTCGGCGGCATGAACTTCGTCAACCACTTCATGGTGGGCGATCCGATCCAGTGCGCGTTCGCGCTCCAGGTCGTCGCCGAGACGGCGTTCACCAACGTCGCCTTCGTCGCGCTGCCGGACGTCGCGGCCCGCAATGGTGACTTCACGCTCCCGACCACGTACCTGAGCGTCCAGTCCGACGAGGCGCGACACATCTCCAACGGCTACGCGACCCTTCTCACGGTCCTGCAGGACGACCGCAACATCCCGTTCATCCAGCGCGACCTGCAGCAGGCCTGGTGGATCAACCACGCGTTCCTGGACGTCTTCACGGCGGCGGTGATGGAGTACTTCTCCCGCGACCGCTCGGACCCCGAGTCGTTCCTGGACAAGTGGGACCGCTGGATCCGCGACGACTGGTACCGCGCCTACGTCGTGAAGCTCGGGCGCCTCGGCCTCGAGATGGACTCGCACATCTTCGATCGCGCCCGCGAACGGATCGTCAAGGGGCTGCACCACAAGGTCGTGATGCTGGCGTTCGCGACGTGGCCGATGCACTTCTGGAAGTTCGACGGCATGGACGAGCGCGACTTCGAGTGGTTCGAGAGCAAGTACCCGGGCTGGTACGACGAGTACGGCTTCTTCTGGGAGGCCTACCGCGAGCTGGACGACCCGTCCGAGGCGTCGATGCTGCTGTCCGGCCTGATGTCGGAGGCGCCGCCCTTCTGCTGGACGTGCACCATGCCGTCGGTCATCGACGAGGACATGTGCCACCGGGTCGTCGACGACCGCACGCGGTTCTACTGCTCCAAGGAGTGCCGCTGGATGGACGAGACCAACCCGGGCCGCTACGTCGGGGACCGCAACTACTTCGACCGCTTCCACGGCAAGGACCTCGCCGACGTGGTGTCCGAGCTCGAGTTCATCCGCGCGGACGGCGAGACGCTGATGGGGCAGCCGCACCTGCGCGAGAAGGGGAAGTGGACGCTCAACGACCTCCGCCGTGTCGGCCTGACCGTCGAGAGCCCGAACATCAACACGGCGCGCTCGATGGGGCTCCCGTCGGGTGACTGGTCCTCCGCCTACCGCGAAGGGCTGACCGACGCGACCGGCCGCAACGGCGGTCCCGGCCCGGTGTCCGTCCAGGCGCTGGACGACCCGCTGCCGACCTCGCTCTGATGGCGCGCATCCTCTTCGAGCCGATCGGCGAGGAGATCGACTGCGCCGAGGATGAGACGATCCTCGACGCGTCGTTCCGCCAGGGGTATTCCCTGGTGCACGGCTGCCGCGCCGGCCAGTGCTCGGCGTGCAAGTGCTACCTGCTCGAAGGCGAGGTCTCGCTGAAGACCTACTCGACGTTCGCGCTGTCGGAGTCCGAGAGCGAGCAGGGCTACACGTTGCTGTGCCGGGCGATGCCGGACGACGACGACATCACCGTCGAGCTCCTGCACTTCGACCCCGACAACTACAAGGCCGAGCACGAGATCCAGGACGGCCGGGCGGTCGTCGAGTCCGTCCGTGACCTGACGCACGACATCAGCGAGGTCGTGCTCCGCGTGCTCGAGCCTGCCGGCTTCGCGTTCGCCCCGGGGCACTTCGTGGACCTGCACGTCCCCGGCAGCGACGAGCGGCGGTCGTTCTCGATGGCGAACCTGCCGGGCGACGGGCGGCTGGAGCTCATCGTCAAGCGCTACCCGGGGGGTCGGATCTCCGGACTCCTCGACGGCGGGGCGCTCGCCGCCGGTGACGAGCTCGGCTTCACCGGCCCGTACGGGACGTTCCGCCTGCGCGAGAACGACCGGCCCATGCTGATGATCGCGGGCGGCTCCGGCATGGCGCCGCAGCTCGCGCTGCTGCGGCAGATCGCCGACGAGGGCATCGAGCGCCCTGTGCGGTTCTTCTACGGGGCACGGACACGCGACGACCTGTTCCTGCTCGACGAGCTCGCGGCGTTGTCCGTGCGCATCTCGGATCTGCGGTTCGTCCCGGTCCTCTCCGAGGAGGAGTGGGACGGCGAGCAGGGGTTCGTCCACGACGCCGTCGCCCGTTACCTCGACGGCGGCGAGCTCGGCGAAGACGTCGAGGCGTACCTCTGCGGCCCGCCGCCGATGGTCGAGGCCGCCACCGAGATGCTCGTCGACGGCCGTGGCATCGACGCCGCGCAGGTCCACTTCGACAAGTTCACGACGTCGGTCGCCGTCGGCGACCAGGAGGCCACCACATGACCCAGCCCCCGGTGAAGACGCTCGACGACGGGGCCGGCGCGCGCCGCGGCGACGACACCGAGCGCAGCTTCAACTACTTCACGCCGCGCAAGCGCCGGGCGTCCGTCTACGAGGACGTCACGATCGACACCCAGCCGTCGATCCACCGGCACGTCGACCGGGGCTGGCAGCTGTCGTTCGACGGTGTGCACGGCGTCTGGAGCGACGACTCGACTCGCCTGGAGGTCGCCGACTGGACCGACTTCCGCGATCCGGCCGGGTGGTGGGAGCGGCCCTTCTACCAGGTGGGCGCACAACACGAGCGGCAGATCGAGAACGCCGTGCGCCAGGCGACCTCCGACGGCCTGTTCACCGACTTCGATCCGCGCTGGGTCGAGTTCCTGCGCCAGAACCTCCAGGTCCCGGCGTTCGTCCAGCACGGACTCTGGCTCGCGGTCGCGTCCAGTGGCCGGGACACGCTGTCCGACACCCTCACCCACGCGGTGGTCATGCAGGCGGCCCTCAAGCAGCGGTTCGCGCAGTCGCTCGTCCTGTACGCGCTGGACCTCGAGCCGCACTTCGGCCCGTTCCCGATGGACGAGGCCCGCCAGCGATGGCTGGAGCACCCGGCATGGCAGCCCGCCCGCGCCTACGTCGAGCGCCTGCGCACGGTCGTCGACTGGGGCGAATCGATCGTCGCGATCAACCTCTGCTTCGAGCCCATCGTCGGCGTGCTGATCCAGCGCGAGCTGGGGATGCGGGCCGCGACCGCGAACGGCGACACCGTCACGCCCGCGATCGGACGCGTTGCGCAGACCGAGTGGCAGTGGGTCCACGAGTGGACCGCCACCTTCATGGATCTCGTCCTCGGGGACCCGGAGCACGGCGAGCACAACCAGGCGCTCGTCGCCGGCTGGGTCGCGGACTGGTTGCCGCAGGCCATGGACGCCGGGCGTGCGCTCGAGGGGATCCTCGACGAGGCACCCGTCGGGATCGACTTCGGTGCCGCATGGGAGAGGACCCTGGCCGACGCGCGGACGATCTGGGACGCCGCCGGTATCGGCGAGCTGGCGCAGGTGACCGCATGAGCGCGCCGTCCGCCGAGGGCAGCTACGACTACGTCGGGATCGTCATGGCCAAGAGCGCCGAGGGCGACGCGGTCGCGGACATCCTGCGGGACAAGCCCGGGGTCGAGATCGTCGAGCAGCCGTCGTTCTGGGACATCCGCGCACCCGATCGCCTGGAGATCGACTACGACGAGGTCTCCGAGGAGCTCGGGGTGGAGATCGACGCGTACGCGATCCAGCACGAGATGTCCACGCACTACGGGCGGATGATCGCCACCGACGACAAGCTCCTGCTGTTCGCCGACCCCGTCGAGGCGATGGAGTTCCTGGGCGGCTGAGGAATTCCACGAAGCCCGTGGTGCGCGATTGGCGCACCTCCTGCTTGACCCTGTCTTCAGCCTCCCGGTAGACACTGTGGCCCGGCGCACGTCGCCGTCGTCTTTCCACCCCGAGGGAGCTGTCCTTGATGCTCGAAGGTCTCGTCCAGAACGACCACCCACTGACCGTGGGCATGATCCTGCGCCGGATGCGCACGGTGAACGGCGACTCCGAGGTGGTGACGCTCCGCGCCCCGGGCCAGCTGGACCGGGCGACCTACCGCGAGGTCGGCGACCGCTGCGACCTGCTCGCGGACGCGCTCTCCAAGCTCGGCGTCGGCGAGGGCGACCGCGTCGGCACGTTCATGTGGAACAACCAGGAGCACCTCGAGGCCTACTACGCCATCCCGGCGATGGGCGCGGTCCTGCACACGCTGAACCTGCGGCTCTTCCCCGAGCAGCTCGTCTACATCGTGAACCACGCGAAGGACAAGGTCATCATCGTCAACGACTCGGTGATCCCGCTCCTCGCGCCGCACACCGACAAGTTCGAGACCGTCGAGAAGTACATCGTCGTCGGCGACGGGGACTCCAGCGCCCTGCCGCAGGACAAGGTCATCAAGTACGAGGACCTCCTCGCGAGCGCCGAGCCGGGCTTCCAGTACCCCGACATCGACGATCGCAGCGCCTCGGGCCTCTGCTACACGTCCGGCACGACGGGCGACCCCAAGGGCGTCCTGTACTCCAACCGCTCGACGTTCCTGCACGCCATCGCGTCCGGCATGACCGACTCGCTGGGCGTTAGCGGCGCCGACATCGTCATGCCGGTCGTCCCGATGTTCCACGCCCAGGCGTGGGGTCTCGCGTACGCCGCGCCGCTCGTCGGGGCGAACCTCGTGATGCCGGACAAGTTCCTGCAGGGCGAGCCGCTCGCGAAGCTCATCGAGGGCGAGAAGGTCACCGTCGCCGGGGCGGTCCCGACGCTGTGGATGGACCTCCTGCGCTACGCCGACGAGAACAAGCCCGACCTGTCGTCCCTGCGGTGCGTGCCGTGCGGCGGCGCCGCGGTGCCGAAGTCCCTCATGGAGGCATTCCAGGAGCGCCACGGCGTGCTGATCGTCCAGGCCTGGGGCATGACCGAGACCTCGCCGCTCGGCGCGGTCGCCCGGCCGCCGCGCGGGGTCTCCGAGGAGGAGTCGTGGGCCTACCGGACCACCGCCGGCCGCGTCGCGCCCGGGGTCGAGGCGCGCATCACCGACGACGAGGGCAAGGAGGTCGCGTGGGACGGCGAGTCCACGGGCGAGCTCGAGGTCCGCGGGCCGTGGATCGCGAGCGCGTACTACGAGACGGACGCGCCGGAGAAGTTCCACGACGGCTGGCTGCGCACCGGTGACGTCGCCGCGATCAACCCGC
The DNA here is from genome assembly GCF_003044185.1 of Paraconexibacter algicola. GTDB lineage: Bacteria > Actinomycetota > Thermoleophilia > Solirubrobacterales > Solirubrobacteraceae > Paraconexibacter > Paraconexibacter algicola. Next base: position 1,684,272 of record NZ_PYYB01000001.1, read on the forward strand.
AGGGCTACATCCGCATCACCGACCGGGCGAAGGACGTCATCAAGTCCGGCGGCGAGTGGATCTCCTCCGTCGACCTCGAGAACGAGCTGATGTCGCACCCGGCGGTGCGCGAGGCGGCGGTCATCGCCAAGCCCGACGAGCGCTACACCGAGCGCCCGCTCGCCTGCGTCGTGCTCGACGAGGGCAAGGAGGTGCAGGCCGGGGAGCTCGCGTCGTTCCTGCTCGATCGCGTCGCCAAGTGGTGGATCCCGGACGAGTACGCGTTCATCGAGGAGGTCCCGAAGACCTCCGTCGGCAAGTTCGACAAGAAGGTCCTGCGCGCCCGCCTGGAGGACGGCGAGCTGACCGACCGCCAGACGGTCGAGAAGATCGGGGCCTGACGGCTCCGCTCAGCGGACGCGGACGGTGCGCGCGAGCGTGCGCGCCGTCCCCCGCGGCGCCCGCACGGTCACCCGCAGGGTGACCCGCGCGCCGCGCCGCAGCACCCGCCGTGCGAGCGCACCGCGCGCCCGCACGGTGACCGACCGCGTCGCGCCCGCTCGCAGCGTCAGCCGCGCCGGGGCGACCAGGTCACGGGTGCGGCCGCCGCGCCGGACGCGCAGCAGCACGGTGGCCCGGACGGTGAACGGCTCGCGGTTGCGGACGGTCACGCGCAGCCGGCCGCCCGTGCGGCGCACGACGGTCGCCGGGAGCGTGATGCGCGGGGTGCGGCCGAACGTCGTGCGCACGGGCGCGGGGGCGGTCCCGGGACCCGTCCCGGGCGCCGGCGTGCCGGGCGTCGGGGACGGCGTGGTGGCGGGCGGCACGACGGTCGTCGGGATCTGGGCGAGCACGATCCGGCGGGTCGCCGGGGCGCCCTGCGCGAACAGCACCGCGGTGGACCCGTCCTGCTGCGCGGCGGCCGTCAGCGTCTCGGTGTCGTTGGACACGACCGGGCCCGCGCCGGGCACCGACAGGGTCTCCGGCGCGCCGAGCGTCGCGCCTGTCCCGGAGGCGACCATCGCGACCGGGTCCTGACCGGCCGGCGTGTCCTTCCAGGCGACCGCCCCGAACCCGGAGGCCCCGACCGCCGCGACCGGCGTCGACGCCGCGGTCGGCGTCCCGGTGTCCGCGCGCGTCCCGGTCAGCCAGGAGCCCGCCTCCAGGCGCGAGGCGAACGTGGCGAAGGTCAGCTGCCGGGGGCTGGCGACGAGGCCCTGCGCCCCGTCGGGGCTGATCGCGATGGACGGGAACTCGGCGCCCTCCGGCGGGTCGGCGGGGAGGCCGTCCGCGACCTGGGGCGCGGCGACGGTGCCGTCGGGCGCGATCCGGCGCACGAGCACGCGCGGCCGGTCCGTCGCCCCGTAGGTGAAGAGCTCGCGGAACGCCACGTGCGCGGTGCCGTCCGCGGTCGCGGCGACGTCGGTCATGTCCGAGAGCGTCGCGCGGGGCCTGCCGTCGAGCGTCGGGACCGACAGCTCGGTCACCGGGCCCGCGGTCGTGCCCGTGAGGCGGCGGGCGAGCACGTCGAAGCTGCCCATGTCCGTCTCGGTCCACGTCATCACCGCGCCGCCGGGATAGGCGGCGACGTCGGACTCGGTCTGCCCGCCGGGGCCGGCGGCCTCCTCGGCCGCGGTCCGGTCGAGGATCCCCGACGGGTCGATCGCCGTGCCGCCGCCGACGAGGCTCCAGTCGCCGGCGGGCGAGGCGAGGTACGCCGCCCGCACGTTCGGGTTCGCCCCCTGCGTGAAGGTGATGTACGCGCTGCCGTCGGAGGCGGCGTCGAGGTCGAACGCGCGCACGACGTTCAGCGGCACGACGTCCTTCGTCGTGAACGGCTGGCCGGCGGCGGGCGAGACGGCCGCGCGTAGGAGCCCGTCGCCCGGCCCGACACGCCACGCGACGACCGCCCCGCCGGTGCCGAACGCGGCGACCTTCGGCTCGGAGACGGCGGCCGCCACGCCGGTGCCCGCCGAGAGCTGCACGGGCGCCGACCAGGTCCCGCCGGCCCGGCGGCTGACGAACACGTGGTCGGTGCCGCCGACGGCCTTGGTGTAGGCGAGGATCCCGGTCCCATCGGGCGCGAGGTCGATCCCGCCACCGACGCGCACGTCGGCGCTCGGACCGTCGACGGTCGTGACGACGGGGGCGGCCGTGGCGGCAGCGGGGAGCGCGGGGAGCGCGGCGAGCGCGGCGGCGGCGAGGACGGTGGCGGCGGGGAGGGTCGGGCGCACGGAGCGATCCTGTCGGTCGGGGGTCGATCGGACAACGCGCCTTCCCCCGGGAAATGCTGGAGCGCACCGCGTCTTGGCGCGTCGGCGCTATCTGGTGTGGTGGGGCGTAGACTCGCGCCGGTGGAGGTGGCCGGCGTCGACGTCCTGGACCTGCCCGGCGATCCCGCTCGCCGGCCGCTCGTCCTGCTGCACGAAGGGCTCGGCTCGATCGGCCTGTGGCGGGACACGCCGCGGACCCTCGCGAGCGCCACCGGGCGTCGCGTCGTCGCCTACTCGCGACCGGGGCACGGGCGCAGCGCCCCGCCGCCCGGCGGTGCCCGCACCGCCGCCTTCTTCGACCGCGAGGCCGACGTCGTGCTCCCCGCCCTCCTCGACGGGCTCGGGATCACCGCGCCGCTGCTCGTCGGGCACTCCGACGGGGCGACGATCGCGCTCCTGCACGCGGCGCGCCACCCGGTCGGCGGCGTCGTCGCGATCGCGCCGCACGTGTTCGTCGAGACCGACGCGGTCGGTGGCATCGAGGACGCCGTCAGGGCCTTCGAGGAGGGCGACCTGCGCGCCCGCATGGCCAAGCACCACGACGACCCCGACCACGTCTTCCGCTCCTGGAGCGACCTCTGGCTGGACCCGCGCTTCTGGAGCTGGACGATCGAGGACGAGATCGCGCCGCTGGCCGCACCGCTGCTGCTCGTGCACGGCGCCCGGGACCACTACGGCACACTCGCGCAGCTCGACCGCATCGAGGCCGCGGTCTCGGCGAGCCGCGTCCAGCGGCTCGTCGTCGACGCCGGGCACAGCCCGCACCTCGACCGGCCCGAGGTCCTGCGCGACGCGATCGCGGGCTTCGCGGCCGGACTGCCGTGAGAACGGGCTGATCGACTCCCCGTCGGAGGGACGATCTTCCCCCCGACGGGTGTCGGTTCGGGTGGCGCCGGACGTCCGCAGCGTGCGAAACTCTTGTGTGTCGGCGCGCACACGTTGACCGAGCACCCCGTTCGACTTCCATCCGACGCACACCTCTGAGGAGAGCTGCATGTCCCTGTCCGAAGCGCCCGGCGCGGCATCCATCGACGACGTCCTCGCGAACGCGAACACGCTGTGCGAGCTGTTCCAGGGCACCGCTGCCCGCGCCGGTGACGACGTCGCCCTGCGCACCGTCGGCGGCACCACCGAGCTGACCTGGCGCCAGTACGCGGAGCGCGTCGAGGCGATCGCCGCCGGCCTCGCCAAGCTCGGCGTCGGTCGTGGCGACACCGTCGCGATCATGATGACCAACCGTCCCGAGTTCTCGCTCGTGGACTGTGCCGCCATGCACCTCGGGGCCACCCCGTTCAGCGTCTACAACACGCTGCCCGCGGAGGACGTCGCGTACCTCTTCTCCAACGCCGGCAACAACGTCGTCGTCTTCCAGGAGGCGTTCGCGGGGGTCGTCCGCGAGGCCGCCGCGAAGAACGGCGTCGAGCACCTCGTCTGCATCGACGCGGAGCTCGAGGGCACGATCAGCCTCGCCGACCTCGAGGCCGCCCCGGCCGACGGCTTCGACTTCGAGGCCGCGTGGCGCGCCGTCGAGCCCGACGACGTGCTCACGCTCATCTACACGTCCGGCACGACCGGCCCCTCGAAGGGCGTCGAGCTGACCCACAAGAGCATGATGGCCGAGCTGCGCGGCATGGCCGAGGTGCTGCCGCTGCAGCCGAAGGACCGCACGATCTCCTTCCTGCCGCACGCGCACATCGCCGACCGCTGGGCGACCTACTACTCGCACATGGTCCACGGCGGCTCGGTCACGAGCATCAGCGACCCGACGCAGCTGCTGCCCGCGCTGCACGAGGTCCGCCCGACGATCTGGGGTGCGGTCCCGCGCATCTGGGAGAAGTTCAAGGCGGCGCTCGACGCGGGCATCGCCGCCGAGGAGGACCCGCAGAAGAAGGCGGGCATCGAGAAGGCGCTGGAGGTCGGGCACCAGTACCAGGCGCTCAAGCGCGCCGGTCAGCCGGTCCCGGAGGAGCTCGAGGCCGCGCACGCCAAGCTCGACGAGCTCGTCCTGTCGCAGCTGCGCGCGAAGCTCGGCCTCGACCAGGTCCGCTGGATCGTCGTCGGCGCCGCCCCGTCCCCGGCTGCGCTGCTCGAGTTCTTCGGGGCGATCGGCCTGCCGCTGCTCGAGCTCTGGGGCATGTCGGAGATCTCCTGCTGCGCGATCGTCAACCCGCCCGAGGGCAACCGCATCGGGACCGTCGGCAAGCCGATCCCGGGCGTCGAGGTCCGCGCCGGCGAGGACGGGGAGCTGCAGGTCCGCGGCGACATCCTCATGAAGGGCTACCGCAACCAGCCCGAGAAGACCGCCGAGACGATCACCGAGGACGGCTGGCTGCTCACCGGTGACATCGTCGAGATCAGCGACGACGGCTACGTGAAGATCGTCGACCGCAAGAAGGAGCTGATCATCAACGCGGCCGGCAAGAACATGTCGCCGTCGAACATCGAGGCCCAGCTCAAGAGCGCGCACGCGCTCATCGGTCAGGCGATCGCCATCGGCGACGGCCGCCCGTACAACGTCGCGCTGCTCGTGCTCGACCCGGACGCCGTCGCGGTGTTCGCGCAGAAGCTCGGCCTCAGCGGGGACGACGCGACGCCCGCCGCGGTCGCCCAGCGCGACGACGTCAAGGCGGCCATCGCCGCCGCGGTCGAGTCGGCCAACGAGCACCTCGCGCGCGTCGAGCAGATCAAGCGCTACGCGATCCTCGGGGACGAGTGGCAGCCGGGTGGCGTCGAGCTGACCCCGACGATGAAGCTCAAGCGCAAGCCGATCAACGAGAAGTACGCCGCGGAGATCGAGGCGCTCTACGCCTGACCTGACGGCCGGCGGGGTCGCGATCACGTCATCGCGACCCCGCCGCGCTCAGCGGACCGAGACCAGCGAGACCTGCGTCTGGGTGGACACGCGGCCGGCGTCGTCGGTCGTGCGGGCGATCACGTCGAGGTACACCGGGTCGCCCCCGCGGAGCCTCGCGAGGCGGCGGCGCTCCGTCGCCGACAGGCGGAACACGCGCGTCGTGCGCTGCTGGCGCTGCAGCGAGAACGACTGGCGGGCCAGGCGGCGCCGCGTGTTCTTCGGCGAGCCGGGGAGGACCAGGTCGACCGTTCCGCGGCAGCCCGTGGCGGTGCCCATGGTGCAGCTCAGCGGCACCCGCACCTGTCCGCGGCGCGTCGCGGGCCGACTCCCGACCGCGACGAACGTCTGCGGGCACGTGCCCTTCGGGGCGTGCGTGGCGGTGGTGCTCCAGGGGAACGAGGCGGCGTAGACGCACGTGGGCGTGCTGACCGCCAGGACGTCGCCGTCGAGATCGGCCAGCACCGGCGGGGCGAGCGGGAACGACACCGTCGAGGTGCTGCCCGCGAGGCCGGTGACCGCGAGGACCACCGCGCCCGCCGCGGCGACGCGCGCGCTCGGCCGGGCCAGGTGCAGGACCCGCCCGGACGAGATCGCGACGACCGCGCCGGTCACGTCCTGGCGCAGCACCCGGGGTGCCGTCGCCTGCGGGGAGGCGACGAGCAGGTCGAGCCGCTCGGTCGCGGACGTCGAGGAGGACGAGCGGCCGATCGCGACGATCGTGCCGTCGGCGTCGACGTCGAACGGGACCGTGGCGGCGCCGCCGCCGTCGGGGGCGACGCTCCGCGGGACGGCGACGGCGTAGCGCTGCTCGCCGGAGGCGAGGTCGTAGACGGTGATCGTGGTGGCCGGGGCCGACGGCGACGTCTCGGTGGCGATCGCGACGTTCGTGCCGGCGACGCGCGCCTCGATCACGGCGTCGGGGCCGATCTGCCGGCCGGCGGTCCCGGCGGCAGGGTCGCGGGCGACGATCCGCCCGGCCCCGAACTCGCGCTCGGCCTCGAAGGTCACGAGGGTCTCGCCGCCGTAGCCGACGACGGTCGAGAACGGCCGCGCGAGCCCCGGTCCGCCCGCGGTCACGGCGAACGGCCCGCCGAGCGGTCCGCGGAACGTCTCGCCGGCCAGCGCGGTCGGCTCCTCGTCGTCGAGCGCGGTGCGCAGCCGCGTGACGCCGAAGGCCAGGCGGGTGGAGGAGCGCGCGACACCGGCGGCGAGGCCGTACTCGCGGCGGCCGGCGGGACGGGAGGTCGAGACCGTGCGGGTCGGGCCGCCCGGGCTGCCGACGCGCGTGCGCACGCGGTTGGACGGGAGGTCGCGGACGGTGAAGGCGAACCCGCCGCCGCCGGCGGCGAGGGCGTCGGCGGCGCCGGCGGCGGCGGGCGCCAGGTCGGCGGCGAGGGCCGGCGACGGGAGGGCCAGGAGGGCGAGGGCGGGGAGCAGGGGACGGAGGCGCATGCGCGTGGCTTTCTGGACCGGGGGTCGTGGGCGCGGGGATCGCGCTCGTGGGTGGAACCGGGCAGCGGCGAGGAACTTACGCGAGCCGTCGGAGTCGATCCAGCGGCGGTCCCCGTGCCCGCGTGGGGCGGGCGGTGGGGCGTCTTCACGGGAACGCCACAGGCCCAGGGTCGCGTAGTTGTATGGTCAAGTACATGTCCTACCCGAACCTCTTCTCCCCGTACACGCACGGCGACCTCTCGGTCCCGCACCGGATCGCCCTCGCGCCGCTGACCCGCAACCGCGCCGTCGGCACCGTCCCCGGCCCCCTCAACGCCGAGTACTACGCGCAGCGCGCCAGCGCCGCGATCCTCGTCACCGAGGGCACGCAGCCCGCCGCCGACGGGCAGGGCTACCTCGACACGCCGGGCCTGCACTCCGACGAGCAGCAGGCGGGCTGGAAGCTCGTCGCCGACGCGGTCGCCGAGGCGGGCGACGGCAAGCTCGTCGTCCAGCTGATGCACTGCGGGCGCGTCGCGCACTCCTTCTACACCGGTGAGCAGCCCGTCGCCCCGTCCGCGATCGCGGCCGCCGGGGAGGTCTTCACGCCCGAGGGCATGAAGCCCTACGAGGAGCCCCGCGAGCTGCCGACCGACGAGCTCGCCCGCATCCGCGACGCGTACGTCGACGCCGCCCGCCGCGCCCGCGCCGCCGGCGCCTACGGCGTCGAGCTGCACGCCGCCAACGGCTACCTGCTGCACCAGTTCCTCGCCTCCGGGACCAACCAGCGCACCGACGGCTACGGCACCGACGTCGCCGGCCGCGTCCGCTTCGTCGTCGAGGTCGTCAAGGCCGTCGTCGCCGAGATCGGGGAGCGCCACGTCGGCATCCGCGTCTCGCCCGGGCACCAGTTCAACGACATGAGCGAGGCCGACGCGCGCGAGACCTACGACGCGCTCTACGCGGAGCTCGCCGCGCTCGACCTCCTCTACGTGCACGTGCTCGACACGTCCTCGATCGTCGGCTACGACGTCCTCGAGCAGGCCCGCAAGGCCTACCCGGGCACGCTGATGGTCAACGAGGGCTTCACCCAGGAGTGGGACGTCGACGGCGCCGACGCGCTGATCGCCGACGGCAAGGCCGACCTCGTCGCCTACGGGCGCCGCTTCCTCGCCAACCCCGACCTGCCCGCCCGTCTCGAGGCCGGCGCCGAGCTCAACGAGCCCGACGACTCGACCTTCTACCAGGGCGGCCCGAAGGGCTACACCGACTACCCGACGCTCGCGAACGCCTGAGCGCGTCCCGCCGGCGCCCGGCCACCGACGCGGTGGCCGGTGCGGGCGGGGCTACATCCGGTACAGCGGCCGCGTGGGCTCCGGCACCGGCGCGCCGGCACAGGCGCTGAGCGCGAGCGCCACGACGCGGCGGGTGTCGCGCGGGTCGATGATCCCGTCGTCCCACAGCCGCGCCGACGAGTAGTAGGGGTGGCCCTGCGTCTCGAACTGCTCCTCGATCCCGGCGCGCAGCTGCTGCTCCTCCTCCGCCGGCCACTCGACGCCGCGGGCGGCGAGCTGGTCGCGGCGCACGGTCGCGAGGACGGTGGCGGCCTGCTCGCCGCCCATCACGCTGATCCGCGCGTTGGGCCACATGAACAGGAACCGCGGGTCGTAGGCGCGGCCGCACATGCCGTAGTTGCCGGCGCCGAACGAGCCGCCGACCACGACCGTGATCTTCGGGACGCGCGCGGTGGCGACCGCCGTGACCATCTTCGCGCCGTCGCGGGCGATGCCGCCCGCCTCGTACTCGCGGCCGACCATGAAGCCCGAGATGTTCTGCAGGAACAGCAGCGGGATGCCGCGCTGGTCGCACAGCTCGACGAAGTGCGCGGCCTTCCGCGCGCTCTCCCCGAACAGCACGCCGTTGTTGCCGACGATCCCGACCGGGTGGCCGTGCACGTGCGCGAACCCGGTGACGACCGTCTCGCCGTAGTGCTCCTTGAACTCGTGGAAGCGGCTGCCGTCGACGACGCGCGCGATGACCTCGCGCACGTCGTACGGGGTGCGCGGGGACGGGGGGACGACGTCCAGCAGCGTGTCCGGGTCCAGCGCCGGCGCCTGCGGGTCGCGGGTCGTCCACGGCGGGGCGGGCGCGTCGTTCAGCGTCGCGACGATCGAGCGCACGCGGTGCAGCGCGTCCGCGTCGTCGGCGGCGAGGTGGTCGGTCACCCCGGAGGTGCGCGAGTGCAGGTCGCCGCCGCCGAGGTCCTCCGCGGAGACCTCCTCGCCGGTCGCCGCCTTCACCAGCGGCGGGCCACCGAGGAAGATCGTGCCCTGCTCCTTGACGATGACGGTCTCGTCGCTCATCGCCGGGACGTACGCGCCGCCCGCCGTGCACGAGCCCATCACGCACGCGATCTGGGGGATGCCCTTCGCGGACATCTGCGCCTGGTTGAAGAAGATCCGGCCGAAGTCGTCCTTGTCGGGGAAGACCTCGTCCTGCTGGGGCAGGAACGCGCCGCCGGAGTCGACGAGGTAGATCGCGGGCAGGTGGTTGCGCTCGGCGATCTCCTGCGCGCGCAGGTGCTTCTTGACGGTGATCGGGTAGTAGGTGCCGCCCTTGACGGTCGCGTCGTTGGCGACGATCACGCACGGCCGGCCGGACACCATGCCGATCCCGGTGACGATCCCGGCGCCCGGGGCGGCGCCGTCGTACATGCCGTGGGCGGCCAGGGGGGAGAGCTCCAGGAACGCGCTGCCGCGGTCGCAGAGCCGCTCGACGCGGTCGCGCGCGAGCAGCTTGCCGCGCTTCAGGTGCCGCTCGACGGCGACCTCTCCCCCGCCGGCATGCACCCGCGCGAGTTGGTCGCGGAGGTCCTCGAGCAGCGCCTCGTGGGCGGTGCGGTTGGCCTCGTCGGGCCGGGCGGTGCTGCGCAGGACACGGCTCACTGGTCGTTCTCCTTCTCGGGCTCGACACTGGCGACGAGGTCGCCGACGGCCACCCGGTCCCCCTGCGCGACGCGGACCTCGGCCACGACGCCGTCCATCGGCGCGGCGAGCACGATCTCCATCTTCATCGACTCCAGCACCACGATGGGGTCGCCCTCCTTGACGCTCGTCCCCTCGGGCGCCCGGACGTCCAGGATCAGGCCCGGCATCGGCGCCGCCAGCGACCCGGTGGACGTGGCGCTGTCGTCGGCGGCTCCGGTGAGCTGACGGACGGGGAGGGCCCAGCCGTCGCGACCCACCCAGATCGTCCCGTCCGGCGCGATCGCGTACCGGACCGCGTGCCGCAGGCCGTCGAGCGTCACGGCGACGGTGTCGGCGTCGACCCGCGCCACGGCGGCCCCGGTCCACGTCCGGGTCTCGTCGTCCAGCGTGATCTCCGCGGCGTCGGGCGACCCGGTCAGGACCACCTCGCGCTCGGCGCCGTCGTCCCCCACGACGAGCCGCCACCGCAGGCGACCGGAGCTCCCGACGCGCCAGCCGTCCCGGGCCGCGAGCGGGTCGCCGTCGGCGGTCGTCTCGCGCGCGAGCAGGGTCCACAGCAGTGCCGTCGTGGCGAGTGCCTCGTCGGCCGGCGGCGCGGGAAAGGTCAGCCGCTCGACCTGCGCAGTGTCCATCTTCGCCGCGCGGACGTCGTCGTCACGCAGCAGCGCGCGCAGCGGGAAGGCGTTCGTCTCGAGCCCGAGGACGGCGGTGCGGGCGAGCGCGCGGTCCAGCCGCGCGAGCGCGGTCGCGCGGTCCGGCCCGTGCGCGATGACCTTCGCGAGCATCGGGTCGTAGTCGGTCCCGATCGTCATGCCGCCCTCGAGCGCGCCGTCGATCCGGACCCCCGGATCACCGAACGGGAAGTGCGCGGCGAGCACGTCGCCCGCGCTGGGGAGGAACGCGGCGGTCTCCGCGTACAGGCGCGCCTCGACGGCGTGACCGCTGACACCGATGTCCTCCTGGGCGACGGGCAGCTCCTCCCCCGCGGCGACGCGCAGCTGCAGCTCGACGAGGTCGACGCCGGTGATCAGCTCGGTCACCGGGTGCTCGACCTGCAGCCGGGTGTTCATCTCCAGGAAGAAGTGCTCCGCCGGGTCGGCGGCGTCGGCGATGAACTCGATCGTGCCTGCGCCGACGTAGCCGCAGGCCTTCGCGAGGGCGACGGACTCGGCACCGAGCTGCGCGCGGAGCTCCGGCGACACGACCGGGGACGGCGCCTCCTCGATGACCTTCTGGTGGCGACGCTGCAGCGAGCACTCACGCTCGTTCAGGTGGACGACGTTGCCGTGGGTGTCGGCCATGACCTGCACCTCGATGTGGCGCGCGGTCTCGACGTAGCGCTCGATCAGCAGCTGGTCGTCGCCGAAGGCGGACTGCGCCTCGCGGCGCGCGGCCTGCAGGGCGTCGGGGAGCTTCGTCGCCTCGTCGACGACGCGCATCCCGCGTCCGCCGCCACCCGCCGCCGCCTTCACGAGCAGCGGGTACTTCTGACCCTCGGCCCAGGCGAGGAGGTCCTCGTCGGTCAACCCTTCCCGGTGGATGCCGGGGACGACCGGCACGCCGGCCTCCTCCGCCGCGCGCTTGGCGGCGGTCTTCGAGCCCATCAGCTCGATCGCGCTCGCCGGCGGGCCGATCCAGGTGAGGCCGGCGTCGGCGACCGCCTGCGCGAACGCCGCGTTCTCCGACAGGAAGCCGAAGCCGGGGTGGATCGCCTGGGCGCCCGTCCGCTTCGCGGCATCCAGGAGCAGGTCGGCCTTCAGGTACGACTCGCCGGGCGTCCTCCCCCCGATCGCGACGGCGACGTCCGCCGCCTTCACGTGCGGCGCCTCGCGGTCGGCGTCGGAGAAGACCGCGACGGACTCGATCCCCATCGCGCGCAGCGTGCGAGCGATGCGGACCGCGATCTCGCCGCGGTTGCCGATGAGGACGCGCTCGAACATCTCTCAGGCGCCGAGGGCGCGGGAGATGACCATGTGCTGCACCTCGTCGGTGCCCTCGCCGATCGTGAGGATCTTCGCGTCGCGATAGTGCCGGCAGACGGGGTACTCCTCGATGTAGCCGTACCCGCCGTGGATCTGCACGGCCTCCTCGGCGCACTTCACCGCGAGGCGGCCGGTCTTGAGCTTCGCCTGCGCGGCGGTGAGCGAGAAGTCGCGGCCCTCGTCCTTCAGCCACGCGGCCTTGTAGGTGAGCAGGCGCGCGGCCTCGATCTCGGTCGCCATGTCGGCGAGCTTCGTCTGGATCGCCTGGAACTTCGAGATCGACTTGCCGAACGCGACCCGCTCCTTGGAGTACGCGAGCGCCTCGTCGAGGCAGCCCTGCGCCAGGCCGACGCCCATCGCGGCGACGCCGATGCGGCCGATGTCGAGGATCCGCAGGAACTGCTTGAAGCCCTGGCCGCGCGGGCCGAGCATGTTCTCGTCGGGGACCTCGACGTCGGTGAACGTCAGCGGCCGCGTGTCCGACGCGTTCCAGCCCATCTTGCGGTACGGCTCGCCCTGCTCGTAGCCGGGGGTGCCGTTGGGGACGATGAAGTTCGTGATCTCGTCGTCGCCCGTGCGGGCGGTGATCGCGACGTGGCCGGTGATGTCGGTGCCGGCGTTGGTGATGAACTGCTTGGCGCCGTTGATCGTCCAGGTGCCGCCGTTCTCGGTGGCGCGGGTACGCGCGTTGCCCGCGTCGCTGCCCGCCTCGGGCTCGGTCAGGCCGAAGGCCCCGAGCGTGCGGCCGGCGCAGAGGTCGGGCAGCAGCTCCTGCTTCTGCGCGTCGTTGCCGAACAGGTAGATCGGCTGGGTGCCCAGCGAGGTGTGGGCGCACATGGTGATCGCCACGGACGAGTCGATCCGGGTGAGCTCCTCGACGGCGATCGCGTACTGCAGCGACGTGCCGCCCGCGCCGCCGACCTCCTCCGGGAAGGGGATGCCCATCCAGCCCAGCTCGCCCATCTTGGCGACGAGCTCGTACGGGAACGACTTCGTCCGGTCGAGGTGCTCGGCCACGGGGCGGACCTCGCCCTCGGCGAACTCGCGCACGGTGCGGCGCAGCAGCTCGGTCTCGTCGTCCAGGTCGAAGAACATGCCCCCGACCATAACCGAATGGTCGTTCGAAGTTCTAGTAGTCGTTCGGTAAACTGGCGCGCGTCGTGCGTGAGCCGCCCACAAGACCCGCCCTGCGCGCGAAGTACGACCGCAAGCAGCAGGAGCTCGTGGACGCCGCCGCGCGCCTGTTCGCGCAGCAGGGCTACAGCGCCACGTCGATGGCCGACCTCGTCGCCGCCACCGGCATGACGGCGGGCGGCATCTACCACTACATCGACGGCAAGGAGGCGCTGCTCGTCCGCATCTGCGACGAGCTGCTCGACCCGCTGCTGGAGCGCGCGTCCACGCTCGTGGGGGAGTTCGACGGGCCGCCCGACGCCGAGCTCCGCGCGCTGGTGCGTGCGTGGGTGGAGCACGTCGAAGGCCACCTCGACCACATGGTCGTCTTCCTCCAAGAGCGCCGCGTCCTCGAGGGCGACCCGCAGTGGAAGCGCGTGCGCGACGCGCGCAAGCGGTTCGAACGGCTGCTCGACGACGTGCTCGCCCGCTGTGCCGACGCCGGGCTGCTCGCGGTCGAGGACCGGTCGATCGCGCTGCGCGCCCTGCTCGGCGCGGTCAACCACACGCCGCAGTGGTACCGGCGTGGCGGCCGGCTGGACGCGGCCGCGATCGCCGTCGGGTACTGCGACCTGGTGCTGCGGGCCGGCTGACGCCGGAGATCACGGCCGCAGGCGGATCTGGACTCGTGTCGGAGTCAGGGCCCGGCCGGTGGTCATCCGGGCGCTGATGCGCACCACGATGGTGGCGGGGCGGCGAAGACCGCGCAGTCGTCGTCGCGCCTGGCTCCGGGGCCTCAAGTTCAGGGTGGACGTGCGGGTCCGCGGCCGCCGGGTCACCGCTGCGAGCCGGCGACTCGACAGGCGCAACGCTCGGGTGGACCGGGCGTCGAGCGTTGCGGTGGCCGCGAGGCTGCACGCGACCGGGCAGGTCACGTTCGCGCGCAACCCGCGAGCGACGAGAGCCGAGCGCGAGATGGACGCGGGCACGCGGACGGCGATGCGGCTCGGCGTGGTCGACGGCCCCGGGGTGACGGTCGGCTGCGGGCGGGGAGTCGGGGAGGGAGTCGGACGAACCGTCGGGGCGGGCGTCGGCGTCGCGACCGGGGTGGGTTCGGTCACGGGCGTCGGCTCCGGCGTCGGAGTCGGCTGCGGTGCCGGATCTCCCTCCGGCGTGAGCTGCGCGGCGAACCAGCGCGGTCCGGACGTGAACACCGTGCCGGCGACGACGGGCGCGCCCGAGGGGCGGACGACCAGTCCGCCGAACTCGAGATCCTGATTCGCGGTCCGGTCGATCGCGGCCTCACCGAGCGTGCCGAACGTCGTCTCCGGCTCGAGTGCCGGCGTCAGCCGTCGGACGAACAGCGTGCCCGTTGTACGGCCATCGGAGAAGACGTGCGTCCCGGCGAGCAGTACGCGGTCCTGAGCGTCCATCGTGGCGGCCTCGATGCGGTGGCCGATCTGGTCGCCCGGGTGGTTCGTGAGGGTGGTCTCGGTGACCGCGCCGGTGGGCGCGATACGGGCGAGGCGGATGCGGTCGCCGACCGGCGCTACGGCGGTGCCGATCGCGACGACGTCCCCGCCCGGGAGGGCGACGAGGGCCCCGGTGTAGTCGTCGTGCACGCGGAACGACGGGAGCTCGAGCTCCCCATCTCCGGCGAAGTCCGGGTCGAGCGATCCGTCGGAGCGGTAGCGTCGGACGATGGGTGTCCGGACGTTCGCCGTGTGGAGCCGCACGCTGAAGGTCTGCAGCCGATCCGCCGCGTCGGTCGCGATGTCCAGCGGGAGCCCGGGGGCGACGCTCACCGTCCCTTCGACCCCGAAGGTGCCGTCCAGCTGGCCGTCCGCGGCGAGCCGGGACAGCTGCATGTCGCCGCCGAGGCCGCCGAGCAACGTCGCGAGCCCTGCGCCCACGCGGGTCGCGTGCACGCGACCCGTGTGGGATTCGACGTCGACCTCCGTGACCCGCAGGCCGGTCGGATGGCCGTCGGCGCCCAACGCCGCGGTCACGAGGTGCGCCGAGAGCCCGGACGGTGCGAGCGCGGTGCCGACCGCGACGCGTTCGCCTCCGACGAGGGTCACCACCTCCTGGAGGGCCGCGGGCCCGGTGAGCGCGCGGGGACCGTCGTGAGTCCGCCCGTCGGCACCGAGCACGAGGGATCCGGCGGCCTCCCCGATCAGACCTCTGCGGAACGTGCCGACTTCGACCAGGCGGCCGTCCGGCAGCAGTCCGGCGCCACGCGTGCGCCCGGAGGGCTCGGAGCCGATCTGGCCGGTGCGGCGGCCGGCGGTGCCGAAGGCGGGATCGGGCCCATCGGCGGCGAAGCGCACCAGCACGGTGTCGACGGTCTCCTGGGTCGGCGGGCTGCCGACGAGCTGGACCTGCCCCCCGACGGTCACCAGCCGTGCCCGCTGCATGTCGTCCAGCCGCACGACTCCCGCCGTGCCGAAGGCCGCGGTCGGCGTTCCGTCCGCGTCGAACCGTCGCACGAGCGTGTCCGGTTCGTCCGGGTCGCCGGTCACGACCGTCGCCCGGCCGGTCGAGTCGACCGCCAGCCCGCCGTCGCCGAGCTCGTCCAGGCTGGGCACCGTGCCTGCGGCCGGAAGACCGGCGGACGTCAGTCGGTGCAGTCGTCCCTCGACGGGCGAGGGACTTCCGAACCCGTGGTCTCGGGCGAGGACCAGGATGGCGCCGTCCGGCGCCGGCGCAAGCTCCGCCGCGGAGGTCTTCCCGGGCGCGCCGACGTCCGCGCGTCCGGCGTTTCCGAAGCTCGGGTCGGGCGTGCCGTCGGCCATGAACCGGTGGACGGTCGCCTGCAGGTCCGGCGACCCGTCCACCGGCCGCGTCCCGCCCACGAGGATCGCGCCATCGGGCTGGACCGCGAGCCCCGCGGGGAACGCGTCCATGGACTGCTCGCCGACGACGACGCGGCCGCCGTCCCCGAACGTGGTCCGTGGTGCGCCCTCCGGGTCGAGGCGTCGGAGCACGAGCCCGCCGGTCTCGTGGAGCGCTACGACCAGGTCACCGCCGGGCGCCTGGCGGACGTGTTCGATGCGCGTGGGGAAGCGGACCAGGCCGTCGGTGCCGAAGAGCGGATCGCGGGTGCCGTCGGCGCGCAGCCGCGCCAGGTACCACCCCTCCCCGGTCTGGCCGCGCATGACCGAGACGACGCCGGTCCCCGCAGCGGTCGCATCGACGCCGAACCAGACACGTGGCCCGTTGGTGGGCGGTGGCTCGGGAACGTCGGCGGAGCCATGGATGCCGAACCCCGGGACGGGGTCCCCCGCAGCGGTGAACCGGCCGACCCGCGCGCCGCCCGCGGGCGTCGCGGTCCGGGCGTCCGCGAGCACGACGGTGCTTCCGTCCGGCCCCGGGGCCGCGGCGACGAGTGATGCACCGGGGAAGTCGCCGAGCCGCAGATCGACGAGCCCGCCGACCCCGAACGAGGCGTCCAGGGTCCCGGCGCTCGCCGCGCTCGCGGCCGGCGCGAGCGCCAAGGCGACGCCGATGGCCAGCGTGGCGAACGACGACCGCCGCCGAGCAGTCCCTGCCCTCCCGTGCATGGCGCGAGCATACGGCCTCCGGTCTGCGCTACGGCCATGACGCGGACCGGCGACGACCGTCTCCAGGACGCATCCGCCTGGTCCTGCTGCGCGCGCCGGAACATGCTCGCGGCCTCGACGCGGCTTGGCCGCGCCGAGCTTGCGCAGGATGCGCTTGACGTGGGTCCTGGTGGTCTCCTCGGCGATGACGAGCTGCGGGCGTCCTGCGCGTAGGAACGGAAGCGCGTCCGCGACGCGGGCAAGCGGTTCGAGCGGCTGCTCGACGACGTCCTGGCCCGGTGCGCCGACGCCAGGCTGCTGAGCGTCGCCGACCGGTCGCTCGCGCTGCGTGCCCTCTTCGGCGCGGTCAACCACACGCCGCAGCGGTACCGGCGCGGCGGGCGGCTGGACGCCGACGCGATCGCCGACGGGTACTGCGACCTGGTGTTGCGCGGCTGACCGCGGCCGGTCGCTCAGGCCACCGGAGCGGGCAGGCTGTAGGTGACGTTGGTCGCCCGCCGCCCGGGCCGGCTGGGGACCTTCAGCACGACGCGGACGACCCGGACGTCGGCGAGGGCCGCCCGCGGGACGCGGATGCTGAACCGGCCGGAGCTGGACAGCCGGCCCGTGGCGAGCGTCCGGTTCTTCACGCAGCCGGTCCGCGTGATCACCGAAACCGGGACGCTCGCGCGGAACGGCGCGGAGACGCGGCCGGCGACCGTCACCGCGTCCGCGCCGCGCGCGACCGACAGGGTCGGGATGCGGCGCAGGAGGAGCAGCGGGACGGTGCCGGACGAGGCGGGCGCGGTCGCCGCGGTACGCGCGTCGTAGGTCGCGCGTCGGCGGGCCTTCGCCGACGTCGGGGCCGGCACGGTCGCGGAGAACAGGCCATCGGCGCCGACGAGGGCGCGGCCCACGACCCGGCCGTCGCGGCGCAGCACGACGCGGCGCCCGACGAAGGGCGTCCGGGCGGCCCCGCTCACCCGCGCGCGGTTGCGGCCGACCGGCCGGACGTCGTAGACGACGAGCGGCCGGGGCGTGCAGGCGAGCAGCTCGTCGGCGACCGTCGTGGTGGTCGTGGGTGTCGGAGCCGGGGCGGTCGGCGTGGCGGTGGGCACCGGGGGCGCAGGCGCCGCCGCGCGTCTGGTGCTCGTGACCGTGCACGTCCCGGCGCCGCTGAAGCTCGCGGTCAGCTGCTGCCCGGCGACCGGTCCGGCGCCGCAGTCGATCACCGACGTGTAGTCGGCGAGCGACGTGCCCGGTCCGGCCGCCACACCGACGGGGACCGGCGTGCCGGGTTCGGCCGGCGTCGTCGCGGTGGCGCCGTCGCCGGCACCGGTGAGCACCGCGGTCCCGTAGGTCAGCACGTCGAACCGCCCCGGATCGCCCGGCGGGTCGAGCACTGTGCGGAGCGTGAGCGGGACGCTCGCCTCCACCGCGCCGATGTCGGTGGCGGGACCGACGCGGCGCGGGAACCCGGTGCCGCGCTGGTCCTCCGTTAGCGCGCTCGAGGCGGGACCGGCGCCGATCGCCGGCGAGCCGACGGCGGGCGCGAGCGTCGCCGTGGGGCCACCGGCCGCGACGGGGGACGTGCCGACGAGCAGCGGATCGGCGACGAGCCCGTCCGTGAGATCGCGCGTGCACCCAACCGCGTCCTCGACCAGGTTGGCGCCACCGGTGATGGTGCCCCGGCACTCGCTCAGCGGTGCGGAGACGCCGGACGCGGTGTTGGCGAGGATCGAGGCGGTGACCGTCACGGTGCCGGCCGCGACCAGCGCGCCGCTGCCGAGGCCGCCGGCGCCGCCGGGCTGATCGCCCGCCGGGTCGGGGTCGGCCGGCGCGCCGCCGCCGCCACCGCCGAGCGTGCCGGCGGTCGGGAGGATCCGGCCGATGCCGCCGTTCCCGAAGCCGCCGCCGTTGCCACCGAAGGGTGCGAGTCCCTGCGCGACCGTCGACGAGAACGCGGCGCCCTGGCCGCCACCGCCGCCGCCGAAGCCACCGCCTCCGCCGGCGCCGGTCGTCGAGAACTCCACGTTGGCGCCGCCCGCGCCTGCGCCGCCGCCTCCCCGGCCCTCCGAGCCGCCGATGGGGCTGCCGCCGTGGCCGTTGCTGCCCCCTCCTCCGCCCCCGGCCGGTCCGCCGTCCCGACCGGTGCGACTCGAGTTGCCGGCGCCGCCGCCGCCGGCTCCGACGCCCGCCTGAGCGGTGACGATGGCCGGCGTGCTGGCGCCGCCGGCGCCGCCGCGGTTGGCCAGCTCGAGCGGCGATCCGGTCGTCGCCGGCCCGGCGCCGCCGTTCCCGGGCGTGCCGCGGTCGTTCAGCGGGATGCCACCGCCGCCACCCCCGCCGGTTCCGCCCCCGCCTCCGCCGGAGTTCTGGCACGACAGCAGGCCGCCGAGCCGGTCACCGCCGTCCCCTCCCGGGACGGCGACGCTCCCCGACACGGTGACGTGCTCGAGCACCGTCGAGGACCCGCCGGCGGCGACGATCGCCGCGCCGGCCGCGCCCCCGCCACCACCGGCACCTCGAACCGACGAACCTCCGGGGCCGCCGGCCCCGCCACGGTTGGCGCTCAGCGTGCTGTTGCGCACGGTCAGCTGGCCGGTCGCCGTCGGGGCGACGTTGACGATCGCGCCGCCGCCCGCGCCACCCCCGCCGGCGGCGCAGCCACCCTGGTCCGGGGCGGTTCCGGTCGAGCCGGCCCCGCCGGTCCCGCCGTCACCGCCGGAGTTGGCGATCAGCGTCGACGCGAGGATCGTGAGCGTGCCGCCGCTGTGCAGGGCGCCGGCTCCCCCGCCGGCACCGCCGCCGAGCCGTCCGCCGTCGCCCCCGTCGCCGCCGTGCAGGTTCGTCACGGTCGACGACTCGATCGTCAGAGCACCGCCGGGATGGACGGTGATCGCCGCCCGGCCGCCGCTTCCCCCGTCGCCCCCCACGTAGGAGTTGGTGCCGTCGGGGATGGAGTTGCCGTCGGCGCCGTCCGCGCCGTCGGCCCCGACGGCGTCGGCGAGGATCACCCGCGAGATGCGGACCGTCGCGCCCGTCCCGACGTCCAGCAGCGCCGAGGTCCCGCCGCCGCTGACGGTGACCGGGATCGCCGTACTGCCACCGTCGATCGTGGTGGTCCCGGTCGTCGCCGCGAACGGGAGCGGAGTCAGGAGCGTGATCGTCTGACCGGAGAGCGACGGGTCCAGCGCGATCGTGTCGTCGCCGGAGGCCGCGGCCGCCGCGAGGACCGCGGCGCGCAGCGTGCCCGCTCCGGCGTCCACGGTCGACGACACCGAGAAGGTCGCGGCGCCGGCAGCGCCGGGTGCGAGCAGCAGCCCGGTCGCGGCCAGCGCCAGGGCGACGGCGCGCGAGCGCCGACCGGCCACGCGAACGACAGGACCGGCCCCCGGGGTACGCACGTCATCACCGTACCGGCCTGGCGGAGGGTTGGGGGCGGGCCGGGTCGTTTGGCGTAGGTGACCGGCCGATCGTTGCCCTCAGTCCTGCTGGGCGCGCAGCCACATGCTCGCGGCCTCGACGCGGTTGGCGGCGCCGAGCTTGCGCAGGATCCGCTTGACGTGCGTCTTGGCGGTCTCGTCGGCGATGACGAGCTGGGCGGCGATCTGGGCGTTCGAGGCGCCCTGCGCGACGAGCGCGAGCACCTCGCGCTCCCGCCGCGAGAGCGTCACCTCGACCTCGTTGGCCGGCTCCCCGCCCGCCAGCAGCGCCTCCGCGGTGCGGGTCGCCGCGCCCGCGGCGCCGTCGGCGCTGACGATCTCGATCTCCGCGTCGAGGTAGTCCCCCACGACCGCGGAGGCGCGGCGCAGCAGCTGCTGCAGCTCGTCGCCCTGGGCGCGCAGCCGCTCGGTCAGCCGGACGCGCTCGATCGCGAACCCGAGGCCCTCCGCGAACGCCCAGAGCGCGTCGCGGTCGAACTCGTCCACGCGCCGGGGCTTCATCCGGTGGTCGGCGTGCACGAAACCGATCACGCGTCCCTCCGGCATGATCGGCGCCGCCGCGTAGGAGTGCACGTCGTACACCTCCGCCTGCGGGTGGAAGCTGTGCGGGTTGGTCATCGCGTCGTGCACGCACATCGGGATGCGGCGGCGGATCATCTCCCGCTCGCGGCTCTCCTGCTCGAGCTTCAGCGGCAGGTCGCGGCTGAACTCCAGCAGCAGCGCCGACGCCTCCGGGTCACCGGTGACGTGGAAGCTCTCCGCGATGAGCTCCGCTCCCCGGACCCGGTACACGACCGCGCGGTCGAAGCCGCACGCCCCGCACGCCTCCGCGGAGGCGCGCGCGATGATCGCGTCGACCGTCCGCAGCTCACGCAGGCGCGTCAGCGCCTCGTGCACCGCCGCCAGCGTGTCGAGCCGCCGGCGCATCCGCCGCGTGGCGCCCTGCTGCTGGCGCGCGACGAGATCGCTCAGCCGGTGGCAGGCCTCGGCGAGCGCCGGGTCCACGTCGGCCCCGAGCCGCTCGAGCTCCGCCTCCACCGCCGCGAGCCCGTCGTCCAGGGCGCGGGCCTCCGCGTCCTGCTCGCCCTCCTGCGGGCGCCACGGCGGCAGGCGCCGCCGCGCCGCGTCGAGCTCCGGGGACTCCGGCAGCGTCACGACCCTCTCCGTCATGCCTGCCGACGCTACCGGCCCGCGAGCACCTCGGTGGCCGCCTCCGCGGGAACGTGGTCGGGCAGGTCGGTCCCGGGCGTCCAGCGGTGACGGCCCAGCCGCGACTTGATCGCGTACGAGGCGCGGCCGTGCGCGTTGCCCGCCAGCCACACGACGTGCGCCGACAGCGGGAACTCGCTGTTCCAGAACGTGCGGGGGAGCGGGTCGCGCGGGCGCGGCTGCTCCTCCAGCTCGATGTCCGCGCACACGTAGCCCTCGCCGTCGCCGTAGTCGAGGTACGCGAGGCGCTGCCCGTCAGCGTCGGTGATCTGCGTCTGGCCGATCGTGTGCGAGCGCCACTTCAGGCCCGGCACCATCGGGGTCTCCATCTCGAACTCGCCGACGTGCGAGGGGTGGATGGCCGGCACGCCGAGGAACCGCGCGACGCGACCGGGCAGCTCGCGCCCGTACTGCGTGAACAGCTCCTGGTCGCGCTCGATGAACCACTTCCGCGTCAGCGCCCAGTCCGGGTAGGACGGGAAGTGCATCCCGCCGCCCAGCAGCTGCACGCGGCCCATCAGTCGCTCGCAGGTCTGCGTGCGACCCCACTCCCAGCCGTTGGCGAGCCCCATCACCCCGGCCGCGGTCGGCGCGACGCCGTCGTCCTTCCCCGGCCGGTAGTAGCTGTTCTCCCAGAAGCTCGGCAGGTCCTTGTCGTGCAGGTGGAACGCCCCGTCGGGCTCGCACAGCGCGTACGTGCCGCGGGTCTCCGCGCCGCGGATCGCGATGAAGCCGCCCCCGACGATGCAGCCGTGCTCGCGTGCGAGCCGCCGCAGCAGCTGCAGCGGCTCCCCGTCGACCGGCCGCGCGACGTCGCGCATCCGCCGGTCGAACGCGTTCGGGGACGAGGCCGCCTCCGGCAGCATGATCACGTCCGGGGAGTGCTCGCGCGCGGCCTGCGTGACGAGGTCCGCGCAGCGGCGCAGGTTGCCGTCGACGTCGCCGATGCGCAGGGTCGGCTGGATCGCGACCGCGCGCAGCGTGCGAGCGACGAACGCCACCGCTCAGTCCTCCGTGCCCGTGGCGCGCGAGACGATCGCCTCGACGTCCAGCCCGGTCGGGAGCGCCCCGAAGACGCCGCCGCCGGCGGAGCCGTCCAGCCGCGTCGCGCAGAACGCGTCGGCGACGAAGTCGGGGGCGTGACGGACCATCTGCGCCGCCTGGATCGCGCGCGCGACCCGGCCGGTCACCTCGCGCGCCCGCGCCTCGCCGATCCCTGCCGCGCCGCCGGCGAGGTCCGCGCGCAGCGCGTCGGCCTCCCCGTCGAGCCGGCGGTTCGCGCCGCGCGCGCCGTCGAGCTCGTCCATCACGGCCTCCGCGCAGCCGGGGTCGGTCTGCAGGGCGCGCAGCACGTCGAGCGCCTGCACGTTGCCCGAGCCCTCCCAGACGCTCATCAGCGGCGCCTCGCGGTAGGCGCGGGCGACGCGCGACTCCTCCGTGTAGCCGTAACCGCCGAGGCACTCCAGCGCCTCGCCGAGCTGGGCGGGGGCGCGCTTGCAGACCCAGTACTTCAGCGTCGGCAGCGCGAGGCGACGGAACGCGGCGGCGTGCGTGTCACCGGCGGCCTGGTCCTCGACCGCGCGGGCGAGCCGCAGGCCCGACCACATCGCCGCCTCGCTCTCGAGCGCGAGGTCGGCGAGGACCGCGGTCATCGCGGGCTGGTCGACGAGCCGGCGGCCGAACGCGATGCGGTGGCGCGACCAGTGGATCGCCTCCGTCGTGCCGACGCGCATGACCGCGGCCGAGCCGAGGATGCAGTCCAGGCGCGTGCCCTGGATCATCGCCATGATCGCCCGCACGCCGCGGCCCTGCTCGCCGACGAGGTGGCCGACGGCCCCGTCGAACGTCACCTCCGCGGTCGGGTTGGACCGGTTGCCGAGCTTGTCCTTCAGCCGGTCGACGCGCATGCCGTTGCGGCTGCCGTCCGGGTTGCGGCACGGCACCAGCAGCGTGCTCAGGCCGTCCGCGGTCTGCGCGAGCACGAACATCGCGTCGGACTGGATCGCCGACACGAACCACTTCTCGCCGGTCACGCGCCAGGTGCCGTCCTCGTGCGGGACCGCGACCGTCGTGGAGCGGCGGACGTCCGAGCCGCCCGAGCGCTCGGTCAGGGCCATGCCGACGAGCGCGCCGGTCTTGTCCTGCGGGCCGATCGGCCGCGGGTCGTAGCTGCCGCTGGTGACGAGCGGCTCCCAGACCGCGGCGACCGACGGCTCGAGCCGCAGCGCCGGCACCGACGAGTGGGTCATCGCGAGCGGGCAGCCGACCCCGGCCTCCGCCTGGTTGATCGCGATGAACCCGGCGGCGCGCGCGACGTGCGCGCCCGGGCGCCCGTCGGTCCACGCCGCCCCGGAGACCCCGGCGCGCACGGCGGCGCCGAGCACCTCGTGCCAGCCCGGGTGCAGTGCGATCGCGTCGGTGCGCGCGCCACCCCGGTCGTAGGGGACGAGCTGCGGCGGGTGCTCGTTGGCGGCGAAGCCGGCGTCGAGCAGCGCGGTGCTGCCGGCGACGCGGCCGAAGGCGCGGGTCTCGTCGACGAGCGCGTCGGCGCCGTAGGCGCGGAGCGCGTCGAGCATCGCGCGGTCGGTGCCGACGAGGTCGACGTCGGCGAAGCGCGGCGGCTGCTCGGGGGTCGTGGTGGGCTGTTCGACGGCGAGGGCCATGACCCCATCCAACCCGACCCGGCACCGCGCGCGAAAGGGGAATTCCCCCCGAGGGGGTCCAAGGTGTCCCCCCAGTGGTGACGCACGCGGCGCCAGGTCCCGCGGACCTCAGGCCAGAGCGGGCCGGCGGTCGTCCGCGGGGGCCGACGAGGCGGGGGCCGGAGCGGCCCGGAAGGCGGCGGCGGACGCCGCCTTGCGGCGGGCGAACCGCCGCTCCTCGACGAGCCGAGCACCCTCGCGACGCACGTCGCGCTTCAGCGTCGTCCACAGACGGCGGTTGTCGATCTCCGGGTCGCGGACCGCGCCCGCCAGCCACCGCACGAGCCGCGACGGGGTGAAGACCTCGCCCGGCAGCCGCTTGCGCGAGAAGACGTCGAGCACCTCCGTCGGCCCGTCGGGGCGGGCGGCCAGCCACGCGTACGCGGTCGCCTCGATCGGCGACACGTCGTCGGCGAGCCCGAGTCCGTTGGCCCACTGGTACATCGGCAGGCACTGGGCGTCGCGGTCGTCCTCCCACGCGGCGAGCGCGCGGTCGAGTGCCGCCGGGTCGTCCAGCGCGGGCGCCGCCGCCTCGCCGAGCAGGCGGCCGAAGCGCAGCGCGTCGCGGATGCCCTGCGCGGTCACCGGGTCCTTGAAGTGCCCGGCGTCGCCGGTGAGCGCCCAGCCCGGTCCGTGGGAGTGGCGGAAGTACGCGGGGTGCTTGTAGGAGACGCGGATCTTCGACGCGCGCGTGCAGCCCTCCAGGCGCCGCGCCAGCGGCCCGACCCGGGCGACGGTGCGGTCGAAGGCGGCCTCCTTGTCGTCCTGGTACTCGTCCTCGCGCCGCTTGGGCGACATGAGGAGGACGACCGACTGCCCGCCGTCGCAGGGGAAGACGGTGACGAGCTCGTCCTCGTCGCGCCACTGGGAGGCGATGTGGCGCAGCTCGTCGCGCGGGTCGTCGTAGTAGGCGAACGCCATCAGGCGGCGGTTCTGCCACTCGTGGTGCGCGCGGGTGCCCACGAGCCGGGCGATCGTCGAGTTGCGGCCGTCGGCGCCGATGACGAGCTTCGCGTGGATCTCGCCCTCCTCGCCGTCGCGGTCGCGCCAGCGCACGCCGGTGACGCGGCCGGTCGCGTCGCGCAGCAGGCCGGTGACGCGGGTGCGCTCGCGGATCTCGGCGCCGGCCTCGCGCGCGGTCTCGACCAGCGCGTTGTCGAGCCCGGGGCGGCGCACGCACGAGCCGTGGGCGAAGCCCTCGTAGGAGCTGAACGGGCCGGTGACGTCGACCGTCTCGGTCCCGAGTCCGGCGGCGGTGTGGAGCGGCGGGTCGAGCGCCATGACGCGGTCGCGCGCGCCCAGCCGCTCGAGCTCGGCCCAGTGGTTGGGGAAGAAGAGGTGGGTGGAGAGCGTGTCGCTGGGGAACGACGCGCCGTCCAGCGCGATCACGGCACGTCCGCGGCGGGCGAGGGCGATCGCGGCGGCGCTCCCGGCGCAGCGCGCGCCGACGACGAGGACATCGGTGGTCTCGGGCATGCCGCGACGATGCCACGCCCCGGAGTGTTTTGCAAGTCCGTTCATTTCGTGAACGGACTTGCAGAGACGGTAGGGTGGGGCGCGATGCCCGACACGCTCGACACCTCCGCGGCCGCCCGCGGCGAGCGCCGGCGCGCACGGACGCGCACGGCGATCATGGACGCGGCCGAGGAGGTCTTCCGCCGCGACGGCTACGAGCCCGCCCGCATCGAGGAGATCGCCGAACGCGCCGACGTCTCGGTCGGCTCGATCTACACGCACTTCGAGAACAAGCGCGGCCTGTACCTGACCCTCGTCGAGCGCTCGCTCGCCCTGTTCGGCGAGTACATGCTCCGCAGCGAGGACCCGTCCTTCACCCCGCTGCAGCGCGTCCTGGCCGGCGGCGACGCGTACCTGCGCTTCCACCAGGAGCACCCCGGCGCCTTCCAGTTCCTCGCCTTCCGCGCGCCCGGGGTCGCCGGGCTCACGGACGACGACGCGCTCGAGGCCCGCATCCGCGACCAGGTCGGCGGCCTGCTGGAGCGGTTCGCGCAGAACATCGACGCGGCGATCGCGGCCGGCGAGGCCCGGCCCGTCGACAGCGCCCGACTGGCCCGCTACCTCTGGGGCGCGTGGAACGGCGTGATCGGCCTGCGGCTGCAGCCCGACGGGCTGCGCCTCTCCGACGCCGAGATCACTGAGACGCTCGAGCTCGCCCGCTGGCTCCTGCGCGAGGGCCTCGCGACGGGCGCCCTGCGCGGGCCCGACGGTGCGGTCGACGGCCGCGTGCCGCTCCCCCGGATCCGCTGACGTTCCCGCCCGGTGGCCTGCAGCACGCCCGCGCCCCGTACCCCCGGCATGACGCCGATCTCCGGACTCCGCGCCGCGCTCGCCGGTGGCCGCCTCGCCGCCGGCGTCCTCGCCCTCGGCGCGCCCGCCACCGTCGCCCGCGCGGTCGGGACCACGCCCGCCGACAACCCCGACGGCGACTACCTGCTACGCCTGTTCGGCTCGCGCGAGCTCGTGGTCGGCGCGATCGCGGCCGGGGCGCTCGGCCCCGGGACCGCCACGCGCGCCTTCCTTCTCGGGGCCGGGGTCGACGCGCTCGACGCGGCCGCCGTGCTGCGCGCCGGACGCGACGGACGGTTCGCGCCGCACCGGGCCCGCGCCATCGCCTCGGGCTGCCTGGCGATCGCCGCGCTCGGCGTCGTCGCGGCCGCCGTCCCGCGCGGCTGACCGATCGACCGCGAGGGCAACTTCACCCCGGAGGGGGCAAGAGTGTCCCCCGAGTGGTGATGGCGCGCACGCGCCCGCCGCCTACGGTCGTCCCGTGACCTCCTCGCCCCACTACGACGCGCTCGTCGTCGGTGCGCGGTGCGCGGGCTCGGCCGCCGCCATCGCCCTGGCGCGCGCCGGACGCCGCGTCCTGCTCGTCGACCGCACCGCGTTCCCCTCCGACACGCTGTCCACGCACGTGAACTTCCCGAGCGCCGTCGCGGAGATCGACAAGCTCGGTGCGCTCGAGCGCGTCATGGCGTGCGACCCGCCGAAGGCCACGCACGGCATGGTGCAGGCCGACGGCGTGCGTTGCCTGGAGCGGTTCGCGTCGGTCGACGGGATCGACTACGGCATCTGCGTGCCGCGCCCGCACTTCGACGACGCGCTGGTGCGCACCGCGATCGACGCCGGCGCCGAGCTGCGCGAGCGGACCTCGTGCGAGCGGCTGGTCTGGGCGGGCGGTCGGGTCACCGGCGCGGTGCTCCGCGGCCCCGACGGCGAGGAGTACGCGGTGTCCTGCTCGCTGCTCGTCGGCGCCGACGGCCGCCGGTCGAGCGTCGCGCGGATGGTCGGCAGCGAGCGGCCCTACCGCGGGTCGGACAACAACCGCGCCTGCGCCTTCTTCTACATGGACGACCCGCAGGTCGGGACCGTCTGGCGGGAGCGGCTCATCCAGCTGCGCCAGGGTGCCACCCACGCGCTCATCTTCCCCTGCCCCGACGACCGCGTCCTGTGCCTCTTCATGGGCCCGCGCGAGGACATCCCTGCCTGGCGCAAGGACCCGATGGGCATGTGGGAGCGGATGCTCGAGGAGAACCCCGCCGTGCGCGAGCGGCTCGGCGGCGCGACGAACTTCACGAAGCTCCGCTCCACCGCGGAGAACCCCGCGTTCTTCCGTCGCTCCTCCGGCCCGGGCTGGTGCCTGGCCGGCGACGCCGGCCACTTCAAGGATCCGATCATCGGGCAGGGCATGCGCGACGCGATGCGCTTCGGCCGCCTCTGGGGCGAGGCCGCCGCCCCGGTCCTCGACGACCCCGCCGCGCTCGACGCCGCGCTGCGCGCGGTCGAGGAGCGCCGCGACCGCGAGTGCATGGCCACCTACCACTGGGGCAACCGCGAGTCGCGGATCTTCGACGTCAGCCCGCTGCACCGCGAGGTCCTCGCGGCCTGGGACGGCGCCGACCCGCCGCGGCTGCTGCACATGTTCGACCGCATCCAGTCCCCCCATCGGGTCCTCAACCCGCTCGTGGGGGCGCGCTTCGCCACGCGCGCGATGCTCCGCCGCGGGGCCGACCGGCGCGCGATCCTCCGCGAGGCCGTCGAGGAGCTGCGGATCGACGCCGGCATCTGGCGGGAGGAGCTCTTCCCGCGCTTCCGCAGCACCCGCCAGTCGCGCAGCGAGCGCACCGACTGGCAGTGGCCGCCGCGACGGCCCGCCCGCGCGGCGGGCGCGGCGCCCGCCGTCGCCCCCGCCGCCGTC
Source organism: Paraconexibacter algicola (assembly GCF_003044185.1). Classification (GTDB taxonomy): domain Bacteria; phylum Actinomycetota; class Thermoleophilia; order Solirubrobacterales; family Solirubrobacteraceae; genus Paraconexibacter; species Paraconexibacter algicola. Next base: position 1,712,003 of record NZ_PYYB01000001.1, read on the forward strand.
GCGGTCGATCCGCTCGACATCGGGGAGTCCGTCCCCGCCGGCGCCGAGCGGGTGGCGGCATGAGCGAGACCCGACGCGTCGTCGCCGTCCAGCTGCGCGTGGAGCGCGGAGAGGTCGCGCGCAACCTGCGCCACATCGAGGACATCGTCGGGCAGGCCGTGCGCGAGCACGACCCCGACATGCTGTTCCTCCCGGAGAGCGCCAACGCTCCCAACATCGCCCACCCCGTCATGCGCGACGTCACCGAGCCGCTCGTCGGCCCGACGCTCGCGACCTACCGGCGCCTCGCGCGCGAGCACGGCTGCACGATCGGCGGCGGCTACCTGGCGGTGCGCGGCGCGCACGCCCGGGGCACGTACGCGGTCTGCGAGCCGGACGGCTCCGTGCACTTCCACGACAAGGACCAGCCGTCCATGTGGGAGAACGCCTACTACTCGGCCGGCACCGACCCGGGAATCGTCGACACCGCGCTTGGACCCGTGGGTGTCGCGAACGGGTTCGAGTGGCTCCGCAGCCGTACCGCGGCCCGCCTCCGGGGTCGCGTGCGGATCGTCGCGGGCGGGATGTGCTTCCCGTCGTTCCCCTCGTGGAAGGCGACCCGGCCGTGGTTCTGGAATCGCGAGCACGCGACGATGGTCGAGCTCGCACGCGAGACGCCCGGTCGCATGGCGCGCGTCGTCGGCGTGCCGTGCGTCATGCCCTCGCACGTCGGCGACATCACGATGAAGACCCCGTTCGCGTCGTGGATCGACTGGCCGACGATCACGCTCGGCGAGACGCAGATCTGCGACGCGCAGGGCACCTCGCTGGGATCGCTGTCGTACGCCGACGGCGAGGGGTACGTGTGCGCGGACCTCGACTGGAGCGGTGCCGCGGAGCCGATGAACCCGGTGCCGCCCCGCTTCTGGATGCCCGTGCTGCCGTGGACGGTCCACGCCGTCTGGTACGCCACCAACGCCCAGGGACGCTGCTCCTACGCGCTGCGCCACCGGCGCGGCGAGCACTGGTGGCAGCAGCCGGGCGCCCACGACGGCAGCGACCTGCCCGACCACGTGCCGGCCGGCATGCTCCCCGACCCGGCCGGCGCGCCGGCGGCGGCCGACGATCCGTCGCTGAGCGCCGCGTAACTTCCGGGTCCGTCGACAGTTGGGCGGGCATGACCCTGCGCTCCACCCTCCTGCTCGCCGCGGCGGGCACGGCCCTGCTCCCCGCCTCGGCGGCCGCCGCGACCCGCCACGCGGCGCCGGACGGCGCCGGCACGGCCTGCACGCAGGCCGCCCCGTGCTCGTTGACGACCGCGGTGAGCGGCGCGACCAGCGGGGACGACGTCGACCTCGGCACCGGGACCTACGGCAGCACCGCCTCGCCCCTGACCACGTCGATCCAGCCGACCGCGCTCGACGTGCACGTGCACGGGGCAGGCCCGGGGCGCCGGGCGACGATCATCTCGACGGCGGTCGATCCGGTCGCGATCACGATGGCGGGCGGAGCCGTCAGCGACCTCACAATCCGTCAGCTGTCCACCGCGAACCACCGCGGCCTGCTGCTGAGCGGCGACACGACCGCGACGCGCGTCGACGTGCGCGTCGTCGGGACCGGTGGCTCGAGCGCCTGTCAGCTGCAGGGCAACGCGGTACTGGCGGACGCGCTCTGCGTCGCGACCGGCCAGTACGCGAACGCGCTGTCGGCTTCGGGAACCCTCAGCGGCCCGAACGCGCCGACCGCCCGCAACGTCACCGCGGTCGTCACGACGCCGGTGCCGGCCGGCAACGACAACTTCGGCAACGCCATCTCGGTGTTCTCGGTCGCGACGCGCCCGACGACCCTGCGGCTGGTGAACGCCGTCGCCGACAGTCCCAACCACGACATCCGCGTCGTCCAGGACACCGCGACCGCCGGCGTCGTGCGCTCCTTCACGGTGGCCGACGACATCAGCCTGGCCGGCGGCGGCTACGCCCTCGGCGGAGCCGGCAACACGGCGGCCGCACCCACCTATGGCGGTGACTACCTGCCGGCGCCCGGATCGGCGATGGTCGACGCGGGCGTGACGGAGCCCGCCAACGGCCTGCTGGACCTGCAGGGGGTCGCCCGGTCGATCGGGCCGGCGACGGACATCGGCGCCTTCGAGCGGCCGCTGGCGCCGGTCGCCGACGCGGCGACGGCCGAGGCGGTCACCCAGACCGGGGCGGGCCTGCGCAGCCGCGTCGACCCGCGCGGCTCGGCGACGACGTACCGCTTCGAGTACGGCCCGACCGCCGCCTACGGGAGCAGGACGCCGGAGCGCACGGCCGCGACGCTCGACCCTGCCCGCGACGTCGCCGAGACGATCGCCGGTCTGACGGCCGGGACGACCTACCACGCGCGGCTCGTCGCCACGAACGCCGCCGGAACGGCCACCGGACCCGACCTGACCTTCGCCACGCCGCCTGCCCCGGTGACCGCGACCCCCGCTCCCGCGGTCACGCCCACTCCGACCCCGGCGCCCGCGCGCGCATGCACGGTCCCGCGCGTGAAGCGCGGCACGACGCTGACCGCGGCGCGTCGGGCCCTGACGCGGGCGGGGTGCCGAATCGCCGCCACCCGCCGCGTGCGGTCCCGCACCGTCCGCACGGGCCGGGTCGTCGGCCTGAGCGTCGCGGCGGGACGGCGGACGACCGCCGCCGTCGCGGTGCGCGTCAGCCGCGGCCGGCGCTAGGTCCCGCCGGAGCGGACGGGACCGCGGTCAGTCGGTCGCGGTCTCCGTCCCGCCCTCGGCCTCGGCCTCGGGCGGCAGCGCGTAGCCGCGCTGGGCCTTGACGACCTGCCCGACCTGGGTCAGGTGCTTGATCTTCGCCGAGACGGTGCTGGCGCTGACGTCGAGGCCGCGCGCGATGTCCCCGGCGGTCGAGCCCGGGTGCGCGCGCAGGAACGCGACCACCTCGGCGACGAGGTCGCGGCGCAGCGGCTTGATCTCCGCGCGCCGCTTGCGGGCCCGTGACGCCTTCTCGACGCGCTTGGTGTGCCGGGCCTTCTCCGGGGACGGGGAGGCGGGCGCGTCGGTGACCGGCAGCTGGGCGGCGTGGTCACGGAAGCTGCGCAGCTGCACCTCCACGTACTCCAGCCGGCCCTGCAGCTCGGCGATCTCGGACGCCAGCTGGGCGCGCTCGGCCTCGAGCGTCTCGATGACCTGGGTGATGCGTGTCGACACGGGGTCTCCTTGGGGGTCGCGCGCCGGCTCAGTGCGGGCGGCGGAGGTTCGCGAACGTGCGCGGGCCGCTGAGGACCGGCACGGGGGCGATGCGCCCGCCGCGAGCGGCGCGCCGCTCGGCCTTCGCGGCGGCGGCACGGCGCTTGAGGCGCTGCATGTCGCGCTCACGCTGGCTCATCGTCGAGAGCTCGGGGAGCACGTCGGTCGCGTCGGCGCGGCGCGGGGTCATGATCGGGGCGTCGGGCACGACGTCGACGGCGAGGCCGGGCTCGATCTCCACCCGCCGCGAGGACTCGTAGTAGCGGCCGTAGCGACCGTCGGCGACGTCCACGACCATGATGTCGGTGTCGGCGCCGTCCACGCGCATCGGCCAGCGCGACGGGCCGCAGCGCAGCAGGTGGTCGTAGTCGACCGGGAGCGTCTCGCGCTCGCCGGGGACGCGGCCGGTCGCGTTCATGCGCTGGAGCGCGCGGACGAGCCGGTCGAGGTTGCGGCGCGAGGGGCCGGGCACGACCGTGATCGAGTCGATGTCGTCGTCCTCCAGCAGGAGGAACTCCACGCCCGAGGCCCGCAGGCCGCGGGCGAGGGCGGTCACGTAGTCGTCGAACTGCTCCGCTCGCATGGTGCGTTGCACCGTAGGCGCGGGCGGAAGGAGTGTCGACCGCGGCAACGACGCTTGCGCGACGTCGCGGTCCGGGCTCAGGCGAATCGCGGGGCGTTGAGGGCGATCCAGTCCTCCATGGCGGCGTCGACGCCGGCACGGTCGCCGGTGGCGAGCAGGTCGAGCAGCAGCCCGCGGGTCAGCGCCAGGCCCGCCCGTGCGAACGCCCGCGCCTGCGCGGGGGGGAGGCCGAGGGCCTCGGCGAGCCGCGCGGTCGGTTCCAGCCACGAGTCGACCGCGCCGGGGAGGAACGCCCCGGTGGGCGGTCGTCCCCGAAGCGCCTGGGCGTAGACCTCGAAGAACAGCCGCTCGCTGGGCCACAGCGACGGGTCCGAGATGTGCGCCCACCAGGCACGCTGCGCGTCGGCGAACGACAGCGTCGGGTCGACCGAGAGGTCGTCGATCGCGGCGAGCTGGCGCCGTTCGACCTCCTGCACGATCGCGACCCACAGCCCGTCCTTGGAGCCGAAGTGGTGGATCAGCATGCGGTGGCTCGTCCCGAGCTCCGCGGCCAGGGCGCGGAGCGAGAGGTCGGTGAGGCCGCGGTCGGCGACGAACGCGATCGCGGCGTCGAGGAGCTTCTCGCGCGGACCGGGCACCAGAAGAGTGTACCATCTGGTACACCATGCCCGAGCCTGTCACCGTCTCCATCGACGTCCCCCAGGGACGCGAGGCCGTCTACGACCACCTCGACGTGCTCGCCAACCACGAGGCGTTCACCGACCACCTGCTGCGCGACTGGCAGCCCAGTGGTCCGACGCGCGGCGTCGGCGCGCGCGCCCGCGTGCACGTCAAGGCGCTCGGCGTCCGCGACGTCGTCGACATCGAGGTCACGGAGGTCCGAGCGCCCGAGCTGATCGTCGAGCGCAACATCGCCCACCGGGCCGGACGGACCGCGGAGGGCACCTACCGGCTCCAGGAGCTGCCGGACGGCGGCACGCGGATCGCCTTCGAGTACCGGTGGATCGTCACCCCGGTCGTCGACCGGCTCACCGCCCCGGTCGCGCGCGCGGTCATCCGCCGGACCAACGAGACCGCGATGCGGCGGCTGGCCGAGCAGCTCGCAACCGCCTGAGGCCGCCCACGACGACGTCGGGCCGGCGCCGCGCAGCACGCGGACACCGGCCCGAGCGGTCGCCTGAGGGAGCTACAGGACGGAGGCGCGCGCGCCGCCGTCGAGGACGTAGGCCGAGCCGGAGCTGAAGCTCGACCGGGGGCCCGCGAGGAACACGGCGAGCTTGCCGACCTCCTCGGGCGTGCCGTAGCGGCCCTGCTTGGCGGCGATCAGGTCGTCGAAGGGCATCGGCAGGCCGAGCGCCTCGAAGTCCGCCTTGCGGTCGACGACGAGCTGGGTGTCGATGAACCCGGGGCAGATCGCGTTGACGCGGACGCCCGCGTCACGGAGCTCGATCGCCGCGGTCTGCGTCAGCGACACGACCGCCGCCTTCGACGCCGCGTAGCTGCCGATCAGCGGTGCGGCGGCCTGCGAGGTGATCGACGCGATGTTCACGATCGTCCCGCCGCCGCCACCGGCGATGACCGGGCCCGCGTAGCGGGTCACCAGGAACACGCCGTCGAGGTTGATCGACGTCACCTTGCGGAAGTCCGCGAGCGACTGCCCGACGAGCGGGGCCATGTGGGCGATGCCCGCGTTGGCGACCGCGATGTCGAGCCTGCCGTGCGTGTCGACCGCGTGCTGCACGAGCGCCTGGACGTCCTCCTCGCTGCTGGCGTCCGCCGCGAACGACGAGCCGCCGCCCAGTGCGGAGGAGACGGCCTGGGCCGCGTCGGCGTTGATGTCCGACACGACGACCGTCGCGCCCTCGGCCGCGAGGGCCTCCGCGACGGCCTTGCCGATGCCCTGTCCGGCACCGGTGACGATGGCGACCTTGCTGTCCAGCTGACCCATTTAGAGCAACCCCGCAGTCAGAGCGTTGTCGAGGACGTAGTGCGACCCGGTGGTCCACGCCGCGTCGTCGGACGCGAGGAACGCGGTCATCTCGGCGACCTCGGCCGGCGTGCCGCGACGGCCCTGCTTGAGCGCCGCGAGCTCCTCGAAGTCCATGCCGGTGAGCGCCTCGACGGGCGCGACCAGGCGGTCGACCATCGCGGTGTCGATGAACGCCGGGCAGACCGCGTTGATGCGGATGTTGTGCGCGCGCAGCTCGTACGCGGCGACGCGGGTGAGCTGGATGACCGCGGCCTTCGACGCGCAGTAGCTGCCGAGCAGCGGCGCGCCGCCGACCCCGGCGACCGAGGACATGTTCACGATCGTCCCGCCGCCGGCGGCGACGAGGTGCGGGGTGGCGTGCTTCATGCCCAGCCAGACGCCCTTGACGTTGATGTCCATCATCCGGTCGAAGTCCTCCTCGGACTGCTCGACCAGGATCGACGCGATCTCGATGCCCGCGTTGTTGACGACGAGGTTGAACCCGCCGTCGAAGGCCTCCTGGGCGGCCGCGAACTGCGCCTCCTGGTCGGCGGCCGAGGAGACGTCGCAGCGGCTGGAGCCGACGGCGCCGAGCTCCCTGGCCGTCTCGGCGACGCCCTCCTCGTTGATGTCCGTGAGGTACACGGACGCGCCGCGCTCCACGAACAGCTCCGCGATCGCGCGACCGAGCCCGGTCGCGGCGCCGGTGATCACGGCTCTCTTGCCCTCCAGCTCTGCCATCTCTCCTCCTGGGACGTACTCGGGGACCCGACCCTAGTCCGCGCGTCGCGCACGGCGGTAGGGCGGTTCCCACCCCGGCCCGGGGTGGAGTTGGGCTCCTGCGACAAACGCCCGCGACGGCGGGCGCACGGTCCGTCAGGCGCGCGGCCCGGGGATGTTGCGGAAGCCGAACGGCTGGCTCTCGCGCCCGGCCTGCACGAACCAGCACTCGCCGCTCATGTCGCCGTCGAACAGCGCGAGGACGGTGTCGGCGACCTGCTCGGCGGGGATGATCGGCAGCCCCTGGGCGACGAGCGCCTCGCGGAACGGGGCGATGATCTTCGACTCGCTGAACCCGGGGCAGACCGCGTTGATCCGCACGCCGCGCTGCTCCTTCATCGCCGCGAGGGAGCGGACCAGGCCCACGACCGCGTGCTTGTTGGCCGCGTACAGCGGGTCGAGCGGCACGGCGGTGAGCCCGGCCAGCGAGGCGGTGGCGACGATCGCCCCGCCGCCGCGGCGCTCGAACGCCGGCAGCGCGGCGTGGATGCCGAACACGACGCCGTCGAGGTTGACCCCCATGACGTGGCGGTAGCGCTCCTCGTCGAACTCCTCGCCGAGGCCGATGCCGCTGGAGACGCCCGCGTTGGCGTAGAGGAGGTCGAGTCCTCCGTAGGTCGCCTCGGTGGCGGCGACCGCGGCGCGGTTCTCCTCCAGGGAGCGCACGTCGCAGCGCACGAACGTGCCGCCGAGCTCCTCGGCGACCGCCTGGCCACCGGCCTCGTCGACGTCGGCGCACATGACCTGGGCACCGCGGGCGGCGAGCGCGGTGGCGACGGCGCGGCCGAGACCGCTCGCCGCGCCGGTGACGAGGGCGACCTGGGGAGAGCTCATGGGCGCAGCCTACGCGGCGGCGCGGGAGGCGCGCCCGCGCGGGGGCCCGCCGAGCACGGCGGCGGCCAGCGCGACGAGCGCGGAGACCACGAGGACGGCCGCCCACGAGCCGATCTCGTGCCCGAGCGGGTGTGAGACGACGAACAGGGCCAGCGCGACGAGCAGCAGGACCGCGGTCCGCGCGGTGCCGGCGACCGGGCGGACCTGGCGCGCGCACCACACGCCGCCGGCGACGAGCACGAGCCCGCCGAGCGGGCGCACGCCGGTGAGATCGGCGACCCCGAAGCCGAGGAGGAAGCTGAGCGCGGCGACGAGCGGGACGGGCACCACGAACAGGGTACGGACGAGGCGGCCGTCCGGGTCCCAGGACGGGGTGGCGACCGGCTGGCCGCCACCACGCCCGTGGGATGAGGGAGGGTGCTGCTGGAGCGGGTCCGCTCCGGTCCTTGCACCGCGGACGGCTGTGACATCCCCGGCCACCGACCACGGTAGGCGGACGGTGACGGCCGTCGCATCGGCCCGGCGCGGGACCTTCGTCCCCCGTTGGGGGCAGGCCCGCGGCTCAGTGCCCCCGGCGGGCGAAGATCGCGAAGGTGCCGACGGCGGTCGCCATCAGCGTCCCGTCCTCGTGCAGGACCTCGGCGCGCAGGGAGGCCGCCCGGGCGGTGCGGCGGTCCATCGTCGCGGTCGCGCGGATGCGGCCCTCGCGCGCCGACCGCAGGTAGTTCACCGAGATGTTCGTGGTCGCGATGTCCTCGTCCTCGGTGACGTGCGCCCAGAGCGCGGTGGCCATCGCGTAGTCGATCAGCGCCATCGTGACCGGCCCGGAGACCAGGCCCGCCGGGTTGAACAGCGCGGGACGGACGTCGAGCTCGGTGACGCCGCTCGCCGGGAGGCGCATCCCGAGCCAGCGGGTGACGTCGTCGACGGCCTGGTCGGCAGGTCGTCCGGTCATGGCGCCCAGTATCGCGGGCGCCGGTGCCGGACGACCGGCCGAGGGAACCTCCGGGCTACAGGAAGCTGACGCGCCCGGTCTCCAGGTCGTAGCGGGCGGAGACGATCGCCAGGCGGCCGTCGGCGATCCGCGGGGCGAGGATCGGGTTCTGGCGCAGGATGCGGGCCTGGCGCTTGGCGTTGAAATTGATCGCCGACTCGACGATGTCCTTCGCCCCCGCCTTCTTCGCGGCCTCGACCGACGGGGCGATCGACTTCGCGAGCGCCCCGACGTTCTCGGACGCCTTGAAGTTCGGGTCCTCCAGCGCGGCCTTGGTCGCCTTGACGGCGCCGCAGGCCTCGTGGCCCATGACGACGATCAGCGGCACGCCGAACTCCTCGGCGGCGAACTCCAGCGAGCCGACGCCCTCGGGCGAGGTGACGTTGCCGGCGAGCCGGACGATGAACAGGTCGCCCAGGCCGCGGTCGAAGACGAGCTCCGGCGGGACGCGGGAGTCCGAGCAGGACAGGATGCTCGCGAACGGCGTCTGGCCCTCGGCCTGCGCCACGCGGCGGCCGCGCGAGCGGTTCGGACCGGCCATTCGGCTGGAGACGTAGCGGCGGTTGCCGGCACGCAGGCGGGCGAGCGCCTGGCCGGGCGTCAGGCCGCTGGTCTTCTCCGACGCGGAGGCGGGCGTGGCGAGCAGGCCGCCACCGGCGACGGCACCGGCCGCGACGGCGGAGCCGCGGGTGATGAGGGATCGGCGGGTGATGTCGGACATCCGGAAGCTCCTTGGTGAGGGGGGAACAGCTGCCCGACGACGGTGACGGTGGCCCTGGCAGCGCTCGTGCAGGAGCGGTGCAGGGCTCGTGCAGCGTTCGGGCAACGCACCGGCGATTGGCGCGTCGGCGATCCGTCCTCGGCCGTGGGGCGTATGGACCGGTGTGACCACCGCGCCGCGCACCCGGGTGCTGCTCGTCGAGGACGACCGGTCGATCGCCGCCGGGCTCGTGAAGGGCCTGTCGCGCTACGGCTTCGACGTCGAGGCCGTCGCGACGGGCGCCGCGGTCCCCGAGCACCCCGACCACGACATCGTCCTGCTGGACCTCGGCCTGCCGGACGTCGACGGGCTCGACGTCTGTCGCGCCCTCCGCACCCGGTCGGCGGTGCCGATCATCGTCATCACCGCCCGCGGGGACGAGACCGACCGCGTGGTCGGGCTGGAGCTCGGCGCCGACGACTACCTCGCCAAGCCGTTCGGCCTGCGCGAGCTCGTCGCCCGCATGCGCGCCGTGCTGCGCCGGGTCGCGGCCCCGCCGCCGCTGCCCGCGTCGGTCGCGGTCGCCGTCGGCGCCCCCGACGAGGCGGCCGCCGTTCCCGGCCCGCAGGTGCTCGGGCGGGTGACGATCGACCGTCGCGCGCGGCGCGTGCTGGTCGACGGCGACGAGGTCGCCCTCTCCCCGCGCGAGCACGACCTGCTCGTCGCGCTCGCGTCCGACCCGGGCGCGCTGATCACGCGCGAGACGCTCATGTCCGACGTCTGGGACCGCGAGTGGTTCGGCTCGACCCGCACGCTGAACGTCCACGTCGGCACGCTGCGCCGCAAGCTCGGCGATGCGGTCCGCATCGAGGCGGTCCGCGGGGTCGGGTACCGCCTGGCGCGCGAGGCCTGACCCTCCGTGGTCCGCCGGCTCGTCACCTCGTACGTCGCGCTCGTCGCGCTGGCGCTCATCGCGTTCACGATCCCGGTGGCGATCACGCTCGTGCAGCAGCTCGGCGACCAGCAGCAGGCGCGCGTCGAACGCGACGCCCGCGGCCTCGCCGCGCTGGTCGGGGCGCCCGAGGTGAGCGTCGCCGCCGTCCGCCGGCTCGCCGCGGAGATCGAGGCGGAGTCCGGCGGGCGCGTGTCCGCGGTCGGTCGGGACGGCGCGCCGATCGGCGGGCTGCCGCGCCCCGGCGGGGCGAGCGCGCTGTCCGCCCTCGCGGGGGAGGAGGTCGTGGAGCGCGGGGACCGGCCGGAGCTCGGCGAGGACGGCATCGCGATCACGGTCCCGGCGCGCGACGACGCCGGCCGCGTCGTCGGCGTCGTGCGCGTGGTCGAGTCCGATGCCGAGCGCGAGGAGCAGCTCGCCTCGATCTGGACGCTGCGCGGGGCGATCGCCGCGGTCGTCATCCTGCTCGGCGGCATCGTCGGGGTCCGTCTCGCCCGCCGCCTCACCCGGCCGCTGCGCGACCTGCGCGAGGTCGCCGCCCGGGTCGGTGCCGGGGACTTCTCCGCCCGCGCGGGCGAGACCGGTCCGCCCGAGGTCGTCCAGCTCGCGACGACGCTGAACGACACGACCCGTCGTCTCGACGAGCTGCTCGGCCTCCAGCGCACGTTCGTGGCCGACGCGTCGCACCAGCTGCGCACGCCGCTCGCCGCGATCCGGCTGTGGGTCGACTCCGCCGCCGAGACCGTCGAGGACCTCGACACGCGCGAGGACCTCGACCGCGCGACCGAGGAGATCGACCGCATGGCCCGCCTGATCGACGCGATGCTGCTGCTGGCGCGGGCCGAGGACTCGCCCGCCCGTGCGGTGCCGGTCGACCTCGACGCGCTCGTGCACGAGCGCCGGCCCGGCTGGGACGAGCGCGCGCAGTCCACGCACGCCCGCGTCGTCACCGAGCTGGACCCGGGCCTCGTGGTCCGGGGTCGCGCGGCGAGCCTCGAGCAGGTGCTCGACAACCTCGTGGACAACGCGCTCGGGGTCGGTGCCCGCGAGGTCGCGGTCCGGGCGTGCGCGGAGGCCGGACGGGTGGTCGTGACGGTCGCCGACGACGGGCCCGGCCTGCGGCCCGCCGACCGGGAGCGGGCGTTCGACCGGTTCTGGCGCGGGCCGGGCGCCGACGAGCGTCCCGGGTCCGGCCTGGGGCTGGCGATCGTGCGGCGGCTCGTCGAGCAGGAGGGCGGCGAGGTGACGCTCGAGGCGTCCCCGACCGGCGGCCTGCTCGTGCGGATGACGCTCCCGGCGGACCGGGCGGCGACGCCCGCGGGCGTCCGCTGAGGCGCGGTGCCCGGCGTCAGGCCGGGCGGTTCTCCCACTCGCGCCGCAGCCGCTCGAACTGGTCCCAGTCCGGGGTCAGCAGCGACGGGGCGACCCCGACCGCGCGCCACAGGCCGCGCGCCCAGCCCGCCAGGACGAGCAGCACCCCGGCGCCGAGCAACAGGCCGCCGACCGGGGCGTCGTCGAGCAGCCGCACCGCGTACGAGAACGCGATGATCGCGCCCACGAGCGGGACGCCCGCGAGGACGAGCGTGAGGGCGGCGTGACGGATGCTGGCGGGGTTCCACATGGCGGGTCTTCAGAGGGTACGCCTCACCCCTGGCATCGGACGATCGGCGCGGGGCTTGAGCCCCGCGCCGTGACGCAGCTCACAGAACGCGGTCGACGAACGCCGTCACCGCGGCGATGACCTCGTCCTTGTTCGTCTCGTTGAGCACCTCGTGCATCGCGCCCTCGTAGGCGTGGTGCTCGCTGTCGGGCCCCTGCAGCCGCTCGACGACGGCCCGGGCGAGCGGGTAGGGCACGAGCTGGTCCTCGGTCCCGTGCACGTACAGCAGCGGCAGGTCCCCGAACCCGGGGCCCGCCTCGATCGCCTTCGCGCTCGCCAGGAACGCCTCGAGCGTCGGGCGCTGGAACGGGCCGTGGTAGACGAGCGTGTCGGCGGCGTACGCCTCCCCGACCGCCGGGTCGCGCGAGAGGACGGCGGGGTCCAGCGGCACGTCCGGGATCGGGTCGAGCTCGAGCAGCCCGAACATCGGGTTCTCCGCCCCGAGCGCGGGACCGGAGAGGATCAGGCCGCGCAGGCGCTCACCGTGCAGCTGCGCGTAGCGGGTCGCGATCAGCCCGCCCATCGAGTGCCCGAGCAGCACGAGCGGCAGGCCGGGGTTCGCGGCGACGGCGAGGTCGGCGACCGCGTCGAGGTCCGCGACCTGCACGGCGTCGAAGTCGGTCAGCAGCGCCCGGTCGCCCTCGCTGAGCCCGTGACCGTGATGGTCGGGGGCGTACACGTCGGCCCCGTGCGCCACGAGCGCCTGCGCGACGTGTTCGTAGCGGCCGGCGTGCTCGCCGTAGCCGTGCGACAGCAGCAGGACGTAGCGGGCGTTCTCGCACGGCCAGTGGTGCACGTGCAGCCGGCCCGCGCGGCCGGCGATCTCGAGGGTGGAGGAGGTCGTGCTCATGGGGATGGGTCTCCAGGGTCGGGGTCGGGGGTCAGGCCTGCGCGAGCGCGTCCTGCAGCAGCTCGTCGTCGATCTCGCCGATCCGCCGCACGCGGTCGAGGACCTCCTCGATCTCGGCGAGGAACGCCTCGCGGCCGCGGCGCAGCGCCTCGCGGCCGGGGTCGACGAGGTCGCGGTTGGCGGCGAGGTCGAGCGCCGCGCCGTAGAGCTCGCGGGACACGGACTCGGGGCCGTGGACGAGACCCTGCAGCTGCAGCTGGCGGCCGACGCGCACGCACTCCTGCAGGAACGCGTCGCGCTGCACCGGCTCGCGCGGCTCGCGCTCGGCCAGCCGTCGCGCCACGACGAGCTGCGCGTCGAAGAACGACCGCAGCGCGCGGTGCGCGGTCAGCGTGCCGGTGCGGCGCAGCATCGCGCGCGCCACCTCGGTGTCGGCGACGTGGTCGCGCCAGTCTGGGTCGATGAGGTCGAGCTCGCGGTAGAGGTTGTCGCGGAACTGGTCCTTCTCCGGGAAGAAGAACTCGAACTTCAGGAGGTCGCGGATCGCCAGCGCGTCCTCGAATGCCGCCTGGATCGGGTCGCCGGCGGGCTGCTCGCGCGCCACCGCCAGCAGCGCCAGCTCGACGATCGCCCGGTGCACGAGATGGTGCAGCGCCCCGTTGCGGTAGAAGGCCGCCTCGTGGTGGCGGTCGGGGTCGACCTTCCACACCGGCTCGAGCCCGGCGTCGTAGCAGCGGACGATCCCGGCCTCGGTCAGGGCGTCGAGCGTCGCGCGCAGCGCGGCGGGTCGGCGCAGCTCGTCGACGGTGCGCAGCGTGTCCGCGCGCTCGAGGTGGTCGAGCAGCGGCGCGAGCAGGGCCTGCAGCTCGCGCAGCGTCAGCGCCCGGTCGCGCACGCCGAGCATCGCGAAGCCGACGAGCGACGTGGAGGTCACGGGCGTCGCCCGGTTGATCCCGTCCATGACCGCGAAGCCGACCTTGTGCAGGCGGGCGGCGCCGTCCCCGACCCCGTCCAGGGTCGCCTTCAGCGACACCGGCTCGCCGAAGCGCACGCGCGCCTTGCCCATGTTCGTGCGCTGCGCGCGGACGTAGTCGACCATCCAGCCCATGCCCTCGCGGCGCTTCTGCGCACCGGTCTGCTCGGCGGCGGTCGCGCCGATCTCGTGCAGCTGGTCGTAGACGATCGAGGTCGGCACGAGCAGCACGTCGGGGGCGCGGCCCTCCTCGACGGCCGCGGTCAGGTAGTGCAGCAGCCCGAGGCGCGGCGGGCGCAGCTTGCCGGTCCGGGTGCGGCCGCCCTCCGGGTACCACTCGAGGTTGAAGCGCTTGGCGACGAGGTGCCCGAGGTACTCGCGGACCGCGAGCTTGTACACGCGGTCGCTGCCGAAGCTGCGGCGGATGAAGATCACCCCCGCGCGCTTGCCCAGCGCGCCGATCGGCCCGAAGGACATGTTGTCGCCGCCGAGCAGGTGGTTGCGCGGGAAGTCGTGGTCGTGCATCACCTGGTTGAGGACCAGGGGATCGACGTAGGAGCGGTGCGAGGGCAGGAAGACGAGCGCCGCGCCGCGGTTGGCCTCGCGCAGGCGCTCGAGCGAGTCGACGTCGACGTCGACGGTCCAGGCGCGCGAGTGCATCGGGCTCAGCAGCACCCGGTAGAGCTGCTCGCCCAGACGGGACTGGACGGTCGCGAGCTCGGCGAGGCAGCCGGTCAGCTCCTCCATCACCGACTCCGGGCTGCGCTCGAGCTCGTGGGCGAGGGCCGTCACCCGCTCGCGCACGACCCCCGAGGCGGTGATCTGCTCGGCGACGAGCCGCGGGACCTTGTAGCGGTCCCCGATGACCGCGCGCTCGGCCCGCTCGGCGGCGAGCGTCGCCTGCCGCGCGACGAACGCGGCGAGCTCGTCGTCGCTGCCGGCACGGCCCGCCTCCGCCCGGAAGCGGCGCTGCAGGTCCCGCAGGTGCGCGGGCTCGCCGGCGACGACGCGCGCCCGGTCCGGGTTGCGGCGGGCGGCGATGCCGTGCAGCCGCCGCAGCGGTCCGCCCGGGTCCGCGAGCAGCAGCAGCTCGCCGATCCGCGGGCGGGCGCCGGGCACGGGCTCCGGCGGCATCCAGGTGACGCGCGCGGGCACGAGCAGCGGGTCGCCCGCCTCGCGCAGCAGCCGTGGCAGCGTCGGGCTGGCCTGGTGCACGACCGGGGCGCCCGGGTGCGTCTCGCGCGCCCACGCGGCGACGCGGTCGCGCTCGGCGTCGGTGCGGGCGTCGGTGAGGACGATCGCGCCCGGACGGCGGGCCGCGCCCGGCCGGTCGGGCAGGGCGACGACGGTCACGCGGCGACCGCCATGACCTCGTCGAACCCCTCCCGGAGGCTCTGCACGAACAGCTCCTCGTCGGTGATCGCCGCGGGGTCGAAGTTGATCCCGATGCAGCAGCCGTCCAGGTGCGACAGCAGCGTGATCATCGCCGCGCAGCCCGGGAGCGGCGCGAACGGGTACGCCTTGAGGATCTTCGCGCCCGCGAGGTAGCGCTCCTCGCGCAGCCCGGGCACGTTGGAGGCCTGCAGGTCGTTGGCCTTCGTCATGTTCCCGGCGAGCTGGGAGATCAGCGGGGACGGCAGCCGCGACAGCGCCGGGGCGACGACGCCGACCGCGGCGATCGCGCGCTCCCCCCGGGCGACGCGCATCATCCGCCCGATCTCCTGCATCCGGCGGACCGGGTCGGGCTCGTCGGCCGGGGCGGCCAGGCGGGCGGCGGCGAACGCGTTGCCGCCCGCCGGGTCGCCCTCGCGGCGCACGGAGATCGGGACCGCGATCGGGATCGCGCCGATCGCCATCCCGTAGCCCTCGTGGTAGCGGCGGTAGCCGCCCAGCAGCGCGGCGAGGAACGCGTCGTTCAACGACCCGCCGACCGCCTTGGCCGCCGCCCGCAGCGGCGCGAACGGCACGTCGAGCGTCGCGAACCGCCACGACAGGCTGCGCTCGGCGAGCAGCGGGGAGCCCGACGCGTCCGGGTCGGCGAGGACGCGCTGCAGGGAGGACGCGTACGCGGCGGCGTCGCGCGCCGCCCGGTCGGGACGCCGCAGCGCGCCGAGCCGGCCGAGGCCGCCGGCGACCGCGCGCGGGACCGCGGTGGCGTCCTTCACGAGCTGCCGGGCGAGCACGTCGGTGGACGTCGTGCGCTCGGGCGGCAGCGGCGCGGGCTGCGGCTTGGCGGCGTTGTGCTCGCGCGTGGTCGAGTGCAGCATCCCGAGCAGCTGCACGCCGCCCATGCCGTCGGTGGTCGAGTGGTGCAGCTTCAGCAGGAACGCGCACTGCCCGTCGGGCAGGCCCTCGATCAGCACCGCCTCCCAGGGGGACCGCGCCTTGTCGAACGGCGTCATGGCGATCTGCTCGGCGACGCGCAACGCGTCCTCCCAGGTGCCGTCCCCGGCCAGCCGCACGCGCCGCACGTGGTAGTGCAGGTCGAAGTCGCGGTCGACCACCCAGGCGGGCATGCCGAGCCCGAGCGCGGGCTCCACGACGCGCTGGCGGAACCGCGGGACGAGCCGGGTCGCCCAGTCGCACGCGGCGACGAAGCGGTCCCAGTCCGGGGTCGTGTCCAGCAGCTCCAGCGACACGATCGTGGAGCGCAGCCGCGGGTCGCCCTCGGCGCGCCACATCAGCGCCTCGAGCGCGTTCATCTCCCGGGCCTGGCCCCAGGTCTGGTCGTCGGTGCTCACCATCACGCCACCTCGTGGTACTCGTGCTCGGCCGCGGCGCGCCGCAGGCCCCGGTAGGCCTCGCGCGGGTGGCGGCCGTCGTTGACGACGGCGTCCACCTCCTCCGCGATCGGCATGCGCACGTCGTGCTCGCGGGCCAGCTCGACCACCGTGCGCGCGGTCTTCACCCCTTCGGCGACCTGGCCCATCTCCGCCGTGATCTCCTCGAGCGTCTTGTCACGGGCCAGCGCCTCGCCGACGCGCCGGTTGCGCGACAGCGGGCTCATGCAGGTCGCCATCAGGTCGCCGAGCCCGGTGAGGCCGGCGAACGTCCGCTCCTGCGCGCCCATCGCGACACCGAGCCGGGTGATCTCGCTGAGGCCCCGGGTGAGGACCATCGCCCGCGTGTTGTCGCCGACGCCGAGGCCCTCGGCCATGCCGGCGGCGATCGCGATGATGTTCTTCAGCACGCCGCCGAGCTCGCTGCCGAGCAGGTCCTCGTTGCGGTACACGCGGAACAGGTGGGCGGCGAACAGCGGCTGCAGCGCGCACGCGGTCGCCGCGTCGGGGAGCGCGACGACGGCCGCGGCGGCCTTGCCGTCGAGGACCTCACGGGCGAGGTTCGGGCCGGCGAGCAGCCCGACCGGGTGGCCCGGGAGCGTCTCGCCGATGATCTGCGTCGGGCGCAGCCGCGTCCCGGCCTCCAGGCCCTTGGCGAGCGACAGCACCGGCACCCACGGGCGGACGTGTGGGGCCGCCTCGGCGAGCACGTCGCGGATGCTGTGCGACGGGGTGCCGACGACGAGCACGTCGGCGTGCTCGGCGGCCTCGCGCAGGTCGCTCGTCGCGCGCAGCGACGGGGTCAGCGCCCGGTCCTCGAGGTAGCGGGAGTTCGTGTGCTGCTCGTTGATCTCGCGGGCCGTGTCGGCGCTGCGCGCCCACAGCAGCGTCGGCGTGTTGCCCGCCGCCAGCGACGCGACGGTCGTGCCCCACGAGCCGCCGCCCAGGACGGTCACCTGCACCGGCCGGCTCATCGGTCCAGCTCCAGCAGGCCGTTGCGCGGCCAGTCCTCGAGCGTCTCGACGAACATGCCGCGCACCTCCTCGACGTGGTCGTCGATCGTCTCGACCGCCCAGGTGGACGTGTCGACCGGGGGCAGGACCACGATCTCCACGGTGCCGGGGCGCAGCATCTGCGCGCCGCGCCACATCACCTCGCCGGCGTTGCGGATGACGATCGGCACCATCGGCACCTCGGCCTGCATGGCGATGTGGAACGGGCCCTTCTTGAAGCGGCCCAGCCGCGGGGTCGCCGAGCGCGTCCCCTCGGGCGCGATGACGAGCGAGACGCCCTCCTCGCGGACCTTGTCGACCGCCGGCTGCATCGCGGCCTTCGCCTGCTCGGTGTTGCCACGCTCGACGAACGCGACGCCGGCGAGCTGGAACAGCTGCCCGAAGCCGGGGACGTTCTTCGCCTCCTTCTTCGCGACGCCGGTGAAGCCGCCGCGCAGGAGCTTCATCACGAGGATCGGGTCGAGCTTGCTCTGGTGGTTGAAGACGAACACGCACGGCCGCGCGCTCCACAGGTGCTCGTGGCCGCGCACGACGTCGACGTCGATCCCGGCGATCGACAGGCCCAGGTCGGACCCGACCCCGCCGGTGATGTCGAGCAGCGTGTCGCGCTTGCGGTTCAAGGCCGCGAGGCCGAGGCCGGCGCCGAACGCGGTCGCGAACGCGCCGTAGAACCCGGCGGTGCGGACGAGCTCGCCGACGCTCGGCAGCGTGCCGCCCCGCGGGACGCAGTCGAGGATCGGCCAGCCCTCGAGCTCCGCGTGCGCGCGCAGCACCTTGTGGGGGGAGACGGCGACCGGGTTCCCGCAGGTCTGCAGGAACTCGATGTCCTCGCCGCCGTTGGAGTACGCGAACGACGCGTCGAGGTCGAGGTCCTCCTGCGCGGCGAGCTCGCGGACCGCGCGCGCCTTGCCGTCCGCCCACAGCGGCGGCCCGGAGGTGCGGCCGGTGATGATCCCGTCGACGACCTCGACCGGCGTGCAGAGCACGTGGTCGACGTCGAGCTCGCGGGCCATCGGGTCGACCTGGAAGCGCGTGGCGCTCGACGCGAGCGCGAGCGTGTGGCCCTTGGCCTTGTGGGCGCGGACGATCTCCCAGACCTCCGTGTGCAGCCGGCCGGCGATCTCGTGCTTGAACAGGCGGTCGCCGAGCGCCTCGATCTCCGGTAGCGGCCGGCCCTTCCAGGCGCCGAGCGACAGCTCCAGGAACGCGGCGAACTCCTCCGCGGACTCGATCCCCTGCGCGCTCATCAGCGCGGTCCGCGCGAGCTCGATCGGGCCGAGGTCGCCGGTGAGGATGCGGTGCTTGTAGAACGTCTGGGCGCTGTAGCCGGTGATGACGGTGCCGTCGTAGTCGAAGAACGCACCGACCTGCGGCCCGTCCGGCGCCGCGGCGATCGCGGCCAGGCGGCGCTCAAGCGGCGTCGTCATCGAGCACCCCCTCCAGCAGGGCGGAGTCGAGCTGACCGATCCGGGCGAGCCGGTCGACGACGTCGCGGACCTCGTCGCGCCACGCCTCGCGGGCGACGCGGACCTCGTCGCGGCCCGGGTCGACGAGGTCGCGGTTGGCGGCGAGCTGCAACGCGGAGGCGAACAGCTCCTGGGAGACGGACTCGGCACCGTGCAGGCGACCCTGCAGCAGCATCTGGCGTCCGACGCCCAGGCAGGTGTCCAGGAACGCGGCGCGGTCGAAGCCCTCGCGCGGGTCGCGCGCGGCGAGCTGATCGGCGACGACGAGCTGCGCGTCGACGAACGAGCGCAGCGCCCGGTCGGCGACGAGCGTGCGGCGACCGGCGAGCAGCCGGGCGGCCGGGACCCGCTCCCAGTCCGGGTCCATGTGGGCCATCTCGGCGCGCAGCTCCTGCAGAAACCGCTCCTTCGGCCCGAAGAAGAACTCGAACTTCAGGAGGTCGCGGAGCGCGAGCGCGTCCTGCGTGGCGGCCGCGATCGGGTCCTGCGGCGGCGGGTCGGCGCTGGCGGCGCGCAGCAGCGCGAGCTCCGCGATCGCCCGGACGACGAAGTGGTGCAGCGCCCCGTTGCGGTAGAAGGCCGCGACGTGGTGGTGGCCGGGGGCGATCTGCCACACGGGCTCGGTGCCGCCGTCGAAGCACTGGGCGACCCCGGCCTCGCAGAGCGCGTCGAGCACGCGGCGGACCGCGGCGGGCCGGCGCAGCTCCCCGACCTGGCCGGGGATCTCGCGGGCCTCGACGTGCTCGAGCAGCGGCGTGATGACGCGCCGGACCTGCTCGAGCGTCAGCGCCCGGTCGCGGACGCCGAGCAGCGCGAGCGTCACGAACGACGTCGACGCCAGCGGCGTGGTGCGGTTGATCCCGTCGCAGATGCGGAACGCGACCTTCTCGAGGCGGGCGCGGCCCTCGCCGGCCTCCGCGAGCGCGTCGCGCAGCGAGAACGGCTCGCCGAAGCGCACCTGCGCCCGCCCGACGTTCGTGCGCTGGGCGCGGATGTAGTTCGCCAGCCAGCCCAGGCCCTCGCCCTTCTTCGTCGCGCCGCCCTGCTCGGCGGCCATCGCCCCGACCTCCTGGAGCTGGTCGTAGACCATCGAGGTCGGCACGAGGATGACGTCCTCGACGCGCTCGTCCTGCAGCGTCTGCGCGAGATAGTGCAGGAGCCCGTACTTCGGGGGGCGGAGCTTGCCGGTGCGCGTGCGGCCGCCCTCGAGGTACCACTCGACGTTGAAGCGCTTGGCGGCGAGGTGCGCGAGGTACTCGCGGACGGCGAGCTTGTAGACGGGGTCGTCGCCGAACGTGCGCCGGATGAAGATCAGGCCGGCGCGCTTGCCCAGCGGCCCGATCGGCCAGAACGACAGGTTCGCGCCGCCGAGGACGTGGTTGCGCGGGAAGTCGTGGTCGTGCAGGACCTGGGCGAGGACCAGCGGGTCCGCGTAGGAGCGGTGGCTGGGGAGGAACACGAGCGCGTGGCGGCGGTTGAGCTCGCGCAGCCGCTCGAGGCTCTGCACGTCGACGTCGACGTCCCACGCGTTGGCGTGCAGCGGCCGCATCACGAGCCGCCACGCGTCGATCGCCAGGCGGCTCTGGACGGCGGCGACCTCCTGGAGGCAGTCGGTCGCCTCGGCGAGCACCTCCTCGTAGGGACGGTCGAGCCTCGTGGCGAGCTCGGCGACCTTCTCGCGGAAGACCTTCGACGCGGTGATCTGCTCGGCGACGAGCCGCGGGACCTTGTAGCGGTCCCCGATGATCGCGCGCTCGGCCCGCTCGCAGGCGAGGTGTCCCTGCCGGGCGACGAACGCCCCGAGCGCCTCGCCGCCGCCCCCGGGCCGGCCGGCCTCCGCGCGGAAGCGGCGGCGAAGGTCCATCGCGTGCGCGGGCTCCCCGGCGGTCACGGTGACGCGGTCGGGCTCGCGCCGCGCGATCCGCGCCTGCAGCCGCGACCAGGGACGGTGCGGGTTGGTCAGGGCGAGCAGGTCGGCGGGCCGGACGCTGCGGTCGCCGTCGCGCTCGCGCGGCAGCCAGGTGACCCGCACGGGCAGGACCAGCGGGTCGTCCCCGCGCTCCAGCCGGCGGCCGAGCCCGGGGTCGTCGTGGTCGAGCTGCTCGGCCCCGGGATGGTGCTCGCCCGCCCAGGCGGCGATGAGCTCCCGCTCCGTCGGGGTCCGCGCGTCCACCAGCAGGACGACGGGATCGGTGATCGATCGACGCTCGGTGACGGTGGCCATGCACGGAGCCTCCCCGACGCGCCGGGGTGCAGGCATCGTCCGCGGGCGACGAACCCACCGGGTGACGGGCTGTGCGCGGCGCACAACCCGCGCAGGCTCAGTCGCCGCGGCGGCGCTCGAACAGCAGGCTCGCGACGTGCAGGGCGATGACGTCGTCGAGGCTGCGCAGGTCCAGGCCGGTGCGCTCGCTGATGCGCCCGAGCCGGTAGCGGGCCGTGTTGACGTGCACGTGCAGGCGGCGCGCGGCGACCTTGACGTTCAGGTCGCTCGCGACGTAGCTGGCGAACGTGTGCAGCAGCTGGCCGCCGTCGGCGGCGTCCTCCTCGAGGAAGCGGCGCAGCGGCTCGGGGACGAGCGTCCACGTCGTGTCCCCGGCGCGCAGCGCCATCCAGTCCAGCGGGGCGAGCGTGGGGAGGGCGAGGACGCCGCCACCAGTCGGCACGCGGGCCCGGGCGCGGCGGGCGTCGGCGATCGCGTCGCGGGCCCCGTCGGGCAGCGCGTGCCGGGCGCTGACCCCGAGCGCGAGCCGCACGGGCCCGTCGGCGAGTCGCCGCCAGGTGCGCTCGAGCGCGGCGACGACGTCGTCGAGCTCCTCGGCGACGACGGGACGGACGATCACGATCTCGTCGTCGACGAGGCCGGCGAGCGGCAGCATCACGGGCTTGCCCGCGCGCGCGAGCGCGCCGACCGCGCTGGTCAGGGTGCGCCCGGCGGTCGCGGTCGTCACCGCGCGGGCGCTGACCGCGACGACCGACGCGCCGGGCACGAGGCCGAGGTCGCGCGCGAGGTCGCCGAGCCCGTGCAGCTCGGGATCGCCGCCCTCCAGCAGCGTGTCGAGCAGCGCCCGGCGCCGTTCGGTGCCGCCGCTGCGCGTGACCTCGCGGGCCTCGACCCAGGCCTGCGCGGCGAGCGCGCCCGCGACGTCCATGAGCTCCAGCAGCCGCGCCCCGACGAGGACGACGGCGGCCGGGTCCCCGGTCTCCCCGGCGATCGCGGCGACGCGCTCGTAGATCGTGCGCTGCGCGATCCGCAGGCCGCGCGTCGTCTGCTCGATCCAGTCGCCGCGTGCGGCGCGCGCCTCGATCGCCGGGCGCAGCACGGCGACGTCCTCGACGTCCAGCGGCCGGTCGTGGTCCAGGGCGTCGGCGAGCGTGTCGACGAGCGCCCCGACCTCCTCGCCCAGCCGCGCGACGGCGTCGTCGTCGAGCTCGGCGAACGCGGGGACCTCGACGCGCCGCTCGAGCAGCACCGCGACGAGGTCGTCGCGCTCGGCGCGGAGCGCGCGGGCGATGCGACTGGTGGGCACGTCGGGCCGGTCGGTGCGGGTGCTCGGGGCGATCGGGCGAGCGTACCGTCGCGACGCGGCTCGCAGGGAGGGTCCCGCGGATAGGCTCTGCGCCGTGGAGCGGATCGGGGTGATCGGAGCGGGTCCCGCCGGGCTCGCGGCGGTGCGGGAGCTGACCGCGGCGGGGCTCGACGCGGTCGCGTTCGAGCGCGGCGCGCGGGTCGGCGGGGTGTGGACGCTGGAGGACCGGCCGACGGCCGCGTACCGCTCGCTGCACCTGATCACGTCGCGCGAGCGCACGGAGTTCGCCGCCTTCCCGCTGCCGCCCGGGACCGCCGACTACCCGTCCCGGGACGTGGTGGGCCGCTACCTGGAGTCCTACGTCGAGCACTTCGGGCTCGCCGACCGGCTGCGGCCGGGCAGCGGCGTCGCCCGGGCCGAGCGCGACCCGGCGGGCGGCTGGACGCTCACGCTCGACGACGGCGGCACCGAGGAGGTCGACCGCCTGGTCGTCGCCAACGGGCACAACGCGGTGCCGAAGTGGCCGGAGCCCGCCTACCCGGGGGCGGACGCGTTCGCGGGCGAGCAGCTGCACGCCGTCGACTACGACGACGCGCGCGCGTTCGAGGGCCGGCGCGTCCTCGTCGTCGGCATGGGCAACAGCGCGATGGACATCGCCTCGGACCTGTCGCTCGTCGCCGACCACGTCGTCCTGTCGGTGCGGCACGGCAGCTGGGTCGTCCCCAAGCGCCTGCTCGGCAAGCCGGCCGACCAGGTGACGAGCCCGTGGGCGGCGGTGCACGTGCCGCTCGCGCTGCGCCAGGCGGTCTCGCAGACGCTGCTGCGGCTCGTCAGCGGCCCGCCGGAGCGCTACGGGCTGCCGAAGCCGCAGCGTGGCCTGTTCGAGGACCACCCGACGATCTCCGACACGATCCTCAGCCGGATCAGCCACGGGCGGATCACGCCGCGGGGCGCGATCTCGCGGCTGGAGGCCGACGGGGTCGTGTTCGCGGACGGGGTGCGCGAGCAGCTCGACGCGATCGTCTGGTGCACGGGCTACCGGGTCGACATGCCGTTCCTGGACCCGGCGCTGCTGGGTCCCGAGCCGACCGAGCTGCCGCTGTACAAGCGGGTCTTCCACCTCGACGTGCCCGACCTGCACTTCGTCGGCTACATGCAGTCGACGGGGTCCGCGTTCCCGATCGTCGAGCGGCAGTCCGCGCTGCTGGCCGCCGCGCTGACCGGCCGGTGGGCGCCCCCGTCCCGCGCGGAGATGGCCGCGGACTGCGCGCGTCGCCGCGCCGACGCGGTCCGGCGCTGGGGCGACCGCGGACGGCCCGCGATGCGCGTGGACTTCGACCGCTACATGCACGAGCTGGCCGCGGAGCTCGAGGCGGGCGCCGCCCGGGTCGCGACGGTGGCGGCATGAGGCGCGCGATCATCACCGGTGCCGGCGGCGCGTTCGGCACGGCGCTGACCGCGCAGCTGCGCGAGCGCGGCTGGCGGACGGTCGGCCTGGACCTGCGCGGCGACGGCGACGACGTCCTGGCCTGCGACGTGACCGACGAGGCGGCGGTGCCGGCCGCGGTCGCGGCGGCGGTGGAGCGCCTGGGCGGCGGGGTCGACGTGCTCGTCAACAACGCGGGGATCGGCGGCCCGGCCAGCGCGGGCGCGCCGCCCGGCGAGGTCGTGCGGCGGATGCTCGACGTGAACCTCCTCGGCGCGTGGACGGTGACCGCCGCGACGATCGACCACCTCGTCGCCTCCCGCGGCCGGGTCGTGCTGCTGGGCTCGCGGATGTCGTTCCTCGGCCTGCCGCTCGGCGCCGCCTACGGGGTCTCCAAGCGGGCGCTCGGCGCGTACGCGGACGCGCTGCGGGCCGAGTACGGCACGCACGTCGGGGTGACGTGCGTGCACCCGGCGTTCGTGAAGACGCCGATCCACGACCGCACGCGCGAGGCGGGCCTGCAGCTGGAGGGCTTCTCCACCGAGGAGCCGATCGAGCAGGTCATCGCCACCCTCGTCCGCGCGTGCGAGGCGCCGCGGGCGCGCCGCGACCTGGCGGTGACGCGCGGCGGCGCCCTGCAGATCGCCGCCGCCCGGCACCTGCCCGCCGTGGTCGACCGCGTCGTCGCGCGGACCCTGCGCGGCCGCATCGCCGACGGCGCCCTGGACGCCGCCGAGATCGCCCGCGGCCTGCGCGAGCGCCACGGGCGCCCCTGACCCCGGGCGGCCGCGGGCGTCGCGGGTGTGCGGCCGGGGCGTGGCCTGGTCGGCGTGTGGGTGACCGCCGTGCGAATCCCGCGCGTGGTGGGGGGAAACGTACGGCGGTCGCGCCGCCGGGCGTTCAGAGGACGACGACCTGCCGGACGCCCTCGCCGCGCGCGAGGCGGTCGAACGCCGGGTTCAGCTCGTCGAGGCCGATGCGGTGGGTCAGCAGCTGCTCGACCGGGAGGCGGCCGGCACGGTGCAGGGCGATGAAGCGCGGGATGTCGCGCGCCGGCACGCACGATCCGAGGTAGGAGCCCTTCAGCGTG
The DNA here is from genome assembly GCF_003044185.1 of Paraconexibacter algicola. GTDB lineage: Bacteria > Actinomycetota > Thermoleophilia > Solirubrobacterales > Solirubrobacteraceae > Paraconexibacter > Paraconexibacter algicola. The sequence continues at coordinate 1,736,829 of NZ_PYYB01000001.1, forward strand.
CGCTCCTCGGCGACCAGCGACACCGCCGGGATCGTCAGCATCCGGTCGGGGTGCGGCAGGCCGACCGTCACGGTCGTGCCGCCGCGGCGCGTCGCCGCGTAGGCCTGCCCGAGCACGTCGGCGTTGCCGACGGTCTCCAGGACGACGTCGGCCCCGGTCCCGCCGGTCGCGTCGCGGACCGCGGCGACGACGTCCTCGTCGGCGAGCACCGCGGCGTCGGCGCCGAGCGTGCGCGCGAGGTCGAGCTTCTCCTGCACGCGGTCGACGACGACGATCCGCCCCGCCCCGCACAGCACGGCCCCGAGCAGCGCGGCGAGCCCGACGCCGCCGAGCCCGAACACGGCGACCGAGTCACCCGGACGGATCTGGGCGCCGTAGACCGCCGCGCCCACGCCGGTGAGCACCGCGCAGCCGAACAGCGCCCCGAGGTCGTACGGGAGCGCCGGGTCGATCCGCACCGCGGAGCGCTCGGAGACCACCACGTGCTCGGCGAACGCGCTGACACCGAGGTGGTGGTGCATCACGTCGTCCCCCGGGGAGACCCAGCGCCGCTCGCCGCTGAGCAGCGTGCCCGCGGCGTTCGCGGCGGCGCCCGGCTCGCACAGCGCGGCGCGCCCGTCCTGGCAGGGTCCGCACGCCCCGCAGACGGGCACGAACGCGAGCGCCACGTGGTCGCCGACCGAGAACGCGGAGCGCCCGCCGACCGCGACGACCTCGCCGGCCGCCTCGTGGCCCAGCGCCATCGGCATCACCCGCGGGCGCGACCCGTCGATCACCGACAGGTCGGAGTGGCAGAGCCCGGCGGCGTGCACGCGCACGAGCAGCTCGCCCGGACCGGGCGGCGCGAGCTCCAGCTCGGTGACGGTCAGCGGCGCGGAGGTCGCGTACGGGGCGGGCAGTCCCATCTCCCGCAGGACGGCGGCACGGGTGCGCATCAGACCTGCACCTCCAGCTGCTCCAGCGCGCGGCGCAGCTCGTCGGGGATCGGGGTGGACCGGCGCGACGCGCGGTCGACGAACACGTGCACGAACCAGCCCTCCGCCTGCGGCTCCTCGGCGCCCTCGCGGAACAGGCCGATCTCGTAGCGCACGCTCGAGCTGCCGAGCTTGCCGACGCGCAGCGCCGCCTCGACCGTCTCCGGGAACGCGAACGGGCCCTTGTAGGAGCAGTGCGACTCGGCGCAGAGGCCGATGACGTCGCCCTCGTGGATGTCGAGGCCGCCCTGGGCGATCAGCCACTGGTTGATGACCGTGTCGAAGAACGCGTAGTACTGGACGTTGTTGACGTGCCCGTAGACGTCGTTGTCCGCCCACCGGGTGGGGATCTGGGCGACGTGGGCGTAGCCGGAGCGCATGGACGCCAGGCTACCCGCACGCGGTTCGCGGCCGCGGGGTCCGGGCATCACCGGGCGGATGACGGCGCACGAGCTCGCGACCCCCACGATCCAGGACGCGGTCGGCGCGTTCGTCGACGAGGTGGTGCTGCCGCACGTCGCCGACTGGGACCGCGACGACGTGCTCCCCGACACGGCCTGGGAGCAGCTCGTCGCGCTCGGCGTGCCCGGCGCGCTCGTGCCCGTCGAGCACGGCGGTGCCGGCCGCACGGTCGCCTCGATGGTGCCGGTGTGGCGGACGCTGTCACAGGGCTGGATCTCGCTGACCGGGGCGGTCAACCCGACCGGTCTGGCGACCGCGCTGCTCGTGCGCGACGGCACCCCGGCGCAGCGGGAGCGCTGGCTGCCCCGGTTCGCCGACGGGACCGCGCACGCCGCGTTCTCGATCACCGAGCCGCAGGCGGGCAGCGACCTCGCCCGCCTCGAGACGACCGCGACTCCCGAGCGCGACGGCCTCACGCTCCGCGGGCGCAAGCGCTGGGTCGCGGGCGGGGTCAGCGCCGACGTCGTGTTCCTGCTCGCCCGCGTCGACGGCGAGCTGTCGTGCGTCGTGCTGCCCGCCGACGGGCGCGGCACCGCGAGCTGGCAGGTCGACGAGATCGACAAGGTCGGCTACCGCGGGGTCGAGTCCGCCGCCTACCGCTTCGCCGCGCACCACGAGCCGACCGCGGAGATCCTTGGCGGCCCCGACCGCGTGGGGGCCGGGGCCCGGCAGATGCTCGGGGCGCTCGGCGTCGGCCGGGTGAACGTCGCCTGCCGTGCGCTGGGCATCGTCGACCGGGCGCTCGCCGTCGCGCTGCAGGAGTCGACCGGCCGGGAGATCGGGGACGGCCTGCTCGGCGACCACACGCACGTCCAGCTGCGCGTCGGCGAGCTGCGCGCGCGGCTGATGGCGGCCGAGTCGCTGACCGAGCGGGCCGCGTTCGCCGTCGACGAGGAGGCCGAGAACGCGCGCGAGCTGTCGACCGCCGCGAAGGTCGTCGCCTCGGACACCGCGGTCTGGGCCGTCGATCTCGCCGCGCGCCTGTCCGCGAGCCGCTCCTACCGTGCCGGGGACGAGCTCGCGCGGCTGCGTCGCGACGCGCCGCAGACGCAGATCGGGGAGGGCGCCAACGACGCGCTCCTGCTGGCGCTGGGCCGCGGGGAGATCGCCGGGGCGAGCTGAGGCCGACGGCGGGTCAGACCGCGGCGGACAGCCCGCCGGGCCGGTGGTGCTGCAGCGCCACCGCGTGCAGCTCCTCGTCGGCCACGTCGAGCGCGAACCAGACGCGGGTGCCGCCGTCGGCGTCCACGCCCCACTCCTGGGCGAGGGTGGCGACGAGGTGCACGCCCCAGCCGGAGCCCTGCGTCGGGTCCGGCCGGGAGGGGTCGGGCTCGAAGCCCTCGCCGTCGTCGCGGACCTCGACGACGAGCCGGCCGCGCTCGCGGCGGATCTGCACGCGGACGGCGGTCCCGGCGCCGTGACGGACCGCGTTGGTGACGACCTCGGACATCAGCAGCCGCGCCCGCTGTCGCACGTCGGGCGGCAGCGCGGGCTCCACCGTGTCGATCAGCGCGCGCGCGTACGCGACCGACTGCGGGGCCGCGGCGAGCGTGCGATCGACCTGGGCGGGGCGGGCCATCTCCCCGGTCGTTCCCATTCGCGCCCGTCTTGAACATCATCCGCGCATTCTGCAGCGGTTCATCCGCAGCCCGACCAGCCGCCGTCGAGGGGGATGACGGTCCCGGTGAGGTACGCCCCCGCGCGCGAGGACAGGAAGATCGTCAGCCCGGCCGCGTCCTCGTCGCTGCCGATCCGTCCCAGCGGGACCTGGGCCGCGACGGCGGCGCGCCCCTCCTCGCTGCTGAGCAGGAACGCGGTCATCTTGCTCTCGAACGGGCCCGGGGCGATCGCGTTGACCGTGATCTGCTCGCCCGCGAGCCGCTTGGCGAGGTGCCGCGTCAGCATGTGCACGGCCGCCTTCGAGGCGCTGTAGGAGTAGTTCTCGGTGAGCGGGACCTTGATCCCGTCGACCGATCCGATGTTGATGACCCGGCCCGGGTCCTCGGCGCTGGCGGCGGCGCGCAGCTGCGGCAGCAGCGCGACGGTGAGGTGGAAGATCCCCTCGACGTTCACGTGGCTGACGCGGTCCCAGCCGGACTGCGGGAACTCCTCCAGCGGCGCGCCCCAGGTGGCGCCCGCGTTGTTGACGAGCACGTCGAGCCGGTCGGTGCGCTCGCGCACCGCGTCGGCGAGCGCGACCGCCCCCTCCTGCGTGGAGACGTCCGCGACGATCGCCTCGGCGCCGATCTCCTGCGCGGCGGCGACGATGTCGGCCTCCTTGCGGGAGGAGACGAGGACGCGCGCGCCCGCGTCGACGAGGCCGCGCGCGATCATCAGGCCGATGCCGCGCGAGCCGCCGGTGACGAGCGCGACCTTGCCACGGACGTCGAAGAGCTCAGTGCTGGGGATCATGGGCGGCATCCTCGCGCACCCAGGCGAGGAAGGCCACGACCGCGAACGCGGCGCCCAGCGCGACGACCGCCCCCCAACCCGCGAGCGCGTACGCGGCCGCCGCACCGGCCGACCCGACCGCGCCCCAGAGGAAGTTGTGCGCCATGTAGGCGGTGTTCAGCCGCGAGCGCGCCTCTGGCCGCAGCGTGAAGATCGCGGCCTGGTTGGAGATGTGCTGGCCCTGGACGCCGAGGTCGAGCACGACGATCCCGGCGATCACCGCGGCCAGCGACGAGCGGCCGAACGCGAGCAGCGCCCAGCCGAGCAGCACGCACGCCCAGAACCCGCCGGTGGCCTCGCGCAGCCGGCCGCGGTCGGCGAACCGCCCGGCCGCCTGCGCGGACAGCGCGCCCGCGAGCCCGAAGAGCCCGAAGAGGCCGACGGTGGCGTCCCCGTAGTCGTAGGGGGCGTCGGTCAGCAGGAACGTCAGCGACGTCCACAGCACGCTGAAGGTCGCCATCCCGGCGGCCCCGTAGAGCATCCGGCGGCGCAGCAGCGGCTCCTCCCGGACGAGTCCAGGGATCGAGCGCAGCAGCCCGCGGTAGCCGCCCTCCACCTGGGCGGCGATCCGCTGGCGCGGCAGCGCCCGCCAGAGGACGAGCGCGAGCACGAGCATCAGGACGGCGGCGGCCGCGTAGACCGACCGCCAGCCGAACGCGTGCGACAGCACGCCGCTGACGGTCCGGGCGGCGAGGATGCCGATGAGCAGGCCGCTCATGACGGTGCCGACGACGCGCCCGGACTCCTCGGGCGGGGCGAGCGTCGCGGCCATCGGCACGAGCACCTGCGCGACGACCGCGGTGACCCCGACGGCCCCGAGGGCGGCGGCGAGCACGGCGAACGACGGAGCCGCCGCGGTGAGCGCGAGCGCGAGGGCGCACGCGAGCAGCAGCCGGACGATCAGCGCGCGCCGCTCGAGCAGGTCGCCGAGCGGGACGATCAGCACGAGCCCGGCGGCGTACCCGAGCTGGGTGGCGGTGACGACGACGCCGGCGAGGCCGGTGCTGACGTCGAGCTTGCCGGCGATCGTGTCGAGCAGCGGCTGCGCGTAGTAGAGGTTCGCGACGGCGGCACCGCACACGACCGCGAGCAGGAGGACGAGCCGGCGGCTCACTCCGTCAGCGCCTCGGCCACGTCCCCCTCGACGGCGTGCCGGTCGCCCCCGGCGTCGCGGCGCGCGTGGATCGTCCGCAGGAAGCGCTCGATCGTCTCGACCACGGGCGCGGTGCGCCACGAGGGGATGACGTCGAAGGCGTGCTCGCCCCCCGCGAGCTCGACGTACGCGACCGGGGCGCGCGACACGGCGCGCAGCTCCTCGACGAACGTGCGCGCCTGCACGACGGGGATCAGCGAGTCCGCGTCCCCGTGCACGACGAGCATCGGCGGCGCGTCGGCGGTCATCCGGTGGCGTGGCGAGGCGGCGCGGAAGGCGTCGGGGTCGCGGGCCAGGCGTCGCTTCAGCACGAGCGGCTCGAGCACCCACGGGTGCAGCAGCGGCAGGCTCGTGCGCTCCTCGTCGACGAAGTCGTAGACGCCGTAGAACGGCACCGCCGCCTGCACGGTGGTGTCCGCGTCCTCGAAGCCGGGCTGCAGGAGCGGGTCGTTCGGCGTCAGCGCGGCGAGCGCGCTGAGGTGCCCGCCGGCGCTGCCGCCGGTGATCGCGACGAAGTCGGGGTCGACGCCGTACTCGTCGGCGTGCTCGCGCACCCAGGCGATCGCCCGCTTGACGTCGACGACGTGGTCGGGCCAGGTCGCGAACGGCGAGAGCCGGTAGTCGATGTTGAACCCGACCCAGCCGCAGCGCGCGAGGTGGTTGAGCAGCGGGATGCCCTGCTCCTTGCGGCTGCCGAGCACCCAGCCGCCGCCGTGGACCTGCACGATCGCGGGGCGCCGCACGCCAGGAGCGGGGTCCTCGCGCGGGAGGTAGACGTCCAGGCGCCGCGGCCGCTCGTCGTCGTCGGTGTAGGGGACGCCGCGGACGTGCCGCACGTCGCGCGCGCGGAGCATCAGCAGCGGGAGGGCGATCTCGCGCCGGGGCACGCGGTGGGTCGTGTCCTCGTCGTCGAGGTCGAGCTCGGCGACCTGCCCGGCGACCGACACGCGCGCGCCGCGGGCGGTCAGCGTCCACGCGATCCCGACCGTCGCGGACGCGAGCACGAGGACCGCGCCGACGATGCCGGTCGGCTCGTCGAGCGCCCCGAGGGCGGCGAGCAACGCGGTCAGCAGCAGCCCCCCGACGACGAGCAGCGGGGTGAGCTCCCGCGCGACCCAGGAGGCGGGCCAGCGCACGAGGATTGTCCACCAGACGTGCCGGGGCCGGCGCGCGTTGAGCACGAGCGCGACGGACAGCAGGCCGAAGAGCAGCAGCAGGATCGACACGGTCAGGGCTGCTCCTCGTCGATGATCCCCAGGCCCAGGGCGGCGGCGAGCACGGGGGCGTGCTCGAGCAGGTCGCCCCAGGGCAGCCGGGCGCCGCGGAGCCCCTCGATCCCGCGCACGCCCTCGAGCCGGCAGCCGCGCAGCTCCACGCGCGAGCAGCTCGCGCCTTCGAAGTCGGCGCTGCCCAGGTCGCAGTCCACGAACGCGACGGAGTGCAGCCGCGCGCCCGCGAAGGAGCTGTCCCGCAGCACGCAGTCCTCGAACACGACGCGCTCCATCGTCACCTGCGCGAAGGTCGCGAGGTCGACCCGGCAGTCGCGCACGACGACGTCGCGCAGGCGCGTGCCCATGAGCATGGCGCCGGTGCCGCGGCAGCGGTGGACCTCCAGGCGCGTGACGTGGGCGCGGCGCGCGTCGACGTTCGCGAGGTCGCAGTCGCGCAGGACCGTGTCGACGAGGCTCACGCCGAGGAACCGCTGGCCGGCGTACCGGTCGGTGACCACGGGGGCGTCGTCCTCGGGCGCGACCGGGGTCGCGGGGCGGGCGGGGACGGCCACGGGTTCAGCGTACCGGGGGCCGATGGCGGGCCAGCTCGGCGGCGGCGGTGTCGCGGTCGCCGAAGGCGCGCATGTCGTGGATGCGCCCGTCGCCGTCGGTGCGGTAGGTGAAGTGCAGGTGCTCGGCGAGGAGGGTCTGCTCGTCGTCTGCGATGCGCCGGTGCCCGGCGACGAGAACGCCTTCACCGTGCGGCTCGAACGTGAACGGGGCGGCGATGAACCGCTCGTCGCGCGCGTCGAACGAGGCGAAGAACGCGCGGATGCCGTCGTGCCCGTCGAACCGCTGGCCGTCGGCGGCGACGAAGACGGCGTCGGGGGCGACGACCTCGAGCGCGGCGTCGGGCCCGCCCTCGCGCAGGAGGACCCACATGCGGCGGACGATCTCGAGCGGCTCCCGGGTCACGCTGCCCGGGAGCCTACCCCCGGATCAGCGGGCCGCACCCCCGTCGGCGAACTCGCGCACGAGCGTCGCGCAGAACGCGGGCAGGTCGTCCGGGTTGCGGCTGGTCACGAGGCCGTCGGAGACGTGGACCTCCTCGTCGACCCAGGTGCCGCCGGCGTTGCGCAGGTCGGTGGCGACCGACGGGAACGAGGTCAGCGTGCGGCCCGCGACGACGCCCGCGTCGATCAGCGTCCAGGGCGCGTGGCAGATCGCGGCGACGGGCCGGCCGTCGTCGAAGAACGCGCGGACGAACGCGACGGCGTCCTGGTCGGCGCGGAGGCTGTCGGGGTTCGCGACGCCACCGGGGAGGACGAGCGCGTCGAAGTCGGTGGCCTGCGCGTCGGCGACGGTGCGGTCGACCGTGAAGCGCTCGCTCGGGTCGATGTCGCCGTCCATGGAGGTGATCTCGCCGTCGGACAGGGACACGAGGACGGGGGTGCCGCCGGCCTGCTCGACGGCGTGCCACGGGTCGACGAGCTCGACGCGCTCGACGCCGTCGGCGGCGAGGAAGGCCACGGTGCGACCGGTGAGGGAGGGGGTCTGCGGAGTGCTCATGGCGTCGGGGTACCCGGGGTGCGCGGCGGGACACGGGGGCGCCTTGCACGAAAAACTACGGTTGTGCAGTATTTGCGCGCATGGGCCTCATCCCGAACCCCGCCGGCGACCTGCTCAAGCGCGTCGACATCACGCTGGCCAACGTCGATCCGGTGCTCTCGCGCGTGGACGACACGCTCGGCCACGTCGACCAGACCCTGGACACGGTCCGCGACACGCTCGGCGAGGTGTCGGGCACGCTGAAGGACGCGACGACGACGCTCGGCGACGTGCGCGAGCTGCTCGTCCGGCTGGAGGGCGAGCTGGCGCTCCTGCACCAGGTCCCCGACCTCGTCGCGAAGGTCGACGCGATCCACGCCGCGGTCGTCGTCAAAAGTTGACGCTGGCGTCATCTTTGGCGTAGGCTGGGGCGCATGAGCGATCCCCAGCTGCGCACGCCGCGCGTCGCGATCATCGGCGCCGGCATGTCGGGCATCGGCATGGGCTGCGACCTGCGCCGGGCCGGCATCGAGACCTTCCGCATCTTCGAGAAGTGGGACGGCGTCGGGGGCACCTGGCACGCCAACACCTACCCCGGCCTGCACTGCGACGTCCCCTCCCGCAACTACCAGTTCCGCTTCGCGCCGAACCCGAACTGGTCGCGCGTGTTCTCCCCGGGTCCCGAGATCCGGGCCTACCTCGAGCGCGTCGTCGACGACTTCCAGCTGCGCGACCGCATCTCGCTGCGCACCGAGGTCGACGAGGCGGTCTGGGACGAGGACCGTCACGTCTGGACGCTCACCACGAAGGCCGGCGAGGTCAGCGAGTGGGACTTCGTCATCACCGCCTGCGGCGGCCTCGTCGAGACCCGCACGCCGGACATCCCCGGCCTCGACGACTTCGAGGGCGCGCGCTTCCACTCCGCCGAGTGGGACCACTCCGTGCCGCTGGAGGGCAAGCGCGTCGCCGTCATCGGCACCGGCTCGACCGGCATGCAGATCACCAAGGGCCTCGCCGGGGTCGCCGGGCACTTCGAGCTGTACCAGCGCACCCCCCAGTGGATCCTGCCGATCCCCAACCGCCGCTACACCCGGCTCACGAAGTGGGCGATGCGCCGCTTCGGCGACCAGCTCGAGCCGCTGTTCTTCGCCGGCCACCAGAAGCTCACCGAGGGGTCCTTCGGCGTCGCCGTCGTCCAGCCCGGCTGGCAGCGCCGCCTGCTGTCGTGGATGTGCCGCAAGCACCTGGACTGGACGGTCCGCGACCCCGAGCTGCGGCGCCGCTTCACGCCCGACGACCTGCCGATGTGCAAGCGGCTGATCATCGGGACGGGCTTCTACCAGCTGTTCCGCCGGCCGGACGTCGAGCTCGTCGACGTCGGCATCGACCACATCGAGGCGCGCGGCATCGTCACCACCGACGGCGTCCTGCACGAGCAGGACGTGATCGTCACCGCGACCGGCTTCAACGCCCACCAGTTCGTGCGCCCGATGGAGCTCGTCGGCCTCGAGGGCCGGCGGCTGTCCGACGCGTGGGGCGAGCGGGAGCCCTACGGCTACCGCTCCGTCGCGATCCCCGGGTTCCCGAACGTCTTCATGCTCATCGGGCCGCACTCGCCGTTCGGCAACCAGTCGCTGTTCATCATCAGCGAGACCCAGCGCGCGTTCGCGATGGGGTGGATCGAGCGGTGGCGCCGCGGCGAGATCGCGTGGGCGACCCCGACCGACGAGGCCGCCGAGCGGTTCAACGCGGAGATGAAGCAGGCACTGCCGAACACGATCTGGACCAGCGGCTGCTCCTCCTGGTACATCGGCAAGGACGGCCTGCCGTCGGTGTGGCCGTGGCAGGCCTCCCATCACCGCGAGATCCTGCGCGAGCCCGAGCCCGCCGACTGGCTCGTCGAGCAGCCGCGCGAGCGCGAGCCCGCGCACGCGTAGCCGTCCCGTCCGGATGGACGCACGCGGCGAACTGCTACGGTCGTCGCGTGCAGTCCGCCTTCCTCTAGGTCCCCGGTCGTCCGCCGCACCGGCACCCGTCGCGCGCGCCTCCCGGGCCGCGCCGGGTCGACGTACCGCCCGCTGCTCCGCAGTCGAAAGGACCTTCCATGCACCTCGTCATGGCCGGCGTCACCGCGCCCAGCCACGTCTACCCGAGCCTCGCGCTGATCCGCGAGCTCGTCTCCCGCGGACACGACGTCCGCTACGCCGTCGGCGACCGCCTCGCCGACCTCGTCGCCCCGACCGGGGCGACCGTCTCCCCCTACCGCTCCGTGCTGCCGACCACCGACGAGGCGTGGTCCGGCGACCCGGGCGAGGCGATGCAGCTGTTCCTCGACGAGGCCCGCGCCGGCTTCGACGCGCTCGTGGACGGCCCCGCCCCGGACGCCGTGCTCTACGACATCGGCGGGCTCGGGGCGCGGATCGCCGCGCACCGCTGGGGCGTGCCCGCGATCCAGCTGTCCCCCGCGATGGTCGCCTGGGACGGCTACCGCGAGGAGACGGCCGAGTTCACCGCGCAGCTGAAGGCGTCGGCGAGCGGGGCCCGCTACTTCGCGTCGCTCGGCGCGTGGCTGCACGAACACGGCGTGACGCTCGACGTCGACGACTACCTCGGGCTGCCGCCCGCGTGCGTGGCGCTGCTGCCGCGGGTGCTGCAGCCGCACGCCGACCGGGTCGGCCCGCACGTGGTGTTCGCCGGACCATGTGTCGACGAGGGTCGCCGCACGGGGTTCGTGCCGCCGGCCGGTGACCGGCCGCTGGCGTACGTGGCGCTCGGCACCTCCTACACGGACCGGCCGGACCTCTACCGCGCCGCGGTCGACGGGCTCGCCGACGCCTACCGCGTGGTCCTCGCCACCGGCAAGGTCGACCCGGCGACGCTCGGCCCGCTGCCCGACGGGGTGGTCGCGGCGCGTGCGCAGCCGCAGCTCGACGTGCTCGACCACGCGGCCGTGTTCGTCACGCACGCGGGCATGGGCTCGGCCTCGGAGGCGCTCTGGGCGGGCGTGCCGACCGTCGCGCTGCCCCAGGCCGTCGACCAGTTCACCAACGCCGAGCAGCTGGCCTGCGCCGGGGCGGGCGTCGTCCTCGCCGAGGACGCGGTCACCCCGGCGGGGGTGCGGGCGGCGGTCGACGCGGCCGTCGCGCTCGCCCCGCGGGCCCGGACGCTGCGCGAGCAGGTGCGCTCCGCGGGCGGGGTCGTCGCCTGCGCGGACGCGGTCGAGCGGCTCGTCGGCGCCGGGCTCGGCGCCTGACCCTGGCGGGCCGGGGAGGTGGGCGTTACCCGCAGCTCACCTTCCCCGGGCCGGGCCGTGACCGTCGGTGCGGGACAACATGGGGGCGACGACCACCCGTCGCCCGGGATCCCCTCCCGGCTTCCCCGACCGACGGAGCACCATGTCCCCTCGCAGCACCGCCGCCCTGGCCGCCCTGACCGCCGTCCTCGCCACGCCCGCCCTCGCGCTGGCCGGTGCAGGCGACCGTGACCACGACCGCATGCCCGACCGCTGGGAGCGCAGCCACCAGCTGTCCACGCGCAGCGACGACAGCGCCCGCGACACCGACCGCGACGGCCTGAGCAACCGCGGCGAGTACCTCTCGGGGACCGACCCGCGCGACCGCGACAGCGACGACGACGGCGTGCGCGACGCCCGCGAGGACCGCGACCGCGACGGGGTCTCCAACGCGCGCGAGATGCGCGACGGCACGAGCCCCTGCGACCGCGACAGCGACGACGACGGCGTGCGCGACGACCGCGACCACGGCGACGACGACCGCGGCGGCGACGGCACGCAGGACCGCGGCGACGACGACCGCAGCGACGACGACCGCGACCGCAGCGACGACTGACCGCGACCGCAGCGACGACTGACCCGCCGCTGCGGCACCGCTGACACCGGCGAGCCCGCCCGCCGGGCCCGCTCGCGCCCCACTCCACGCGGGGTGGGGCGCGGTGTCGGTCAGGCGACCGTCCAGGTGTCGCCGGCGTGGAGGAGCCCGTGGAGGTCCTCCGCGCTCGGCGCCGCCGGCGGCGGCACGTCGGCCTGGTAGACCGGGCGGGAGACGTCGCGGAACACGCCGATCGGGGTCGGCCCGTCGGGGTGCGACGACAGCCGCGAGAGCGCGAACGCGAGCGCCGGGTTCTCCCGACGCGCGTCGTGCACGACGATCCGCGACTCGTCCGCGTCGGCGAGCGCCACGACCTCGAGGTCGCCGTCCGCGCCGTGGACGACCGCGCGGCGCGCGTCGTCCGGACCCCACACGACGGGCTCCCCGTCGACGAGGCGGATCTGGTTCAGCGCCGCGTGGTCCTTGTCGGTCAGCGCGGTGAACGCCCCGTCGTTGAACACCGGGCAGTTCTGGTAGATCTCGACGAGCGCGGTGCCCGGGTGGGCGGCCGCGGCCCGCAGGACCTCCGGCATGTGCTTCTTGTCCTTGTCGATGGTGCGGGCGACGAACGTGGCGTCGGCGCCGAGCGCGAGCGACACCGGGTTGAACGGCGCGTCGCTGGAGCCGAACGGCGTCGACTTCGTGACCTTGCCGCGCTCGGAGGTCGGCGACACCTGGCCCTTCGTCAGCCCGTAGATCTGGTTGTTGAACAGCAGGATCTTCACCGGCACGTTGCGGCGCATCGCGTGGATGAGGTGGTTGCCGCCGATCGACAGCGCGTCGCCGTCCCCGGTGACGACCCAGATCGAGAGGTCGTCGCGCGCGGTCGCCAGGCCGGTGGCGAGCGCGGGACCGCGGCCGTGGATGCCGTGCATCCCGTACGTGTCCATGTAGTAGGAGAAGCGCCCGGCGCAGCCGATGCCGGACACGAACACGACGTTCTCCGGCGGGATGCCGAGCTCGGGCATGAAGCCCTGGACCGCCGCGAGGATCGCGTAGTCCCCGCAGCCCGGGCACCAGCGCGTCTCCGCGTCGGACTGGAAGTCCGCCTTCGTGAACGGGGTCTCGATCGTGCTCATGACTGACGCTCCAGGATGGCCTGCTCGATCTCGGGCGCGAAGAGCGGCCGGCCCTCCACCCTGCTGTAGGACTCGATGTCGACGAGGTAGCGGGCGCGCAGCACCATCGCCAGCTGCCCGCAGTTCATCTCCGGCAGCAGCACGCGGTCGTAGGACCGCAGCACGTCGCCGAGGTTCGCGGGCAGCGGGTTGAGGTTGTGCAGGTGCGCGGTGGCGACCTTCGCGCCGGACTCGCGCGCGCGGCGGGCGCCCGCCCGGATCGCGCCACGGCTGGACCCCCAGCCCAGCACGAGCAGCGTCGCGTCCTCGTCGCCGTCGACGACGACGTCGGGGACCTCGATCCCGGCGACCTTCGCGGCACGCACCTCGGTCATGCGCGCGTGGTTGGGGCCCTCGTAGCTGATCGCGCCGGTCAGCTCCGCCTTCTCCAGTCCGCCGATGCGGTGCTGCAGCCCGGGGGTGCCGGGGATCGCCCACTGGCGCGCGAGGTCGTCGTCGCGCGAGTAGGGGAGGAACACGTCGTCGTCGGACGGCGCGCTGGTCCGGAACCGCGGGTCGATCGCGGGGAGCGCGTCGGGCTCCGGGATCCGCCACGGCTCCGAGGAGTTCGCGAGGAACAGGTCGGTCAGCAGGATCACCGGGGTGCGGTAGCGGACCGCGATGCGGCAGGCCTCGTAGGCGGCCTCGAAGCACTGCCCCGGCGTCGACGCGGCGACGACCGGCATCGGCGACTCGCCGTGCCGGCCGTAGAGCGCCTGCAGCAGGTCGCCCTGCTCCGTCTTCGTCGGCAGGCCCGTGGAGGGGCCGGCGCGCTGCACGTCGATGATGACCATCGGCAGCTCGAGCATCACGGCCAGGCCGATCGTCTCGGTCTTCAGGTCCATGCCGGGGCCGGAGGTCGAGGTGACGCCGAGCCGGCCGCCGAACGAGGCGCCCAGCGCGATCGACGCGGCGGCGATCTCGTCCTCCGCCTGGACGGTGCGCACCCCGAGCTTCGCGTGGCGCGACAGCTCGTGCAGCAGCTCCGAGGCGGGCGTGATCGGGTACGCGCCGAGCACGAGCGGCAGGCCGCTGCGCGAGCTCGCCGCGATCAGGCCGAGCGCAGTCGTGGTCGTGCCGTTGACGTTGCGGTAGGTGCCGGCGGGCACGTCGGTGGCGGCGGGAACGGAGATCTGGACGTCGATCAGCTCGCTCGTCTCGCCGAAGCTCCAGCCCGCCTTGAGCGCCGCGACGTTCGCGGCGGCGATGTGCGGCTTCTTCGCGAACTTCTGCGCGATCCACGCCTCGGTGACGTCGAGCGGCCGGTCGTACAGCCACGAGATCAGTCCGAGCGCGAAGACGTTGCGGGACTTCTGCGCGTCGCGGGTGCCGACGCCCTCGAGCCCCTCGACCGCGGCCTGCGTGAGCGTCGTCATCGGGACGCGCTTGACGCTGTAGGAGTCGAGCTCGCCGGTCTCCAGCGGGTTCTCCTCGTAGCCGGCCTTCTGGATCGCCCGGACGGTGAACGCGTCCTCGTTGAGGATGATCGTGGTCCCGCGGTCCATCAGCGCGATGTTCGCCTTGAGCGCCGCGGGGTTCATCGCGACGAGCACGTTGGGCTTGTCGCCCGGCGTGAGGATGTCGCGCGCGGCGAAGTGGATCTGGAAGGCGCTGACGCCGCCGATCGTGCCGGCGGGCGCGCGGATCTCGGCGGGGAAGTCGGGGAGGGTGGCGAGGTCGTTGCCGAGGGCGGCGGTCGCGGCGGTGAACCGGTCGCCGGCAAGCTGCATGCCGTCACCGGAGTCGCCAGCGAACCGCACGACGACGCGCTCCTGGACCTCCGTTCTCTTCGGAGGGCCTTCGACGGTGCTCATGGCGTTGCGGTCCGTTCGTCTCGCTGTCGGGGATCGACGGCGGCGCGGAGGACGGTGGAACGAGCCCCCTCGCTGCCCGTGGATCGCACGTTACACCGGGCGCGGGTCGGTCACGGGGTCATCTTCCTCCCCCATCGGGGGGACGCCGGGATACGGGCGTCCCGGCTGGGCGCGCGGCCGCGTCTGCCACACTCGACCGGTGGCGCTGCACCGCGACGTCGATCCCGCGAAGGGCGATGGGCCGGACCGGTCCGCGGCCGTCGGCGGACCGCACGAGGTGCGTCGCGACCGGCGGACCGGGACGCTCGGCGACGGCACCCTGGCGTGTCCGGACTGCGACTTCCCGACCCACCCGACCGCGCCGCGCATGCGTCCCGACGAGGAGCTGTGGTGCTCCTACTGCGGCAGGCGCGGACCGGTGCGCGACTTCCTGACGCTGAGCGACGAGCCGCGTCCCGCGCGGGTGACCGTGCTCGTGCGCGTGCCGCCGCTGCGGCCGCGCGCCTGACCGCGGCGGCGCGCCCGCGCGTGTCCTACTCGCGCGCGAGGGCGCGCATGATCGTCCCGACGAACGCCTCGAGCCGCGCGGCGGAGTAGCGCTCCGGGTCGACGAGCAGCAGCCGTCCGGCCTCCTCGATGATCGCGAGGATCGAGCGTGCCGCGAGCTCGACGTCGAGCCCGGCGGGACCGCCGCGCTGCTCGAGCCCCCAGGAGACGAGCTCGGTGATGCGGTCCGCGTACTGCTGGCGGTTCTGCTCGACGACGTGCCGGATCGCGGAGGGCGTGCCGTCGGGGGGCAGGAGCACGAGCCGCCAGCCGCGCGGGTCCTGCGCGACCGCGTCGACGAAGCGGCCCATCGCGCGCACGAGCGCGGCGTCCGGGTCGGCGAGGTCCTCCTTGGTCGGCAGCGACTGCTCGACGACCGTGCGCGCCCGCTCCTCCTGGCGGGCGAACAGCGCGGCGAGCACGGCACCGAGGTCGCGGAAGGCGGAGTAGACGACCGGGCGGGTGACGTCGACCTCGCGCGCGAGCGCCTCCATGGTGAGGGCCTGCCAGCCGTCGCGGGCGATCACGTCGAGCGCCGCGTCGAGCAGCTGCTCGCGGCGGTCCTCGACCGCCATGCGCGGGGCGTACGGGCGACGGGTGCGGGCGGCCACGCGCCCATCCTCGCACGGCGGCCGGGGGAGCGGGCGCCAGATCTACGTCGGCGTAGCTTTGTCGCGGGGCGCGGGGCCATAGGCTGCCCGGCATGTCCCCGAGCCCGCTCCGCACCAAGATCGCCGACGGCATCGCCCGGCTGACCCTCGCGACCCCCGCCAACGGCAACTCGATCGACCCGGCGATGGCCGGCGCGCTGAAGGACGCGGCCGCCGAGCTCGCGGCCCGCGACGACGTGCGCGTCGTCGTGCTCGCGGGCGAGGGCCGGTTCTTCTGCGTCGGCGGCTCGATCGACTACTTCGCCTCCGCGGACGACCCGCGCGCCGCGCTGCACGCGCTGGCGACCGACCTGCACGACGGCCTGCTCGGGCTCGCCGCGCTCGACGCGCCGGTCGTCGCGAAGGTGCAGGGCGCCGCCGCGGGCGCGGGGATGAGCCTCGTGTGCGCGGCGGATCTCGCGATCGGCGGTCCGGGCGCCTCGTTCACGGTCGCGTACACCGGGATCGGCCTGTCCCCCGACGGCGGGTCCTCCTGGCTGCTGCCCCGTCTCGTCGGCCGCCGCGTCGCCGCGGAGCTGATGCTCACCAACCGGCGCGTGAAGGCGGACGAGGCGCGGGCGCTCGGCCTGCTCAACGAGGTCGTGCCGGAGGAGCAGCTCGACGCGCGCGTGGACGAGATCGCCGAGAAGCTCGCCGCTGGCCCGGTCGCCGCGCACGGCGCGGTGAAGCGGCTGCTCGACCGCAGCGCGACGGCGACGCTCGCCGACCAGCTGCAGGCCGAGGCGGACAGCATCGCCGACCTCGCGGGGTCGCCGACGGGCGTCGAGGGCGCGGCGGCGTTCCTCGCCAAGCGCCCGCCGGTCTTCCCGTAGGCGGTCGGCCGGACGGCGGCGGGGAGGGCGCCACGGGCCCTGTCGGATGGGCGCCCTCATCGCTGCTCTCGTGGCGCGTGGGCGCTCGGCGGCGTGAACGGCGGACACATCTCCAGGCCGGTTCACCGGCCGGTCACAGCGGCACGTGGGCGGCGCCCTAGACAGCGCGGGCCAACCACCACAGGGAGACCCGTCTTGTCCCGTCGCACCCCGTCCGTCCTGGCCATCGCCGCGTCCGCGGCGTCGCTCGGATTCATCGCCGCCACGCCCGCCCTCGCGGCGACCGGCCCGTCCACCACCGTCGCGCCGTACGTGAAGCCCGTCGGTCCCGGCGTGGAGACCACCTCGCTGCTGACCGTCGGCGACCTGCCCGCCGCCAACGGCTACAAGATGGTCGGCATCCCCGACGGCCTGGGTGCGCGGGCCTCCGCGGCGACGGGCAAGCTCGACCTGTTCATGAACCACGAGCTCGGCGCCACCGCCGGTGCGGTGCGAGCGCACGGCCAGACCGGCTCGTTCGTGTCGAGCTACGTCATCGACCGTGACACGCTGAAGGTCGACACCGGCGCCGACCTCATCGGGCCGAACGAGACGAGCTTCTGGCAGTACGACGCGTCGACCCCGACGGCGGGCGCGTACGCGTCGACCCCGACCGGTCCGTTCGGGGCGGCGTTCGCCCGCTTCTGCTCGGCGACCCTGACCGCCCCGGGCGGCCTGTTCAACCCGACCACCGGAAACGGCTTCGCCGGCCAGATCTACTTCGGCAACGAGGAGAGCGGCGACAACTCGCGCGTCTTCGGCATCCTCGACGACGGCACGACGAAGCAGCTGCCGCGCCTGGGCCTGTTCTCCTGGGAGAACACGGTGCCCGCCGCCAACCGCACCGACACGACCCTCGTGCAGGGCCAGGAGGACGCGACCCCCGGCCAGATCTGGACCTATGTCGGCACGAAGACGGCCAGCGGCGACGCCTTCGACAAGGCCGGCCTGACCAACGGCACGAACTACGTGATCGACCTGCTCGACGAGACCGTCGACTCCGACGCGGAGTTCCGCGACACCTACGGGAAGGGCGTGCCGGTCCAGGTCGACCTCGCCGAGGTCCCGTGGAACCAGACCGGTGCCGCGCAGAACGCCGAGGCGCTCGCGGACGGCCTCTCGCTCTCGCGTGTCGAGGACGGTCACTGGGATCCGCAGAACCCGCGCGACTTCTACTTCCTCACCACCGAGGGCGGGGCGACCGACCTCAACGGTCCCGGGTCGCAGGACGACCGCAACGGCGGCGGCCTGTGGCGCCTGCGCTACAAGGACATCGAGAACCCGCTGAAGGGCGCCACCCTGACGCTGCTGCTCGACGGCTCCGAGGCGCCGTTCCTCAACAAGCCGGACAACATGGCGATCGACCGCCACGGCAACGTCCTCATCCAGGAGGACCCGGGCAACAACGCGTCGGTGGCGCGGATCGTCGCCTACGACATCGGCACCGGCCGTCGCGGCGTGGTCGCCGAGTTCGACCGCCAGCTCTTCGCCCCGGTCACCCCGGGCGGGGTGAACGCGCCGTTCACCGCCGACGAGGAGTCCTCCGGGATCATCGACGTCGAGGACCTGCTCGGCCGCGGCGAGTTCCTGTTCGACGCGCAGGTCCACAAGGCGTTCCCGACGTCGCAGGATCCGTCGCTCGTCGAGTACGGCCAGCTGCTGCACCTGAGCGTGCCGGACTTCGAGGCGGTCTACCAGGGCCGCGCGGCGAGCGGCCAGGGCCCGGCGGGCCCGGCCGGACCGCAGGGCCCGGCGGGTCAGGACGGCACCGACGGGACGAACGGGACGAACGGCACCAACGGGACGAACGGCGCCAACGGTGTCGCGGGCACGAACGGGACGAACGGCGCCAACGGTGCCGCCGGGACGCCGGGCGCGGCCGGGCCGGCGGGGCCGCAGGGCACGCCCGGTGCGGCGGGCCCGGCAGGCGCCCAGGGCCCGGCCGGAGCGGTCGGCCCGCAGGGCCCGGCCGGCCGGGACGGCACCGTCACCTGCAAGGTGACGAAGACCCGCACGCGCGTGACCTGCACGGTCGCGTTCGCGTCGCGCTCGACCGTGCGCCTCGTGCGCGGCGGCCGCACGGTCGCGAAGGGCTCGGTGAGCCGCGGCCGCGTGACGCTGAAGAGCACCCGCCGGCTGGGCGCCGGCTCCTACACGCTGGTCGCGGGCGACACGACGGTGCGCCTGCGCCTGCGCTAGCTGGCCGCGAGCCCCGGTCCCCGCACGGTGCGCCGCGCGGGGACCGGGTGCGGCTCAGGTGGCCCGGGGCGGCGCGCAGGTGCGGTAGGCCGCGGTGCGGGTGACGCGCGTGCCCGCCGCGGTCGTCGCGGTCAGGCGGATGCGGTACGTGCCGGCGGGACGTCCGCGGAGGTCCACGGTGGTGAACAGCGTGCCGCGGGGGGTGCGGCGCAGCGTCCGGGTCTTCCCGAACAGGGTGATCGTGCCGCGGCGCAGGGTCGTGCCGGGGACGCGGAACGTCACCGTGAAGCTGCGGCGGCTGAGGCAGCTGGGCTTCGTGGGGGTGGTCCCGGTGGGCGTGCTGACCGGGGTGCCCGCCGGGGTGACGACGGCGCGCGTGAAGGTCGCGGTGACCGTGCGGGCCTGGTCGAGCGTGACGGTGCAGGCGCCGGTGCCGGTGCAGGCACCGGTCCAGCCGGTGAACACGGAGTCCGGGGCGGCGGTCGCCGTGAGGGTGGCGGTGCTGCCGGCGTCGCGGTCGAGGCTGCAGGCGGTGCGACCGTTGCCGCAGTCGATGCCGTCACCCTGGACGGTGCCGCTCCCGGTGCCGTCGGTGGTGACGGCGAGGCCCGCGGTGGTGCGGTACGTGACGGTGCGGGTCAGGGTGTTGCCGGCCTCGTCGGTGGCGGTGACGCGGAACGTCTTGCGGCCGGGCGTGGTGTCGATCGCGGCGCCGTCGGCGACGGTGCCGACGCAGCTGGCGATGCCGGTGCCGCCGGTCTCGTCGGAGCAGGTGTAGCGGGCCTTCACGTCGCTGCCGACGACGTAGGCGGCGTCGTCGGTCGGGCGCGTCAGCGCGATCGTGGGCCGCGTCTGGTCCGCCACCGTGTAGGTGACGGTCCGCTCGGTGCTGTTGCCGGCCTCGTCCACCGCGGTGACCGTGAAGGTCTTGGTGCCGCGCGTGGCGGTGTCGATCGAGGCGCCGTCCGCGACGGTGCCGGTGCACGACTCGATGCCGGTGCCGCCGGTCTCGTCCGCGCAGGAGAACGACGCCTTGATGTCGGCGCCCTGGGCGTAGGTGGCGCCGTCGGCCGGTCGGGTGATCGTCACGGTCGGCTCGGTCTGGTCGGTGACCGTGTAGGAGACGGTCCGCTCGGACGTGTTGCCGGCCTTGTCGACGGCGGTGACGGTGAACGTCTTGGTGCCGCGGGTGGCGGTGTCGATGGCGGCGCCGTCGGCGACGGTGCCGGTGCACGACTCGATGCCGGTGCCGTCCGCGTCGTCNCGAGGCGCCGTCCGCGACGGTGCCGGTGCACGACTCGATGCCGGTGCCGCCGGTCTCGTCCGCGCAGGAGAACGACGCCTTGATGTCGGCGCCCTGGGCGTAGGTGGCGCCGTCGGCCGGTCGGGTGATCGTCACGGTCGGCTCGGTCTGGTCGGTGACCGTGTAGGAGACGGTCCGCTCGGACGTGTTGCCGGCCTTGTCGACGGCGGTGACGGTGAACGTCTTGGTGCCGCGGGTGGCGGTGTCGATGGCGGCGCCGTCGGCGACGGTGCCGGTGCACGACTCGATGCCGGTGCCGTCCGCGTCGTCGGCGCACGCGAAGGACGCCTTGACGTCGGCGCCCTGCGCGTAGGTCGCGCCGTCCTGCGGCGTCGTGAGCGTGATCCCGGGCTTCGTCCGGTCCGCGACGGTGTACGAGACCGTCGTCGTGGTGCTGTTGCCGGCCTGGTCGACCGCGGTGACGGTGAACGTCTTCGTGCCGCGCGTGGCCGTGTCGATCGGCGAGCCGTCGTCGACGGTGCCCTTGCAGGTCGCGATGCCGGTGCCGCCGGTGTCGTCGGTGCACGCGAAGTCGGCGTCGATGCTGGCGCCCTGCGTGTAGGTCCGACCGTCGGCGGGCGTGCTGATCGTCACGGTCGGCTTGGTCTGGTCGGCGACCGTGTAGGAGACGGTGGTCGTCGCGGTGTTGTTGGCGTTGTCGGTCGCCGTGACGGTGAACGTCTTCGTGCCGAGCGTGGCCGTGTCGAGCGACGCGCCGTCGGCGACGGTGCCGACGCAGGACTTCAGCCCGCTCCCGCCGGTCTCGTCAGCGCAGGAGAACGACGCCTTCACGTCCGCGCCCCGGGCGTACGTGGCGCCGTCGGCGGGCCGGGTCACCGTCACCGTGGGCTTGGTGACATCCACGACGATGTAGGTGATGCTCCTGGTCGTCGTGTTCTGGGCGCGGTCGCTCGCCGTGACCGAGAGCGTCTTGGGGCCGAGCGTCGAGGTGTCGAGCGCGCCGCCGTCCGGGACGGTGCCCGTGCACGAGACGAGCTCGCCGACGGCGTCGGCGCAGCTGTAGTCCGCGACCAGGGAGGCGTTGCGGGCGACGGTCTGCCCGTCGGTCGGCGCGGTGATCGACGCCGTCGGGGCGACGGCGTCCTCGTAGGAGATGCTCACGGAGCCGTTGCCGGAGTTGCCGGAGGTCGAGAGCGTGGCATTCGTCGGGACGAGCGACGACCCGCCGCCGCCACCACCGCCACCGGCTGCGTTCGCGGCGTCGTCGCTGCTGCCGCCGCCTCCGCCGCCGTAGAGCCCTCCGCCTCCGCCACCGCCCCCGCCGAGGTTCGTCTTCGTGAAGCGGTCCTCGAACGCCGGGAAGTAGGTGCCGCCCGTGCCGCCGGTCCCGAGGCTGCCGCTCGTCCCCGGACCGGCGCCCGTTCCGCCGGCGCCGCCTACGGCCGCGGTCCCGGCACCGCCGCCCCCGGCGCCGGTGGTGCCCCCGCCGGCGGCACCGGCGTCACCGCCACTTCCGGCGCTCCGGGGCTGGGCGTTGGAGCCGCCGCCGCCACCCCCGCCCGCGATCACGAACCGGTCGGCGAGGCCGCACGAGCCGGTGCGCAGGTCGCTCGCCCCGCCCCCGGAGCCTGCGAGCGCGTAGCTCGGGCTGAGGGAGGATCCCGGGGTCCCGCCGCCGTTGAACCCGGCCGTGGTTCCGACGAAGACGCAGAGCTGCGACCCGGCGGTCACCGCGCGTGTCCCGGTGACGATGGCGCCCCGCCCGCCGGGGTACGGTGCGGTGTTGCCGCTGATGCCGTACCGCTCGCCACTCGCGCCCTGGGCGCCGCTGACCGTGTACGACAGGCTGGTGATGCCCGCCGGAACGGTGTAGCTCGTCTGGCCCCCCGAGAACGTCTGCGTGGCGGTCGCCGCGCCGGCCGGGGCGACCCCGGTACCGAGGGCGAGCACCGCAGTGCCCACGGTCGCCGCCAGACCCCGTCCGATCGTCCGCTGCTGCCGTCCCCGCATGTCGCCCCCTGGCGTTCCGTCGTTGAAGTCCGCCTCGCGTATCCCGACGCGAGCGGCAGCCAGGATGACAGATGCATGCAACCTTCTCCTGTCGATCTGCCGCTCGCCGGGCGTCCGGGACGGGCCGCCCGTCCCGGACCGGACGCGGCGTCGCCCGCCCGGTGCGGTCAGTCCGACCCCGCGCCGCGCCCGCCCGCGAAGCCCGCGGGGGTCCGCCCGACCGTCCGGTGCCCGGACACGACGTCGTCGATGAGCCCGTACTCCTTCGCCTGCTCGGCGGTGAAGAAGCGGTCGCGCTGCATGTCCTCGTGGACGCGCGCGACCGTCTGCCCGGTGTGCTCGGCGTAGATCTCGTCGAGCCGGCGGCGCAGCTCGCGCGTCTCCTGCGCGTGGATCTCGATGTCGCTGGCCTGGCCCTGGTAGCCGCCGTGCGGCTGGTGGATGAGGATGCGGCTGTTCGGCAGGGCGAACCGCTTGCCGGGGGCGCCGGCGGTGAGCAGCAGCGAGCCCATGCTCATGGCGATCCCGCAGCAGATCGTCTGCACGTCGGGCTTGATGAACTGCATGGTGTCGTAGATCGCCAGGCCGCTGTAGACGACCCCGCCCGGGCTGTTGACGTAGAGCGCGATGTCCTTGTCGGGGTCCTGGCTCTCGAGGTGCAGCAGCTGCGCGACGACGAGGTTGGCGATCTCGTCGTTCACCTCGCTGCCGAGGAAGACGATCCGCTCGTTGAGCAGCCGCGAGTAGATGTCGAAGCTCCGCTCGCCGCGGGAGCTCTGCTCGACGACCATCGGGATGAGGGGCATGACCGCGTGTATCCTTTCGACAATGAATCGGTTGTCATACGAGCATAGCAACCAATCGGTTGTCACGCGCGAGGTGGAGATCGACGCGACCCCGGAGGAGGTCTGGGAGTCCCTGGCCACCGAGGAGGGCCGCGACGCCTGGCTCGAGGACGAGCCCGGCCGCGAGGTCCACGTCGAGGTCGTGCAGGCGCCGTCGCGGCTGGTCTGGTGGTGGTGGAACGGCGAGGAGCCCGCCACCCGCGTCGAGCTGCTCGTCGTCGCCGCCCCGGCGGGCGCCCGCGTCGTCGTGACCGAGTCCGTCCCCGCGTTCCCGCTCGCCGCCCTCGCGTGCGCGCACGCGTGCGCCCGCGCGTGAGCACCGACGAGAGTCCCGGGCAGGAGCAGGTCAGCGCGGTGTTCGCCGCGCTCGCCGACCCGACCCGCCGACGCGTCGTCGAGACGCTCCTGCGCGACGGCACGACCTCCGTCCCGGCGCTGACCGAGACGCTGCCGATCACGCGGCAGGCGGTCGCCAAGCACGTCGCGATCCTTGACGACGCCGGCCTCGTCGAGCGCGTGCCCGGCGGCGTCGGACGGGAGGTCCGCTACCGGCTGCGCGAGGAGGCGCTCGTGCCTGCCGCGACGTGGATGGCACAGGCCGACCGGGCCTGGGCGGGCCGCCTCGCCCGGCTGAAGGACGTCGTCGAGGGGCGCACCGGGGGCTGATCCGGGCGCGCCCGCCGCACGCCTCCCGGCCGCTGTTGTGCTACACCACAACAAGCGGTCCCGCAGAACCTTCCGACCAAGGAGCATCCCCATGGCCATCACGCTCGCCCCCGGCGCGCGCCGCCCGCTGTTCGACGACGTCCACGACGACTACCGCGAGAGCTTCCGGCGCTTCCTCAAGGCCGAGGTCGTCCCGCACCACGAGCAGTGGCAGCACGACCACATCACCTCGCGCGAGCTCTACACGAAGGCCGCCGAGCACGGCTTCCTCGCGATGGCCGTGCCGGAGGAGTACGGCGGCTCCGGCGTCGACGACTGGCGCTTCAACGCCGTCCTCTCCGAGGAGGCCGCCTACGCCGGCGTGCAGTCCTCGTGGATGGGCCCGAACGTCCACAACGACCTCGGCCTGCCGTACCTCCGCGCCGCCGCCAACGAGGAGCAGAAGGAGCGCTGGTACCCCGGCGTCGCCTCCGGCGAGTCCATCCTCGCGCTCGCGATGACCGAGCCCGGCACCGGCTCCGACCTGTCGGCGATCAGCACGAAGGCCAAGCGCGACGGCGACCACTACATCGTCAACGGCGGCAAGACCTTCATCTCCAACGGCATCAACGCCGACCTCGTCGTCACCGCCGTGCGCACCGGCGACGACCCGCACCGCGGCCTCTCGATGATCGTCATCGAGCGTGGCATGGACGGGTTCGAGCGCGGCAACCAGATCCACAAGCGCGGCCAGCACGCCAACGACACGGCCGAGCTGTTCTTCAACGACTGCAAGGTCCCGGTCGAGAACCTCCTCGGCGAGGAGGGCACGGGCTTCGCGCAGCTCATGGCCCACCTGATCCCCGAGCGCCTGGGCCTGGCCGTCAGCTCGATCGCCTGCGCCGAGGCCGCCCTCGACCTGACGCTCGACTACGTCAAGGAGCGCAAGGCGTTCGGCAAGCCGATCGGCTCGTTCCAGAACTCGCGCTTCGTGCTCGCCGACCTCCACACGAAGGTCACGATCACCCGCGCGTTCATGGACCAGACGATCCAGAAGTACGTCGACGGCACCTGCACCGTGCCCGAGGCCGCGATGGCGAAGTTCTGGACCACCGACCTGCTGTCCGAGGTCACCGACGCGTGCGTCCAGCTGTTCGGCGGCTACGGCTACACCACCGAGTACAAGATCAGCGAGATGTGGGCCGACGCGCGCGTCAACCGCATCTACGCCGGCACCAACGAGATCATGAAGGAGCTCGTCGGTCGCAGCCTCGGGCTGTGACCGAGGTCGCTCGCCCGGGGCGCGCCGCGCGGCGCCTGCCCCGGGCGGAGCGCCGCGCGCAGCTGCTGTCCGCCGCGCGCGCGGTGCTCGCGCGCACCGGGGTCGACGGCTTCTCGCTCGAGGAGGTCGCCCGCGAGGCGGGCGTCGCCGCGTCGTTGCCCCGGCACTACTTCTCGAGCTCCGAGCGCCTGCTCGTCGTCGCCGTCCTGGACGCCGTCCAGCAGGCCACCGCGCCGCTCGTCGCCGCCGAGGGCGACGTCCAGGAGCGGCTGCGCGAGTGGATCGACGTGCTCGCCGCCGACCCGTGGATCCACGGGATCTGGATGCACTCCGCCGGCGTGCACCCCGAGATCGACGACGCCGTGCGCCGCCGCCGCCGCGAGCTCGTCGAGCGCGCCGCGGGCCGCCCGTGGTCCGCGCTCTCGCGCGCCGACCAGCTGCGCGGGCTGGGCTGGATCGGCGCGTGCGACGCGATCACCGCCGAGTGGGTCGCCGACGGCGCCCACGACGGCACCCGGCTCGTCGCCGCGCTGACCGACGTGTCGCGGCGCATGGGCCTCGGCGTCGGCTGACCGGCCACGCCGGGGGACGCGTGACCGCCCGCGGGCGGCCGGGCGCGCGCGTCCGCGCCCGGCCGCGCCGTCGCGATGCCCGACGCCCGGCTCTACCTGGTTTCCTGTGGGTACGTGTTGTTTTGTGTTGACTTCTGTGGGAACGCGGGGCATACTGACCGGGCAGTCACCACGG
This sequence comes from Paraconexibacter algicola, assembly GCF_003044185.1. Lineage (GTDB taxonomy): Bacteria > Actinomycetota > Thermoleophilia > Solirubrobacterales > Solirubrobacteraceae > Paraconexibacter > Paraconexibacter algicola. The sequence goes on from NZ_PYYB01000001.1 coordinate 1,762,507, forward strand.
AGGAGCCCGGATGTACGCAGAGGAACGACAGGCAGCGATCGTCGAGCAGGCCCGGTCCCGCGGGCGCGTCGAGGTCGCCGGCCTGGCCCAGGAGCTGAACGTCACGACGGAGACCGTCCGGCGCGACCTCAGCGTCCTCGAGCGCCACGGCGTCCTGCGCCGCGTCCACGGCGGGGCGATCCCCGTCGAGCGGCTCGGCTTCGAGCCCGGCCTCGCCGACCGCGACCGGGCGATGAGCGACGAGAAGGAGCGGATCGCCCGCGCCGCCCTCGCCGAGGTGCCCGCCGAGGGCGCGATCCTGCTCGACGCCGGGACCACCACCGCGCGGCTCGCCGAGATCCTCCCCGCCGAGGCGACGCTCACGGTCGTCACCAATAGCCTGCCGATCGCGCTCACCCTCTCCTCGCGGCCGAACCTCACCGTCCTCACCGTCGGCGGACGCATCCGCGGCCGCACCGCCGCGATGGTCGACGCCTGGGCCCTGCGGGTCCTCGAGGACACGCTCGTCGACGTCGCCTTCGTCGGCACGAACGGCCTCAGCGTCGAGCGGGGGCTCACCACCCCGGACACCGCCGAGGCCGCGGTCAAGCGCGCGATGCTCCGCGCCGCCCGCCACACCGTCGTGCTCGCCGACCACACGAAGATCGGCAACGACCACTTCGCGCGGTTCGGCGACACCGGCGACATCGACGTCCTCATCACCGACCGCGGCATCGACCCCGACCAGGCCGGCTCGCTGGAGGCCTGCGGCATCCGCGTGGACCGGGCATGACCGTCGTCACGCTCACCGCCAACCCGTCGGTCGACCGCACCTGCGAGATCGACGCGCTGCGTCGCGGCGCCGTCCTGCGGCCGCTCTCCACCCGCGTCGACGCGGGCGGCAAGGGCGTCAACGTCGCCCGCGCGCTGCACGCCGCCGGCGCCCCGAACGTGGCGGTGCTGCCCGTCGGCGGCCACGAGGGCGCGCAGCTCGTCGACCTCCTCGCCGCCGCCGGCCTGCGCACCCGCACCGTCCCGATCGCCGGCGCGATCCGCGCCAACGTGACGATCGCCGAGCCCGACGGCACCACCACGAAGCTCAACGAGCCGGGTCCCGTGCTCGACGCCGACGAGGTCGCCGCGCTGCAGGCCGCCCTGCTCGACGAGGCGCGCACCGCCTCCTGGGCCGTGCTCTCCGGCAGCCTGCCCCCCGGCTGTCCCGTCGACCTCTACGCCCGCCTGACCGTGGCGCTGCACGCCGCGGGCGTGCGGGTCGCGCTGGACTGCGACGGCGAGGTCCTCCAGGCCGCGCTGCCCGCCGGCCCCGACCTCGTCAAGCCCAACCGCACCGAGCTCGCGCAGGCCACCGGCCTGGAGGTCCACTCCGCGCCCGACGCCGTGCGAGCCGCCCACGCCCTGCGCGAGCTCGGGGCGCGCGCCGTCCTCGCGAGCCTCGGCTCCCGCGGCGCCGTGCTGCTCGACGACAGCGGCGAGCACCACGCCCACGCCGCCGTCGACGCGCCGCGCAGCACGGTCGGGGCCGGCGACGCCGCGCTCGCCGGCTTCCTCGCCGCCGGCGCCCACGGGCCCGACGCCCTCGACGTTGCCGTCGCCTACGGCGCGGCCGCCGTCGCGCTCCCCGGCAGCCGCATGCCGACCCCCGCCGACCTTCGTCCCGACGCCGTACGCCGGCTCCCCGTCCGATCCCAGGAGGCCCTGTCGTGAGCATCATCACCCCCGCCCTCGTCGACCTCGACCTGCCCGGGGACGACCGCGTCGCGGCCACCCGCGCGCTCGCGCAGCGGCTGCACGCCGAGGGTCGCGTCACCGACCTCGACGGCTTCCTCGCCGACGTCGCCGCCCGCGAGGCGCAGATGCCCACCGGCCTGGAGGGCGGCATCGGCATCCCGCACGCGCGCAGCGCGCACGTCACCGAGCCGACGCTCGCGTTCGGCCGCTGCGCCGACGGCGTCGACTTCGGCGCGGCCGACGGGCCCGCCACCCTCGTGTTCCTCATCGCGGCCCCCGCGGAGGGGGACGCCGACCACATGACGATCCTGGCGAAGCTCGCACGCCGCCTCGTCCGTCCCGCGTTCCGCGAGCACCTGATGACGGTCGCCGATGCGACCGCCGCGTCGTCCTACATCACCGAGGAGGTCGGGTCATGAGAATCGTCGCCGTCACGAGCTGTCCGACGGGCATCGCGCACACCTACATGGCGGCGGAGGCGCTCGAGCAGGCCGGCCGCGACGCCGGGCACGAGCTCGCCGTCGAGACGCAGGGGTCCGCCGGGATCGAGGCGCTCAGCGCCGAGCAGATCGCGGCCGCCGACGCGGTCATCTTCGCCGCCGACGTCGAGGTGCGCGACCGCGCCCGCTTCGCCGGCAAGCCGCTCGTCACCGCCACCGTCAAGCAGGGCATCAACGACGCGGCCGGGCTCGTCGCGCGCGCCGTCGCCGCCGCCCAGGAGGCCCCGGCCACCGCGGCGACCGCACACGTCCTCGCGGCGGGCGCCCCCGTCGCCGCCGGTGCCGACGGTCCCGGCGGCCCGGGCCGTGCGAGCGTCGTGCGCGGCTGGTTCATGACCGGCGTCAGCTACATGATCCCGTTCGTCGCCGCGGGCGGCCTGCTGATCGCGCTCGCCTTCCTCTTCGGCGGCGCCGAGATCGCGTCGAAGGTCAACGGCGGCACGTTCGAGGGCGTCACGTACGACGGCGTCTCGAGCATCACCGACATCTACGACCAGCTCGGCATCGCCGGCCTGATGTTCAAGATCGGCGCGACGTCGTTCTCGATGCTCGTGCCGATCCTCGCCGGCTTCATCGCGTTCGCGATGGCCGACCGGCCCGGCCTCGTGCCCGGCGTCGTCGCCGGCCTGCTCGCCAACGAGATCGGCGCCGGCTTCCTCGGCGGCCTCGTCGGCGGCCTGCTCGCCGGTGCGGTCGTGCTCGGCATCCTGCGCGTCAAGGTCCCCTCGGCGATGGCCGGGATCATGCCCGTCGTCGTCATCCCGCTCGTCTCGACGCTCGTCGTCGGCCTCCTGATGATCGTCGCGGTCGGCGAGCCGATCGCCTCCGCGCAGAACGAGCTGACCGACTGGCTCGGCGGCCTCAGCGGCACCAACGGCATCGTCCTGGGCCTGCTGCTCGGCGCGATGATGGCCTTCGACATGGGCGGCCCCGTCAACAAGGTCGCCTACACGTTCGGCGTCGCCTCGCTCGCCTCTGGCGACCTGAAGATCATGGCCGCCGTCATGGCCGCGGGCATGACCCCGCCGATCGCCATGGCCCTCGCGACCGTCCTGCGCCCGAAGCTGTTCACGCGGGCCGAGCGCAAGGCCGGCGAGGCGGGCTGGCTGCTGGGCGCCTCGTTCATCACCGAGGGCGCGATCCCGTTCGCCGCCGCCGACCCGGCGCGCGTCATCCCCTCGCTGATGGCGGGCAGCGCGGTCACCGGGGCGCTGTCGATGGCCTTCGACGCCACGTCGCGCGCCCCGCACGGCGGCATCTGGGTCGTCGGCCTGATCGGCAACCCGCTGCTCTACGTCGTCGCGCTCGCCGCCGGCATCGCCGTCAGCACCGGCGCGGTGATCGCGCTGAAGAGCCGTCGCGGCGAGGTCACCGAGGACGCCACGAGCCCCTCGGTCACCGACCTGCTCGCCCCGTCGTCCCCGGCCCCGGCGCCCAGCGGCACCGCGGTCCCGGCCTGACATCCCCACCACCACGATCCCCAGGAGCACCGAGATGATGAGTGAGCGCCTCGTGAAGGTCGGCTCGCGGGTCGGCCTGCACGCCCGCCCCGCCAGCCTGTTCGTCCAGGCCGCCGCCGCCCAGCCGGCCGTGGTCACGATCGGCCGGCCCGACGGTGACGCCGTCGACGCCCGCAGCATCCTCGGCGTCCTCGGCCTCGGGGCCGCGCACGGCGACGAGGTCGTCCTGCGGGCCGAGGGGGAGGGCGCGGACGTCGCCGTCGCCGCCCTCGCCGAGCTCGTCGCGTCCGACCTCGACGCGGTGCAGTAGCCCGATGGCCTCCCTCGAGCACCACGGCCTGGGCGTCAGCGCCGGCATCGCGGTCGGGCCGGTCGCCCGGCTCGCACCCGGCCCGCAGCTCCCGGCCCACGACGCGCCGGTCGCCGACACGGCGGCCGAGGCGCGGCGCGCGACCGCGGCGCTCGAGGCGGTCGCCGCCGACCTGGAGGCCCGGGCCGCGACGGCCGGCGGCGAGGCCGCCGACGTGCTGACGGCGCAGGCCCTCATGGCCCGCGACCCGATGCTCGCCTCGGGCATCGCCGACCGCGTGACGGGCGGCCGCGACGCGCCGCACGCGGTCGACGCGGCGCTCGCCGAGCACCGTGCCGCGCTCGTCGCGCTCGGCGGCTACATGGCCGAGCGCGTCGCCGACCTCGACGACCTGCGGACCCGCGCGATCGCGCACCTGCTCGGCGTGCCGATGCCCGGCGTCCCCGACCCGGGGCACCCGTTCGTCCTCGTCGCGACCGACCTCGCGCCCGCCGACACGGCGACCCTCGACCGCGACCGCGTCGTCGCGATCGTCACCGAGCGCGGCGGGCCCACCGATCACACCGCGATCCTCGCGAAGTCGCTCGGCATCCCCGCCGTGGTCGCCTGCGCGGCCGCGGCCGGCCTGCACGACGGCGACGAGCTGCTCGTCGACGGGGGCGTCGGGCGGATCGTCGTCGGCCCCGACCGCGCGCAGGTCGCCGACGCGCAGCGCGCCGCCCAGGAGCTCGCCGCGCGTCGCGCGGGTTCGCACGGCCCCGGGCGCACCGCGGACGGTCACCCGGTCCGCCTGCTCGTGAACATCGGCGGCCCGGCCGACGTCGACAGCGCCGGGGTCCCCGGGGCGCAGGGCGTCGGCCTGTTCCGCACCGAGTTCCTCTTCCTGGACCGGGCGACCGCCCCGACCCGCGACGAGCAGGAGGCCCTCTACCGGGAGGTCTTCACCGCGTTCGCCGGCCGCCGCGTGATCGTGCGGACGCTCGACGTCGGCGCCGACAAGCCGCTCGCGTACGTCGACCAGCCCGACGAGGCCAACCCGGCGCTCGGCGTCCGCGGCCTGCGGCTCGCGCGCCGCGACCCCGGGCTGCTGACCGAGCAGCTCCTCGCGATCGCCGCGGCCGCCGCCGGGACCGACGCCGAGGTCGGCGTGATGGCCCCGATGGTCGCGACCGCCGCCGAGGCGCGGGACTTCGCGGCGGTCGCCCGCGAGCACGGCATCGACCGCGTCGGCGTCATGGTCGAGGTCCCGGCCGCCGCCCTGTGCGCGACCGAGATCCTGCAGCACGTCGACTTCGTCAGCCTCGGCACGAACGACCTCGCCCAGTACACGCTGGGCGCGGACCGGCTGGCGGGCGAGCTCGCCGACCTGCTCGACCCGTGGCAGCCCGCGGTCCTGCGGCTCGTCGCGATGGTCGGCGAGGCCGGCCTGGCCCACGACAAGCCCGTCGGGGTCTGCGGCGAGGCGGCGTCCGATCCGGAGCTCGCGCTCGTGCTGACCGGCCTGGGCGTCTCGTCCCTGTCGATGGCGGCCGCCTGCCTGCCCGACGTCCGCGCGACGCTCGCCGCGCACACGCTCGAGCAGTGCCGCGCGCTGGCGCAGCTCGCGCTCGCCGCGCCGTCGGCGCCCGACGCGCGCGCGGCCGTCCACGCCGCCGTTCGCGGGGAGGGCGCCGCGGTCGCGTCGGGCTAGGCGCCGGGACGCCCGCGCCCGGCGGGTGCCTACCGCAGGGCGACCGGGATGTGCGTGTACTGGTTGAGGAACAGCGACCGGATGCGCGTGGGGTCGCCGTCGAGGCGCATGTCCGGCCAGCGGGCGAGCGTCTCCTCGATCCAGATCCGCAGCTCCATCCGGGCGAGCGACGCGCCGAGGCAGAAGTGGCGGCCGCCGGCGCCGAACGCCTGGTGGCGGTCCAGGCCCTCGCGCGTGAGGTCGAAGGCGTCCGGGCGGTCGGGGTAGAGGGCCGGGTCGCGGTTGCTGGCGATGTACCAGAGCAGGACGCGGTCGCCCTCGCGGATCTGCGCGCCGCCGAGCTCGACGTCCCGGGTCGCGGCGCGACCCATCATCCCGAAGGCCGGGAAGCAGCGCAGGCCCTCCTCGACGGCGGCCGGGATGCGCGAGGGGTCCTCCACGAGCAGCCGACGCTGCTCCTCGTCCTCCATCAGGGCGAGCATCGTCGCGCTGTAGGTCGCGCGGGTCGAGTCGTTGCCCGCGGCGAGCAGCAGGACGAAGAAGGTGGCGATCTCCATCTCGGTGAGCCGGTCGCCATCGACCTCGGCGGTGATGAGGGCCGACAGGAGGTCGTCGCCGAGGTGCTCGACCCGCTCCTGGCGGACGGCCTCGATGTAGGCGACGACCTGCATGATCTCCTCGAGCGAGTCGCCCCAGGTCGCCCGGATGGCCGGGTCCTCGAACGCGGTGGCGACGTTCGTCCAGTGGACGAGCCGGCGGTCGTCGGACTCGGGGGTACCCAGGAGCGAGCCGATCACGCGCGCGGGGACGGGCTGGGCGATGTCGGTGACGAGGTCGACGTGGTCGTGGTCGGTGAAGCGGTCCAGGACGGTCTGGACGATCCGCCGCACGACGTGCTCGTGCTCGGCGATGCGGCCGGGGGTGAACGCCTTGCCGACGAGCTTCTTCATGCGGTCGTGCCGGGGCGGGTCCATCGAGATCATCTGCAGGCGCTGGACGTCCAGCGGGACCCCGACGTCGTCGACGAGGAAGATGCCGCGCCGCTCGGAGGAGAAGGTCGTGAAGTCGCGCGTCGCGGCGTGGACGAGGTCGGCGCGGGTGACCGACCAGAACCCGTCCTCGTCGGGGAAGCGGTCGTTCGGGCTCCAGTGGACGGGCTGCTCGCGGCGCATCTGCGCGAACAGCTCGTACGGGGGCCCGTCGGTCCAGTGGGCGTGGTCGCCGAGGTCGAGCGTCGACAGGTCGGCGGGGGCGGCGGTCGCGGAGCTCATGCCGCGAGCGTAAAACAGACACAGTGTCATTGCAAGCTGTCATCACGAGGTGCGTAGACTGCGGCCCGTGGCCCTGCTCGAGAAGCGCACGCGCGAGGACCCCCGCCGGGGGGAGACCGAGCGCGCGTTCCTCGCCGCGACCGAGGCGCTCCTCGCCGAGGGCGCCTCGTTCGCCGACCTGAACGTCAGCCGCATCGCCAAGCGCGCGGGACGCACCCGCACCGCGTTCTACGCGCACTTCGAGGATCGCCGCGACCTGCTCGTGCGCCTCGTCGAGGACTTCGCCACCGAGATCCACGGCGTCACCAGCGCGCACTGGGACCAGCCGCTCGCGCTCGCCGACGTGCGCCGCGTCGTCGCCGACCTGCTGGGCACCTTCCGCGCCCACGCCCCGCTCGTGCGCGCGCTCGTCGAGGCGTCGGGCTACGACCCGGAGATCCGCGCCTACTGGTCGGGGACGATCGAGCGCTTCGTCGGGCTCGCCGAGGAGCGGCTGCGGCGCGACGGTCGCCCGCCGGCCGCCGCCACCGCGACCGCCCAGGCGCTCGTGTGGATGACGGAGCGCACCGCCTACCAGCAGGTCGTCGCCGAGGACCCCGCCGTCGCCGATCGCACGCTCATCGCCGCACTCGCCGAGATCTGGGAGCGCACGCTCAACGGCTGAGCGGCCCCCGCGCGGCGCGCTCAAGTCCCCGCGCGCGTCCGTCGATGGTCGGCGGATGTCCTCGCCGGTCCGCCATGCGCTCGCCGTCCTCGCGCTCCTGTGCGCGATCGTCGTCGTGCTCGACGGCCGCGGCGCCGACGCGCGCACCGAGCCGGTCGCCCGGGCACCGGACCGGGGCACCTTCACGTTTGCGCCCGGCACGCATCCGCTGGACCGTCAGGCCGTCCTGCAGGCGGTCGCGGCCGCTCGCCCGGAGGCCCGGGCGCTGATCGACCGCATCGACGGCCGCACCACGATCACCGTCGGCACCCCGTCGCTGCCCCAGGCCGCCGGCACCGCCCGCTCGCTGCCCGACGGCCGTCACGAGCTGACGCTCGACCTCGGTCCCGTCAGCCGGGGACTCGGCGCCGCCGGCGTGGCGCGCCTCGTGCTCCACGAGCTCGGGCACGCGGTCGACGCGGCGCTCGTGCCTGCCGACCTGGCCGCCCGGCTCGACGCGCTCGTGCCCGCGGGCTACCCGTGCGGCACTCCCGGGGACGATCGCTCGTGCCTGGGCCGGTCGGCGCGCGAGGAGCGCTTCGCCGAGACGTTCGCCAAGTGGGCGACCGGCGACCTCGGGATCACCCTGCACATCGGCTACAAGGTGCCGCCCCCGCGGGTCTCGCTGGACCGCTGGGGTGCGCCGCTCGCCGCGCTCGCGCGACCCTAGGCGGCGACCGGCTCGCGCTCGCGCGCGGCGCGCGGCCGCACGACCGGCGGCACGGGCGGTCCGCCGCCGGTGCGCCGGTAGGCGACGGCGGCGCCGACGGCGGCGGCCAGGGCGGCCAGCCCACCGAGCGCGAGGCCGGCACGGGGGCCGGCGTGCTCGCCGATCCAGCCGAGCAGCGGGGCGCCGAACGGGGTCGAGCCGAGGAACACGAGCGAGTAGAGCGCCATCACCCGACCGCGCATCTGCGGGTCGACGCGCAGCTGGAGCACCGACGTGACGCCGGAGGAGAACGTGACGCTCGCGGCACCCAGCAGCACGAGCGCGACGAGCTGCACCGCCACGGTGGGGGAGGCGGCGACGAGCAGGTCGGTCACCCCGAACGCGGCCGCGGACGTGACGAGCGCGGCCGGCCCGAGGTCGCGCGCCCCGCCGATCGCCACCGCGCCGGCGATCGAGCCGACGGCCATCGCCATCGTCATCGCGGTGAACAGCCACGCGTCGCCGCCCCAGGTCGTCGACGCGAGCAGCGCGAGCAGGACCTGGAAGTTGAAGGCGAGCAGGCCGACGAGGGCCATCATCCCCAGCGGGATCAGCAGCTCGGGCGTGCGGCGGACGTAGGCGACGCCGGCCCGGATCGCGTGCGGCTCGCGCGGGCCGCGCGCGGGGGCGCCCATGCGCGCCGGGTCGAGCCGCGCGACGGCGACGATCATCGCGACGAAGGTGAGCGCGTCGACGACGAAGCACCAGGCGATCCCGGCGACGCCGATCAGCAGGCCGGCGACGGCCGGGCCGATGATCCGCGACGCGTTGATCGCGAGGCTGTTGAGCGCGACCGCCCCGACGACGCGGTCGGGCCCGACGAGCTCGATCGGCAGCGCCTGCCGTGCGGGACCGTCGAGCGCCATCGCGATTCCACGCAGCAGCACGGCCGCGTAGATCAGCGCCGGGGTCGCCGCGTCGAGGAAGGCGATCACGGCGAGGGCGGCCGCGGGGATGATCATCACCAGCTGGGTGCAGAGCAGCAGCCGGCGCTTGTCGACGCGGTCGGCGAGCAGACCGCCGACCTGCCCGAGCAGCAGCAGCGGCACGAACTGCAGAGCGGGCACGAGGCCGACGGCGAGGCCGTCGCCGGTGAGCGAGACCATGAGCCAGACGGCGGCGACGTTCTGGATCCAGTTGCCGCTCGTCGAGATGAGCTGGGCGATGAAGTAGCGCCGGTAATCGGCGACGTGGAGGGGGTCGAACGTGCGGCGGATGCGCGCGCTCATCGGCGGTCCACGAGCCGCTCCAGGATGTCGGCGGCACGGTCGAGGGTGGCGCGGTCCTCGGCGCTGAGCTCGGCGAGGCGCCGGGCGAGCACGGCGTCCTTGCGCGAGCGGATCGCCTGCAGGTGGTCGCGGCCGGGCTCGGTGATCGCGACCCGGCAGGAGCGGCCGTCGGCCGGGTCCGGGGTGCGGGTGACGAGGTCGTGCTCCTCGAGCTTGGCGACGATCCGGGTCGCGGAGGGCCGGCGGATGCGCTCGCGGTCGGCGAGCTCGCTCGGGGCGAGCGGGCCGTGGCGCTCGACGGTGGCGAGCGCGGCGGTGAGCGTCGGGCCCAGGAGCGTGACCTCCTCGGCGCCCGCGTGGCGCAGCCAGCGGGCGGTGCGGGCGATCACGTGGCGCAGATGCGTGGCGGACTGGGCAGCGGAAGAAGTTGCGATAGGTAATTACTTTAGCAAACCACCTGGGACGACGACCGCCCGCCCGGCGCGAGGCCGGACGGGCGGGTCGGGGGACGTCGGGGTGGGGTCGGTGAGGACTAGGAGCTGACCTTCTCGGCCGCCGGGGCGGACTGGACGTCCTCCGAGGCGGACTCACGCGGCTTGGGGTCCTTGCGCTCGACCTGCTCGCACGAGCCGTTGGGGTTCTCGGCCGTCGCGTCGGCGATCACGTCGACGTTGTCGAGGAACGCGCGGTCGGTGCCCGCGCCACAGGTGATGCGGTCGACCTCGCCGTCGCGGGTGCGGAAGCGGTCGTTGCCGTTGCCGCCGTCGAGCGTGTCGCCGACCTGGTCGACCTCGCCGCCCGGACCGGGCTGCACGTCGGACCGCGCGAGCGCCCACAGCGTGTCGTTGCCGTCGCCGCCGATGCTCGTGTCGGTGCCGGCGTTGGCGTAGATGACGTCGTCGCCCGCGCCGCCCTCCTGGCGGTCGTCGCCGGTCCCGCCGGCCATCTTGTCGTTGCCCGACTCGCCGAAGGACGTGTCGTTGCCCGAGCCGCCGTACACCCAGTCACGGGAGTCGCCGCCGCGCAGCGTGTCGTCGCCCGAGGCGCCGTAGAGGCGGTCGAACGAGGTGCGGTCACCGGTGTTGTTGGCGTCGCCGGTGATGGTGTCGTTGCCCTTGCCGCCGTTGAGCCAGTCGTTGCCGGGCCCGCCGAACAGCGTGTCGTTGCCGTCGGCCGCGAACACGCGGTCGTTGCCGGAGCCGCCGTTCAGCTTGTCGTCGGCCGCGAAGCCGAAGATGCGGTCGTTGCCGGCGTTGCCGTTGATCACGTCGGCGGCGTTGGTCCCGCGCAGCCGCTCGTTCCCGGCACCACCGTCGATGTTCGCGGCGAAGGCCGAGGCCGGCACGAGCATGAGGGCGGCGAGGGCGCCGGCGGTGGCCTTGCGGCGGTCGGTGATGAAGTTCATGGTGGGGTCGATCCTCCGGTGGGGTCGTTGCGGACTGCGACCGTTATCCCCGACCGGTGACGCTCCGTGGGGTCGCTCTCACGCAACGCTCACGATCCGTGAGGAAACGGTGAGAGATCCGTCGTGCGCGTGCGTGGGGGACGTTCGGCTGCAACCCTTCCGTCATGCCCCGCCGCCCCTCCGTGATCGCCGCGCTGACCGCGGTCCTGCTCGCCTGCACGCCGATCGTCGCCGACGGCGCGAAGCGCACCGGGACGAACGGGCGCGACGTCCTCACGGGCACGAGCAGCGTCGACAAGCTCTACGGGCGCGGCGGCGACGACAACCTGTACGGGCGCGGGGGCGGAGACACGCTCGACGGCGGGACCGGCAACGACCTGATCCTCGGCGATGCGGGCAACGACACCATCACCGGCGGGGCGGGCAACGACACGCTGATCGGCGGCTCCGGCAACGACCGCATCTTCGGGCAGGCCGGCGTCGACACCGTCTCCGGCGGCAACGGCAACGACGTCATCAACACGGCCGGCGACGGCGCGGCCGACACCGTGACCTGCGGCAAGGGCCGCGACGTCGTCATCGCCGACGCCGCGGATCTGGTCGACGCCGACTGTGAGAGCATCACCCGTCGATGAGCGAGCAGCCCGGCGGGAGCAGCGAGACGGACGGCCGGCCGACCGTCCTGCTCGTCGACGACGACCCGGCGATCCGCCGCGCCGTCTCCGTCGGACTGGAGCTCGAGGGCTTCGCCGTCGTGCCCGCCTCGGGCGGCCGGGCGGCGCTGGCCGCGGTCGGGACCGTCCGGCCGGACGCCATGCTGCTCGACCTCACGATGCCCGACCTCGACGGGCTCGAGGTGCTGCGCCAGCTGCGCGCCGACGGCGAGGAGGTGCCGGTCTGCGTGCTCTCCGCGCGCGACGAGGTCGACGACCGCGTCCTGGGTCTCGAGGCCGGCGCCGACGACTACGTCGTCAAGCCGTTCGCGCTCGAGGAGGTGGTCGCCCGCCTGCACGCGCTCCTGCGACGCCGTCCCGCCTCCCAGCAGCAGCGGGTGACGGTCGGCGACATCGAGCTCGACCCCGCCACGTTCGTCGCCGCCCGCGACGGCCACGACCTCGGGCTCACGCGACGCGAGTTCGAGCTGCTGCACCTGTTCCTGCGCCACCCCGGCGAGGTCCTCGAGCGCAAGGTGCTGCACGAGGAGGTCTGGGGCTACACGTTCGACCCGGGCACGAACGTCGCCGACGTCTTCGTCGGCTACCTGCGCCGCAAGCTCGAGGCGCACGGCGGCGAGCGCGTCCTGCACACGGTGCGCGGCGTCGGCTTCGTCCTGCGCGTCTGAGCGTCGGCCCTCCGCGGTCCGCGACCCCCATGCGCCTGCGCAACCTCCGCAGCCGACTCACGCTCGGGGTCCTGTCCGTCCTGACGGTGGTCTTCGTCATCGGCGGGATCGTCGTCGCCGGCGTCAGCGACCGCTCCGAGCGCAGCGGCGTCGACGACCGGCTGCGCCGGACCGCCGAGCTGTCCGACACGGCGGCGCTCGCGGCGATCGAGGAGGACTCCAGCGACCAGCAGGGCCGGGATCCGCGGCTGAACAACGTCCTGCGCGCGACCGGCAGCTCGCTGGAGGCGACGCTCGGCAGCACGCCGGTCTTCGAGGCGGGGGTGCCGTTCCCGACGCTGAGCGACGCGCCGCTGGGCTTCTCGACCCGCAAGATCGACGGGCGCAACGTGCGGATCTACGTGACGACGCTGCGCGTCGACTCGCTCGGCGGTCTGAGCCGGCTGCAGGCCACGACCAGCCTGCGGCAGGTCGAGCGCCGCCAGCGCGAGCTGCGCGAGCGGCTGCTGCTCACGGGGATCCTGATGCTCGTCGCCGCCGGGATCGGCACCTGGTTCGCGGCCGACGTCGTGCTGCGCCCGCTGCGGCGGCTGCGCCGTGCCACCCGCGACATCGCGGGCGAGGAGGACCTGTCGCGGCGCGTCCCCGAGCAGGACGGCACCGAGGAGCTGCGCGCGCTGGCCCGAGGCTTCAACGACATGCTCGAGCGGCTCGGGCGCTCCGCCGCCGAGCGCAACCGCGCGCTCGAGGCGACCCGCCGCTTCGCGGCCGACGCGGGCCACGAGCTGCGCACGCCGATGACCGCGATCCAGGCGACGCTCTCGACGATCGCCCGCCACCCCGACATGCCCGGCGAGACGCGCCAGTCGATCGCGCAGGACGCCCTGGCCGAGCAGCGGCGCCTGGTCGCGCTGCTCGACGGCCTGCAGGCGCTCGCCCGTGGCGACGCGAACCCGGTCGAGCACGCTCCCGTCGACCTCGCCGGACTGATCGCCGACGGCGTGCAGTCCGCGCGCGGCACCCACCTGGGCACGACGATCGAGCACGAGCCGCCGACCGAGCCCGTGGTCGTCGTCGGCTGGGAGCCGGGCATCCGGCTGATCCTCGACAACCTCGTGCGCAACGCCGTGCGGCACGGCCGTCCCGGCGGGACCGTCCGCGTCACGCTCGACGGCGGCGCCGCACCGCGGCTGCTCGTCGAGGACGACGGGCCCGGGATCGCGCCGGAGGACCGCGACCGGATCTTCGAGCCGTTCACGCGCGTGGGCGACGAGGTCGACCAGCGGCCCGGGTCCGGCCTCGGGCTCGCGCTCGTCGCCCAGCAGGTCGGCCATCACGACGCGACGATCGCGGTCGACGCGTCGCCCGCGCTCGGCGGGGCGCGCTTCGTCGTGACGTTCTAGAGCACCGGGTCCGCGAGCGCGGCCGTGAGCGCCTGCCGCGCTGCGACGATCGCGGGCGCGCTCGACCCCGGCAGCAGCGGGCCGCGGACCCGCGAGCGGGCGCGCGCGACCTGCCCCTCCTGCAGGTCGGCGAGGACCGCGGCGACATCGCTGTCGACGTGCTCCAGCCGGTACGGGCGGGTCGCGAGCCCGGCACCGAGGACGTCCCGCAGCCGGTGCATCTCGGCGCGGACCGTCACCTCGCGCGTGCGGTCGCCGTAGAGCATCTCGGCGAGGTCGGCGCTCGACAGGCCGTCCGGGTTGAGGGCCAGCAGCGCCACGATCTCGCCGTGGCGGCCCGAGAGCCGGTGCTCGCCGTCGGGGGCGCGCAGCGTCACGAACGGCTTCCCGAACACGGTCACCGCAACGCGGGAGCGGGCGGCGCGCGCGTCCTGCGGCGCGGTCAGGAGCAGGCCCTCCCCGAGGTCGTGGAGCGTGCCGGTGCTGCCGTCGGGCAGCACGATCCGGCCGGTGCCGCCCGCGACCTCGAAGCGCTGGTCGCGCCACGCGTCGTGGGTCGCGGCGAGCACCCGCCCGCTCGGGGCGAGCGCCGCCGCCGGACCGCCGTGGCGCGAGGCGTGCTCGGCGAACAGGCCGAGGATGCGCGTGTGGCGCTCGAGCATCTCGCTGCGCAGCCGCTCCTCCGCCAGCCGGGCGGCGGTCTGCACGAGCGCGAGGTTGTGCGGGTGCCCGGTCCGGTAGCTGCCGGTCACGTCGATCACGCCGAGGATCTCCCCGCTGTCCGGGTCGCGGATCGGGGCGCCCGAGCACTGGAACGCGTGCACGGCGCTGCGGAAGTGCTCGGCGCTGAAGATCTGCACCGGCCGGCCGGCGGCGAGCGCGGTGCCGACCGCGTTGGTGCCCGCGTGGTCCTCCGCCCACGAGTACCCTGGGCTGAACTGGATCGCCTCGGAGGCCCGCAGGACCTCCGGGTGGCCCTCGCTCCAGAGCAGCGTGCCGTCCGCGTCGGAGACGACGAGGATGTGCCGCGCGTCGTGCAGCAGTCCGGCGAGCACGCCGCGCAGGAGGTCGGCGGTCCGCGACAGCGGGTGCTCCTCCCAGCGGCTGCGCGCGTCGTCGGGCTCCACCATCAGCGGCGCCGCGGGCGCGTCGGGCGTCAGCCCGCTGGTGGTGCACCGCTCCCAGGAGTCGGCGACGACGTCGCGCACGATCGACGGCGCCCGGCCGCGCGCGAACGTGGCCTCGTGCGCACGGCGCAGGAGATCCGCCCACCGTCGGGGGTCCACTCCGGCCTGGAGGCTCGCGTCGGGATCGTGCACAGGAACTGACCTCCCGGTCAGCGTAGCGCTGCCGCGCCGTCGCCGGACGGGGATGCCACGTCGCTGCAACGTCGGCGCGACGGCCGCGCAACGGTCCCGCGGCCGGTTGCGCGGTCGTCGTGGCGGGAGGAACGTCGCGGTCACCAGCCCCGGCACGGTGCCGGGGCACCCGAGAGGAGAGATCCCCCATGGCCACGACCGCCCCCGCACCCGCCGGCGCCACCACCTTCCGTCCCGGCGGCCGCAAGCTCCTGATCGACGGCGAGTGGGTCGACGCTGCGTCCGGCCGGACCTTCGAGACCCACGACCCGGGCACCGGCGCGCTCCTGGCGACCGTCGCCGAGGGCGACCGCGAGGACATCGACCGTGCCGTCAGGGCGGCGCGCCGGGCGTTCGACAGCGGCCCCTGGTCGCGGCTGTCCCCGTCCGAGCGCGGGCGCATCGTCCACCGCGTCGGCGACCTGATCATGGAGCACGCCGAGGAGCTCGCCGAGCTCGAGTCGCTCGACAACGGCAAGCCCAAGTCGGTCGCGCTCGCCGCCGACGTGCCGCTCGCCGCCGACCTCTTCTGGTACATGGCGGGCTGGGCGACGAAGCTCAAGGGCGGCACGATCACGCCGTCCGTGCCGTACCTGCCGGACGCCGAGTTCCACGCCTACACGACGCGGGAGCCGATCGGCGTCGTCGGGCAGGTCATCCCCTGGAACTTCCCGCTGCTGATGGCCGCCTGGAAGCTCGGGCCGGCGCTCGCCACCGGCTGCACGATCGTCCTCAAGCCCGCCGAGCAGACGCCGCTCAGCGCGCTGCGGCTCGGCGAGCTGCTGCTCGAGGCGGGCGTGCCCGCGGGCGTCGTGAACATCGTCCCCGGCTTCGGGGAGACCGCGGGCGCCGCGCTCGCCGAGCACCCCGACGTCGACAAGATCGCGTTCACCGGCTCGACCGAGGTCGGGAAGATCATCGTGGGCGCGGCGCGCGGCAACCTCAAGCGCGTCTCGCTGGAGCTCGGCGGCAAGTCCCCGAACATCATCTTCAGCGACGCCGACGTGGATGCCGCGATCGCCGGTGCCGCGCAGGGGATCTTCTTCAACCAGGGCGAGGTCTGCTCCGCCGGCTCGCGCCTCTACGTCCAGGAGGACCAGTTCGACCGGGTCGTCGAGGGCCTGTCCGCCGCCGCCTCCGCGATCAAGGTCGGCCACGGCCTCGACCCGGAGACCGAGATGGGCCCGCTCGTCTCGCAGGAGCAGTTCGACCGCGTCACCGGCTACCTCTCCAAGGGCGAGCAGGAGGGCAACCGCGCAGTGACCGGCGGCAAGGCGATCGAGGGCGACGGCTACTTCGTCGAGCCGACCGTCCTCGTCGACGCGCGCCCCGACCACACGATCGTCCGCGAGGAGGTCTTCGGGCCCGTCATCGCCGCGATGCCGTTCAGCGACGTCGACGACCTCGCCCGCCAGGCCAACGACTCCCACTACGGTCTCGCCGCCGGCGTCTGGACCCGCGACATCAGCAAGGCGCACCAGCTCGCCGCGCGGATCAAGGCCGGCACCGTGCACGTCAACACGTACCACGTGTTCAGCGCCGAGCTGCCGTTCGGCGGCTACAAGCAGTCCGGCTGGGGACGCGAGATGGGCGAGGAGGTCCTCGGCGCGTACCTCGAGACGAAGAGCGTGATCGTCTCGCTGTAGGACGCCGCCACCTCGGGGGTCACCGCGCCCGGGACCGGGTACGGTGGCCCCATGGCGTCCGTGGAGGAGACGACGACGCGCACGGCCGGGGCCCGGGGCCTCGAGGCCCGTGCGGTGACCGTGACGGCGGGCGGCCAGACGATCCTGCGCGGCACCTCGATCACCGTCCCGGTCGGGAAGCTCGTCGCGCTGATCGGCCCGAGCGGGTCGGGCAAGTCGACGCTGCTGCGCGCGCTCGCGGGCGTGACCGTGCCGACCGCCGGGAGCGTCGACCTCGACGGGCACTCGATCCGGCTGCGGTCCACCGACGTCGGCTACGTCCCGTTCGGGACGCTGCTGCACCCCGAGCTCACCGTGCGGGAGGCCCTGCGCTACGCGGCCGAGCTGCGCCTCCCGGCGGGCACGACCGCCACCGAGCTCGACGAGCGCGTCGACGAGGTGCTCGCGCAGCTGCAGATGACCGACCGGGCCGACCACCGCGTCGCGACCCTCTCCGACGGGCAGAAGCGCCGCGCGTCCTGCGGCGCCGAGCTCGTCGGCCGGCCGCCCGTGCTGCTGCTGGACGAGCCCGCCACCGGTCTCGACGCGGTGCTCGAGGCGCGGATGATGCGGCTGCTGCGTCGCCTCGCCGACGAGGGCCGCGGCGTCCTCGTCGCCACGCACGCGACGTCCTCGCTGGGCCTCTGCGACCAGGTCGCCGTGATGGCCCCGGGCGGCGAGCTGCGGTTCGTCGGCACCCCGCAGGAGATGCTCACGCGGTTCGGCGTCTCGAGCTACGACGAGGTCTACGAGGCGCTCGACCTCGAGGGCGCCCCGGCGATGGAGGACGAGCCGTTCCCCGACGCGCTGCCCGGCCCGCCGCCCGCGATGGAGCGCAAGCCGTTCCCGCCGCTGGGCCGGCAGACGACGGCCCTCGCCGCCCGCTACGCCACCTGCACCTGGCGCGACCGCCGCTCGCTGGCGATCCTCGTCGGGCAGGCGCCGATCATCGGCCTGGGCATCGGCCTCGCGATGCCGCCGAACGTCTTCGACAACCCGACGCTCGGCCCGTACTACAAGGTCACGATGTGCTTCCTGCTGCTGGTCGGCGCGATCTGGCTGGGGATCATCACCGCCTGCCGCGAGATCGTGAAGGAGCGCGCGATCGTCGACCGCGAGGTGGCGGTCGGGGTGCGCTTCGACGCCTACCTGCTCGCGAAGTGCGCGGTGCTGTTCCCGATGGTCGCCGGGCAGGTGACGCTGCTGCTCGTCGCCGCGATGCTGCTGCAGCCGATCGCCGGCGGCCCCGCCGGGTTCGGGCAGTTGCTCGTCGTCTGCGTCGCCGCGGGCTGGGCGGCGGTGGCGATGGGCCTGTGGCTGTCGGCCGCCGTGCAGAAGCCCGACCAGGCGACGAGCTCGGTCCCGCTGCTGCTGATCCCGCAGCTGCTGTTCGCGGGCGCGGTGATCCCGTACGCGACGATGGTCGCGCCGGTGAAGGCGGTCGCGAACCTCATGATCTCCCGCTGGGCGCTGACCGGCATGGGCAACTCGGTCGGGCTCGACGGGTCGCTGTCCAACGACTTCGGCGCGGTCACCGGCTTCGAGCCGGACTTCTACGCCACCCCGATGGTCGTGACGGTCGGCATCCTCGTGGCGGGCACGCTGCTGATGCTGTCGGCCACGGGCATGACGCTCGACCGCCGGCTCTCGGCGGCGCGCTGACCGCGCCGCCGGGCCGGGACCGCCGTCAGGGCTCGATCAGCACCTTGATCGCCTCGCGCCCGTCCATCGCCGCGTAGCCCGCCGGGACGTCCTCGATGCCGATCGTGCGGTCGAAGACGCGCCCCGGCTGGATCGCCCCCGAGAGCACGTCGGGGAGCAGCTCCTCGACGTAGGCGCGGACCGGCGCCATGCCGCCGGCGACCGAGACGTTCTTGGCGAACATCAGCTGGGAGGCCGGGATGTCCCCGGACTGCGGGACGCCGACGCGGCCGACGGTGCCGCCCGCGCGGGTGACGCGGATCGCGGTCTGCAGCGAGTCGGCCATGCCGACGCACTCGAGCACCGCGTGGGCGCCGTCGCCGCCGGTGAGCTCGAGCACCTTGGCGGTGCCCGCGCGGCCACGCTCGGCGACGACGTCGGTGGCGCCGAGCTCGCGCGCGAGCGACGTGCGGACCTCGTGGCGTCCCATGATCACGATCTGCTCGGCCCCGAGCCGCTTGGCGGCGATGACGCCGCAGAGGCCGACCGCGCCGTCCCCGACGACGACGACCGTGGAGCCGGGGCGCACGCCGGCGGCGACGGCCGCGTGGTGCCCGGTGCCCATCACGTCGGAGAGCGTGAGCAGCGACGGCATCAGCGCGTCGTCCTCGCCGACCGGCAGGACGACGAGCGTGCCGTCGGCCTGCGGGACGCGGACCGCCTCGCCCTGGCCGCCGTCGACGTCGCCGACGCCCCAGAAGCCGCCGTTGCGGCACGAGGTGTGCAGGCCCTCGGCGCAGAAGTCGCAGCGGCCGTCGGAGTACACGAACGGCGCGAGGACGACGTCCCCCGGCTTCACCGTCGTCACCTCGGCGCCGACGTTCTCCACGACGCCGATGAACTCGTGGCCCATCCGCTGCCCGTCGGCGCCCGCGGGCTTGGACTTGTAGGGCCACAGGTCGCTGCCGCAGATGCAGGACCGGGTGACGCGCACGAGGGCGTCGGTCGGCAGGGAGATCGACGCGTCCGGCACGTCCTCGACGCGGACGTCGCCGGCGCCGTACAGCAGGGTGGCTCGCATGCTCGGGACCCTACCCGCGCGGTCCGTTCGCGGTTCGTGCTCGATTCCCCGGCCGCAACGTGGCACCATGCCCTGCGTGCCGTCCTACGTGCACGCGATGTTCGGCGCCGTCGGTCTCACGCTCGTCGTCGCGGTCCTCGCGCCCGCGCCCCGCATGCCCGTCAACCGGGCGGCGCGTGCCTGCCGTGTCCTGATGATCTCCGGCGGGCTGCTCTGGATCGCCGCGTTCACGATGCCGGCGTTCGACGTCTGGTACCCCGCGCTCGCGCTGCTCGGCGCGGCGATGGGGACGTGGTTCGGCATGTTCTGGCTCGCGCGACAGCCGTCGCTGTACGACCTGCCGCCGGAGCGCGCCGAGCACTCCGACGACGCCGACGACGACGACCAGGGCGGTGGTGGTGGCGGCGGGCGCGGTCCCGAGCCCGATCCGGGCCCCGAGCCCTCCGGTCCCGACGGGATCGACTGGGACGACTTCGACCGGCAGCGCCGGTCGTGGGAGTCCGACCGGGATCGCACCCCGGTCGGCACGCTCTAGGCGCCTGCCGCGCCCGACCCATGTGGGACGGCCGGCGGGCCGCCGGCCTGCGGGTGGCGTACGGCGGTGTCTACTGCCCGCGTATACGCTGTGTGTATACTCGGCATATGTCCATCGCCAAGACCTTCCTCGGGCTGCTCGAAGCGGGCCCGAGTCACGGCTACGACCTCAAGCGCTCCTACGACGAGCGGTTCGGGCACGACAAGCCGCTCGCCTACGGGCAGGTGTACGCCACGCTCGCCCGGCTGCTGAAGAACGGCCTCGTCGCCGTCGACGGCATCGAGCCCGGGGAAGGACCCGAGCGCAAGCGCTACGTCATCACGCAGGAGGGCGTCGCCGACATCGCCGCCTGGCTCGAGCAGCCCGAGCGGCCCGACCTCTACCTGCAGAGCACCCTGTACACGAAGGTCGTCCTCGCGATGCTCACCGGCCGCTCGGCCCGCGAGGTGCTCGACACCCAGCGCGCCGAGCACCTCGCGCTGATGCGCGCGCTCACCCGGCGCAAGCTCGACGGCGACCTCGCCGACCAGCTGATCTGCGACCACGCGATCTTCCACCTCGAAGCCGACCTGAAGTGGCTGGAGCTGACCGCCGACCGCCTTGACGACCTCGCGACGGAGGTCGCACGATGAGCCCGAGCACCGTGTCCCAGGACCCGACCACCACCGCGGCCGGCGGCCGCGCCCCCGGCCCGCTGCTTCGTGCCGGCGGCCTGCGCAAGCAGTTCGGGACCACCCTCGCCCTCGACGGCGCCGACTTCGAGATCGCCGCGGGCGAGGTCGTCGCCGTGATGGGCGCCTCCGGCTCCGGCAAGTCGACGCTGCTGCACTGCCTCGCCGGCATCGTGCCGCCCGACACGGGCACGATCAGCTACGACGGCTCCGACCTCGTCGCGCTCGGCGACGCCGGCCGCAGCGAGCTGCGCCGCACCGCGTTCGGCTTCGTGTTCCAGTTCGGCCAGCTCGTCCCCGAGCTGCGCTGCGTCGAGAACGTCGCGCTGCCGCTGCGCCTGCAGGGCGTCCGGCGCCGCACGGCCGAGCGGCAGGCGCGCGAGTGGATGGAGCGCCTCCAGGTCGCCGACGTCGCCGACCAGACCCCCGGGCAGGTCTCCGGCGGTCAGGGCCAGCGCGTCGCCGTGGCCCGCGCGCTCGTCACCGGCCCGCGGGTCGTCTTCGCCGACGAGCCCACCGGGGCGCTCGACTCGCTCAACGGCGAGCGGGTCATGCAGCTGCTCGTCGCCGCCGCGCGCGACAGCGGCGCCGCGGTCGTGCTCGTCACCCACGAGGCGCGCGTCGCCGCCTACGCGGACCGCGAGATCGTCGTCCGGGACGGGCGGACCGCATGACCGCCCTGCTCCTCGGCGTGCGCCTCGCCCTCGCGGGCGGGCGCCCCTCCGCCGTGCGCGCCGCCATGACCGCGGCAGGGGTCGCGCTCGGCGTCCTCGTCCTGCTCGTCGCCGCCTCGATCCCCACCATGGTCGACGGGCACGACGGCCGCGAGGCCGCCCGCGCCGTGACGCCGAGCCCCGGTCCGGCGACCGCGACCTCCACGCTCGTGACCGCCGCGGACACGACCTTCCGCGACGAGGACATCGGCGGCCTGCTCGTGCAGGCCGAGGGCGACCGTCCCGCCACGCCGCCCGGCGTGCGCCGGCTCCCCGGCCCCGGTGACCTCGTCGTGTCCCCGGCGCTGCGCGACCTCCTCGCCCGCCCGGACGCCGCGCTCCTGCGCGAGCGCCTGCGCGGCCGCATCGTCGGCACGATCGGCGACGCCGGGCTGACCGGCCCGGCTGAGCTGTTCTTCTACGCCGGGACCGACCGGCTCTCCGCCGCCGACGGCGACCGCGTCACCCGTTTCGGCGGTGGCGTCGCGCCCGACCCCCTGCCCGGGTTCCTCACCTTCCTGATCGCGGTCGCCGTCGTCGTCCTGCTGCTGCCGATCGGCGCGTTCATCGCGACCGCCGTGCGGTTCGGCGGCGAGGACCGCGACCGGCGCCTCGCCGCCCTGCGCCTGGTCGGCGCCGACCGCGCGATGGCCGCGCGGGTCGCCACGGGCGAGACGCTCGTCGGCGCCCTCGGCGGCCTGCTCGTCGGGGTCGGGCTGTTCGCGCTCGCCCGGCCGCTCGCCGGCGGGATCGAGCTGTTCGGGGTCAGCGTCTTCCCGGCCGACGTGCGGCCCGACGCCACCCTCGCGGCGCTCGTCGTCCTCGCCATCCCGCTCGCCGCGATCGTCTCCTCGCTGGCCGTGCTGCGCTCCGTCGTCATCGAGCCGCTCGGCGTCGTGCGGCGCAGCGCCACCGCACCGCGCCGCCTCGGCTGGCGCCTGCTGCCCGCGGTGATCGGCGCCTGGATGCTGTGGGGCATGCGCGGCGACCTGCTGCGCACCGACCAGGAGTTCGACGCCTACCGCGCCGGGGTCGCCGTGCTGCTCGTCCTCGTCGGGATGACCGCGGTGCTGCCCTGGGTCGTCGAGGCGAGCGTCCGCCGGCTCGGCGGTGGCGGCCTGCCGTGGCAGCTCGCCGTCCGCCGGATCCAGATGGACGGCGGCACCGCCGCGCGCGTCGTCAGCGGCGTCGCCGTCGCCGTCGCCGGGGCGATCGCGCTGCAGACGCTCTTCACCGCCGCCGAGCGCGTCTCCACGCTGCCCAACCCGCAGAGCAGCGCCCGCGCGAACGTCGCGATCTACCCCGTCTACCCCGGGGACGCCGCGATGCCGCAGCGGAGCGTCGCCGCGCTACGGGCGATCCCGGGGGTGCAGGAGGTCAGCAGCGTGCGGCTCGCCCCCGCCCAGCGGGTCGGGGCCGACGAAGGGGCCGAGATCATCGTCGGCGACTGCGACTCGCTACGCGCCTACGGACGCATCGGGCGCTGCCGGGACGGCGACACGTTCCTGACCGGGCGGACCGCCGCCGCACCGGCCCGCACGTTCGAGCTCGGTGGGGAGGGCGCCGCCCCGAGCCGCTGGCGGATCCCCGCCGGCGCCCGCCGCGTCGAGCCCGCTCCCGGCCCGACCGGCGGCGCGCTCACCGGCATCCTCGCGACGCCACGCGCGCTCGCCGGGATCCGCCTGCCGGGCGCGGAGGAGGAGGTCTACGCGACCGTCGCCCCCGGGGTCGGCGGCGACACGATCGAGCGGATGCGCAACGTCGTCGCCGACGGGGCGCTGCGCAGCGACGTGTTCCGCACCGACGACCCGATCGAGCTCGGTGCGTTCACGAGCGTGCGGCGCGCGATCTTCGCGGGCACCGCGCTCGTGCTGCTGCTGCTCGGCGCCAGCCTGCTCGTCGGTGGTCTCGAGCAGCTGCGCGAGCGGCGCCGGCCGCTGGCCGTGCTCGCCGCGTTCGGCACGCGGCGCCGGGTGCTCGCCTGGTCGGTGCTGCTGCAGGCCGCGGTGCCCGTCACGCTGGGTCTCGCCGTCGCGGTCGGCACCGGCATCGGGCTGGGCTGGATGCTGCTGCGCGTCGGCGGTGCCTCGTTCGTCATGGACTGGGGCGCGGTCGCCGGGATGACCGGGATCGGCGCGGCCGTCGTGCTGCTCGTCACCGCGCTGACGCTGCCTGCCCTGCTGCGCCTCACCGCGCCGTCCGGGCTGCGGACGGAGTAGTCCGGGTCAGTCGAGCTGGAGCAGCAGGTCGTCCAGGTGGTCGGCGAGCCCGACCTCCTGGGCGCCGCGGCCGACCGCCACGTCCGTCGAGGCGGCGTGCACGTGCCGGTCGGGTGGCCACAGCGCCGCGAGCAGCAGGTCGTGCGCGAGCCCGGCCGCGTCGGTCGCCGTGGCGGCCTGCAGCTCGACGATCCACACCGGCGTGCCGGTCGGGTCCTCGCGGACGTGCACCGCGGTCACGTCCCCGTGCGCGGCGACCTCGCGCGCCACGAGCTCCGGGTCCGCGCCGTGCGCGAGGTCCGGGTCGTGGACCGCGAAGTACCAGTCGTGCACGTCGTCGTCGGCGTCCGCCGCCCGCTCCTGCGCGAACCGCGCGTGCGCCGCGGCGACCGTCGAGCGGGCCTGCGCCGCCGCCTCGCCCCGGAACCGCGGGTACGCCGCGACGTCCTCCACGCCCGCGGTCAGCCGCCCGCCCACCTCGACGACGATCCGCGGGCAGCGCTCCGCCGCCCAGAGGATCGCGTCGTCGAGGTCGGCGAACTCGCCGGTGTCCTGCGCCCCGGTCGCGTGCACGCCCGCCACGCCCGCGGGCTCCAGGCTCCCGGCGAGCACGGGCGGTGACCCGATGCCGCGGGTGCGCAGGCGGATCCAGGCGGTCGCGGGCACCGGCGGTCCGTCCTACGAGGCCGCGGGCTCGGCGGTCGCGGGCGCGCGCTCGGGCGCCGGCACGAACGTGTACTCGGCCGGGTCGAGCACCGCGGTCCGCTGCGTGTACTCGCCCATGTACCCCGGCCAGTTCGTGACGATCCGGCCCGACTCGTTGCGGTACCAGGAGTCGCACTGCGTCCACGCCGTCCCCGCGAAGCGCGCCTGCAGCTCGCGGTCGGAGGCCGCCTCGACCTCCGGGCGGACCTCGATG
The DNA here is from genome assembly GCF_003044185.1 of Paraconexibacter algicola. Taxonomy (GTDB): domain Bacteria; phylum Actinomycetota; class Thermoleophilia; order Solirubrobacterales; family Solirubrobacteraceae; genus Paraconexibacter; species Paraconexibacter algicola. The sequence goes on from NZ_PYYB01000001.1 coordinate 1,787,079, forward strand.
GCGGCCGCGTCCGCGCGCCCGCGGACGTGCTGGAGCGCCTGCCGGATGTACGCGGCCTGCGCCTCCAGGTAGACGATGATCGAGCCGCCCGACGTGTTCGTGTTCGGCCCGTACATGAGGAACATCGACGGGAAGCCGGGCACCGTCACGCCCAGGTGGGCGTGCGGGCCGTCCGCCCACGCGTCGGTGAGCGCCACCCCGTCACGACCGGTGACGGTCATGGGGAGCATGAAGTCCGTGGTGCGGAAGCCGGTCCCGTAGATGATCACGTCGACCTCGCGCTCGAGGCCGTCGGCGGTGACGACGCCGCGCGGCGTGATCGCCGTGATCGCGTCGGTCACCAGCTCCACGTTCGGGCGCTGCAGCGCCGGCAGCCACTTCGAGCTGAACAGGACCCGCTTGCAGCCGAACGTGTAGTCCGGCCACGCCTTGCGCCGCACCTCCGCGTCGCGCAGCTGCCAGCGCATGAACGCGGTCGCGCGCAGCCGGCCGAGGCGGCCGAGCGTGCGCGGGTTGCGGATCATCGCGGTCAGCGACTCGCCGTAGTGGTAGATGAACCGGCGCCGGAAGGCCTGCAGGCCGGGGGTGTGCCGGATCAGCGCGCGGACGAGCGCCGGGTAGGGACGGTTGCGGCGCGGCATGAACCAGTTGCCCGACCGCTGGAAGACGTGCAGCCGCCCGACCTCCTTGGCGATCTCCGGCACGAACTGCACGGCGCTGGCGCCCGTGCCGACGACCGCGACGCGGCGTCCGGCGAGCGGCACGTCGTGGTTCCACTCCGCGGAGTGGAAGGCGTCGCCCTCGAACTGCTCGAGGCCGGGGATGCGCGGGTAGGCGAGGCGGTGCAGCTGGCCCGTCGCGATGACGACCGCGTCGGCCTCCCAGGTGCGACCGTCGGTCGCGGTGACGGTCCACTGGACGTTCGTGTCGCTCCACGTGCACGACGCGACCTCGACACCGGTCTCCGTGCGGCCGGTGACGCCGTGCTCGGCGGCGACGCCCTGGAGGTAGTCGAGGATCTGCGCCTGCGGGGAGCAGAGGTGCGACCAGTCGGTGCGGGTCGCGAACGAGTACGAGTACAGGTGGCTGGGCACGTCGCACGCCGCGCCCGGATAGGTGTTGTGGAACCACGTGCCTCCGACCTGCTCGCCGCGCTCCAGCAGCGTGATGTCGCGGAAGCCGTGCTGCTGCAGCTCGATCGCGCAGCCGATCCCGCCGAATCCGGCGCCGACGATGACGACCCTCGTCCCCGAACGTGACATGCGCGTCATCTTCGCAGAGGACGCGGCCCGGGCGAGGCGGCGGGGCCGCTAGCCTCCGGCACGATGCCGCCGGGCCCCGCGACCGCAGACCGCAGCGACGCCCTCGACGGCATCCGCGCGCTCGCCGCCCTGTCGGTCCTCGCCTTCCACGTCTGGCTCTACCGCGACGACCGGCCCCGCGGGTTCGCCGACCGCGACCTCCTGGACCGGGTCCTGTTCGAGGCCAACGCCGGGCTGATCGCGTTCTTCGTCCTGTCCGGCTACCTCCTGTACCGGGGGTTCGCGCGCGCCGCGGTGACCGGGGCGGCGCCCCCGTCGGTGCGCGGCTACGCGGTCCGCCGCGCGGCGCGCATCCTGCCCGCCTACTACGTGTGCGGCGCGGTCGTGTTCCTCCTCTACGCGACCGTCGGGCCGACGACGATCCAGCCCGAGCTGCACGAGCTGCCGCTGTTCGCGGTCTTCGCGCAGAACTACTCGCTCGACACGCTCATGCAGCTGAACCCCGTGCTGTGGACGCTGACGATCGAGATGGCGTTCTACGTCGCGCTGCCGCTGATCGCGCTCGCGGGCCTCGCGCTCGGCCCGCGACGCACCGCCTGGCACGCCGGAGTGCTGCTCGCGCTCGTCGGCGTGACGCTCGCCTGGTACTACGCGGACTACCGCGGCGACTGGGGCGAGATCCCGCGCAAGACGCTCCCCGCCTACATCGGGCACTTCGCGCTGGGCATGCTCGTCGCGCTGTGGCTCGAGCACCGGCGCGCGCGGCGCGACGGGGCGCGCCTCACCCCGGCGGTGACCGCGGGGCTCAGCGTCGTCGGCTGGCTGCTCGTGGTCGCCGAGGGCTACTGGCACGAGACCGAGCCCAGCGGCGGCCTCGCGCGGGCGCTGTTCTCGACGCTCATGGTCGCGCTCGGCTTCGCGCTCGTCGTCGCGGCCGCCGCCGGGGGGAGCGGCCCGTCGGTCGACTGGCTGCGCGCACGCTGGCTCGCCCGCACGGGCCTGATCTCCTACGGCCTGTACCTCTGGCACCTGCCGCTGCTGCTCGTGCTGCGCGACAACGGCCTGCTCCCCGAGGCGCTGTGGCCGCGCATGCTCGTGGTCCTCGCGGTGTCGCTGCTGGCGGCCGAGGCGACCTGGCGCTGGGTCGAGCGTCCCGCGATCGACTGGGCGGCGCGCCGACGCGCGGGACGGACCGGCTCCTTCACACGGTCGAAACAGGTCGCCGCCGAAATTTCCTAGAGTTGGCGGGAATGGCACTCCGCAGCCGCCGGGGCGCGCTCGCGCTCGTCGCCCTCGGTCTGGGGTGGGCGCTCGTCATGCAGTCGCTCGGCTGGGCCCAGACGTCGTACTACGCGTTCGTCAAGGCGCTCGGCGCCGGGACGACGAAGATCGACGCCTACCACTGGGAGACGCGCGACAAGTCGTACATCGACGGGCACTTCTACTCGGTGAAGGCGCCCGGGCTGCCGCTGCTCCTGACGCCGGTGAGCGAGGTCCTCGACGCCGCCGGCGGGCGTACCGTCGCCGCGGACGCCGCGAAGCGCGCGAAGGAGGGCGGCGCCGCGCAGTGGTCCTACCGGGCGCTGAACGTGCACGCCTACGGGTACGACCGCGCCAACGCGATCGCCACGAAGAGCCGCCTCGAGCGGCAGGCGCCGCTGGTCTGGGCGCTCGGCCTCGTCGGCACGGTGATCCCGGCGCTGCTGCTGCTCGTGCTCGTGCGACGACGCGTCGAACGGGTGGAGCCCGGGCTCGGGGCGCTCACCGCGGTGACGCTCGGCGGCGCGACGCTGATCATGCCGTTCGCCGTGAACCTCTTCGGCCACGTGCTCGCGACGCTGCTCGCGTTCGCCGCCTTCGCCCTGGCCTGGCACGAGCGCGACCGCCCGACACCGCGGCTCGTGCTCCTCGCCCTCGCGGGCCTCCTGTCCGGGCTCGCCGTCACGACCGAGTACCCGCTCGCCATCGCCGGGGCGATCGTCGGCCTGTACGCGATGCTGCGGCCCGACGCGATCACCGCCGGGCCGCGCGCGCTCGCCGCGCGCGCCGGCACCTACGCGACCGGCGTGATCCTCGGCGTGGTGCCGCTGTTCGTCTACAACCTCGTCGCGTTCGGCTCGATCACCACGCTCTCCTACAAGAACGCGGTCAACGAGCAGGGCACCACCGGGCACGAGACGCTCGGGCTCAACGACGGCGGCTTCTTCGGCATCGGCGTGCCCGCCCCGCGGCAGGCGCTCGACCTGCTGATCTCGCCGCGCGGCGTGCTCGTGCTCATCCCGATCGTCGTCATGGCCTGCGTCGGCACCTGGCTGCTGTACCGCCGCGGCCGCCGCGCCGAGGCGTCGGTCATCGGCGCGATCGCCGCCGCCTACTACCTCTACGACACCGGCTACTGGCTGCCGATGGGCGGCGGCTCGCCCGGCCCGCGGTTCCTCATCCCGATGCTGCCGTTCCTCGCCGTCGGGCTCGCGTGCGCGTGGCGCCGCTACCCGGGTCCGACGCTCGCGCTCGCCGTCCCGAGCGCGGTGACGATGGTCGTCGCCACGATCACGATGCCGCTCATCGGCCCCGGCGGGACCGCGACCTGGATGGACCGGCTGGAGATCGCGAACTTCCAGCACACGTTCCTCAGCGTGCTCGGCCTCGACAACGGCTGGGCCGCCATCGCGCCCGTGCTGCTGCTGTTCGCTGCCGCCGCCGTGCTCGCCGCGCGCTCCGCGCCGCGCTTGGCGCTGCTGCGCGGGCAGGCGCGGCCGGCGGCGCTGACGCTGCTGGCCTGGGGCGTCCTCGCCGGGCTCGTCGCGCCCGCCTACGGCGAGGAGGAGATCTCCGGGGCGATCGTCGGCCCGACCGGCAAGGTCATCCACACCGCCCACCAGTCGCTCGTCGTCGCCGCCGTGCTCGTCGCGGCGCTCGTCCTGCTGGTGACGATCCGCCGCTCAGCGGACGCGGTAGACGACGAGGTCCCCACGGACGCGGCGCTCGAGACCCAGGCCCGCGAGCGGACGCGCACGCCACGCCTGCCATGGCGTCCCCGCGAGCCGATCGGCGTGCAGCACCACCGACCGGACCCCGAGACGGCGTAGCGCCGCCACCGACCGGGCGTCCGGGAAGCCGTCCATCCGGGCCAGCAGCCGCGTCGTGCGCTGCGGCTGGATGCTGCTGCGCCCGTTGACCATCGGGGCGAACCCGTCGGTCGACCACAGCAGGTACTCGCGGTTGTCCTGCGCCCGGACCGGCAGCTGCAGCAGCGGCCCGGGCACGTCCGCCAGCCCGGCCGGCGCGGGCGGCGCGGTCGGGTGCGGGTAGGCGCGGCCGGGCCCGAAGCCCGCGCCCTCCGCGAGCACGACCGCGGTGAGCGCCAGCGCCAGCGCGGTCCGTGTCCGGGCGGCGGTGACGCGCGACAGCAGCGCCGCCGTCCCGCCCGCCGCGAGCAGCGCAAGCAGCAGCGACGTGAACGTGTTCATCCGCTGCGGCACGCGGATCCCGGAGAAGCCGGGCACCAGCTCGTAGAGCAGCCGGTAGGGGAGCAGCTGCCCGAGCCCGGAGGTCTCGAAGCCGAGCGACAGCACCGCGAAGAGCCCGGTGCCCGCGACGAGCGCGCGGCGCAGCCGCCGCGACCAGCCCGCCCACAGCGCGCCGAGGACCGCGAGCGCGACCGCCAGCAGGCCGGGGAACAGGGTCTGCTCGGCGACCGCGGGGAGGTCCTCGCGGGCGCCCGCGCCCGCCGGACCCCACAGCGGGTTCAGCGACGAGCTGATGAGGAACTGCTTCGGGCCGACGCTGTAGGTGGCGAGCGTCTCGGCGCTGCGCTGCGCCGCGGGCTCCCCGTCGCGCACCCGCAGGTACGGCCGCCCGATCACCGCGCTGACGACGAGCACGAGGGCGACCCCGAGCGCGGTCGCGCGCACGAGCGCCCGGCCGGGTCGCGGCCGGGCGTCCGGGGCGGTCCGCCACCAGGCGGCCGCGAGCACCGCCGCGCCGCCGGCGAGGACGACGAGGAACGGCAGCCCGAGGCTGAAGCCGATCGACACCTGCCACGCCACGGTCGCCCACCCCGCCACCACCATGCGCGGCCGGCGCGCGCGGTAGCCGCGCAGCAGCAGCATCAGGGCGAGCGGGATCCCACCGCTGGAGAGGATGTGCAGGTGCCCGCCCTGCTCCAGCCGCCACGGCGCGTAGGCGAAGACCGCGCCGGCGACCACCGCCCCCGCGACCGGGGCGCCGAGCTCCCGCGCCAGCAGGTACGCCCCGGCGAACGCGAGCGCGGTCGCGAGCAGGAACAGCAGCGCGTACCGCGTCAGGGCCGCCTCGACCCCGTCCCCGGGAACGGCGAGCGGCGCGTACCCGACGAGGGCGTCCGACAGGGCCAGCGTGTCCCGCACCGGCCAGAACTGGTTGCTCTGGAAGAACGCGCCCGGCTGCTCCACCAGCGCATGGCCGCCCCAGGCCAGCTGCCAGGCCTGCGAGAGCGGGTCGCCGAGGTCCTTCGGGACGTCGCTGCCGAGGTGCAGCACCAGCGGCCAGAACATCGCGACCGCCAGGAGCGCCGAGCCGACGGCGAGCACGACGAGCTCGCGGGGCGTCAGCCGCGGTGACGGCGGCAGCATCGGGGCGCGCATCCGCGCTGGAGGGTACGGGAGCGGCCCGGCGATCCGGGACTCGACCGTCGGTCGAGTGACCCGGTGCGGGCGCACAGCTATCGTCCGCCGCTCCTGTGAGCGTCCGCGTCGCCATCGAGCACCGCACGGTCTACCGCTTCGACCGTCCGGTCCGGCTCGGACCGCACGTCGTCCGGCTCCGTCCGGCGCCGCACTGCCGTACCCCGATCGACGGCTACGCGCTGACGGTCGGGCCCGACCCGCACCGCGTGGTCTGGCAGCAGGACCCGTTCGGCAACCACACCGCGCGGCTCGTGCACGCCGAGCCGGTGCGCGAGCTGTCGATCACCGTCGAGCTCGTCGCCGACCTCACGACGATCAACCCGTTCGACTTCTACCTCGACGAGGACGCCGCACGCTGGCCGTTCGCCTACCGCGAGCCGACCGCGACCGACCTCGGGCCGTTCCTCGTCCTCGAGCCGAGCCCCGCGCTCGACGCGTGGGTCGCGGCCTACGGGCGGCAGGAGCGCGGCACGATCGACCTGCTCGTCGACCTGACCGCCCGGATCGCGCAGGAGGTCCGCTACGAGACGCGCCTGGAGGAGGGCGTCCAGACCCCGGACGAGACGTTCGAGCGCGCCGCGGGCTCGTGCCGGGACAGCGCCTGGCTGCTCGTGCAGCTGCTGCGCCGTCTCGGGGTCGCGGCCCGCTTCGCCTCCGGGTACCTCGTGCAGCTCGCGGGCACCGACGGCGACGGGCCCGCACACGACAGCACCGACCTGCACGCCTGGGCCGAGGCGTACGTCCCGGGCGCCGGCTGGATCGGCCTGGACGCCACCTCCGGACTGCTCGCCGGCGAGGGCCACATCCCGCTCTGCTGCACCTCCACCCCCGCGGCGGCCGCCCCGGTCAGCGGCACCAGCGAGGCCGCCGGCACGCTGACCTTCGCCAACGCGGTCCGGCGGCTCGAGGAGGACCCGGACGTCACCGCGCCGTACACCCCCGAGCAGTGGGAGCGCATCGACCGCCTCGGCCACGAGGTCGACGCGCGCCTGGAGGCGGGCGGGGTCGCGCTGACGATGGGCGGCGAGCCGACGTTCGTCGCGGTCGACGACCCCGACGCCCCCGAGTGGAACATCGCCGCGCTCGGCCCGACGAAGCACGGGCGCGCGATCGAGCTCACCCACCGGCTCGCCGACGCCTTCGCCCCGGGGGCGCTCCTGCGCTACGGCCAGGGCAAGTGGTACCCGAGCGACCCGCTGCCGCGCTGGGAGATCGGCGTGCACTGGCGGCACGACGGCGTGCCGGTCTGGCGCGACCGGTCGCTGCAGGCCGACCCGACCACCGAGGGCTCCGCGACCGCCCAGGACGCCGAGGACTTCGTCCGCGGCCTGCTGCCGTGGCTGGGCCTGCCCGTCGAGGCCGCCTACCCCGCCTACGAGGACACGATCGACGAGCTGTGGCGGGAGGCCCGCCTGCCCGGCGGCGACCCGCCGGAGCTCGACGCCCCGGACCCGACCGACCTGCGGCTCGCCGCGTCGGTGGCGCGCGCCGCGTTCATCGAGCAGCTCGACAAGCGCACCGGCGACCCGGTCGGCTGGGCGGTCCCGCTGCACCGGGCGCCGGGCGACGAGGAGTGGTCGACGGGCCGCTGGGCGCTGCGCCGCGGACGGCTGTTCCTCACCCCGGGCGACTCGCCGATCGGCCTGCGGCTGCCGCTCGACGCCCTGACCTGGCGGCCGCCGGAGTTCGTGCCCGAGCCGTCCGTGTTCGCCGAGGTCGCGCCGCTGCCCGTCCCCGCCGACGCGGTCCCGGGCGAGCCCGGGTCGGCGCCGCCGACGGTCGCCGCCGGAGCGCCCACCGACACCGCCGCGCCCGCGGCCGCCGACGCGCGGCTCGTCGAACCGCCTCCGATCACGACGCTCACCGCCCAGGTCCGCGCCAGCGGGCACCTGCACGTGTTCCTCCCGCCGCTCACCGCGCTCGAGCACGCGCTCGAGCTCCTGCGCGCGATCGAGGACACCGCCGCCGGGATCGGGGTGCCCGTCGTCATCGAGGGCTACGCGCCCCCGTCGGACCGGCGTGCCGGCCGCTTCGTCGTCACGCCCGACCCCGGCGTCATCGAGGTCAACATCCACCCCAGCGCGAGCTGGCCCGAGCTGTGCGAGCGCTCCCGCACGATCGTCGACGCCGCCCGCGAGACCGGGCTCGCCGCCGAGAAGTTCGCGCTCGACGGCACCCACACCGGGACGGGCGGCGGCAGCCACCTCACCGTCGGCGGCGCCACGCCCGCGGAGAGCCCGTTCCTGCGCCGTCCCGACCTGCTGCGCAGCCTCATCACCTACTGGCAGATCCACCCGTCGCTCTCCTACGTGTTCTCCGGCCGGTTCGTCGGCCCCACGAGCCAGGCGCCGCGCATCGACGAGGCCCGCCACGAGGCGCTCTACGAGCTGGAGATCGCGTTCGCGGAGCTCGAGCGGCTCGGCGAGCAGGCGCGCGAGAACGGCTGGGAGACCCCCGCCTGGCAGGTCGACCGGCTGCTGCGCAACATCCTCACCGACCTGACGGGCAACACGCACCGCGCCGAGTTCTGCATCGACAAGCTCCACAACCCCGCGCTCGAGAGCGGCCGCATCGGCGTGCTGGAGCTCCGCGGCTTCGAGATGCCGCCGCACGTCGACATGGGCCTCGTGCAGGCGCTGCTCGTCCGGACGCTGATCGCGCGGTTCGCGGAGACCCCATTCACCGCGCCGCTGCGCCGCTGGGGCACCGAGCTGCACGACCGCTTCCTGCTGCCCTGGTGGGCCGCGGAGGACCTGCGCGCCGTCGCCGCCGACCTGCGCGACAGCGGCTACGCCTTCGACGACGACTGGCTCGACCCGTTCCTGCACTTCCGCTTCCCGCGCCTGGGCGAGGTCACGCTCGACGGCACCCGGATCGAGCTGCGCCGCGCGATCGAGCCGTGGAACGTGCTCGGGGAGGAGGCGACCACCAGCGGCACCGCCCGGATGGTCGACTCCTCGCTCGAGCGGCTGCAGGTCCGCGTCGACCACCTCGATCCCGACCGTCACCTCGTCACCTGCAACGGGCACGCGCTGCCGCTGCACCCGACCGCCGTGCCCGGCGTGCAGGTCGCCGGGGTGCGCTACCGGGCGTGGAGCCTGTGGTCGGCGCTGCACCCGACGATCGGCGTGCACGCCCCGCTGGAGCTCGAGCTCGTCGACCGGCGCACGCGCCGCTCCCTGGGCGGCTGCGCCTACCACGTGACCGAGCCCGACGGGCGCGCCTACGGCGGCGTGCCCCGTGGCGCGAAGGAGGCGGAGGCGCGCCGGGCGTCCCGCTTCGTGCCCGGTGGGCGCCCCGGGACGATCGTCGACGCGCTCGACCCCGACTGGGACGCCGACTACCCTCGGACGCTCGATCTCCGCCGGAAGCCCGTCCGGCCGCGCTCCTGACCCCTCGTGAACCCGCCCACGGCCACCACCGACGCGCCGTACCGGCCCCTGGACGGGTGCTACGACGAGATGGTCGACGCGCGGGGCGAGACGCGCGAGCACTGGACGCCGCTGGCCGAGGCGCTGCGCGGCCTCGGGACCGCGGCGCTGCTGGACCGGCGCGCCGAGGCCGCCCGGCTGCTCGACCAGGACGGCGTCGTCTACCACGCCTACGAGGACCAGCGCTCCGACGCGTGGCTGCTCGACCCGCTGCCCACCGTCCTGACCAGCCGCGAGTGGCTGCTGCTCGAGGCGGGCCTGATCGAGCGCGCCGAGCTGCTCAACCTCGTGCTCGAGGACCTCTACGGCGCGCGGGACCTGCTGCGCCGCGGCATCGTGCCGCCCGAGGTCGTGTACGGCCACGACGGCTTCCTGCGCGCCTGCGACGGCATCCGCCTGCCCGGCACCCAGCAGCTCTTCTCCTACGCCGCCGACCTCGGCCGTGACGCGAGCGGCGCCTGGGTCGTCGTCAGCGACCGCGCGCAGGCCCCGTCCGGCTTCGGGTACGCGCTGGAGAACCGGCTCGTCGTCTCGCGCGTGCTGCCGTCCCTGTACCGCGACGCGCACGTCCACCGCCTCGCCCCGTTCTTCCGTCAGCTGCGCACCGCGCTGCAGGAGGCCGCCCCGCCCGGCGTCGACGACCCGCGGATCGTGGTGCTCTCCCCGGGCCCGTGGAACGAGACCGCGTTCGAGCACGGCATCCTCGCCTCGACGCTCGGCTACCCGCTCGTCGAGGGCGCCGACCTCACCGTGCGACGCGACGGCGTGTGGATGCGCTCGCTCGGGCGGCTCGAGCCCGTGCACGTCATCCTGCGCCGCGTCGACGGCGACTCCTGCGACCCGCTGGAGCTGCGCGCCGACTCGCTGCTCGGCGTGCCCGGGCTGGTCGAGGCCAGCCGCCGCGGCGTCGTCAGCGTCGTCAACACGCTCGGATCCAGCGCCCTGGAGAACCCGGCGCTGCTCGCGTACCTGCCGCGCATCAGCCGCCACCTGCTCGGACGCGAGCTGCGCCTGCCGACCGTGCCGAGCTGGTGGTGCGGGGACGAGGACGGGCGCGCGGAGGTGCTCGCGCGCCTCGACGAGCTCGTCGTCCGGCCACTCTCGCGCGGCGCCGGCAGCGCCACCGTCTTCGGCTGGGAGCTCAGCAACCACGAGCTCGAGGAGCTGCGCGCCCGCATCGAGGCACGCCCCGGGGCGTGGGTCGGGCAGGAGCGCGTCATCACCTCGAGCACGCCGACGCTCACCGACGACGGGCTCGTCGCGCGCCGCAGCCTGCTGCGGTCCTTCGCCGTCGCGCGCAACGACTCCTACGCGGTGATGCCCGGGGGGCTCACCCGCGTCGCGCCCGACGACGGCGACGGGCGCATCAGCAACCAGGCGGGCGCGATCTCCAAGGACACCTGGGTCCTGGCCAGCGAGCCCGAGCACCTCACCGGCTTCTGGCTGCAGACCGGGCCGGTCGTCGAGGGCATCGACCCGATGGCGCAGGTGCCCTCGCGCGTCGCCGAGAACCTCTTCTGGCTCGGCCGCTACGCCGAGCGTGCCGAGTCCGTCACGCGGCTGCTGCGCGTCATCGACGACCGGCGCACCGAGTTCGAGGGCAGCGACAACCCCGCCGGGGTGGAGGCGCTGCGCACGCTGCTGCAGGCGGTCACGCGGGTGACCGCGACCGAGCCCGGGTTCCTCGGCGACGGCGCGTCCCAGCGGCTGGCGAGCCCCGGGACGGAGCTGCGCGACCTCGTGATCGACGAGCGCCGACCGGGCACGGTCGGCCACGCGATCCGCGGCATGCTCGGGGCCGCGTACGCGGTGCGCGACCAGCTCTCGACCGACACGTTCCTCGTCGTCGGCACGCTCGACCGCACGATCGGCGGCATCTCCGGGGCGGCGCGCGCCGCGACCGTGCAGGCCGCGCTGGGCAAGGTCATGCAGTCGGTGCTCGCGTTCTCCGGCCTCGCGCAGGAGAGCATGGTCCGCGACCTCGGCTGGCGCTTCATGGACGCCGGACGACGGCTCGAGCGCGCCCTGCAGCTGCTCGCGCTGCTGCGCGCCACCGTCACGACGGACCGCGGCACCGCGGCCGACAGCCTCGTGCTCGAGAGCGTGCTGGCGGCCGGCGAGTCGCTCATCACCTACCGTCGCCGCTACCGCTCGCAGGCGCAGCTCGCGACGCTGCTCGACCTGCTGCTGCTCGACGACGGCAACCCCCGCTCGCTGGCCCACCAGCTCGCCCGGGCGGCGGAGGACCTCGCCGAGCTGCCCGCGGGCAGCGGCCGCCTGCGCGAGGACCAGCGCCGCGTGCTCGAGGCGTCGACCGCGCTGCAGCTCGCCGACGTCGGCGGTCTCGCGCTGTCCGGGGCCGACGGCGATCGGCCGGCGCTGTCCGCGTTCCTGGACGAGCAGCTGCGGCTGCTCGAGGAGGCGGCGCTCGCCCTGGAGCGCGACCACTTCGTCCACCGGCTGCCGCAGAGGACGCTGTCGTGAGCACCCGCTACCGCGTGGTCCACCGCACGCAGTACACGTACGCGTCCGTCGTCAACCCGAGCTACTCGCAGCTGCACCTGCTGCCACGCGACGTGCCCGGACAGCGCTGCGTCTCGAGCGAGGTCGTCGTGTCCCCGCGGCCGGAGGACTACCGCGAGCACGTCGACTTCTTCGGCAACCGCGTCGGGTACGTCGCGATCCACCGGCCGCACAAGACGCTCACCGTCACGGCCACGAGCGTCGTCGAGGTCGACGACCGGCCCGCCGGCCTGCCGCTGCTCGGCCGCCGGCCGTGGGAGGAGGTCCCCGCCGCGCTGCGCGAGACCGACCCGCTGTGGGCCGCCCACTACACGCTCGACTCGCCGCTGGTGGCCGCGTCCGAGGCGGCCCGCGCGTACGCGGAGCCGTCCTTCCCGCCGGGCCGTGACATGGCGGAGGCGGCCACCGACCTGTGCGCGCGCATCCACCGCGACTTCACCTTCGACGCGAAGGCGACGACCGTCGCCACCCCGCTGGAGGAGGTGCTGCGCGACCGGCGCGGCGTCTGCCAGGACTTCGCGCACGTCGGCATCGCGTGCGTGCGCGCGATGGGCCTGCCCGCCCGCTACGTGTCCGGCTACCTGGAGACCGACCCGCCGCCCGGCAAGCCGAAGCTCGTCGGCGCCGACGTGTCGCACGCGTGGTTCAGCGTCCTGCTGCCCGAGGTCGGCTGGCTCGACCTCGACCCCACGAACGACCAGGTCGTCGGGTCCCGCTACGTCGTCACCGCGTACGGGCGCGACTACCAGGACCTGCCCCCGGTGAGCGGCGTGATCTTCACCGAGGGCCGGACGAAGAAGCTCGAGGTCACGGTCGACGTGACCGCCCTCTGACGGTCACGTCGACGCCCGCCCCGCTCAGCCGCCGGTGTAGCCGGCGATCTGGAACCGGTGCGGGTACGGGAACGCGCCGCCCGCCGCCACGATCCGGTCGCCCACGACCACGACGTCGTTGAAGAACCCGGGCGAGCCCGCCGAGGGCACCGTGCGCACGCCGCCGGCGGCGAACGCGGAGTCCGGCTGACCGCTCGCGCTCACCCGACCGAGCACCGCGTGCGTGTCGAGCGCGAAGTCCGACCCGGCGATGACGTAGCCGCCGGCGGCGCGGCGCGCGAGGCCCGGGGCCTCGCAGCCGTCCGGGAGCGCGAGCGTGATCGAGCCGCCGGCGCCGAACGCCGTGTCGACGCCGCCCTGCGGCGTGATCTTCGCGACCGTGCACTGCGGGCGCGGGTTCGCGCTCGTGCGACCGCTGAGGACGAGGGAGCCGTCGGGCTCCCCGACGATCGCGGTCGCGGACGCCACCCGGTCGGGGTCGAGCACGCGGCGGCCGGGGGTCCCGGCGTCACCCCAGAGCGCGTCGACCTGCACGTCGCCCGCGCCCGACTGCGGCGCGAGGCGCAGCACGACGCCCTCGGAGTACCCCGGACGCGCGCTGTCGATCGTGAACCCGCTGAGCACCAGGCCGGTGAGGGCGCCGCCCGCGGTCTGCATGGCCATGTCGGTGATCTGGCAGCCGCTGCCGCCGCCCCCGGCGATGTCGCAGGCGTTCGCGGGGAGCGTGACGAGGCCGTCGCCGCCGTTGTCGAACGTCGGGTCCGGGGTGCCGTCCGCGGTGAAGCGGGCGGCGAACACGCGCGAGGAGATGCCGTCGGCGTAGTCGCCGGCCACGACGATCCGGCCGTCGGGCTGGATCGCGACGGCCTGCCCCCTCACGCGCAACGCCCCGGGGACCGGGATCGAGGCGAGGCCGCTGGAGCCGAACGTCCCGTCGGGCGTGCCGGCGGGCGTGAGCCCGTAGACGCGGACGTCGCCGAGCGCGGTGGTCTCGCCGACCAGCAGGATCCGGCCCGAAGGCGCGACGGCGGCGTCGCGGCCCCCGAGGTCGATCCCGCTCTCGATGAAGGTCGCCGTGCCGCCGCTGCCGTAGGTGTCGAGCGCGCCGTTGGCCGTGTAGCGCGCCGTCGCCCAGTCGTAGGCGCTGCCGCGCTCGCGCAGGCCGATGAGCACGAACTTGCCGTCCGGGCCGGTCGCGATCCGGTTGACGTACGCGCTGCGCGGCATGCCGCCCTGACTGAAGGGCAGCGACTCGACGCCCCCGAGACCGAAGGTCGGGTCGAGCGTCGCGGGCGGCAGGCCGCTCACGTCGGGCGCGCCGCCGCCCCCGGTGGCCGGAACCTTCGGCCGGAAGTTCGCGGCGACGATGAGCGACGGCCCGGGCCGGTCGGTCACCAGGCCGACCCGGCAGGTCTCGCCCTTGTTCGGGTTGCCCTTCGTGCAGCCCTCGAAGCTCGCGATCTCCGAGCCCGCCGCCGGCTTGGCGTCGAGGTCCACGCTGTCACCGGTGACGAAGAGGTGCGAGCAGACCGGCGGGCACGAGATCTCCCCGCCCGCGGACACGAGGGCGCCGCTCCCGCTGCCGGTGATCTGCACGGTGATGCGCGTGCCCGGGACCGTCGGCGCGGTGATCCGCGGCGCCTCGATCGCGGCCTGCTGGGTGGAGTTCACCTGGTCACGGATCGTGACCTGGCGGGCGGTGATCCGGGTGCGCGGCACCCGCACGAACTGCGCCTCGGTCCTCGCCGCGGCGGCGTACGTGTCGGGCACCTGCAGCGGCAGCCGCTTGGCGACGTCCGCCCAGCGCGTGGCGACCGCCGCGTTGCCGAGCTCGGCGCGGATGAAGTCGACGACCGCCGGGCTCTTCTTCGCCGCCTGGTAGGAGAGCGGCTCGCCGAGCGTGCCGAAGATCAGCTCGTACATCGTGCGCGTCCGCGCGTTCATCTTCGCGCCACCCGTGGAGATGGTGCCCGCGGTCTGCGGCGGGGCCTGCCGGAAGCGCCCGTGCACGTCGATGGGACGGTGCGCCGCCCGCAGCGCGTTGCGGGCGCCGAGGACCTTGAGGTAGCCGCTCCAGTTGCCCAGCGCGGTCGTGAGCGCGTTGCGCACGGTGAACGTGGTCGCCCGCCCGGTCTTCGCCGACACGGACCGCACCCAGAACGACCGGTTGGCGGTCGCGTTGGTGACCTTCACGGTGAACGAGGCGGTCTTCGGCGTCGTGGCCTTCGTCTTCTTGCGGACGAGGAACACGAGGACGTTGCGGACGGCGGCGCTGCCCTGGCCCTGGACGGGCGCGGTCGCGACATAGACCTTGGTGGTGCGCCGCAGCCGCTTCCAGGCGCTCGAGCGGATGTCGATGCCGAGGGTCCCGACGGTCTGCCCGACGGCGCGCGTGGCGCCCGGCCGGGATCGCGGCACCTTCGTGCTCGTACGGCGCACCTGCACGACGCCGTAGGAGACGTCGCCGGGTGCGGGGGCGGCGAGGACGAACGAGGCGGGCTTGGCCTTCTGGGCGACGGCGGCCGACGGTGCGACGGTGGCGACCGCGAGCAGACCGACGGCAACGGACGCGGCTGTGGCGCGCGCGGCCCGGGAACCTGCGGGCATGAGGACTCCTGAGGACGAGTGAACCGCTGACCGCGGCCCCTGGACGGGCGCGAATGTACCGGCTGTCGCACCTTCGTGCCACTGCCGCACCGCGTTCAGGTGTAGTCGACGCTCTCCGGGGTCGCGCGGTGCTTCCAGTAGCCGAGCACCTGGACCGCGCCGGCGCACGCTGGCAGGTGGGCGGCGACGTGCCGTCGCACGTCGCGCATGACGAGCGCCTCGCCGCCGCCCCAGCACTGCCCGCGGGTCGTCGGCAGCTCCAGCGTCCGCAGCGTGTCGATCACCACCGTCGACGTCCCCGGCGCGGCGTCCCCGCGCACGCACCAGTGCCAGTCCACGTCCGCGGCGCTGTCCACCGGGGCCCGCTCCGCCTCGTCCTGGACCTCGACGAGCGCGATCGTCCGGTGGCCGGCCGGCAGCTGCTCGACGATCGCCTGCAGGGCGGGCAGCCCGGTCTCGTCCGCGGCCAGCAGGCTCCAACCGGCGTCGGCGACCGGCTCCCAGTGGGTGCGCGGTCCGGCGTGGCCGACCCTGTCACCCGGACGGGCGTGGAGCGCCCAGCGCGCCGCGATCCCCGCGGGGCCGTGCAGGAACACGTCGACGTCGATGGTCGCGTCCGCCGGGGCGCTGCGGCGGACGGTGAAGTTGCGCCAGTGCTGCTCGGGGCCGCCGGGCGGGAAGCGCCAGCCCTCGCGCGGGAGCACGAGCTCCTCCCCGGGACCGGCGAATCCGAGCGTGACGATCTCCCCGGGCTGCTCGATCCCGGGATCGCCGAACGCGTCCGCGGCGAGCGTCAGGCGCAGCATCCGCGGCGTGAGCGCGCGTCGCGCCACGACCGTGGCGATGCCGGCGTGCAGCGGGAACGGCCGGGTCATGCGGGCAGCTCCTGCGCGACCGCCGTGCGCGCCGCCGGGATGACGAGCGGGGCGCCGGTCTCCGGGTCCTCGATCACCCGGCAGCGCAGACCGAAGACGCGCTCGACGAGGCCGGCGTCCACGATCATGCGCGGATCGCCCTGCGCGACGATCGCCCCCTCGCGCATCGCGACGAGATGCGTCGCGTAGCGGCAGGCGTGGTTGAGGTCGTGCAGGACCGCCACCAGCGTGCGGCCGCGCTCGTGCAGCTCGGCGCAGAGGTCGAGCACCTCGACCTGGTGGGCGATGTCCAGGAACGTCGTCGGCTCGTCGAGCAGCAGGATCGGCGTGTCCTGCGCGAGCGCCATCGCCAGCCAGACCCGCTGGCGCTGACCGCCGGAGAGCTCGTCGACGATCCGGTCGGCGAGGTCCGTCACGCCGGTGGCGTCCATCGCCGTGGCGACCGCCTGCTCGTCGGCGACCGACCACTGCCGCAGCAGCCGCTGATGGGGATAGCGGCCCCGGGCGACGAGGTCCGCGACCGTGATCCCGTCCGGGGCGATCGCGCTCTGCGGCAGCAGGCCGAGCTCGCGCGCGACCGCCCGCGACGGCTGCGCGCCGATGTCGCGCCCGTCGAGCAGGACCGTCCCGGTGCGGGGGCGCAGCATCCGCGCGAGCGCGCGCAGCAGCGTGCTCTTGCCGCACGCGTTCGGGCCGACGATCACGGTGAAGGAGCCGTCGGCGATCGCGAGGTCGAGGTCGCGCGCGACGATCCGCCGGTCGTAGGCGAGCTCGAGGTCGGTGGCGGTGAGGCGGGGGCTCATCGGGTTCTCCACTCCTGGGTCAGCAGCCATGCGAGGAAGACGCCGCCGACGAGGCCGGTGACGACGCCCACGGGCAGGTCCTGGTCGAGCAGCCGCTGGGCGGCGAAGTCGCCGGCGGCCATGAGCGTCGCGCCGGTCAGGGCGCTCGTGCCGAGGCCGGGGACGGCGGCACGCGTCAGGCGCCGGGCGATCTGCGGGGCGGCGAGCGCGACGAACAGCACCGGCCCGGTCGACGCGGTCCCCACGGCGGTCAGCGCCACGGCGAGCGCGGCGAGCGCCAGCCGCGCGCGCTGCACCCCGACCCCCAGCGCGCTGGCGGCGTCGTCCCCGAGCTCGAGCAGCTGCATCGAGCGGGACAGCAGCAGCGCCAGCGGCAGCAGCACCGCGAGCGCGGCCGCGACCGGCCAGACGTGCTCCCAGCCGCGCCCGTTGAGGCTGCCGACGAGCCAGTGCGACGCCTCCAGCGCGTCCTCGCGGGTGGCGCGGGTGATCAGGTAGTCGTTGAGCGAGTAGAGCGCGTAGCCGATCCCGATGCCGACGAGCACCAGCCGGTAGCCCTGCACGCCGCCGCGGAACGCGAGCAGGTACACGACCGCCGCGGTGACGACGCCGCCCGCGACGGAGCCGAGCGCGATCGCGACCGCGCCGCCGCTCGTCGTGAGGATGACGAGCAGCGCACCGCTCGCCGAGCCGGCGGTGAAGCCGATGACGTCCGGGCTCCCGAGCGGGTTGCGGGTGATCGACTGGAAGATCGCGCCCGCGACGCCGAACGCGGCGCCGACCAGCACCGCCGTGAGGACGCGCGGCAGGCGCAGCGTCTCGACGATGAACGCGTCCCCGGGATCGCCGCGGCCGACGAGCACGGCGAGGACCTGGCCGACGGACAGCGGGAAGTCCCCCGTGGTGAGCGCCAGCACGACCGTCGCGAACGTCAGCAGCGCGAGGGCCGCCCCGACGAGGATCGGACGGCGGTGCAGCCGCAGCGAGACGCGGCCGCCGGCGGCGCGCAGGACGATCGCGCTCACAGCTGCGCGATCCGGGTGCGGCGCACGAGCGCGATGAACACGGGCGCGCCGACGAGCGCGGTGACGATCCCGACCTGCAGCTCCCCGGGGCGCACGACGACGCGTCCGAGGACGTCGGCGGCGAGGATGAGGATCGGGCCGAGCAGCACGCAGTACGGGAACACCCAGCGCTGGTCGGGGCCGGTGATCGCGCGCGCGACGTGCGGGATCGTCAGGCCGACGAACGCGATCGGCCCGGCGGCGGCGGTCGCGGCGCCGCACAGGAGCGTGATCGCGACCGCGGCGAGGATCCGCGTGCGGCCGAGGTTGGCGCCGAGCGCGCGTCCGGTCTCGTCGCCCAGCGCGATCGCGTTGAGCGACCGGGCGAGCCCGAGCGCGAGCAGCGTCCCGGCGAGCAGGAACGGCCCGACCTGCGCCAGCACGTCGAGGTCCCGGCCCGCGAGCGAGCCGACGCGCCAGAAGCGGAAGTCGTCGAACGCGACGGGGTCGAGCAGCGTGACGCCCTCGATGAACGCGCTGAGCGCCGCGTACGTCGCGGTCCCGGCGAGCGCGAGCCGGACCGGGGTGGCGCCACCGCGGCCCATCGAGCCGAGCGCGTAGACCGCGACCGACGCGAGCGCGGCACCGGCGAAGGCGAACCACACGTAGCCGGAGGGGTCGCTGACGCCGAGGAAGCCGATGGCGACGACGACCGCCGCGGAGGCCCCGGCCTGCACGCCGAGGATGCCCGGGTCGGCGAGCGGGTTGCGCGTGATCGCCTGCATCAGCGCGCCGGAGAGGCCGAGGGCGACGCCGACCGCGATGCCCACGAGGGTCCGCGGGATCCGCAGGTCGCGGACGACCGCCGCGTCCTGCGAGCCGTCGTCGGCACGGAGGTGGTCGAGGACCTCGCCGAGCGGGATCGAGCGGGTGCCGACCGCCGCCGAGAGGCCGACGAGCAGCACGAGGACGGCGACGCCGAGCAGCAGTCCGGCGGGACGCGTGATGCGGGGGAGCCGGCGTTCGGCCGGAGGGGTGGCTGCGACAGAGGACACGGATAAGGGTGCCCTAACGATGCTAGCGTGGCGACCATGTCAAAGGTCCTCTCCCTCCTCGCCGGCCTCGCGCTGGCCCTCCTCGTCCTCGCCGGGTGCGGTGACGACGACCCGTCGTCGGCCACCGGGGCGGGCACGGTCAGCACCGCCGCCGGCGCGGCCTTCCCCGTCACGATCACCCACCGCTACGGCTCGACCGAGATCGAACGCGCCCCCGAGCGGATCGTCACCGTCGGGCTCGTCGAGCAGGACGCCCTGCTCGCGCTCGGCATCACCCCGGTCGCCACCACCGAGTGGTTCGGTGACCGGCCCGGCGCGATCTTCCCCTGGGCGAAGGACGAGCAGGGCGACGCCCCCGACCCGACGGTCCTGAAGTCCCCGACCGGCGCGGTCCAGTTCGAGAAGATCGCCGCGCTGCGCCCCGATCTCATCCTGGCCCTCTACGCGGACCTGAAGAAGACCGACTACGACAAGCTGTCGCGGATCGCCCCGGTCGTCGTCGCGCCGAAGCAGTACGTCCCCTACGGCATCCCCTGGCAGGACGTCACGACGATCGTCGGCCGTGCCGTCGGCCGCCCGGCGCAGGCCGCCGAGCTCGTCGACGGCGTCGAGCAGCAGCTCGCCGACGCCAAGGCCGCCCACCCCGAGTTCGCCGGTAGGCGCGGGCTCGTCGCCACCTACTTCGAGGGCAAGCCGTACGTGTACGGCCCCCAGGACCCGCGCGGGCGGCTGCTCACCACGCTCGGGTTCTCGCTGCCGGACGGCCTGCAGGAGTACGTCGGCACCGAGTTCGGCCGCGACCTCAGCGAGGAGCGCGCCGACCTCCTCGACGTCGACGCGATCACCTGGCTCGTCGCGTCCGACAAGGACCGCCAGGTCATCCGCGACCGCCCGACCTACCGGCGGCTGCCCGTCCGCCAGAAGGGCCGTGAGGTCTTCCTCGACGAGACCACCACGCTCGGCCAGGCCGCGTCCTTCATCAGCGTCCTCTCGATCCCCTACCTCCTCGACGAGCTCGTCCCGCAGCTCTCCACCGCCGTCGAGCGGGAGTAGCGGCCGGGCGGCTCTCCCAGGGTCGAGTGGACGCCAGATCCTTCCGCGAAGGACCTGGTGTCCACTCGGCGCCGCGGCCGCAGGCGCCTGAGTTCGGCGTCCGGCGGGTAGACCGCGACGGATGAGCGATCTCCGCACGCCGACACCCGTCGCCTCGTTCGAGCTGCACGAGCTGCGCTCCGAGCACGACCGGGTCGTCGTCCGGGGACGGTGGAGCGGCACGCGCGGCATGCGGTTCGTGCGCCCCACGCTGCTCGTCGGCGATCGTGAGGTGCTCGCCTCGCTGGAGCACAAGCCCTGGGCGCCCGACGAGGGCGCCCCCTGGACCGCGGCGTTCCCCTGGGAGGGGCCGGCGATCGAGCCGGGCGACGCCGCGCTGGCGGTGACGCCGGCGGTGACCGTCCCGCTCGCCCCCGAGGCGTCGCGGTCCGCGCCGCCGGCGCCCGCCCCTGCTCACCGCGGCACGCCGCCCGCGCGTGCCGACCTGCCCGCGCGCGCCGACCGGCCTGCGCCCGCCGCCCCGTCGGCGGATGTCGACCTGTCCGCGCGTTCTGACCGGCCCGCGCCCGCGGACGAGCGCAACGCCGTGCGTCCCGACCGGCCCGAGCCCGTGGGCGCCGACCGGCGTGACCGCGGATCCGGCCAGCGGTCCGCCTCCGCGGACCGGCCCGCGCCCGCCATGGAGGCACCGGGGGCGGCCCCGGAGCTCGATCGGCTGCGGGCGCGGCTCGCCGGCGCCGAGCGCGACCGGGAGGAGGCGCGCGCGACCGCGAGCCGCCTGCGGGAGGACCTCGACGAGGCGCGCGAGCGACGGTTCGCGGCCGAGGACGCGCTCCGCACCGCGCAGGAGCAGCGCCACCGCGTGGAGCTCGAACGGGACGACGCGCGCGCCGACGGCCGGCGCTCCGAGGGCTGGGCGGAGCAGCAGAGCCGCCACGTGCGCAGCGTCCAGGAGGAGTCCGCCCGGCTGGTCCGGGAGCGCGACGAGCTGCGCGCCGCGCTCACCGCCGTGGAGCGCGAGCGCGACGAGGCGCTCCGTCGTGCCGAGCACGCGCGCGAGGCGCGCGACGAGACCCTGATCGCCTTCCGCGCGCTGGAGCGCCGCGCGCGCACCGGCGACACCGCCGACCACGCCGCGCTCCCGGTCGCGACACGCGACCGGCGCGCGGAGGCCGAGGACCCGGCGCCCGCCGCGCAGCGGCCAGCCGCCCGCGCGGAGCCCGCTCCCGAGCGGCTCGTCCCCCGCGACGACGGGGACGACGACACGCAGCTGCCCGCCGACCGGCGCCGCGCGCACGCCGACCCGACCCCGACCCCGACCGCGCCCGACGACGACCCGACGCTCGTGGCACCCGCCGACGACCCGGACGAGCCGCTCGGCGTCGTCGCGCTCCCCGCCGCGAAGGACCTCGCGGCGGACGTCCATCACGTCGACCGGCTGAGCGCCCGCCCGGTCACGGCGTTCGACGTCTGGGCCGTGCGGATCCTCGGCTCGGTCGCGGCGGTGTGCTTCCTCGGGCTGCTGCTGCTCCTGATGCTCACGTTCGCGTGAGCGCCAGCGCGGCGAGCGCCTCGCCCGCCGCCCGCTCGCCGGACTGGATCGCCCCGTCGATGTAGCCGTTCCAGGTCGTCGCGGTCTCCGTGCCCGCCCAGTGCAGCCGGCCGGTCGGGGCGCGCACCGCGCGGCCGAACGCCGTCCACGTGCCGGGGGTGAAGAAGCCCGCGTAGCAGCCGCGGGTCCACTCCTCCGCCGACCAGTCCCGGTCGACGTACTCCACCGGCCGGGCGGCCCGCTCGCCGAACAGCCGCGCGAGCGTGCCGGTGACCGCGCGGCGCCGCTCGTCGGTCGACCGTCCCGAGAACGCCCGCGCCTCCGCGCCCTCGAGGAACACGAGCAGCACGCCGATCCCGGTGCCGTGCGGCGAGTTGTCGAACACGACCTTGCCCGGGCCGCGCAGGCTGATCGCCTGTCCCGACAGCCCGTCCGCCCGCCAGAACGGCTCCTCGTAGACGGACATCGTCTTGATCACGGAGCCGTTGGGCACCCGCTGGGTGAGCTGGTCGCGCGCGGCCGGGAGCGCGGGCGCGTAGCTGATCCGGGCGGCGAGCGCGGGGGCGAGCGCGACGATCACGCGGCGGGCACGGTGCTCGCCGGCCTCGCCGCGGACCACCACCTCCTCGCCCCGGGTCGTGATCGAGCGGACCGGCTGCCCCAGCTGCACCATCCCGTCGGGGAGCGTCGCGGCGAGGTCGAGCGCGAGCCGCTGCGACCCGCCGACGATCCGGTCCTGCTGCGCGCCGCCCCGGGTCCCGAGGAGGAGGTCGAAGCCACCCGCCGCGTGCATGTAGAAGAGGACGTGCAGCAGCGACACGTCCCGGGGCTCGCACGCCCAGACCGCCGCGCACGAGAGCCGCAGCAGCTCGCGGCCGACCTCGGTCCGCAGCGACCGCACGATCCAGTCCTCGAACGTGCGGGCGTCCCAGCGCGCGGCACGGCGCGCGGCCCACGGCGCGTCCGTCGGCACCTGGCGGGCCATCGCCTCGAGCCGCAGCTGCGCCTGCCCGACGTCGACGAGGACCGCCGGGTTCAGCCGCGGGATGTCGCCCCGGTAGCGCGAGACGCCGCGGTGGTGCTCGACGAGGTTCAGCCCGGTCGCGTGCGTCGGGTAGGTGCGCAGGCCGAGCCGCTGCGCGAGCGCGACGGCACGGTGCTGCGTCGGCCCGATCCACTGGCCGCCGACCTCGACCGTGCCCCCGTGGTCGAGGTCGTGGTTCAGGAGCCGTCCGCCGACGCGGTCGCGCGCCTCGAGCACGACGACGTCACGGCCCGCGCGGTGCAGCGCGTCCGCCGCGGTGAGGCCGGCGATCCCGGCGCCGACGACGAGGACGTCATGGGTCATGGTGCGACTCAGCCTACGATCCGCCCGTGACCGCTGCCGAGGATCGCCTGCGCGAGGACGTCGAGGCGCTCTGCCGGATCGTCCGGTCCAGCGCGGGGGAGGGGGAGCGCCGGGCCGCCGCGTGGGTGGCCGGGCAGCTGCGCGACGCCGGCCTGCGCCCGGTCGTGCAGCCCTACCGCTCGCCGCGCGGGTACGCGCTCGCGCACGCGCTGCACGACGCCGCCGGGCTCGCCGCGATCGGCCGCGGCGGCCTGCTCGGGGCGGCCCTCACGCTCGCGGTCCTGCGCTCCTACGAGCGCGAGACGAGCGGCCGCGACCAGTGGGTCCGCCGCGTCCTGCCGTCCGGGGAGGGCGCGAACGTCGTCGTGCGCATCCCGGGAACCGGCGAGGTGCGCCGCACGCTCGTCCTCGTCGCGCACCTCGACGCGGCGCCGACCGGCTGGGTCTGGCGCCCGGCCTTCGCCAACGCGGGCGCGGGTCTGGCCCGGCGCACGCGGCGGATGTCCCCCGTGATGGGCGCGCTCACGGGCGCGTTCCTCGCCGGTGCGGCGGGCAGCGCCGTCGAGCGGGCAGCGCCGCGGGCCGGCCGCGCGCTGCGGACCGGCGCGCTGGCGACGATCGGGGTCGGCCTCGCGGGGCTCGTCAGCGTCGCCCGCGGCGCGACCGTGCCCGGGGCGTCCGACAACGCGACGGGCGTCGCGGTCCTGCTCGGCCTCGCCCGCGCGCTCGCCGCCGCGCCGCCCGTGGGCGTCGACGTCGTGCTCGTCCTCCCCGGCGGCGAGGAGGCCGGGATGGGCGGCATGCGGGCCTTCGCCGACGGGCCGGTCCTCGCGGCGGCGCTGGCGGCGGGGCCGGTCACGGTCGTCGGCGTCGACACGCTCGGAGGCGGGACCCCGATCGTCGCCGCGGCCGAGGGGGCGATGCGCACCCACCGCTTCGATCCGGAGGCCGTTGCGCTCGTGCAGGCGGGCGCCCGCGCGGCCGGGGAGGACCCGCCCGCGCGCTGGCGGATCGGCGCCTGGACCGACCCGGTCCTCACCCAGCACCGCGGCATCCCGTCGACGACGCTGCTGAGCGTCGGGGACCGCGGCCACTACACCGAGTACCACCTGCCGACCGACACGCCCGACCGCGTCGACTGGGACTGCGTGGAGCGGTGCGCGCGGATCGTCGCGGGCGTGGTCGTGGCCGCGTCCGGGTAGCCGTCGGACATGGCTTCACCATCGACGCTCGACGTCGGGGCCGCCCGGGTCCTGCTCCTCGACGCCCACGACCAGCTCCTGGCCCGTCGCGGCCGCTTCGTCCGCGCCGTCGAGGCGGAGGCCCTCGACCGCGTGGAGCGCGCACTGCAGAAGCTCGACGAGGGCACCTACGGGACCTGTGACGACTGTGGCCGCGCGATCGCCGCGACCCGGATCGACACGGCGCCGGACAGCGTCCTGTGCGTCGCGTGCGAGGGCCGCGCCGCCCGCCGCCTCACCGCGCCGCGCAGCTGACCACCCGTACCATCCGGGCGCCATGACGGCGCCCGACGGCATCGACCCGCAGGACCTCCAGCACGCGCTGCGCGTGCTCGCCGACGCGCAGTCGCTGTCGCCGCAGCACCCCGACTCGATCGCGTTGCAGCGCGCGACCGCCGCGCTGTTCAAGGCGGCCAAGGACCGCCGCCGCGCGGAGCGCCGCGCCGCGGTGAAGGCCAACGACGACGCGGTGACCGCGGCGACGGCGACCGCCGCGCCCGACCGGATCGACGACGAGACCGAGGGCCTGCCGCTCGCATCGCGGGCGGGCAACGGCTCGGCCGGCCGCCTGATCAAGGCGCGCGCCTGCTACGTCTGCAAGGAGCGCTTCCACGAGGTCGACGCGTTCTACCACCAGCTCTGTCCGTCCTGCGCGGCGTTCAACCACGAGCGTCGCGACCAGCACACCGACCTGCGCGGCCGGCGCGCGCTGCTCACCGGCGGGCGCGCGAAGATCGGCATGCACATCGCGCTGCGGCTGCTGCGCGACGGCGCGGACCTCACGATCACCACGCGCTTCCCGCGGGACGCCGCGCGCCGCTTCGCGCAGCTGGCCGACAGCGAGGAGTGGCTGACGCGGCTGCACGTCGTCGGCGTGGATCTGCGTGACCCGGCGCAGGTCGTGGCGCTCGCCGACGAGGTCGCCGCGCGCGGTCCGCTCGACGTCCTGATCAACAACGCCGCGCAGACGGTCAAGCGCCGCCCGCAGGCCTACGCGCTCGTCGCGGCGGGGGAGCGCGAGCCGCTGCCGGGCGGGCCGCTGCCCGAGATCGTCCAGCTCGGCCGCTCGCCCGACGCGGACGCGCAGACCTCCCGGCCGGCGATCTCGACCCCGCACTGGTCCCCGACGCCGGACGTCGTGGCGTCGATGGCGCTGACCGCCGGGAGCGCATCGCTGGAGCGGATCGCCGCCGGTCGCGCGGTCGACGCGGGCGGCCTGATCCCGGATCTCGACGACACGAACAGCTGGATCGACGCGGTCGACCAGGTCGACCCGATCGAGATGCTCGAGGTCCAGCTCTGCAACGCGACGGCGCCGTTCATCCTCATCGGCCGCCTGCGCGCGACGCTGGCGGCGTCGACGGCGCGCCGCACGTACGTGGTCAACGTGTCCGCGATGGAGGGGCAGTTCGCGCGCGGCTACAAGGGGCCGGGGCACCCGCACACCAACATGGCGAAGGCCGCGCTGAACATGCTCACGCGCACGAGCGCGCAGGAGATGTTCCAGACCGACGGGATCCTGATGACCGCGGTCGACACCGGCTGGATCACCGACGAGCGCCCGCACCCGACGAAGGCGCGGTTGGCGGAGGCGGGCTTCCACGCGCCGCTGGACCTCGTGGACGGCGCGGCCCGCGTGTACGACCCGATCGTGCGCGGGGAGGCGGGGGAGGACCTCTTCGGCGTGTTCCTCAAGGACTACCGGGTCGCCGACTGGTAGACCGCTCCACTCCACCATTTGACAACTACACAGTAGTGGAGTAGCTTGCGGTCTATGGTGCGAACCGTGGACCCCGAGACCCTCGCCGCCGAGCTGCTGTCCGGCGACCGCCCCGCCCTCGTCGACGTGCGCCCGGCCGCCGACGCCGCCGGCTGGACGCTCGACGGGGACGGCGTCACGACCGTGAACGTCCCTGCCGTCGGCGTGCTGGACCCCCCGCACGCCGCCGCGGACCAGGTCCCCGCCGGCAGCGTGCTCGTCTGCACCCGCGGCCGCATGGCGACCGCCGTCGCGCAGGCGCTCCCGGAGAAGGACCTCCGGGTCCTCGACGGCGGGCTGCGCGCCTGGATCGGCCTGCTGCTGCCCCACCGCGTCGACGTCGGCGTCGACGGCCTCACCGTCCTGCAGGTCCAGCGCCCCGGTCGTGGCTGCCTCTCCTACGTCCTGGTCGCCGACGGGGAGGCGCTCGTCGTCGACCCGGCCCCGCACCCCGACGCGTACGTCGCGCTCGCCGCCGAGCACGGCGCGCGGATCGTCGGCGTGCTCGACACGCACCTGCACGCCGACCACCTCTCCGGGGCCCGCGCGCTCGCCGCCGCGGCCGACGCCCGTCACGTCGTCCCGGCCGCCACGGTCGACCGCGGCGTCGCGTTCACGCCCGACGCCACCGTCGCCGACGGGGAGACGCTCACGCTCGGGGCCCACGACCTCCGCGTCGTCGCCCTGCCCGGCCACACGACCGACATGACCGGCCTGCTCGTCGGCGACCGCGCGATTCTCTCCGGCGACTCGCTGTTCGCCGACGGCATCGCCCGTCCCGACCTCGAGGTCGGCGACCTCGAGCGGTCCCGCGCGATGGCGCGCACGCTGCACGCGACCCTGCGCCACCAGATCCTCTCGCTGCCCGGCGACGCGATCCTGCTCGGCGGTCACGCCCACCCCGGCCTGCGCGCGGGCGCGGTCGCGCCGACGCTCGACGCGGTCCGCGCCGCGGTGCCCGAGCTGGCGCTGGCGGACCCCGAGGCGTTCGCCGACGAGCTGCTGCGCGCGATGCCGCCGCGCCCCGCCAACTACGAGGCCGTCATCGAGGCCAACGCCGGCCGCACCGATCCCGATCCCGAGCTGGAGAGCGGCGGCAACAGCTGCTCCTCCCGCTGACCCCTCCCGCCCAGGAGCACCGACCATGGCCGTCCCGCATCCCATCCCCGCCGACCTCGCCGAGCTCATCGCCCAGCGCTTCCGCGTCATGGGTGACCCGCTGCGCATCCGCGCGCTCGACCTCCTGCGCGAGGAGGAGCTGTCCGTCGGGGAGCTCACCGAGCGCCTCGGCGCCTCGCAGCAGAACGTCTCCAAGCACCTCGGCGTCCTGCTCCAGGCCGGCATCGTCTCGCGGCGCAAGGAGGGCACCAGCTCGATCTACGCGATCGCCGACCGCGCCGTCTTCGACCTCTGCGAGCAGGTCTGCGGCGGGCTGCAGCAGCAGCTCTCCGAGCTGACCGCCCTGCTCGGCGAGGCCGGCGCGAGCGCCGAGGCCGACCGATGAGCACCACCCTCCCGCGCCCCGCGGCGCCCGCGTCCGGCCCCGCGCCCCGGGCGCACCGTCACGGCCCGATCGGCCGACTCGGCCGCTGGGCGGCCACGCACCGTCGTGCCGTGTTCGCCGTCTGGGCGGTCCTCGTCATCGGCCTGGGCGTCTTCGCCCCGAAGGTCGAGCACGCGCTCTCGGGGGCCGGCTGGCAGGACTCCGGCTCGGAGTCCGTCCAGGTCCGCGACCTCGTCCAGCAGGAGTTCGGCGGGCTGAACTCGACCGGGCTGATGGTCGCCCTGCACAGCACCACGGACACCGCGACCTCTCCCGCGTTCGCGCAGCGCATCGCCGCGGTGACGCGGGTGCTCCAGGAGGACGACCGGGTCTCGCAGGTCGTCGGGCCGCAGCCCGGCGTGACGATCAGCCAGGACGGCCGCACCGCGATCGTGATGGCCGGCGCCGCGGCGGACGCCAACGACATGGTCCGCGCGGCGGACGACCTGAAGGAGCCGGTGCGCGCGCTCGGGGACGACCGCATCGAGATCGCCATGACCGGCGCCTCGGGGCTGTGGTCGGACTTCAACGAGGCCAACCGCGCCGCGATGATGAAGAGCGAGCTCTACAGCTGGCCGGTCACCCTCGGCATCCTCGTGCTCGCGTTCGGCGGTCTCGCCGCCGCCGGTCTGCCGCTGCTGCTCACGATCCTCGGCCTGGTCGCCTCCGCCGGCTCCCTGTACCTCGGCACGCACGTGTTCGACATCTCGATCTGGGCGATGAACTTCGCGCTGATGTTCGCGCTCGCGCTCGGCATCGACTACGCGCTGTTCGTGGTGATGCGCTTCCGCGCCGCGCTGCGCGAGACGCCGGACGACGTCCCCGACGCGGTCGCGGCGACGATGGACACCGCCGGCAAGGCCGTGCTCTTCAGCGGCATCACCGTCCTGATCTCGCTCAGCGCGGTGATGCTCGTGGACAGCCCCGCGTTCCGGTCGATGGCCGGCGGGATCATGGTGAGCGTCATCTTCGTCCTCGCCGCGAGCCTGACGCTGCTGCCCGCGGTGCTCGGTCGCAAGGGGCACCGGATCAACGCCCGGGCGGTCCCGTGGGCGAAGGCGAGCGAGCCGCGCTCCGCGCGCTTCGCCGCCTGGGGTGAGCGGCTCTGGGCCCGGCCCTGGCTCGCCGGTCTCGCGGCCCTCGGCGTCCTGCTGGCGCTCGCCGTCCCGGTCCTGCACCTCGACACGGGCATGCCGTCGATCAAGGTCGTGCCCCAGGAGGACTCCTCCCGCGTCGGCTACGGCCTCGTCCAGGACGCGTTCGGCCCCGGGGCCCCGGGCACGCTGCAGGTCGTCGTGCCGACCGCCGAGGCCGACGCGGCCCGCACCGCCCTGCAGGCCGACGGCGGGATCGCGCAGGTCGCCCCGGCCCAGCCCGGTCGCAGTGGCGACGTCGTGCTGCTCCAGGCCGTCCCCAGGACGGACCCCTCGGACCCGTCGGTCGGTGCGACGATCGACCGCCTGCGCGACACCCTGCCCGCGGGCAGCCAGGTCGGCGGGGCCACCGCGGAGAACCACGACCTCGAGCAGGAGCTCGCCGCCAAGACCCCGCTGGTCATCGGCGTCGTCCTCGCGCTCGGCTTCCTGCTGCTGCTCGTGGCGCTGCAGGCGCCGCTCGTGGCGCTGATCGGCACGGTCACGAACCTCCTCGCCACGGGCGCGGCGTTCGGCGTCGCGAAGCTCGTCTTCCAGGACGGCCACGGGGCGAGCCTGCTCGGCTTCGAGTCCCAGGGCTTCCTCGACGCCTGGGGGCCCGTGTTCTTCTTCGCGATGATCTTCGCGATCTCGATGGACTACACGGTCTTCCTGCTGTCGTCCGCCAAGGAGCACTGGGACCGCACCGGTGACCCGAAGGAGGCGATGGTCGGCGGCCTCGCCCACTCCGGCCGCGTGATCTTCGCCGCCGCCGCCGTCATGGTCGCCGTGTTCTTCACGTTCGCGCTGTCCGGGCCGCTGCCCCCGAAGGAGATGGGGATCATCCTCGGCGTGGCCGTGCTGCTCGACGCGGCGCTCGTGCGCCTGCTGCTCGTGCCGGTCCTGCTGCGGCTGACCGGCCGCGCCGCCTGGGCGGTGCCGGCACCGCTCAAGCGGATCCTCCCCGACGTCCGGTTCGGTCACTGACATGGGGTTCCTCGATCGCCTCCTCGGGCGCTCCGCCGCCCTGACCCCGGTCGCCGCCCACGAGCGGGCGGCGGCCGGGGAGCTGCTGCTCGTCGACGTCCGCGAGCCGGGGGAGTTCCGCTCCGGGCACGCGCCCGGGGCGCGGAACGTGCCCCTCGCCGGCGTCGGTGCCGCCTGCGCGCAGCTCGCCGCCGACGGCCGTGACGTCGCCTTCGTCTGCAAGTCCGGGATGCGAAGCGGCGCCGCGGTGAGCGCCGCCCGGCAACACGGTCTTCACGCGGCGAACGTCCGGGGTGGCATGCTGGCCTGGCAGCGGGCCGGACTCCCCACGACGACGAAGGGTCGCTAGATGCGCCGACGACTGCTGCGCACGGTGATCGCGCTCGCCGCCTCGGGCGGTCTGGTCGCCTGCGGTGGCGACGACCGCTCCACCGGCGCGACTCCCGATGCGTCGTTCACGACGGTCACGCCCGCGCAGATCGCACCGCGCGCCGCTGCCGGCGAGGTCCTGCTCGTCGACGTCCGCGAGGACGACGAGTGGCAGGCAGGCCACGCCGGTGACGCGCAGCACGTGCCGCTCGCCGAGGTCTCCGGCCGGCTCGACCGGTTGCGTACCGAGGCGGCCGGCCGCCCGATCGCCTTCATCTGTCGCTCGGGCAACCGCAGCGGCCAGGCCGCACGCGCGGCGGTCGACGCCGGACTGACGCAGGTCATCAACGTCGACGGCGGCATGGGCGCCTGGCTGGCGGCCGGGCTGCCGATCGTCCCCGCCGACGGGCGGGTGCTCTGAGCTCGTGATCGCGCTCGCGATCCCGTTCGGCCTCGCGATCGGGCTCGTCGTCGGCACCGTCGGCGGCGGCGGGGCGATCCTCGCGCTGCCGGTGCTCGTCTACGTGCTCGGGGAGCCGCCCGGGCCCGCGTCGACCGCGTCGCTCGTCGTCGTCGCGCTCGCGGCGGCCGTCGGGGCGGGGCGTCCCGCGCTGGACGGCAAGGTCTGCTGGCGGGTCGCGCTGCTGTTCGCCGGGCCGGCCGCGCTCGGCGCGCTCGGCGGCGCGGTGCTCAACGAGCAGGCCGACCCGAAGGTCCTCGTCCTGTCGTTCATCCCGGTGATGCTCACCGCGGCAGCGGCCACATGGCGGCGCGCGTGCGAGGACCACGAGGGGGAGGAGGACGGCCTGTGCGCGGTCGTCACCGCCCGCCGGATCGCGCCGGCCGGGCTCGGCGTCGGGCTCCTGACCGGGTTCTTCGGGGTCGGCGGCGGCTTCGTCATCGTGCCGCTGCTGACGGTCTGGCTGGGCATGCGCTTCCGCCGGGCGGTCGCCACCTCGCTGGTCATCATCACGCTGACCGGGCTCGCCGCGCTCGCCAGCCACCTCGTCGCCGGCGCCGGTCTCGCCGACATCGGGCTGACCGCCGCGCTCGCGGGCGCCACCGCCACCGGGGCGCTGGCCGGGTCGTTCGTCGGCGCGCGGCTGCCGCAGGCCACGCTCGGCAAGGCGTTCGCCGTCATGGTCGTCGCGGTCGCCGCCTTCCTGCTGGTGGACGTCTCGCTGCTGGGCGGACCGCCCGGATAGGGTCCGGGCATGGCCCTCACCGGAACCGCGAGCGTCGAGATCGACGCGCCCATCCAGACCGTCTACGCCATCGCCGCCGAGCCCGGCATCGCGCCCAAGTGGCAGCCGGAGATCAAGTCCGCGGACGTCGTCGAGACCAACGCGGCGGGCGAGCAGACGAAGGTCGTCATGGAGACTGACCTGAAGGTCAAGACGATCGACGTGACGATGCGCTTCGCCTACACGCCGAACTCGGGCCTGACCTGGGAGCAGGAGAAAGGCGCGCTGAAGTCGATCAAGGGCCGCTGGGAGTTCGAGGACCTCGGCGGCGACCGCACGAAGGCGACCGTCCACATGGAGGTCGACTTCGGCCGCACGCTCGGCATGGTCATCCGCGGCCCGCTCGTCGACGTGCTGCGCGGCCAGCTCGTCGAGTCGATGCCCACGAAGCTGAAGACCTACGTCGAGGCGCAGGGCTGAGGCTCGGGGTCCGCGGGCCGCGCCCCGGGGACCTCGAACAGCGGGACGAACACGTGCGCGAGCGGCCCGATGCCGACCGCGTACACGAGCGTGCCGATCCCGACCGTGCCCCCGAGCACGGCGCCGACCACGAGCACGGCGACCTCGATCGTCGTGCGGACCGCCCGGATCGAGCCGCCGCGCAGCGCGACGTAGCCCGTCATCAGGCCGTCGCGCGGGCCCGGCCCGAGGCGCGCGCCGATGTAGAGGCCGGTCGCGACGCCGTTGAAGAGGACGCCGCCGAGCAGCAGGGCCCAGCGCGCCGCGAGATCGTCCGGGGTCTCGAGCGTCGTGAGCATCAGCTCGATGACGAGCCCGACGACGAGCACGTTGCTGACCGTCCCGAGGCCCGGGCGCTGGCGCAGCGGGATCCACAGCAGCAGCACGGCCGCGCCGACGAGCATCACCCAGATGCCGACGCCGATCCCGGTCTGCCGGGAGAGGCCCTGGTGCAGCACGTCCCACGGATCGACGCCGAGCCCGGCGAGCAGGATCGCGCCGCCGCTGGCCCCGTAGAGCACGAGGCCGAGGTAGAGCTGGACGAGGCGGCGCGGCACGCGGCCATCCTCCCGCACCCGGCGCGCGGCCGCCCGATGCCGCAGCGCCGTACGAACCCCGCGCTGGATGCGGGGTTTCGTACGGCGGTCGCGGGCCCGGGGCGGCCCGGGGGCGTCCGGTGCCGGTGCCGGGGGCGCCGTGGTGGGTCCGGTGCGCTCGTCGCGCGAGGCGCCGTGGGCGCGACGCCGGGCCCGTTCGGGGCGCCACCCGGCGCTTGTGCCTCTTGCGGCTTTTGTCCGGGGCGCTGCGGAGCGCCCGCTCGGCCGAGACGCAACGCCTCTCCGGCGCGCGACGGGTGCGCTGCCGGCAGCGCGCGTGGGTCAGGCCGGGGCGACAGCTTGCGGGGGCCCGCACCCCAGGCGGCAGCGCCGGCGACGAAGCGGGAGACCGCGGACGGGCCTCGCGGTGCGACGCCCGAAGCGGGCTCGACGATCCCGGTGCCCATGAGGTCGCGGGCGGAGCTGGCGGGGTCGTGCACGGACTCGGCCGCGTGCCGCGGCGCGACCGCCGTGCGAACTCCGCGCTGGGTGCGGGGTTTGGTACGGCGGTCATGGTTCGCTGCGGTGCTGGGGGTGCCGGGCTGCGCGCCACGCCGTGGGCGTGACGCGCCGGGGCGCGGCGCGACGCCGGGGCGTGCCGAGACCGCGGGCGTGACGCAGCGCCGGGGCGCGAGGCAGCGCTCGTTCGCGGCGCGCTGCCGGTGCGGGGGCGCCGCGGTCAGGCGGGCGAGACGCGCTTGCGCCGGCCGGCGCCCCAGGCGGGCGCGGCGGTGACGAAGCGGTAGAGGGCGGCCGGGCGGCCCGGGCCGTCGCTGCGCCGCTCGCCGGTGGGCTCGACGAGCCCCGTGGCCTTGAGGTCCCGCGCGAACGTGGCGCCGTCGTAGCCCGTGTCGGCGACGCCCTCGTAGACGGCACGGGCCTGGCTGAGGGTGAACGCGGCGGGGAGCAGGCCCACCGCGACGTTGGACCACCACAGCTTCCCCTCGACGCGGTCCACCGCGAGGGCGAGCATGTCGCGGTGGTCGTGGGCCCAGCGGTGCCGGCCGCGCGCGGTCACCCAGCGGGCCGCGGGGTCACGGGGGGTCGTGTCCGCGGGGACGAGGGCGAGGTGGGCGATCGACGGGATCCAGCCCCGTGGGTCGCGGTCCGGGTCGGCGAAGGCGGCGAGCTGCTCGAGGTAGATCCCGTCGAGCCCGGTCTTCTCCGCGAGGACCCGGCGGACCGCCTCGGCCGGGTCGTCGCGGGGGCCGAGCAGGCCGCCGGGCAGCGCGCGCCGACCGTCCTCCGTGCGGAGCGCGAGCACCTCGAGCCGGCGGTCGGCGACGCGCAGGACGACGGCGTCGACCGCGAGGGCGGCGGGGGCGGGGCGGCCCTCGGTGTTGGTCGCGGTCCACGGCACATCCGTCAGCCTACGCGGCGAAGGGAGCGTATACACGCCAAATAGGCAGATTGCCCAATATTGACTTGACGCGCCACGTGTCGCGGGTCTAGGGTTGTTTTAGGCATTACGACCAGAAAGGAATCGACCCCATGGCCGAGATCAGGCAGTTCCCCCTCTTCCGTCACCTCCGCGCCGAGCCCACGAGCCACGTGCTGCGCTACCGCGGCGGCGCGCTCACCACCGCCGGCCCCGGGGCGGCCTTCTGGTTCCGCCCGATCAACACCGCCGTCGCCGAGGTCCCCGTCGACGACCGCGAGCTGCCGTTCGTCTTCCACGTGCGCAGCGCCGACTTCCAGGAGCTCACCGTCCAGGGCGTCATCACCTTCCGCGTCACGGACCCCGAGCTGCTCGCCCGTCGCATCGACTTCGCCATCGACCTCGAGACCGGCCGCTGGACCCAGACGCCGCTGGAGCAGCTCGCCGGCCTGCTCATGCAGCTCGCCCAGCAGTTCGTCATCGACGACCTCGTCAAGGTCGAGCTGCGTCGCATCCTCGCCGACGGCGTCGCCCCGATCCGCGACCGCATCGCGGCCGGCCTCGACGCCGAGATCGCGCTCGACGAGCTCGGCCTCGAGGTCGTCGCCGTGCGCGTCGCCGCCGTCACCCCGACCGCGGACATGGAGCGGGCCCTCCAGCAGCCCACCCGCGAGGCGATCCAGCAGGAGGCCGACGAGGCGACGTTCCGCCGCCGCGCCCTGGCCGTCGAGAACGAGCGCGCGATCGCCGACAACGAGCTGAAGAACCGCATCGAGCTCGCCCGCCGCGAGGAGGAGCTCGTCGCCCAGGACGGCGCCAACGCCCGCCGGCGCGCGGAGGAGGAGGCGACCGCCGCGCTCGTCGCCGCCCAGGCCGCCGACGAGCGCGCCGAGCTGGGTGCCCGCCGCGACGCCGCGACGATCGACCTCGTCGACGGGGCCCGCCTGCGGATCGAGGAGGCCCGCGCGCAGATCGACGCGCAGACCCCGCCCGAGGTCCTGCTCGCCCTCGCGGTCCGCGAGCTCGCCGGCCAGCTCGGGGCCATCGAGCACCTGACGATCACCCCCGACATGCTCACGCCGCTCCTGGCGCGCGTCGGGCGCCAGGAGGGCTAGGCGATGCTCCCCCGCGCCGTGCTCGTCGAGCGCCCCACCGAGTACCGGCAGCTGCTCGCGCGGCACGGCACGCGCGAGCAGGCCCGGTTCTTCCTCGCCCAGCGGGACCTCGAGCTCGCCGAGGTCGAGGAGCGCCACCTGCGCTACGAGGAGACCCGCACCCGCGTGCTCGCCGCCGTCCCCGCGGACTGGCGGCGGGCGACCGTCGACCGGGCCGAGCTCGACCGGTTCCTGTTCGGGCCCGACGACGTCGTCGTCGTCCTCGGACAGGACGGCCTCGTCGCCAACGTCGCGAAGTACCTGGACGGGCAGCCGGTCGTCGGGCTCGACCCGGACCCCGGGCGCAATCCCGGGCTGCTCGTGCCGCACCCGCCGGACGCGCTCGCCGACCTCTGCGCCGACCTGCTCGCCGGCCGCGACCGCAGCGAGCAGCGCACCATGGTGCAGGCGCGGCTCGACGACGGGCAGCGGCTGCTGGCGCTCAACGAGATCTTCCTCGGACACCGCACCCACCAGTCGGCCCGCTACGTCCTGGACGTCGGCGACGCCCAGGAGCGCCACTCGTCCTCGGGGCTGATCGTCACGACCGGCACCGGCGCGACCGGCTGGGCCGCGAGCATCAACGCCGCGCGCGGCGAGCGGCTCGCCCTGCCCGCCCCGACCGACGAGCGGCTCGCCTGGTTCGTCCGCGAGGCGTGGGCCGGTCCGGCCACCGGCGCGTCGCTGACCGCGGGCCTGCTCGCCGCCCGCGACGAGCTGACCGCCACCTGCCAGCTCGACGAGGGCGGGGTCGTGTTCGGGGACGGCATCGAGGACGACCGGCTCACGCTCGACTGGGCCCAGCGGGTGCGCATCGGCGTCGCCGACCGGCGCCTGCGACTGCTCGTCTGAGTCGCGCGCGGGTCTGTGGCCGTCCCACATGGACAGACGGCCCCGCGCCCGGCAGCATGGAGGGATGAGCACCACAGCGGAGGTCGACGTCCTCATCGTCGGCGCAGGCATCTCGGGCATCGGAGCCGCGCACCACCTGAGCACGAAGCGACCGGGCACGTCGTTCGCGATCCTCGACGGACGGCAGGAGATCGGCGGCACCTGGAGCCTCTTCAAGTACCCGGGCATCCGCTCGGACTCCGACATGCCGACCTTCGGCTACGACTTCAAGCCCTGGACGCACGAGAAGTCGATCGCCGAGGCGCAGTACATCGTCGAGTACCTGCAGGACACCGTCGACAGCGCCGGGATCGGTCCCCACATCCGCTTCGGCCACCAGGTCCGTCGCGCCGAGTACGCCACCGACACCGGCACCTGGACGGTGACCGCCGAGCGGCCCGACGGGGAGACCGTCGAGGTGACCTCCCGGTTCCTGTTCCTGGGCACCGGCTACTACGACTACGAGGCGGGGTACACCCCGGAGTTCGCGGGCCTCGAGGACTTCGAGGGCCGGCTCGTGCACCCGCAGCACTGGCCCGAGGACCTCGACTACACCGGCAAGCGCGTCGTCGTCATCGGCAGCGGCGCGACCGCCGTGACGCTGATCCCGTCGATGGCGCGCGAGACCGCGCACATCACGATGCTCCAGCGCTCCCCCAGCTACGTGCTGTCGATCCCGTCCGTGGACCCGGTCGCGCAGCTGCTCAAGCGGTTCGTCGGGCAGGAACGCGCGCACCAGAGCACGCGCCGCAAGAACATCCGCATCCAGCGTGGCCTGTACAAGCTCGCGCAGCGCTACCCGAAGGCGGTCCGCAAGGTCATCATGGCCGACGCGCGCCGGCGGCTGCCCAAGGGCTACGACGTCGACACGCACTTCAACCCGTCCTACGACCCGTGGGACCAGCGGCTGTGCATGGTCCCCGACGGGGACTTCTTCCGCTCGATCCGTCGCGGCGACGCGTCGGTCGTCACGGACACGATCGACCGCTTCGTCCCCGAGGGCATCCGGCTCAGCTCGGGCCGGGTCCTCGAGGCGGACATCGTCGTCACGGCGACCGGCCTGAACATGCTGGCGTTCGGCCGCATCGAGCTCGCGGTCGACGGCGAGGACGTCTCGATCCCGGACTGCGTCGTCTACAAGAGCATGATGCTGTCGAACGTGCCGAACTTCGCGTTCGCGTTCGGCTACACCAACGCGTCGTGGACGTTGAAGGTCGATCTCGTCTGCGAGCACTTCTGCCGCCTGCTCGACCACATGGACGCGCACGGCAAGACGACGTTCACGCCGCGCCTGGACCGCGAGATCCGGCGCGCCCCGCTGATGGACCTCAGCTCCGGCTACGTCCAGCGCGGGATCGACCGGTTCCCGCAGGCGGGCGCGGAGGGCGCCTGGACCGTGGAGATGGCCTACGAGGCGGACGTCGCGCGCCTGCGCGAAGGGCCGATCGAGGACGCCGACCTCGTGTTCGGGACCGCGTCCCCGCGCGAGCCCGCGACCGCCTGACCGGTCGCGCCGACGCGGCCGGCAGCGCCCCGGCCGCGTCTATGATCCGCGACCGTGCTCGCGCTCCTCGCCACCGCGGCGGCCGCCGCTCCCCCGCCGGACTTCGGCGTCACGCAGCAGCGGGTGCGCCCCGCGCGGATCTTTCTCGTGCGCGACCCGGTGCGGATCGCGTTCACGCCGACCGGCAGCCGCACGCTCGACCTCGACGTCGAGATCGTCGCCGAGCGCGACGGCACGGTCGCGCGACGGCTCACGGTGCGCGCGGCACGACCGGGCCGGGAGCAGGTCGTGCGCTGGGACGGCGTGCGCGGCAGCGGGGCTGCGGCGCCGGACGGTCGCTACCGCGTCCGCGTCGTCGCGCCCGCGATCGGGGAGCGCCGGCGGCTCGGGACGTTCACGCTGCGCGGCCACATGTACCCGATCCGCGGCCCGCACGCCGACCGCGGCGTGATCGGGCTGTTCGGCGTGCCGCGCAACGGCGGGCGCACCCACGAGGGGTACGACGTCAACGCGCCGTGCGGCACGCGGATGGTCGCTGCGCGCGGCGGCACCGTCGTGCGCAGCCGCTTCGACCCGGTGCTCTACGGCCACGAGGTGATCGTCCGCGGCGCGCTCGACGGGCGCACCTACCGGTACGCGCACCTGCGCACCACGCCGCGCGTGCGCCGCGGGGACCGGGTCCGCACCGGGCAGACGATCGGCTCGGTCGGGGACTCCGGCAACGCGCGGACGACGGGCTGCCACCTGCACTTCGAGCTGCGGACCCGCGGCGGGCGGCTGCTGGACCCCCAGCCGTTCCTGCACCGCTGGGACCGCTTCAGCTGACGCACCGCGGACCGTGACGCGCCCCGGTCACCGGCTGTTCGTCGCGGTCGCGCCGCCGCCACGCCTGGCGAACGAGCTCGCCGCGTGGGCCCGCGCCCACCGCGGCGCGGGCCTGCGTCCGGTGCCGCCCGCGAACGTGCACGTGACGCTCGCCTTCCTCGGCGCCCGCCCCGCGGCCGACGTCGAGGCCACGCTGCGCGCCGTGCGTGCGGGGGTCGACGAGTGGACGCTCACCGGTGGCCGCGCGCCGATCGAGCTGGCGCTCGCCGGGCCGTGCTGGCTCCCGCCCCGGCGGCCGCGGGCGCTCGCGGTCGACGTGGTCGACCGCACGGGCGCCCTCGGGGAGCTGCGCGACCGGATCGTCCGCGCGCTCGACGACGCCGTGGGGTTCGCGGAGGACCACCCGCGCTTCCGCCCCCACGTGACCGTGGCGCGCGGCGCCGGGCGCGCCGTGCAGGACGGGGTCGCGCCACTGCTCGGGCCGTCCCCGCAGGCGACGTTCCCGGTCGACGTCGTGACGCTGCACCGCTCGTTCCTGGAGCCGGGCGGCGCCCGCTACGAGGCGCTCGGCGACGTGCCGCTGGGCTAGCAGCGGCGCGCCGGGCCGTCGGTCGGTGGCGGGAAATACCCACGCGCGGGTTGGCGGTCCGGGGGGTCGCGCCCTAGCATCGCGCGCCGCAGGTCCGGGCGGGGGTACGCCCGGGGTCCACACAACGGCAAGGCAGGGGTTCCATGAGCAGGTCAGCACTGAGGCGCGCGCTCGCGTGCGCGCTCGTCGTCGTCCCGGGCGCGCTCGCGGGCGCGTCCAGCGCCCACGCGGCGCTCGCGCAGCAGGCGTACGTCAAGCCGCAGCACAGTCCCGTCGGCCAGTTCTTCGGCCACGGGGTGGCGATCGACGGCGACACGATGGTCGTCGGCGCGCGCGCCGAGAGCTCCGGAGCGGTCGGCGTGAACGACAGCCCGACCGCCACGCCGGCACGACCCGCCTCCGGTGCCGCGTACGTCTACGTCCGGACGGGGACGACGTGGACGCAGCAGGCGTATCTGAAGGCCTCGAACCCGGGGGAGAACGACGGCTTCGGCTGGTCGGTGGACGTCGACGGGGACACGATCGTCGTCGGCGCGCGCGACGAGGACAGCGCCGCGGTCGGGGTGAACGGCAACGAGGCCGACGACACCGCCGGGAACTCCGGTGCGGCCTACGTGTTCACGCGCACCGGCACGACGTGGTCGCAGCAGGCGTACCTGAAGGCCTCGAACACCGAGGCCAACGACAACTACGGCGTGTCGGTCGGCGTCGACGGCGACACGATCGTCGTCGGGGCGGCCGCCGAGGCCAGCGCGTCGACCGGGGTCAACGGGAACCAGAACGTCAACGGCACCCCGGCGTCCGGGGCGGCGTACGTCTACACGCGCACCGCTGGGAGCTGGAGCCAGCAGGCGTACCTGAAGGCGTCCAACACCGGCTTCAACGACCGCTTCGCCGCGGTGGCGGTCAGCGGCGACCGCATCGTCGTCGGCGCCTGGGGCGAGGCCAGCCAGTCGCCGCTCGGTGACCAGTCCAACAACGCGGCGTCCGGCGCCGGCGCGGCCTACGTGTTCGCCCGGACGGGGACGACCTGGGCGCAGGAGGCGTTCCTCAAGGCCGGGACCGTCGGGACGAACGACCGCTTCGGCTGGTCGGTGGCGATCGACGGATCCACGATCGCGATCGGCGCCACCGGTGATGACAGCGTCGCCACCGGCGTCGGTGGGACGGAGGCCGACGACTCGGCGAACGATGCGGGTGCGGCCTGGGTGTTCCTCCGCAGCGCCTCGGGCGAATGGACCCGTCAGGCCTACGTGAAGGCCTCCAACACCCGTGCAGGCCAGTCGTTCGGCCATGCGATCGCGGTCGACGGCGACCGGCTCGTCGTCGCTGCGACCGGCGAGTCGAGCACGGACCGGAGCGTCGACGGACCGAACCCGTCGAGCACCTCTGCCTCCCTGTCGGGCGCCGCGTTCACCTACACGCGCTCCGGGACCACGTGGACGCCGGAGCATCGCCTCAAGGCGTCCAACGCGGACAACGGCGACAGCTTCGGCTGGTCGGTCGGCGTCAGCGGCGGGACCGTCGTCAGCGGCGCGTATCTCGAGGACGGCGCGGCGACCGGCATCAACGGGGACCAGACGAGCAACACGGCGATGTCCGCCGGTGCGGCGTACGTGTTCGCGGCGCCGCTGCCGGCGCGTCCGACGCAGGTGGGGACCGACCCGAGCGGGGGCGGGAACACGACGTCGCCGAAGGTGCGTGGTGTCGCTCCGGCGGGGTCGACGGTGACGGTGTATCGGTCGGCGGACTGCTCGGGAGCACCGGTGGGTTCGGGGACGGCCGCAGCGTTCGCGGTTGGCGGGGCGGGGATCCCGATCACGGTCCCGGCGAACACGGTCTCGACGCTGACGGCGACCGCGACGGTGGACGGGGTCGCCTCCCCGTGCTCGGAGGCGATCACCTACGAGCACGACGGCGTCGCGCCGGGCAAGCCGACGCTGGCGGTGACGCGGGTGTCGGCGACCCAGGTGCGGGTGCGGGTGACGGGCACGGAGCCGGGGTTGGTGTTCCTGTTCCGGGCGGCGATGTGCTCGGGGCCGCCGCAGCCGGCGCTGTCGACCGCGCAGGCGGCCGACGAGGGCTTCCTCGTCGATGCGCCCGAGTCGGGCACGACGACGATCTCCGCGACGGTGACCGACCGGTTCAACAACCCGGGCGCGTGCAGTGACCCGGTGACGATCGGCACCGCCCCGGCGAGCCCGGCCTCCCCGGCGGCCCCGGCGTCCCCGGCGGTCGCGCCGGACGGTGGCCCGGCGGCGGGGCCGGCGGCGCCGGTGGTGACGCCGAACGTGTGCCGGTCGGTGCGGCGGTTCACGGTGCGGCTGCTGCGCGGGGCGCGGTCGGCGACCGTGACGCTCGGGGGCAGGCGGCTGGCGGTCCGGCGGGAGCAGGGCCGGCTGGTCACCACGGTGGATCTCCGTGGTC
Organism: Paraconexibacter algicola; assembly: GCF_003044185.1. Taxonomy (GTDB): domain Bacteria; phylum Actinomycetota; class Thermoleophilia; order Solirubrobacterales; family Solirubrobacteraceae; genus Paraconexibacter; species Paraconexibacter algicola. Next base: position 1,828,191 of record NZ_PYYB01000001.1, read on the forward strand.
GGCCCGCGCAGACGGTGACGCTGCGGATCCGGGTGCTCACGCGTGGCGGTCGGGTGCTGCAGCAGACGCGCACGTACCGCACGTGCGTGTTCGTCCGCGCGGCCACCTGAGGCTCGCGCGCTCGCCGCGCCGGCGCCCGGGTGGTACCGGCGCGGCGCGGCGGGTCGTGTGGACCGCTCGTCCTTCGCGGAAGAATCAGCGGTCCACTCGGCCCCGCCCTACCAGGGCAGCGGCTCACCGTCGCGGAAGAACCCGCCGGTCGGGCCGTCGTCCGGCAGGCGCACGCCCCACAGGACGCTCGCGGCACCCTCGGCGACCGTCCGCTGGGCCTGCGGGCCGCCCATGTCGGTCTGCACCCAGCCCGGGCACGTCGCGTTGACGAGCACGCCGTCGGCACGCAGCTCGTTGGCCGCCGTGACCGTCAGCATGTTCAGCGCGACCTTCGAGACCCGGTAGGCGCCCGCGCCCGACTGCGCGTCGGAGAGCTGGCCCATCCCGGAGGACACGTTCACCACGCGGCCGCGCGGGCCGGCCGCGCGCAGCTGCCGGGTCAGCGCCTGCAGCAGCGCCCAGGCGCCGAGGACGTTCGTCTCGAACACGCGGCGCACCTCCTGGAGGTCCTGCTCGAGGACCGGGCCGCGCACGTTCTCGCCGATGATGCCCGCGTTGTTCACCAGCGCGGTCGCGCCGCCGAACTCGCTCGCCCGCGCCGCGACCGCCCGGACGCTCGCCCCGTCGGTGACGTCCAGCTGCACGGGCTCGACCCCGTCGACGCCCTCGAGCGTCGCGGGGTCACGCGCCCCCGCCAGCACCGTCCACCCGTCGGCCGCGAGCGTCGTCGCGACCTCCCGGCCGATGCCCCGGCTCGCTCCGCTGACGACGACGACTCCGCGTGTGCTCATGGAGCGAGCCTACGACCCGGCGGTGCCCGGCTACGGCCGCACGAACGTCTCGGGGTCCGGGCCGATCCGCCGGCCGGCGTCCAGCGCGGCGATCGCCTCCATGTCCGCCTCGGTGAGGTGGAACGACAGGACGTCGTAGTTCTCCGCGATCCGCGACGGCGTCACCGACTTCGGGATCACGACGTTGCCGAGCTGCAGGTGCCAGCGCACGACGACCTGCGAGACGGTGCGCCCGTGGCGCTCGGCGATCCCCGCAAGCGTGTCGTCCTCGAAGACCTGGCCCTGCGCGAGCGGGCTCCACGCCTCGGTCGCGATCCCGAGGTCCTCGTGCTCGCGCCGCAGGCCGGTCTGCTGGAAGTACGGGTGCAGCTCGACCTGGTTGATCGCCGGGGTGACACCGGTCTCGTCGACGAGCCGCTGCAGGTGCGCGGGGTTGAAGTTCGACACGCCGATCGACCGCACGAGGCCCTGCTCGCGCGCCTCGACGAACGCCTCCCACGTCTCCACGTAGCGGTCCTGGGTGGGTACCGGCCAGTGGATGAGGTACAGATCGACGTGGTCGAGCTCGAGCTGCTGCAGCGACCGCTTCAGCGCCGCGGTCGCCTGATCCTTGCCGTGGTCGTCGTTGAAGCACTTCGTCGTGATGAAGACGTCGTCGCGGTCGATGCCGCTGGCGCGCAGCGCCTGGCCGACGCCCGCCTCGTTGCCGTAGGCGGCAGCGGTGTCGATGTGGCGGTACCCGACGCGCAGCGCCTCGGCGACGGCCTGGTAGGTCTCCTTCGGGGGGACCTGCCAGACCCCGAAGCCCAGCTGCGGGATCTGGACGTCGCCGTCGAGCGTGACGGTGGGGACCTGGACGGAAGAGGAGGAGGACATGCCCTCTGGCATGCCCATCGCGCTCACCGTTGGAACTGCGGACGGAGCGCCGGGGTGACCAGATCGGCGTAGTCCGGATGCCGGTGGATCCACCCGGCGACGAACGGGCAGACCGGCACCGCCTCGAGCTCGCCGGTCGTCCGCACCCAGTCCAGCGCGGCGCGCGCGAGCGCCCCGCCGACGCCCTGGCCCTCGAACGCCGGATCGACCTCGGTGTGCGTGAACACGACGCGCACGCCCGCCACGAGGTACTCCGCGTAGCCCGCGAGGCGACCGTCGACGTGCGCCTCGAAGCGCGGCTTGTCGGCGTCGGGGTGCTGGGTGACGGTGGGAGCGGCCATCGCCGCAGCCTAGTCGGCCCGCCCGCGCGGCCGGGTTGGCGCGCGCACGCGCGCCGGTCGGGGGCCGTTACGGCGGCGTGACGCCGGATGCGACACCCTCCCGGTCATGTCCCGCCGCCGCGACCCCAGCCTGTGGACCGACCGCCCCGACGACTGGCCCGAGCGCGGCGACGAGTCGCCGCGGCAGTGGATGGACCCGCTCCCGCCCGAGCCGCCCCGCAAGAGCCGCCGCACCGCGCTGATCGTCGGCGCAGCCGTGCTCGTGGGCGCGGGCGGCGCGAGCGCGATCGCCGCGCTCGGCGACGACGAGCCCGACCGCGTCCCGCGCGGCACCCAGGCCGCGCCGCTGCCCGCCGTCAACGGCCAGCTCAAGCAGTCCTCCACCGCCAAGCTCTACGCGGGCGCCAGCGGCGCGGTCGTGTCGATCCGGGTGCGGTCCGGCAGCAGCCTCGGCTCCGGCACCGGGTTCCTCATCGACAAGAACGGCACCGTCGTCACCAACGCGCACGTCGTGCAGGACGCGCGCACCGTCGCGATCCGCCTCGACGACGGCGCCGAGCCGATCGAGGCGCGCGTCGCCGGCACCGACCCGTCCACCGACCTCGCCGTGCTGCGCGCCGACCCCGACGACGTCAAGGGCATCACGCCGCTGAAGCTCGCGGACTCCGACGACGTGCGGGTCGGCGACTACGCGCTGGCGATCGGCTTCCCGCTCGGCCTCGACCGCACCGCGACCGAGGGGATCATCTCCGGCCTCGAGCGCGTCATCGAGGCGCCCAACGGCTTCCGCATCGACGAGGTCCTGCAGACCGACGCCCCGATCAACCCCGGCAACTCCGGCGGCCCGCTGCTCGACGGAGCCGGCCGGGTCATCGGCGTCAACTCGCAGATCGCGACCGCGGGCGGGGGCGGCGGCAACGTCGGCATCGGCTTCGCCGTCCCGGCCAACACCGCCCGCGAGATCGTGCCGCGCCTGCTGGCCGGCGAGCGGATCCGCCGCCCGTTCCTCGGCGTCAGCACCGGCGATCCCGTCAGCGGGCCGGCCGGCGCCACGGTCGCCGAGGTCGTCTCGGGCGGCCCGTCGGACCGGGCCGGGATCCGCGTCGGCGACCGCATCACCGCGGTCGACGGCAAGGCCGTCCGCGAGGCCGACGACGTCGCCGACTCGATCGCCGACCTCAAGCCCGGCGACGAGGTCGACGTGAAGCTGACCCGCGGTGGCGCGCAGGAGACCGTCCGCGTGCGTCTCGGCACGCGCCCCGAGCAGGCGACGCCGTGAGCTTCGGCGCCCCGCTCTGGTTCCTCGCGCTGCTGGTCGTCCCCGGCATCGTCGCGGCCTACGTCGTGCACGAGCGCCGCGCGGGCGCCCGGAGCCGGGCGCTGATCTCCGCGCCGCTGCTCGCCGCGGTCGCGCCGCGCCGGCCGCGCTGGCGCCGGCACGTGCCGGTCGCGCTGCAGGTGCTCGCGGTAACCGGCCTGATCGTCGCGCTCGCCAAGCCGCAGACGACGCGCGCGGTCACCGTCGAGCAGGCCACCGTCGTGGTGGTGACCGACCGGTCCGGCTCGATGCTCGCGACCGACGTGGCCCCGAACCGGCTGGTGGCGGCGCGCAACGCGGCGCAGACGTTCGTCGACGCGACGCCCGACACGCTGCGGCTCGGCGCGATCGCCTTCAACCAGCGGGCGACCGTGCTCGCCAACCCGACCCGCGACCACGACGCGGTCCGTGCCGCGCTCGGCACGATCCGGGCGGCGGGCAGCACGGCGACCGGGGACGCGATCACCTCCGCGCTGGAGATGATCCAGCGGGCGGGCTCCCAGGAGACCGAGATCGACCCGTTCACCGGGCTACGCCGCGAGACCGTCAAGGCGCCCCCGTCCGCGATCGTCCTGCTGTCCGACGGCAAGAGCGTGCGCGGCGGCAGCCTCACCGAGGCCGCCGAGAAGGCCAAGGAGCTGAAGATCCCCGTGTACACGGTGGCGCTGGGCACGCAGTCCGGCACGATCACCGGCTCCGACGGCCAGGTCCGCGACGTGCCGCCCGACGTCCAGGCGATGCGCGAGGTGGCGCAGACCACGGGCGGCGAGGCGTTCGCCATCAGCGACGCGCAGGAGCTCGATCGCGTCTACGAGAGCCTCGGCTCGAAGCTCGCCAAGGAGGACCGCAAGCAGGAGGTCTCCAGCACCTTCGCGGGCACCGCGCTGCTGCTGATCCTGCTGGGCGCGCTGGCCTCCATCCGCTGGTTCGGCCGCGTCATCTGAGCGCCGACGCGCCTCGTTCTCAGGAAACTCTCAGCTTCCCTGAAGGTTGCGGAACGGTCCCTGCGGTGAAGTGGACGTCATGCCCTCCGCCCTCGTGCACCGTGCCGTGACCGCGCTCGCCGTGACGCTCGGCGCCGGTGCCCTCGCCGCGTCCGCCAACGGCATGCGCTCGATCGACAGCGAGCTCGTCTCCGTGACGAAGCCCGTGCAGCAGCAGGAGCAGGTGAAGCCCTGCCCCGAGCCGCAGAACCAGGTGCCCGACGGCGAGGTCCGCGAGTCGCTGCCCGGCAGCGAGAACGCGCGGGAGCTCTAGATGCGACTGCTCCTCGCCGAGGACGAGCCCAAGGTCGCCGCCGCGGTCGCCAAGGGCCTGCGCCGCCATGGCGCCGCCGTCGACGTCGCGCCCGACGGCGCCGTCGCGCTCCAGCACGCCCGCGTCCACCCGTACGACGTCGTCATCCTCGACCGCGACCTCCCCGAGGTCCACGGCGACCAGGTCTGCCGCACGCTCAGCGCCGAGCAGCCCGAGACGAAGATCCTCATGCTCACCGCCGCCCGCACGACCGACGACCTCGTGCAGGGCCTGGCGATGGGCGCCGACGACTACCTCGCCAAGCCGTTCCGGTTCGCCGAGCTCGTCGCGCGCGTCCACGCGCTCGCCCGCCGCGGCGGCGTCGCCCGCCCGACCGTGCTCGCGCACGGGGACATCGAGCTCGACCCGGCCCGCCGCACCGCCACCCGCGCCGGCCGCGACCTCGAGCTCAGCGCCAAGGAGTTCGGCGTCCTGCAGGCCCTGCTCGCCGCCGACGGCGCCGTCGTCAGCCCCGAGGAGCTGCTCGAGCGCGTCTGGGACGCGAACGTCGACCCGTTCACGAACACCGTCCGCATGATCGTCATGAAGCTCCGCCGCAAGCTCGGCGAGCCCGCCGTCATCCACACCGTCCCGGGCGCCGGCTACCGCCTCTGATGCGGCGCTGGTCCTCGCTCCGGGTGCGGCTGACGCTGGGCTGCGTCGCGCTCGTCGTGGTCCTCAACGCCGGTGTCCTGGGCCTCAGCTGGGGCCTCATGGACCGCCACCTGGAGCGGACCGTCCCCGCCCAGTACGCGACCGACGTGGCGTCCGAGCTGGCCCGCCAGTACGTGCTCGCCGTCGTCGGCGCCGGCCTGCTCGCACTCGCGCTCGCCTGGGCCGGTGCCGGCCGGCTGCTGGCCCCCGTGCGGCGGATCGCCGCGACCGCCCGGCGCGTCGGCGAGGGCGACGACCTCCGTGAGCGCGTGCGGCTCCCCGACGGCCCGCAGGACGAGCTGCACGACCTCGCCGTCACCTTCGACGGGATGCTCGACCGCGTCGAGGGCGCGGTCGGCGCGCAGCGGCGCTTCGTCGCCAACGCCAGCCACGAGCTGCGCACCCCGCTCACGTCGATCCGCGCCGAGGTCGAGGTCGCGCTCGACGACCCCGACGCGACCGCCGAGGAGCTGCGCGCCGTCCTGCGCAGCGTCGTCGAGACCGGGGAGGGCGCCGAGCGCCTGATCGACGGGCTGCTCGTGCTCGCCGGCGCCACCGACGGCGTCCCGCGCCGCGAGCCGGTCGACCTCGCCGACGCCGCCGGCCGCGCGCTCGACCAGCTCGGGCTCGAGCGGGTCCCCGGTCGCGTCGAGCCCGTCGTCGTCCGCGGCGACGACGTCCTCCTCACCCGCGTGGTCGTCAACCTCGTCGAGAACGCGATCGTGCACGGCGAGGACCCGGAGCTCGACGTCCGCCGCGAGGACGGCGACCGGGCCGTCGTGGAGGTCCGCAGCCGCGGGCCGCAGCTCGACCCGCAGCTCGTCGACCGCCTGCACCAGCCGTTCGAGCGCGGCGGCCGCACCCGCCGCGAGGGCCGCGGCGCCGGCCTCGGGCTGTCGATCGTGCACCAGGTCGCCCGCGCGCACGGCGGCACGCTGCGCCTGCACGCCCGGCCCGGCGGCGGGCTCGTCGCGCGCGTCGAGCTGCTCGCCGACCCGGTCCCCGCCCCCGCGGCCGGGCAGGCCGCGCGCCGCGACGAGGCGGCCGTTACCCCGACGTGACGCCCGGTCCCGCACCATGTGGGGCATGAGCGAACCGCACGGCCACGATCCCCTCCTCCCCGAGACCGCCGTCGACGACGACGTCGCCGGGCAGGCGCGCAAGGCGCTCCAGGGTGCGCTGTGGGAGTGCAAGCGCGTCGTCGTCGGGCAGGACGCGATGCTCGAGCGGGTCCTCATCGCGCTGCTCAGCGGCGGCCACGTGCTGCTCGAGGGCGTCCCAGGCCTCGCGAAGACGCTCACCGTCCGGACGCTCGCCGACACGCTCGGCGGCAGCTTCAACCGCATCCAGTTCACGCCCGACCTCGTCCCCGCCGACCTCGTCGGCACGCGGATCTGGCAGCCGGACACGCACGAGTTCCGCACCGAGCTCGGCCCGGTCGTCGCCAACCTCGTCCTCGCCGACGAGATCAACCGCGCCCCCGCGAAGGTCCAGTCCGCGCTGCTGGAGGTCATGCAGGAGAAGCAGGTGACGATCGGCGGCCAGAGCTACCAGGTGCCGAGCCCGTTCATCGTCCTCGCGACCCAGAACCCGATCGAGTCCGAGGGCACCTACCAGCTGCCCGAGGCGCAGGTCGACCGCTTCCTCTTCAAGATCAAGGTCGACTACCCCGACCTGGAGGACGAGGTCGCGATCGCCCGCGGCCAGGCCGGCGAGGGCCTCCAGGCCCAGCGCGTGCTCGAGCCCGCCGACCTGCTGCGCTACCGGCAGGCCGCGCGCGGCGTGCAGGTCGACCGGCAGGTCGCCACCTACGCGGTGCAGATCGTCGCCGCCACCCGCGACCCCGCCCGCCACGGCCTGCACGACCTCGCGCCGCTGATCGAGTTCGGCGCCAGCCCGCGCGCGTCGATCGGGCTCGTCCAGGCCGCCCAGGCCGTCGCGCTGCTGCGCGGCCGCTCGCACGTCACCAACGCCGACGTCCACGACCTCGCCCGCGACGTGCTGCGCCACCGCGTCGTGCTCACCTACGACGCGCTCGCCGACGGCGTCGACGTCGACGAGCTCCTCGACCGCCTGCTCCTGCACGTCGCGCCCGAGGGGCGCGCGCCGCTCTCGCAGGCCGGCTGACCGGATGGCCCGACCGCCCCGCACCCCGAAGACGACGGCCGGCCCGTCGCTCGTCGTCCCCGCCGGACGGCAGGGCCCGGGCACGGTCACCAGCGACGCGGTCGCGCGCGTCGACCTCGGCCTGCTGCGGCGCGCCGGCGGCGTGCTCCCCGGCGACCACCTCGGCATCGGGGCGGGCGCCGGCACCGAGCTCGCCCGGCTGCGCCCCTACGAGGCCGGCGACGACGTGCGGCAGATCGACCCGGCCGCCACCGCCCGCACCGGCGAGCCGCACGTCCGGCTGCAGGTCCCGGAGCGCTCGATCACCACCTGGCTGGTCCTCGACGTCTCCCCGTCGATGGGGTTCGGCAGCCGCGACCGGCTCAAGAGCGACATCGCCGAGGGCGTCGCCGCGGTCGTCGGCCGCGTCGCGATCCGGCGCGGTGGCCGCGTCGCGGTCGTCACCGCCGGGGAGGACACCCCGCGGATGCTGCGCCCGCGCGGCGGCCGTGGCGCGCTCGCCGGGCTGCAGCGCCTCGTCGCGCAGGGCATCCGCCCCGACGGCGTGCCCGGCGGGCCGCTGTCGGAGGCGCTCGTGCGCGTCGCGCGGCTCGCCCGCACCCGCGGCGTCGTGGTCGTCGTGTCGGACTTCCGCGCCGAGGGCGAGGAGTGGACGGTCATGCTGCGCCGCCTCGCGTCCCGGCACACGGTCGTCGCGATCGAGATCGCCGACCCGCTCGAGGCCGCGATCCCGGACGTCGGGCACCTGCAGCTCGTCGACCCCGAGACCGGCGAGCTCGTCGAGCTCGACACGTCCTCGCCCGCGCTGCGCGAGCACTACGCGAAGGTCGAGTCGACCCGTCGCGCGCGGGTCGCGCGCGCCCTGCGCCGTGCGCCCGCCCGCCACGTGCAGCTGTCCACCGACCGCGACTGGGCCCGCGACCTCGTGAAGGCGCTGCGATGAGCTTCCAGGAACCGCTCCACCTGCTCGCGCTGCTGGCGATCCCGCTGCTGCTGCTGTTCTGGCGCAGCGAGCAGGCGCGCCGCCGCCGGATCGCGATCCGGCACCCGGCGGCCGGCATGGTCGCGCGGACCGGCGTGGCGCGCACGGGCACGCTGCGCCGCGTCCTGCCCGCGACGCTGCTGGCGTTCGCCGCGGTCGGCCTGACCGCCGCGTTCGCGAAGCCGACCCGCACCGTCGACGTCCCCGTCGACCAGGCGGCGATCATGCTCGTCACCGACCAGTCCGGCTCGATGCAGGCCGACGACGTCGCGCCGAACCGCATCACCGCGGCGAAGAACGCGGCGAAGACGTTCGTCGAGGAGCTGCCCGACGGGCTGCTCGTCGGCTTCGAGAGCTACTCCAGCGGCGTCGTCAGCGTCGTCGACCCGACCACCGACCACGACGAGGTGCGCGACGCGATCTCCGGCGTGGAGGCCAACGGCGGCACCGCGACCGGCGAGGCGCTGACCGCGGCCCTGGACCGCCTCGAGGCCCGCAAGACCGACGACGGCCGCACCGCGCCCGCAGCGATCGTCCTGCTGTCCGACGGCAAGACGACCGAGGGCGTCGACCCGCTCGTCGCCGCCGAGCGCTCCAAGCGCCTGCGGATCCCGATCTACACGGTCGCCCTGGGCACCGACGACGGGTACGTGATCGGCCCCAACGGCGAGATCCTCGCCGTGCCGCCGGACCGCGAGACGCTGCGCGAGATCGCGCGCCTGTCGGGCGGTCGGCCGTTCGAGGCGGCCGAGGCCGGCGAGCTCGACGCGGTCTACCGCACGCTCGGCTCGCGGATCGGCACCCGCAAGGAGGACCGCGAGATCACGACCGCGTTCGCGGGCGGCGCGCTCGTGCTCCTGCTCGCCGGGCTCGGCACCGGCCTGCGCTGGCGCAGCCGCCTGGTCTGAGACGGGCGCGGCCCGGTCAGCGCAGCGGCCGCCCGCGCAGCCGGGCGGCCTCCAGCAGCCGCTCGAGCGCGAGGTCGAACGCCGCGTCGCGCAGCGGCCGGTCCTCGCGCGCCGCGCGCTCGCGGACCTCGTCGCAGGCGCGGCGCATCGCCGCCGTGAGCCGCAGGTCGACCTCCTCGGCGGTCCACTGCTCGCGCAGCAGCCCCTGCTGGTGCTCGAAGGTCGAGACGATCACGCCGCCCGCGTTGGCGAGCACGTCGGGGATCACCAGGGCGCCCGCGTCGGCGAACGCCGCGTCCGCGGCCGGGGTGAGCGCCCCGTTGGCGCCCTCGAGCACGAGCCGCGCGCCGTCGGCCCGGCCCGCGGCCTCCTCGTCGACGAGCCCTTCGGTCGCGGCGGGCACGAGCACGTCGTGCGGGACGCCGAGCAGCTCGTCGGGATCCAGCTCGTCACCGCCGTCGAAGTCGGCGAGGTCACCGCCGTCGTCGAGGTGGTCGGCGAGCGCGCGGACGTCCAGGCCCTCCTCGCGCACCACGGCGCTGCGCGAGCGGCCGACCGCGACGATCCGGCACCCCTGCTCGGCGAGCAGCAGCGCCGCCGCCAGGCCGACGTTGCCCGAGCCCTGCACGACGACGCGCGGCGACCCGTCCAGGCCCGCCTCCTCGCGGAACGCGGCGAACGAGAGCGCGAGGCCGCGACCGGTCGCCTGCTCGCGACCGTGCGAGCCGCCCAGCGCCAGCGGCTTGCCGGTCAGGGCGGCCGGGCGCAGTGGCCCGTCGGGGGAGAGGACGTCGAGCATCCAGCCGAGGACGCGCTCGTCGGCGCCCGAGTCGGGGGCCATCACGTCGAGGTCGGTGCCGACGATCGGGGAGACCGCACCCGCGAACGCGCGCACGACGCGCTCGAGCTCGGCGTCGGACAGCGCGCGCGGGTCGACCGCGACGCCGCCCTTGGCGCCGCCGAACGGCATCGCCGCCACGGCCGTCTTGATCGTCATCAGCTGCGCGAGCGCCCGCACCTCCTGCGCGTCCACCGACGGCGCGAGCCGCACGCCGCCCTTGCCCGGGCCGCGCAGTGTCGAGTGCTGGACGCGCCAGCCGGTCAGCGACTCCAGCGAGCCGTCGTCGCGGCGCAGCGGGATCGACACCTCCAGTGCGCGCTCGGGCGCGAGCAGGACCGCGGTCGCGCCGTCGTCGAGGCCGGCGCGGTCGGCCGCCGCGCGCAGCTGGTGCTCGGCGATGGCGGCGAGGGTCGGGTCGTCGGGGATCGTGGAGGTGCTCACGGACCGGGAGCTACCCGGCGTGCCGGCGGCCGCACGCACCCTGGCGCGCGGCCGCGACCTGCGTCTACGGTGTCTTCGGCGTGACCGCGCGGACGACCGTCCGCCGCGGGAGCTGCAGCACCGCGACGCGCTGGCCCGCCCGGACGTCGCTGAGCTTCGCGGCCTTGCGGTCGACCCGCACGCGCGCGTCCTGCGGGATCGTCACGGTGACCGTCTCGCCGCTGCGCCGCTTGGTGCCCTGCCGCAGGGTGAGGGCGTCCCCGCGGATCGCGGTCACGACGCCGCGGTCGACGACGACCTCGTCGAAGCCGTCCTTCGTCGCGACGGTCAGCTCGGCGTGGACCGCGCGCCGCGCGGCGCGCAGGACCGGGTCCGCCGCCCGGGCGCCCTTGCCGGCCCCCGCGGCCTGCTTGGCGGCGCCGGAGGAGCGCGCCGGGGATTCGGCGGACGCGGCGACGATGGTGGATCCGGCCGCGCCGACGGCGATGCAGCCGACGGCGAACCCGGTGAGGCGGATGGATGAGCGGTTCATGGGAGCGATGGTGGGGCCGCTCCGTCCGTGGGCAGTACGGGGTTCGTAAGGAGCATGCAAAGTCCGGCCGCCATCCCGCCGCCGCGCCCGCACCATGGGGCGATGCGGACCATCCTCGTCGTCGAGGACGACGCGCGGATCGGCGCGCTCGTCCGCGCCTACCTCGAGCGTGACGGCTTCGCGACCGTCTGGGCGCGCAGCGGCGACCAGGCGCGCGCCGAGCTGCCGCGTCACCGCTTCGACCTCGCGCTGCTGGACCTCGGGCTGCCCGACGTCGACGGGCTCGTGCTGTGCCGGGAGCTCGCCGATCGCCTGCCCGTGATCGTCGTCAGCGCCCGCGACGAGGAGTCCGACCGCGTGGCCGGGCTGGAGCTCGGCGCCGACGACTACGTGACCAAGCCGTTCAGCCCGCGCGAGCTCACCGCGCGCGTCCGCGCGGTGCTGCGCCGCGGTGAGCGCGCCGTGCCGACGGGCCACGGGACGCTCGACCTGGGCGTGCTGCGGATCGACGTCGACGCGCACGAGGCGCGCGTCGACGACCACCCGATCGCGTTGACCGCGCGCGAGTTCGAGCTGCTCACGTACCTCGCGCGCCAGCGCGGCCGAGTCGTCGGACGGGACGAGCTGCTCGAGGCCGTCTGGGGCTACCGCTCCCCCGGCCAGACGCGCACCGTCGACGTGCACGTCGCGCAGCTGCGCGCGCGCCTCGGCGTCCCCGACCTGATCCGCACCGTTCGCGGCGTGGGCTACAAGCTCGTGGTCCCATGAGCACGATCCGCGCCCGCGCGTTCCTCGCGCTCGCGGCGTGCGCGCTGGTGACGACCCTGCTCACCGTCGGGGTCGCCTCGCTCCTGCTGGAGCGCCAGCGCGACGACCGGCGCGCGGCCGCACTCCAGCGGATCGCCGACGTCGTCGCGCCCACGCTCGCCGAGCGGCTCCCGGGAGGCGGCCCCGACACCGTCCGCGTCGTGCGTCTCGCCGCGCTGGCAACCCGACGGGGCGCCCGGCCGGTGCGCGGGCCGCTGCGCCGCCGCGTCCTGGCCTCGGTGCCGGTCCGCGACGGCGCGACGGGCGTCGCCGACGTCGGCGAGCGGCGCTTCTCCTACGCCGTGCGCCGGACCGCCGTCGGCACGGTCGTCCTGATCGGGCCGCCCGGCGATCGCGCCGCGACCGGACCGCCGCCGACGCGGACCGTCCTGCTGGCCGGGTCCGGTGGTCTGCTCGTCGCGCTGCTGCTCGCCGCGCTGCTGGCGCGCCGGACCACCGCGCCGTTGCGCGCGATGACCGAGCGCGCACGGGCCCTGGCCCGCGGCGAGGGCACGGACCTCCCGGTGCCGGAGGCGGGACCCGCGGAGCTGCGCGAGCTGGGTCGCTCGTTCAACGCGATGACCCGGGAGCTCGACGCGGCCCACGCCGATCGCGCCGGGTTCCTGCGCTCGGTCGGCCACGAGCTGCGGACGCCGCTCACCGCGATCCGCGGGTACGGCGAGGCGATCGCCGACGGGACGGTCGAGCCTGCGCGGGCGGCCACGGTCATCGGGGAGGAGGCGGCGCGCCTCGAGCGGCTCGTCGGCGACCTCATGGACCTCGGGCGGGGCTTCACGTGCCGGCGGGAGCCGATCGATCTTGCCGCCGTCGCCCGCGAGGCGGGGCGTCGCCACGCGGTCGCGGCGACCGGCCTCGGGGTCACGCTGACCGTCGACGCCCGCGGTCCCGCGCCCGCCGCGGGCGATCACGACCGCGCGGTCCAGGCGGTGTCGAACCTCGTCGAGAACGCGCTGCGGGTCGCCCCGGTCGGCGGCCGGATCGAGATCGCCGCGCTGCCGGGGACCGTCGAGGTCCGCGACGACGGTCCCGGGCTGGCGCAGCAGGACCTCGCGCGCGCGTTCGAGCGGTTCTACCTGCACGACCGGCTGCGCAGCGACCGACCGGTCGGCTCGGGGCTCGGCCTGGCGATCGTCGCCGAGCTCGCCACCGCCATGGGAGGGACGGTGCAGGTGCGCAGCGACCCCGGCGTGCGCACGACGTTCACGCTGCGCCTGCCCGCGACCCCCGGGCCGCCGCCCGCAGCGTCCCGTGCGGAGCGGGACGCTGCGGGGCGATAGCGTCCGCCCATGCCGTCCCCCGCGATCGAGCTCGACGCCGGCGGTCGCGCGCTGCGGGTCTCCAGCGCCGACCGGGTGATCTTCCCCGCCCACGGCGCCACCCCGGAGATCAGCAAGCGCGAGATCGTCGAGTACTACCTGTCGGTGGAGGACGGGATCATGCGCGCGCTGCGCGAGCGACCCGTCACGCTCGAGCGGTGGCCCAAGGGCGTGCGCGACGACATGCGCATCAGCACCCGGGACGGCTTCAAGGGCGACGCCTTCTACCAGAAGCGCGTGCCCAAGGGCGCTCCTGACTACCTCGAGACGGCGCACATCACGTTCCCGTCGGGGCGCACCGCGGACGAGATCTGCCCGACGGAGATCGCGGTCGTCGGCTGGGCCGCCCAGATGGGGACGATCACCTTCCACCCGTGGCCGGTGCGCCGCGCCGACGTCGACCATCCCGACGAGCTGCGGATCGACCTCGACCCGCAGCCGGGCACCGACTTCGCCGACGCGGTCAGCATGGCGGCGAGCGCGCGTGAGCTGCTGGACGAGCTCGGCTACGTCGGGTTCCCGAAGACCTCCGGGGGGCGCGGCATCCACATCTACGTGCGGATCGAGCCGCGCTGGACGTTCACCGACGTCCGCCATGCAGCGATCGCGTTCGGCCGCGAGCTCGAGCGGCGCCGTCCCGGTGACGTGACGACGAAGTGGTGGAAGGAGGAGCGCGGCGAGCGGATCTTCGTGGACTACAACCAGAACGCGCGGGACCGCACGATCGCGTCGGCGTACTCGATCCGCCCGAAGCCGGGCGCGCCCGTGTCCGCCCCGGTCGAGTGGGACGAGCTCCCGTCCGTGCAGCCGTCGGACTTCACGGTCGCGACGATGCCCGCCCGGTTCGCGCAGCGCGGCGACCTGCACGCGGCGATCGACGACGTGCAGCACTCGCTGCAGCCGCTCCTGGACCTGTACGCGCAGGACGAGCAGGGCGACATGCCCTACCCGCCCGACTACCCGAAGATGCCGGGCGAGCCCAAGCGCGTGCAGCCCTCGCGCGACACCGACCGGCGCGAGGGCTGACGCTCCCGCCGGTCAGCCGATCCGCTGCGGGGCGGTGCCGGCGACCGCGCGCTCGAGCCGCGGCACCAGCCGCTCCAGCAGGTACGGCAGGCTCAGCGGCGTCGGGTAGTACAGGGCGCCCGCGAGGATCCGGTCGGTGTACACGGCGTGCCGGTCGCGGACGGCGCGCAGGCCGCGGAACGTCGGCACCTCCAGGAGCTTGCGGACGTCCGCGGCACGCTCGGTCGCGGCGACGAGGACGTCGGCGTCGAGCACGTCGAGCCGCTCCGCCGAGACGCCGACCTGGACGCCGCGCTCGGCCGCCAGCGGCGTCAGCCGCGGGTTGACGGTGAAGCCCAGCAGCGACAGCGGCTGCGTGTTCAGGCCCTCCGGGTAGGCGTACAGCTGCCCCTGGTAGAAGCCGTTCTGCGTGAACGTGATCGTCTTCCCGGCGAACTCGGGATGCTCGCGGGCGACGGCGGCGTAGTCGCGCTCGATCGAGGCGACGAGCTCGCGGCCCTGTCGGGCGCGACCGAGGGCGGCGGCGATCAGCTCGGTCTGCACGTCCCACGGGGACAGGAACCTCGTGCCGCCGCGGGGCTGCGCGACGGTCGGGGCGATGCGGCGCAGCTTGTCGTAGTCGGCGCGCGCGAGGCCCGCGTTCGTCGCGAGGATCAGGTCGGGGCGCAGGGCGGCGATCCGCTCGAACGCCAGGCCGTCGGTCGTCGGCAGGACGGTCGGCGTGGCGTCCCCGAGCTCGTCCTGCGCCCACGGCCACACGGCGTCGGGCTGCTCGCCGTACCACTCCGAGGTGGCCAGGGGGGTGAGGCCGAGGGCCAGCACGGTGTCCTGCTCGGTCGGGCCGAGCACGACGATCCGTCGCGGCGCGGCCGCGACGGTGGTGGAGCCGAACGCGTGCGTGACGGTCGCGGGGAACGTGCCGCCGGAGGCCGTCGTCCCGGCGTCGGTCCCGGTGGGGTCGGAGCTGCCGCAGGCGGCCAGCGCCAGCGTGGCCGCGATCGCGGCGAGGGCGGGGAGCAGGCGGGACATCAGCGGCTCCCCCCGGTGGTGACGACGCGGTGCGGGGCGCGGCCCTGCAGCGCGCGCCCGAGCTGCGGCACGAGACGCTCGAGCACGTACGGGAGGCTGAGCGGGCTGGTGAAGTAGATCGCCCCGGCGAGCGTGCCGTCGGTGAAGACGGCGCGGTTCTCGCGCACGCCGTCGAGCGCGCGGAAGGTCGGGACGCGGTCGAGCGCGGCGACGTCGGAGGGCTTCTCGGTCGCGAACAGCAGGGCGTCCGCCTCGAGCAGGTCGACCCGCTCGGGGGAGAGCGTCACCTGCTCCCCGGCCTTCTCCCGCAGCCGCGTGATCGCGGGCGCGATGCGGAAGCCGAGGTCGGTGAGGAACTCCGTGTTCAGCCCTTCGGGGTAGGTGTAGATGAGCCCGTCGTAGAACGCGTTCTGGGTGAAGGTGACGGTCCTGCCCGCGAACTCGGGGTGCGCGCGGCGGGCGGCGGCGAACGCGCCGCGGATCCGGGCGACGATGGCGCGGCCGGCGGCCGGGCGGCCGAGCGCGGTGGCGATCGTGACGGTCTGCTGGTCCCAGGGGGAGAAGACGTCGCTGCTGCCCTTCGGCGCGGCGACGGTCGGTGCGATCCGGCTGAGCTTCTCGTAGTCGGACCGCTTCATCCCGGCGTTCGTCCCGACGATCAGGTCGGGGCGCAGCGCGGCGATCTTCTCGAGCTCGAAGCCGTCGCCGAGGCTCAGGACCTCGGGCCGGGCGTCGCCGAGCTCGTCCCGCGCCCACGGCCAGACGGCGTACGGCTGCTCGCCGTACCACTCGGTGGTCGCGACGGGGACCTCGCCGAGGGCCAGGAGCGTGTCCTGCTCGGTGTAGCCGACGGACACGATCCGCTGCGGGCGTCGCGGCACGGTCGTGGTGCCGTAGCGGTGCTCGACGGTCGCGGGGAACGTGCCGCGGTCGGCGGCGGCGGGCGTGGTGGCGGCGGTGGGCTCGGGGTCGGGCTCGGACGAGCCGCACGCGCCGAGGGCGAGCGCGGCGGCGGCCAGGAGGGGGATCGGGAGGCGAAGGCGCATCCGCACATAGTAAGGGTGCCCTTACAAAGTCCGCGTCCCGGCCCCCGCTCCGGCGCCACCGGTCCTCAGCCGACCGCGGTCGCCTCGAGCTCGACGAGCAGGTCCGGCAGGACCAGCCTCGTCACCCCGAGCACGGTCGTGGCCGGCTGCGCGCCCGCCCCGCCCAGCCGACCCGCGAGCACGCCGTAGTGACCGAACAGCAGGTCCACGTCGGTCGCGTAGACCGTCAGGCGCACGAGGTCCGCCAGGCCCATCCCCGCCTCGGCCAGCACCGCCTCGAGGTTGTCCAGGGCGAGCGCGAGCTGCGCCTGCAGGTCCCCGGCGTGCTGCGGCTCGCCGCTCGCGCTCATCGCCGCCTGACCGCTGACGTGCAGCGTCCGGGTGGCGCCGGTGACGAGCTCGCCCTGCGTGTAGCCGAGCGGCAGCGACCAGGGCCAGGGGTTGATCGGAGTCCGTGTGGGTGTCATGGCCGCCACGCTGACAGGGGCATCACGACACCCTCTGTCGTGTATCCGGAAAACTTGCGCTGATGCGCGCCGACCGCCTGGTCGCCCTCGTGCTCCTGCTGCGCCAGCGCGGCCGGATGACCGCCGCCCAGCTCGCCGAGGAGCTCGAGGTCTCCCCGCGCACCGTGCTGCGCGACGTCGAGGCGCTCGCGGTCGCCGGCGTGACGATCGAGGCCGAGCGCGGCCGCTACGGCGGCTTCACGATCGACCCCGGCCTGCGCACCGAGCTGACCGGCCTGACCCAGGACGAGGCGCTCGCGCTGCTCGCCGCCGGGACCCGGCACGGGGCCGGCGCGTTCGGGCTCGGCTCCGCGCTCGCGTCGGCGATGCTGAAGGTCCTGGACGCGCTGCCGCCGCCCCGCCGCGAGGCCGCCGCGGGCGCGCGCCGCCGACTGCTCCTGGACCCCGAGGTCGATCTCCTCTCCCGGCGCGTGCCGCGCGAGGACCTGCCCGACGCCGTGGTCGCCGCCGTCCGCCGCGCCGTCCTCGACGGGCGACGGCTGTCGCTCCTGCACGCCGCGCCCGGCGGGGAGCCGCGCCGCCGGACGGTCGACCCGGTGGGGCTCGTCACCGTCCGCGACCTCGGCTACCTGCTCGCGCTCCGCGACGGCGAGGACCGCACCTACCGGCTGTCCCGCATCCGCGAGGCGACGGTCCTCGACGAGCCCGCCCGCCGGGCCGCCGACGTCGACCTCGAGCGCGAGTGGCGCGAGCGCAGCGCCCGCTTCCGGGCCGGGGACGGCCAGCTCGCCGTCCGGCTGCTGCTGCACCCGCGACGGCGCGAGGAGCTGCTCGACACCGCGCTCGCGGTGCTGCACGAGGAGCCGGGCCCGCCGCAGGACCCCGAGCGGCAGCTGCTGGAGGTCACCTTCCAGGACCTCCGCCACGCCGAGTGGGCGCTCTGGCAGCTCGGCACCGACGCCGTGGCGCTCACGCCCGACGCCCTCCGCGACGCGCTGCGCGAGCGGGCCGCCGCGTTCGCCGCCGCCTACGCGCGACCGCGGCCCGACTGAGCCGTCGCCCGCGGCCACGACGCGGCACACTGCCGGGATGCGGTCCGATCCCCCGCAGGCTCCCGCGGCGCGGGCCGCCCCCGCCGCGCCCCGCGGTGCGGTCGCCGTGCTCGCGCTCGCGGTCGGGATCGTGCTCGCCGACAGCGCGATCGTGACGCTCGCGCTGCCCGAGATCCTGCGCGAGCTCGGCGCGGAGGTGGCGGAGGTCGCCTGGGTCCTCACCGGCTACAACCTCGTCCTCGCGCTCGCCGCCGTGCCCGCCGCGCGCCTGTGCGTGCGCCCGAGCGGCGCCCCGGTGGCGGGGACCGTCGGGCTCGTCCTCTTCGCGGCCGCCTCGGCGGGCTGCGCGCTGGCGGGCACGCTCGGCGTGCTGATCGGCGCCCGGATCGTGCAGGCGCTCGGCGGCGCGCTGGTCATCGCCGCGTGCCTGGAGCTGCTCGTCGCCGCGACCGGGGACGAGCGGCGCGGCGCGGCCCGCTGGGCGGCGGCTGGCGTCGCGGGCGCCGCGATCGGGCCGGTCGCGGGCGGGCTGCTCACCGAGGCGATCTCCTGGCAGTCGATCTTCATCGCACAGGTGCCGCTCGTGCTGCTCGCGGTCCCGGCGACGCTCGCCCTGCGTGGGGCGACGGCGCCGCACGCCGCCCCGGCGCACGCGCCGCCGGACCGGCCGCACGTCGCCGCGAACCTCGCGCTCGCGCTGCTCAGCGCCGCCCTGACCGCGGCGCTGTTCCTGCTCGTGCTGCTGCTCGTGGAGGGCTGGCGGCGCTCCCCGGCCCTGGCCGCCGTCACCGTCACGGTCATCCCCGTCGCGGCGATCGCCGCCGGCGCGCTCGCGCGGCTGGCGCGCGCCGGCACGCGGGCGGAGGCCGTGGCCGGGGCGATCCTGATGGCGGGCGGCCTCGTGTGCCTCGGGCTGCTGCCGGACGCCGACCCGCGCTGGACGCTCGCGCCGCAGGCGCTCGTCGGGCTCGGACTCGGCCTGACGATCGACTCGCTCACCGCCGTCGCCCTCGCCGACCGGGTGCCGCGCGCGCTGCACGGCGGCTGGACGATCGCCGCCCGGCACGCGGGGGTCGTCGCCGGGCTCGCGCTGCTCACCCCGATCTTCACCGCCGACCTGCGGGACGCGCAGCGCCCGGCGCAGGAGGCGATCGCCGCGCTCGTCATCGACGCGCCGCTCCCGGCGACGACGAAGCTCGACCTCGCCGACGGCCTCGGCCGGCAGCTGCAGGCCGAGGGCGGTCGCGTGCCCGACCTGCGGCCGGCGTTCGCGGCGCTGCGGCTGCCGCCCGCGCAGCGGGCCCGCGCCGCGCTGCTCGAGCGCGCCCTCGACGACCAGCTCGAGCGGGCCGCGACCCGGGCGTTCCGCGACGCGTTCCTGCTCGCGGGCGGTCTGGCGCTGCTCGCCGTCCTGCCCGCCCTGCTGCTCGGCGGTGGCGCGCCCGGCCCCGGTCGTCCGGCGGGACCGTGATGCGCGCGCTGCTGCTGCCGCTGCTCGCGCTCGCCGCGTCGGTCGGGCTGATCGCCGTCCACCTCGCCTCCGGCGGGGACGACTTCGTGCCGCGCAGCCCGGCGGACCCGTGCGTCGAGCGGCCGCTGCGCCCGGCCGCCCAGGTCGACGACCTCGAGCCGCTGGTCGAGGAGCTCGTCGTGCTCGGGGTGGCGCGCGCCGCGTGCACGTTGCGCGTCCCCCGCGAGCGGCTCGTCCTCGCCCTCCCGGTCGCCCGCGACCGGCGGGCGATCGCCGACGACGCGACGCTCGCCCGCGCGCTGAAGGGCGGCCTGGCCCGCACCCTCGACCGGCTGGAGCGCGGCGACCGGCTCCCGCGCGCGTCGGCGCTGCGCGACGCCTACAGCGACCAGCTCGGCCTGCCGGGCCTCGCCGAGGAGGCGGTCCGGCGCATCCCCGACGGCGTCGTCGACGACCTGCTCCCGACCGGCGCCGTGCTGCGTCGTGCCCTGGACGACCTCGACGTCCTCGCGGTGATCCGCGAGATCGACGAGCCCGACGCGCTCGAGCGGCGGCTGCGCGACGGGATCGAGCGCGCCGCCCGCGCCGAGGCGCGCGAGCGGCTCATCGGCAAGCTGCCGGGACCGCTGCGCTCGCTGCTCGGGCTCGGCTGAGCCGCGCCCCGCTCAGTCGAGCTGCTCGATGACCACGGCGGCCCCGACGCTGGGCGCGAGCGCCATCGTGAACGGCACCGCGGAGTTGTTGCGCAGCGTGACGACGTCCCCGGCCGCGAGCGTGAGGATCGTGGAGGTCGAGACCTGACCGGTGGCGGTCAGCAGCGTCCGGACGGTCGCTGCTCGGACCGCGCCGTTGACCGCGAACGCGAGCGCGGACCCGACCCCGGCGGTGGTGCTGACGTCGGCGTGCAGCCGGTAGCTGCCGGCGTTCGGCACCGTGAACGTGGTGGTGCCGGCGGTGTGCGTCACGCCCGCGAGGTCGCTGTTGTTGCTGAACGGGACGTCCGCGCCGCCGACGACGGTCGAGTCCGCGAGCGTCGCGAGCTGGTAGGCCGAGCCGAAGACGGCGAGCGTCGTGCCGGCCGGGCCGGTCGGGCCCGTCGGGCCGGTCGGACCCGTGGTGCCGGCCGTGCCGGTGGCGCCGGTCGGGCCGGTCGGTCCGGGGACGCCCTGCGGGCCGGGGGCCCCGGGGGTGCCGGGGGCGCCTGCTGCGCCGGTGGCCCCGGTCGCGCCGGTCGGGCCGGGCGCACCGGTCGTGCCCTGGACACCCTGCAGGCCCTGCTCGCCCCGGTCGCCCTTGTCACCCTTCGCGCCGGCGACGCCCTCGGGCTTCGCGCGCCACTGCAGCCGCCGCTCTCCTCGCTGGCACGACTCGGCCGCCGGGATGATCCGCAGGTAGCGGTTGCCCTTGACGTGGTAGCAGCCGGTGATGGTGTCCGCAGGGATGCCCGCGGGCGGGGTCTGTGCCTGTGCGGCGGGGGCGCCCGCGAGCGCCGTGGCGGTGAGCGTGACGAGGAGCGACAGCCTGGAACCAGTGGTCATCGTGCGCGCGAGCGTACTAGGGTCGGGTGCCGATGCGCCACTGCTTCGTCCTCGGGGTCGTCGTCCTGCTGCTCGCCGGGTGCGGGGGCGACGACGAGGCCCCACCGGCGACGACCGCCGCGGCCCCGCCCGCCACGCTCCTGGACACCGCGCGCGTCGAGCAGGAGATCCGCCGCAGCATCCGCCGACAGCGCGACGTCGCCGCGACGGTCACCTGCCCGCGCGAGGTGCGGCAGGCCCGCGGCGTGAACTTCGTCTGCAGCGCCCGCACCGCCGAGGGCGAGACGCCGTTCGCCGTGGTGCAGACCGATGACGCCGGGACCGTGACCTACACGGCGGCACAGCCCGCCCCGGCCCCGTGAGCCGACGCGGCGCGCGGCGGTAGGTTCTGCGCCGTGAGCATCGAGATCAGCCAGGACATCGACGTCGACGCGACGCCGGAGGAGGCGGCCGCCCTCGTCGCCGACCTGCCCCGGTGGCCCGAGTGGTTCGCGCTGCACAAGGGCTGGTCGGGCGACGAGCCCACGGGTCCGGCCGGCAAGGGCACGACCTTCAAGCACCGCATCCGCGTGATGGGCGTGAGCGGGGACGTCACCTGGAAGGTCGCGGAGTCCGACCCGCCGCGCCGCTTCCGGCTCGAGGGCAAGGGCCCGAGCCGGTCGAACATGGAGGTCGACTTCCGCATCGCCCCGCGCGCGGGCGGCGGCAGCACGCTGTCGTTCACCGCGAAGATCGGCGGTCTCGCGCTGCGCCCGTTCGAGGGCCAGATCAAGCCGTGGCTGATGGTCCGCGTCGACCGCACGACCGACGCGCTGCAGCAGCTGCTCGCCGCGTAGCGGCCGCGCAGAGGCCGGGCCGCGCCGGCCGAGGGCTCAGTCCTGCATCAGGCCGAGCTTGCAGACCAGGCCGAACGCGGGGGCGGCCGCGCTCGCGCCGTCGCGGGCGGCGAGCGTGCGCGACGCCGTCTCGCTGACCGGCCGGATCCGCATCGCGGCCGCGGCGACGGCCGGGTCCGGGGCGACGGCCCCGAAGCGCCGCGGGACCTGCGCGAACGCGCCCCGCAGGTCGCGGCCGCTGCCGCGCGCGGCGCGGCTCGTGGTCACGCCGACGGCCTGCACGCGCCCGCGCGACACGCGGTACGCGTAGGTCGTGGCGCCCGCGCGCCGCACGACGATCCCGCCCGTCAGGCGCCGCACGCCCGGCCGGCGCAGCAGCGCGCCCGCCGCCGTGCCCGGCCGCACGCCGGCCGCCTCATGCCCGGGCGCGCTGGAGGCGACGAGGTCGACGCGGCCGCTGCGCGCCCCGACGACCGCGACCGCGCGGCTGCGGACGGACCGCGCGCCGCGCACGCCCCACGTCCACGCGCGGCCGCGCCGCTCGGGCTGGCCCGCCGCGCGCAGCAGCGCGTCCGGGGTGGCGCCGAGGCGGATCGTGCCGAGCCCGCGCCGGGTCAGCCGCTGCCGCGGCTCGCGCGAGGTCAGCGGCGCGATGCCGTTCGTGCGCTCCCACATCTGCAGGTACGCCTCGGTGCCGCGCAGCAGGTCCTCGGCGATCTGCGGCCCGCCGAGCTTGCGGACCTCCTCGACCCAGTCGGCGTACAGGCCGTAGTGCGCGACGCCCTCACGGGCGTAGTCGAACGTGCGGCTGCCGGTGCGCTGGCGCTCGAACGTCACGCGTCCGTCGAGCGAGCGGAACGGGTAGGTGACCCGGGCCGGCGAGTCCTGCGGCAGCGGTGCGCCCTGCTCGGCGAGGCCGCCGAGGTCCGCGCCGAAGCCCCAGCCGAAGTAGAACGGGGACTCGCCGTCCTTCGGGCGGTACTCCTTCCACCGCTCCACGAAGCGGCCGGCCGAGGACGCCTGCGGGTAGGCGAGGCCGCCGAGACGGCGCAGCCGCGGCCAGTTGTCCGGGTCCATCCAGGAGTGCGGGCTGATGACGCCCGAGTAGCCCTTCGCCTCGGCGAGCGTCAGCGTCGCGTCGACGGCGGCCTGCGACATGTGGTCGGGGTTGACGATCCAGCCGCGCTCCATCAGCCGCCGTACCGCGTGCGCGCCGAGGTCGGTCAGGCCGCGCGTGTTGCAGTGCGGGCCGGGCGGGTAGGCGGGCAGCGTGCCGCCGGGCACGCCGGCCTCCTTCAGTGCCTCGGGCACCGGGCCGCCCTGCGTCGGGACCTCGTTGTCGGTCAGCGCCGTGCCCGGCTCGCACGTCTTCGCGTCCCACCACCGTCCGGCGCTCAGCCGGTTGCCGAGGTTGACGATGATCCCGGAGGTCCCCTCGTCGAACCGGACCCCGCCGAGCGGGTTGTCGTACTTGCCGACCAGCAGGGAGGAGCGGACGCCGAGCCGGTGCAGCTCGGCCATGTCCCGGTCGATCTTCGCGGCGTCGCACGTCGGGGCCTCGACGCCCGAGCAGCCGAACGGCTCGCTGAGCTCCATCTCCAGGACGACCGCCATCTTCCCCGCGTTGACGACCTTCCGGGCCTCGAACGGGTCGGTGACGATCCGGAACCAGCCCTTGCCGGGACCGCCGTTGAGCGCGTCGACGTACTCCTCCATCTGCCGGATCGACCGGACCGAGCGGCGCACCGTCTCCATCTCGTCACACGGCTGGTCGCGGTTGGTCTGCAGCAGGCAGAGGATCCGGTTCTCGTTGACGCCCATGACCATCAGGCGCATGCCGGACATCCAGACCCGCTCGACCCACTTGTAGTACGTGCCCTCGTAGGTGAGGTTCGTCCGCGACCAGGAGTCGAGCGTCGGGTACCCAGCGGTGCTGTGCGGCGCGACCGGCGACCCGTAGCTGAGCAGGTTCTGGAACGGGGCGGCCGCCCCCCGGGGCCCCTCGATCTCCTCGCAGTCGGGCAGCGCGCGCGTGATCCCGTACGGGTGGAACGGCGCGCCGCAGTGGAAGCGCCCGCCGAAGTACAGGTAGGTCATCCAGTGCATGTGGCCGTCCATGAAGCCGCGGGTCTCCCCGTAGCTCGTGGTGCCGCGCGCGGGGGTGCCGGTGGCGTTGAGCTCGGCCTCGGGCAACCGCGGGCAGCCCTCGGCCGGGGCGGCCCGGACCGCCGGGGCGGAGCTCGCGGTGACCGTGGTGCCGTCGCGGCCCAGCGCGCGTCCCGGGTCGGTGGCCGGGGAGAGCCGGAAGCCGCCGCCCGGCACCTCGGCGACGGTCCAGTCCCCGGCCGGGGACGGGCCGGGCGCCGCGGTCGTGCCGTCGCCCGTGGCGGTCAGGAACCGCCGGTCGCCGGTGAGCAGCAGGTAGCCGCCCAGGCGGGTGGCCTGGAAGCGCAGCGGCCCGGCGACCGGGGCGCCGTCGGGTGCGGTGAGCGTGAAGCAGCCGCCCTGGAAGCCGTAGCGGTCGGCCGGGCCCGCGGCGGCGGCGCTCGCGGCGGTGGCGCCGGCGACGGACGCCGCGGTGGCGAGGAGGACGAGGACCCGGGAGCCGGCGCGCATCCCGCGAGTCTTACATGAACGGTCACGTTCGTGTGACGGACCGTCGCGCTTCGACGCGGGCGCGCCAGGGTCACCGGACCTTCACCAGCCGGTCACGGTGCGGTAACGGGGGGCCGGGGAGCCGCGACTAGCGTCGCCGCCCGTGATCCCCAAGTCGCTGGTCCCCGCCGTCCTCTGCTGCCTCGCCGCGCTCCCGGCGACCGCTGTGGCCGACACCACGGCCCACTCGCTCGCGTCCGGTCCGCTGAGCCAGGACTGGTCCAACGCCGGCCTCATCACGGTGGACGACAACTGGAGCGGCGTGCCCGCGATCCAGGGCTTCCGCGGCGACGACGTGGTCACCGCGACCGGCGTCGACCCCCGCACGGCGACCGCCGACTCGACCGTCCTGGACGTCAACGCCAACCAGACCGCGCCGAACACCTTCTCCACCGGTGGCGTGACCGAGTTCGCGATCGCCAACCCGACGATCGCGCTCGCCGGCTCGGGGACCGCCGACGCGCCCGGCATCGTCGCGCGGGTCGACGCGACCGGCCGCAAGGACGTGACGGTCAGCTTCAACGCCCGTGACATCGACGGCTCGGCCGACGACGCCGTGCAGTCCATCGCCGTCCAGTACCGCCTGGGCACGACGGGCGCCTTCACCCGCACGGGGATGGCCGCCACCGACGGCTACGTCGCCGACGCGAGCACCGGCGGCACGGCGACCCAGGTCACGCCCGTCACCGTCACGCTGCCCGACGCCACCGACGGGCAGGCGTCCCTCGACATCCGCATCCTCACCACCAACGCGAACGGCAACGACGAGTGGATCGGCATCGACGACCTCACGGTCGGCTCGACCGCCGCGACCGTCGACCCGGAGCCCACGCCGACCCCCACGCCGACGCCGACCCCCACGCCGACCCCGACGCCCGAGCCGCCGACGGTGCGGCCGATCGCCGAGATCCAGGGGACCGGGGCGACCAGCCCGCTCGACGGCCAGACCGTCACCACCGAGGGCGTCGTCACCGCCTCCTACCCGACCGGTGGCCTCAACGGCTTCTATCTCCAGACCCCGGGCACCCCGGACACCCCGGGCGCCTCCGACGCGATCTTCGTCTACGGCGGACCCAGCGGGTTCGCGACGTCACCGGCGGTCGGGGACCCCGTCCGCGTCACCGGCACGGTCGGCGAGTTCAACACCGTCACCCAGATCACCGCCACGAGCGTCGCCGCCGCCCCGTCGGTCACCGGCACCGTGACGCCCAAGACGACCGTTCCGGGCACCGACTGCGTCCTCCCGGGCACCGACTGCCTCGCCGGCACCGCGCTCGACGCCGCCCGCGAGCCGCACGAGGGCGAGCTGTTCCAGCCGACCGCCGACTGGACCGTCACCGACTCCTACGACGGCTCGCCGTTCCCGAGCACCTCCTCGAACTTCTTCGGCGAGATCGGCCTGGCGGCCGGCAGCGACCGCGCGCTCGTGCAGCCCACCGAGGTCCACGACGCCCAGACCGAGTCCGCGCTCGTCACCGCCCGCACCCGCTACAACGACGCCCACCGCATCGTGCTGGACGACGGCGCGACCGTGAACTACACGACGCAGACCGGCCAGCCGTACCCGTGGCTGACCCCGACGAACACCGTGCGCGTCGGCGCCGCCGTCACGTTCCCCAAGCCGGTCGTCCTCACCTACGGCTTCGGCACCTGGCGGGTGCTCCCGCAGTCCCAGGCGCAGGGCGCGTCGACCGACAAGGTCGCCTTCGAGCAGGACCGCCCGGCCGCCCCCGCCGCGGTCGGCGGGGACATCCGCCTGGCCACCTTCAACGTCCTGAACTTCTTCCCGACCACCGGCGAGGAGTTCGTCTCCTCGGGCCTCGGGAGCTGCACGTACTTCACCGACCGGGCCGGGCAGCGCACGACGACCCGTGACTGCGGCGCCAGCGGCCCGCGCGGCGCGGCCAACGACGCCAACCTCGCCCGGCAGCGCGACAAGATCGTCGACGCGATCGGCAAGCTCGGCGCGGACGTCGTCGCGCTCGAGGAGATCGAGAACTCCGTGAAGTTCGGCAAGCCGCGCGACTTCGCGCTCGACGCGCTCGTGACCGCGCTGAACGCCGCGCAGGGCGCCGGCACCTGGGCGGCCGTCCCGTCCCCGCCCGCGGCGGAGCTGCCCGACCTCGCCGAGCAGGACGTCATCCGGCCGGCGTTCATCTACAAGCCCGCGAAGGTCGCGCTCGTCGGCGCCTCGAAGGTCCTGACCGGCAGCGCCGCGTTCGCCAACGCGCGGGAGCCGCTCGGCCAGGTCTTCAAGGCGGTCGGGCGCCCCGACAGCCAGGGCTACCTCGTCGTCGCCAACCACTTCAAGTCCAAGGGCTCCGGGGCCGACGACGGCACCGGCCAGGGGCTCGCCAACCCCGACCGCGTCGCGCAGGCCCAGGCGCTCGTGACCTTCGCCGACGACCTCAAGACCGCGCGCGGCGTCGACCGCGTCTTCCTCACCGGCGACTTCAACGCGTACTCCAAGGAGGACCCGATCCAGGTCCTCGAGGACGCCGGCTACGACGCCCTGGAGGCCGACGACCCGACCCGCGAGAGCTACAACTTCGGGGGCCTCGACGGGTCGCTGGACCACGTGCTCGCCAACGCGGCCGCGAAGACCGACGTCGCCGGTGTCGACGTCTGGCAGATCAACGCCAACGAGTCCGTCTTCTACGAGTACAGCCGCTTCAACGCCAACGTCACGAACCTCTACGACGCGGGGCCCTACCGCTCCTCCGACCACAACCCGGAGGTCGTCGGCATCGACCTGCCGGCACGTCCGCCGGTCGAGGTCCAGATCCTCGGGACCAACGACTTCCACGGCCGCCTGGTCGACGACCCGCAGTCGACCGCGGCGGGCGCAGCGGTCCTCTCCGGGGCGGTCAAGCAGCTCCGCGCGCAGAACCCCAACACGGTCTTCGCCGCGGCGGGTGACCTCATCGGCGCGACGACCTTCGACTCGTTCATCGACCAGGACAAGCCGACGATCGACGCGCTGAACGAGGCCGGTCTCGAGGTCTCGGCGGTCGGCAACCACGAGTTCGACCAGGGCTACGACGACCTCGTGAACCGTGTCATGAACCTGAACGCCGCGAAGGGCGGTGCCCGCTGGAAGTACCTCGGCGCGAACGTCCGCTTCAAGGCCTCCAACTCCCGGGCACTCGAGGGCACGTGGATCAAGGAGATGGACGGGGTGCAGGTCGGCTTCGTCGGCGCGGTGACCGAGCACCTCGACGAGCTCGTCTCGCCCGCCGGGATCGCGGACATCAAGGTCACCGACATCGTCCAGGAGACCAACGTCGCCGCCGCGGACCTGAAGACCGCCGGCGCCGACGTCGTCGTCCTGCTCGTCCACGAGGGCGCGCCGAGCACCGCCTGCGAGACCATGGCCAGCGATCCGGCCTCCGACTTCGCGCGGATCATCACCGGGGTCAGCGACGACGTGGACGCGATCGTTTCGGGCCACACGCACCTGGCCTACGACTGCTCCTTCCCGGTCCCCGGCTGGGCCGCCCGCCCGGTCACGACGCGGCCCGTGGTCTCCGCGGGCCAGTACGGCTCGAACCTCAACAAGCTCACCTTCACGGTCGACCCCGGGACGGGCATCGTGCAGGCGCGGAGCCAGTCGATCCTGCGCCTGAAGGCGACCAACGCCGGCCCGGCCAACTACCCGGTCGACGGCCCGACGAAGACGATCGTCGACGCGGCGGTCGCCAACGCCGAGGTGCTCGGCGCGCAGGTACTCGGTCGGATCGGAGCGCCGTTCAACCGCGCCAAGCTCTCGACCGCCGCGGAGAACCGCGGAGGCGAGTCGAGCCTGGGCAACCTCGTCGCCGAGGTGCAGCGCTGGGCGACCCGCAACGCCGAGTCCGGCTCGGCGCAGCTCGCGTTCATGAACCCGGGTGGTCTGCGCGCCGACCTGGTCGGCGTCACCGGCGCCCTGCCGCGCGACGTCACGTTCCGCCAGGCGGCGACCGTGCAGCCGTTCGCCAACACCCTGGTGAACATGGACCTCACCGGCGCCCAGATCAAGGCGGCGCTCGAGCAGCAGTGGCAGCCGGCCGGGGCGTCGCGTCCCTTCCTGAAGCTCGGGATCTCCAAGGCGCTGACCTACACGTACGACGCGGCGCTGCCGCAGGGGTCCCGGATCACGGGCATCCGGGTCGATGGCGTCCCGGTCACGCCGACACAGACGTTCTCGGTGACCGTCAACTCCTTCCTCGCCAGCGGCGGTGACAACTTCAGCGCGTTCGCCGGCGGCACCGGCAAGCAGGACACCGGCCGGACGGACCTGCAGGCGATGGTCGACTACTTCGCCGCGATGGCCAGCGGCGTGCAGCCGCCGCTGGCGCTCGACGCGTCGCAGCGCGCTGTCGGCGTGCGGTTCCCGAGCGGGGCGCCCTCGTCCTACGCGCCGGGTGCGACGGTCGCGTTCTCGCTGAGCTCGCTCTCGATGTCGACGGCCGACGACGCGAAGGACGCGAACGTCACGGTCAAGCTCGGCAGCGCGACGCTCGGGACCTTCCCGGTGACCACCACCGCCGGGACGACGCCGGACGACGAGATCGGGACGGCGAGCGTCAGCGTGACCGTCCCGGCGAACGCGCCCGCCGGCCCGGCCGAGCTCGTCGTCGAGGGCGCCACGACGGGCACCCGGGCGGTCGTGCCGATCACCGTCGCCCGCCGCCAGGCGGTCACCGCCACGGGCGCAAGCGTCGTCTGGGGCCAGACGCTCGCCATCCCGGTCACCGTCGACGGCAACGCGGGGACCCCGACGGGCACCGTGGAGCTGCGGGACGGCACCACGCGGTTGGTCGACGGCACCCTGGGCGCCGGCGGCACCGCGACGCTGACGCTCCCCGCCCGCTCGCTCGACCCGGGCACGCGGACGGTGACCGTCGCCTACGGCGGAGGCGGCGTCTACGACGCGCAGACGACCACGATCACCGTGACCGTCACGAAGGCCCCGGCCACGGTGTCCGCGCCCACGACCGCGGTGCCGTTCGGCCAGAACGGGACCGTCGTCGTCACCGTCAGCACGCCGGCCGGCACGACGCCGACCGGCACCGTGCGGATCCTGCGCGGGGCAGCCGAGCTGGGCAGCGCCCCGCTTGGATCCGACGGCCGCGCCACGGTGCCGGTGGCCTCCTCGGGGCTCGCCTCCGGACCGAGCGAGCTGACCGCGAGGTACGACGGGAGCACGTTCCTGCAGGACGCGTCCTCGACGTTCACGTACACGGTCGGCGCGGCCCCGACCCCGGACCCCGATCCGACACCGCAGCCGACCCCGACGCCCGTGACCCCCGGGCCGACGCCCGGCACCCCGACCCCGACCCCGGGCACCCCCGGCACGGGCACGACGCCGACGACCCCGCAGCCGACCCCCGGCCCGGGCACCACGCCCCAGCCGCCGGTGAGCGGCCAGGGACCGGCGGCGTGCGTCGGCAACCGCCGCGTCACCGTCACGCTGCGCCCGAAGAAGGGCCAGAAGCTGCGGTCGGGCACCGCGACGTTCCGCGGCCGGGCGGTCACGCTCCGCAAGCGCGGGCGCGTCCTCGTCGCCACGATCGACCTGCGGGGCCTGCGCGAGGCGACCTACACGGTGCGGCTCGTCGGTCGCACCACGACCGGCCGCCGCGTCACGGCGACGGTCCGCGTCAAGAGCTGCGTGCGGACCGCGCGCTGAGCCGGTGCTGCGCCGGTGCCCTCACGTGGGCGCCGGCGCGAGCACGGGGATCTCGAGGTCCAGGCCGGGGGCTCCCGGCCCCGCCTGCAGCGGCAGCCGCACGAGCCCGCGGCCCTCGAGGTACGGGGCCAGGTGGCGCCCCGCGACCTTGCTCGGCGGCCACCACAGCGGCTCGGCACCCACCGAGCCGACGTCGCGCGGACCCTGGCGCTCGAGGAACCGGTCGCGCCGTCCGGTGAGCAGCCGCCCGCGGAGCACCTGCCGCAACGGCGGCAGGACGTCCAGGCGCCCGAGCTCCCAGGCGATGTGCGCGGCGGCGGCCTCCGCCTGCTGGCAGGCGAGCCCGCCCTGCTTGACCGGCCGGTCCGTCATGTCGCCGACGGCGTAGACGCCGTCGAGGCCGTCGACCACCCCGTGGTCGCTCACGGGCACGAACCCCTGCGCGGTCGCGGGCACCCCGTCCAGGCGTGGGCCCTCGAGCGCGGGGAGCGCGAGCACGCGGTCGACGCGCAGCACGGGATCGAACCCCGTGTCGACGATGCCGCCCGCACGGACCTCCGCGGCGACGCCCCGGTGCACGGTGATCCCGGCGTCGCGCAGGAGCTCGGCCACCACCACCGATCCCTGGGGACCGAACACCGACAGCGGCTGCAGCTCGGGCGTGACGAGGTGCAGCTGCGTGCCGGGCCGCCGGACGGTCAGCGCCTCCGCGGTCATCAGCGCCAGCTCGTAGAGCGGCAGCGGCCACGTCGCCCCGCGCGGCACGACGAAGGCCACCGAGCGCGCCCGGCCAGCGTGCAGGTCGGCGACGAGCTCGCCGAGCAGGCGACGCCCGGCGCCGAGCGTCGTCGCGGCGCAGAACGCCGGGACCGCGGTGGCGCCGAGCGCGAGCACGAGCGTGTCGTAGGGGACCTCCAGGCCGTCGGCGCAGCGCACGCGACGCCGGTCGGCGTCGACCGCGACGACCGCGGCCCGCACGAACGTGCCGTCGAGCTCGCCCAGCAGCTCGCGCAGGGCGATCCCGTCCGCGCTGCCGCGAGCGAACGGCGCAGCGGTCTGCAGGGCGCGCAGCTCGAACACCGGCTCGGGGGCCACGAGCGTGAGGTCGACCGCGTCCGCGGCGAGCGCGCGGAGGGCCAGCACCGCCTCCAGCGCGGCGACGCCGCCGCCGACGACCACGACGCGGATGGGCGGGACGGGGGCTGCGCTGGACATGCCCCGATCCTGCCGCGGGCCGGCGGTCGCGCCATCCGGGCGGGACGCTCGCCGCGGTCCGTGTCCACTACGGACCGGGGTCCGCGGGCTAGCATCGGGGGTGTGAGCGAGATCCGCATCGTCCTCGCCGACGACCACGGCGTCGTGCGCTCCGGTCTGCGCCTGCTGCTGGAGGCCGAGCCGGAGTTCGCCGTGCTCTCCGAGGCGGCGGACGTCGACGGGATGCTGCGCGCCGTCCTGGGCCACAAGCCCGACGTGCTCGTGCTCGACCTGAACATGCCGGGGACGACGTCCAGCCTCGACGCGATCCCGGGAGTGGGGGAGCGGTCCCCGGGGACGCGGACGGTGATCCTGACGATGCAGGACGACCCCGAGTACGCGCGCCGGGCGCTGCGCGCGGGCGCCTGCGGGTACGTGCTGAAGGAGGCGGCGGACACCGAGCTCGTCGAGGCGGTCCGCAGCGCGGCGGAGGGACGCACGTACCTGACCCCGAGCCTCGGGGCGCGCCTCGCGACGCTCCCCGAGACCCCGCAGGGTCCGCCGGACGACCTCTCCCCTCGAGAGCGCGAGGTGCTGCGGTTGATCGCCCTCGGGCACACGAACCCCGAGATCGCGCAGCAGCTCTTCCTGTCGGTCCGGACGGTCGAGACGCACCGGACCCACGTCCAGCAGAAGCTGGGCCGCAGCTCGAGGGCGGAGCTGGTCCGCTACGCCCTCGACCACGGCCTGCTGACGCCGGACTGACGCCGGCGTCGGCAGCGATCAGTGCGCCACGGGGCGCAGCCGCGGCCGCGCGGTGCGCGCGGGGGCGGGACGGGCGTCGGCCGCCGCCGGGGCGGTCGACGGGACGGGCGCCGCGTCGTCGGCCATGAGCGCCACGACCGACCGGCAGATGAGGACCGCGCAGACGGCGATCAGCGCGAGGACCGCGGCGACCGCGGCGGTGCTGGCGACCGTCCACATCCAGATCTCGGCGGCCACGACGCCGTACACGACGGCGGCGGCGAGGGCGATGAAGGCGCCCGGGGAGCGGGTGATGAGGAACATGGCTGCATGCTCCGCCCGGCGGGACGCCCGCACGTCCGGGGCGCCCACCGGTCCGGGGGCGGGCTTTCCCGCAGGTCGGCTCCGTGGTCCGGTCGCCCGCTCAGTCCCACAGGCCCCGGAACTGCCACGTGAGCGGTGCGCCGCAGCGGCTGCACGGCACCGCGGCGGCCCGCCCGGCCACGAGCCGCTCGAGCGCGGCGTCGGCGCGGACGGCCGTCGCGCCGCAGTCGGGGCACGGCTCGTCCGGCGCGCCGGCGGGATCGGCACCGACCGATCGTGCGCGACCGCAGCCACCGCAGGCCCGTACGACGCGCTCGACGAGGAAGCCCGGACCGACGGTCAGCGGGACGTCGGGCGCCGCGCAGCCGGCGCCGGTGCAGTGCAGGAGTCCGAAGGTGCCCATGGGGACGGGTCGCCCCGGGCGGGCCGGGCCTGACGGTCGCGCAAGCGGGCCGGTCTACAGGTCGATCACGACGAGCTCGGGGCGGCGCTCGCGCAGCGCGTCGGTGACCTGGCGGCGGTGGCACTCGTGCGGCTGCGCCTCGAAGCACAGCAGCGCGGTGGCCGGGCCGTCGTCGAGCTCGGCGGCGAGCGCGTCGAGCTCCTCTCCCGCCGTGTCGCGCAGGTGTGCGCGGTACTGCTCGGCGCCCTCCTGTACCCGCCGGTTGCGGTAGAGCCAGCGGATGTCCGGGGGCGTGCCCAGCGTGCGCCGGTTCTCGTAGGCGATGCCCGCCTCCTGGAGGGTCGCGCCGAGCCGCGTCTTGGAGAACCCGGCGCGGCGCGACTGCGGCCGGAACCGCACGTCGAGCACGCGCCGCACCCCGGCGGCCTGCAGCTCGGCGACGAGCTCCTCCAGCCGCAGTCCCTCGTAGCCGATCGTCCAGATGCGCGGGGCCATGGTCATGGTGTACCCGCCGCCGCGGCCGCACGAGTCGGGCCACGGCGAGAGCGGGCGCCGGATCGACAGGACCGGCCCGCGGGAGCGCGGGCTGCGTGCGATGGTCCCCGGTGATGAGCGCCGAGCCCGACACCACCCCCGTCTGCGCGCACCCCGGGTGCCGTCGCGACGCGGAGTACCGCGTCGCGACCCCGGACCGGCCGGTGACGCTGCGCTGCCGCTGGCACGTCGACGAGGCCTGGCGTCCGCACGGCGCGGCGGCGTCGGTGACCGCTCTCTACGGCGACGCGCCCCCGATCGACACCACCCGCACCACGCGTCGCCCGCCCGTCGGCGCGCTGGTGCTCGGCGCGCTCTTCGTGCTCGTGGTCCTCGGCTTCGCCGCGCTCGCGCCCGTGCTGCTGTAGGGGCCCGCAGATGGGGCGCCCAGGCTCTCCATCAGTCGGAGGCTGTGAGCAGCTCGCGGAGACCCTGCGGCGACAGCAGCCCGGGAAGCAGCAGCGCGCGGAACTCCTCGACCGCACCGTCGGCACCGCGCGCCGGGCGCGTCAGGACCGCCCCGACCAGCGCCCCGCCGAGCACGAGCGTCGCCCGGGCGACCTCGACGTCCGCGCGGACCACCCCCTGCTCCTGTGCGGTGAACACGGCGTCGGTGAGGACCGAGACGATCGCGTCGTCCTTGGCGACGCGGCCCACGAGGAGGCGCTGGCCGTAGGGGGCGAGGAACCCCACCCGTGGAGTGAAGAACGCGGCGACGCGCCGGACCACGTGCAGGAGTGCGGCGAGCGGGTCGGACGGTGCCACCCCGCTCGGGCCCAGGTGGTCCGCGGCCTGGTGCTGGAGCAGCGCGACCGCGACGTCCTCGACGCTGGAGAAGAGGGCGTAGGCCGTCGACGTGCTCACCCGGGCCTGTTTGGCGATCTTGGGGACCGTCGTCTCCTCGTGGCCGTCGCGGGCGAAGAGCATCGCGGCAGCCTCGAGCAGCCGGGTGCGGCTGGCCTGCTGCCGGGGGGTGCCCGAGCGTGCCCGGGCGGCGTGCAGCGGGTAGTAGTTGATCTCTGCGAGGCGGTCGTCGAGCGTGCGCGGGTCCCCGGACGTGCGCGTCAGCGCCGTGGTCAGCGCCGCGCCCGCGCGCGCGAAGCGGTCGGCGTCCATCCTCTCCGGGTCGACGATGTGGCGGACGCTGGCCCCGACGGTGAGCGCCACCTGCGCGGCGACGTAGGACGCGAGGTCGAACGGTGGCTGGGGCTCGCGCTCCCAGGCCGCGAACATCGCTGCGCACTGCGCCTGGAGCGGCTCCTCGGTGGCGCGCAGGAACGATCGGTACGCCTCTTGGACGCCTGGGCCGCCGAACGCCCACAGCCCCAGCCGCAGGCGCAGCTCCGGGTCGTGCGAGAGTCGCTCGAGATCCGAGCCGTGCAGGACCTTCGCCTCCTCGAAGGGGAAGCGACCGGCGGTGATCTCGCCGATGAGGTCCGCGATCCCCGCGCTCGGGAACGCGTCGGGGTCGAAGACCCGGGCGACGATCGCGTTCGCGAAGCCCTCGACGTTGCCGAAGTGGTGGTAGATCGTCGTCACGCCGACCCCGGCACGGCGCGCGACGTCCTTGAGTCCGACCGCGGAGACCAGCTGTGCGGGGGTGACCTCGAGGAGGGCCGCGAGGCCGTGCTCGACGAGCGTCTCGCGGGTCGCGTTCGGGGCGGACGCGGGCACGGGGCACGACGATAGAGCAGCGCCGTGCACGGGGCGACCGGTCCGGTGCCGGCGACCGATGTCCGACCCCGACCGACTGAGCAGCTGCTCAGTCGCCCGCCCACAGAAGCGGGTTTCCGGCGTGATCAGCGATCGGAACGTGTCCGATCGCTGCATCTTCGGCGTCGCTGGCCGACCAACCCTCCTATGTTCCCACGCCTGCGCTGGGTGAAACCCTCCGCAACTTCACGATCTGACCGTCGCGGTTCGGACCCACTGATGCAGGCAGTGGGTCGCTTTGGGGGGGTCCCAACGGTGCAAGGAGCTTGCTGTATGTCGATTCGCCGTGCTGTCACGGTCGCCCTGGCCTGGGCGACCGCCATGACGCTTCTCCCTGGCGGTGTCGCGGGCGCGCAGGCCCCGCCGCCGACCGTCGAGCAGGTGGCGTCGATGGAGCACGGCCGCAAGCAGGGGGAGAACCACCAGGTCGAGCTGCGGCTCGTCCCGCTCTCCGCGAACAGCACGCTCTCGCCGGGCGGCATGTTCGCCTTCGGCCACCGCGAGCCGCTGGTCTACCGGCTGCCGGCCGACGGCGAGCCCGACGCGTGGGAGCGACTCGGAGGCGTGCAGCTCGGCGTGTACAAGACCCTGTTCCCGCACCGGTACGGCTACGCGCTCGCCGAGCTTCCCGGGGGCAAGGCGCTGATCGTCGGCGGGCGCGCGGTTGCGCTCGCCGAGCAGCGGGAGTCGTTCACGACGGTCGAACGGTGTCCCGACGCCGACCCCAATCCCTTCATCTCCGACTTCAAGTGCCCGCTCGTCGACGTCGCACTCCCGGGTGACTCGGCGGGGGTCGCCGAGCCCCTGGACGCAGGCGACCCCGACGGCGTCGCCCCGCGCTTCGCCGCCAACGCGCCGCTCTTCTTCGACGGCAACGACCTGCAGGCGATCGAGCCCTACGTCGACGGCAACGGCAAGACCGTCAACCGCTTCGAGGGCGCCACCGCCACCGCGCTGGCCGACGGTCGCGTCCTGGTCGTCGGCGGGAAGGTCGCCGACGTGACGCAGGGTGGGACGATGCCCACCACCGCGCAGACGACCGCGACCACGAAGGTCGAGATCTACGACCCCGCCAACGAGCAGTGGACTCCCGCCGCCCCGCTCAACACCGCCCGTGCGGGGCACTCGGCCACCCTGCTGGCCGACGGCCGCGTGCTCGTCGTCGGTGGTGCCGCCGACACCGACAAGACGACCGAGATCTACACCCCCGCGGATCAGCCGTCGGAGCCGGGGAGCTGGGCGGCAGGCACACCGTCGAACGTCGTCAACGGCACCCTGAGCAGGGCCGCGCGGCTCAGCGACGGCCGCGTGATGGTGGTCCGCAAGGGCGGCGCCGAGCACAGCGAGCTCTACACCCCGGAACCCGGCGCGGGCGGATCGTGGGTGAGGATCGCCCACTTCAAGCCGCCGTTCAACTCCGACAACCCGGCCGCGAACACCTTTCCGCTCTTCGACGCCCCGCCGGAGTCGGTCGTCGCGCTGCCCGGCGGCAAGGCGTTCAGCTTCGGGAACATCTTCCCGAAGATCTACTCCGAGACGCAGGCCACCAAGGACGCGCAGCGCGAGGACGCAGCTCGACCGGACAAGACGACGTTCGGCGGTCGCATCTGGACGCCGACCGATCTGAGTCCCGGGAAGGACTTCGACGCGCCGTACTACCAGCCCCCGGCGACCGAGAACAGCCCGAATCCCCAGCCCAGGGTGTACGGCCAGGGGGGGAACGCCGGCATGGCGAAGCTCGCCGACGGGCGGATCATGGTCGCCGGTGGGAAGGAGTCCGACCGCCCCGGTCCGGGCAAGAGCCTGTTCCAGGTGTCGATCGCGATGCTGATCAAGAGCGCCGACGCGCCCGTGGCCACGCTCACCGCTCCGGCGAGCGGCACCACGGTCGGCAAGGACAGCACGGTCGCGTCGAGCTTCACGTGCGAGGCCAAGGGCGCCGACCTGGCGAACCCCGGCGGTTGCACCATGAAGATCACGCCGCCCACGGGCGGCGGGCCGGCGGTCACGATCTCCACCTCCGGTGACGCGGTCCCGACGTCCTTCCCCGGCACCTACTCGATGGTCGTCACGGCGCTCGACGAGGCCGGGCTGGAGGGCACCGCGACCGGCACGTACACGGTGGCCGACAAGCCGACCGGGACGATCACCGCCCCGAGCGCCGGGCTCGTGGCCGCACGCAACGCCACGATCGCCGCGGACTTCAGCTGCAGCTACTTCGCCGCACCGGTCCCCGACAGCGGCACCGAGTCGTGCGTCGCGAAGGTCACCTCGCCGCTGAACGTCGTCACGGACATCGCCGACGGCGACAACGTGCCGACCGACGCCATCGGGACCTACACGGTGACGGTCACCGCGACCGACAAGATCGGTCAGACGGCGACGAAGACCAGCACCTACCTGATCTCCAGTGGCCCGGGAGTCGACATCACCTCCCCGGCCGTCGACGCGAAGCTCTCGGTCGGCGCGTCGCTGACGGCGGAGTTCGCGTGCACCGCGAGCGCCAAGCCGCTGACGAGCTGCGTCGCGTCGTTGACCGTGCCGGGCGGCCAGCCGGTGCCGATCACGAGCGGCAGTCCCCTGCCGACCGACAAGGTCGGGACCTACCAGCTCGTCCTCTCCGCGAGCGACGAGCTCGGTGACACCAACTCGGTCTCGCGCTCCTACGAGGTCCTGGCGCCGCCGACGGCGACGATCGACCACGCGCCGGACGGCACGAAGTTCGCCACCGGGACGAGGCTCGCCGCCGCGTTCACGTGCGCGTCGCCGGCGAGCACGATCACGTCCTGCGCGGCCACGATCACCACGCCGTCCGGGGAGTCCGGGCGCCTGATCGCCGGACGCAGCCTGCCGATGACCGTCGACGGCGTCTACACGGTGGACCTCAAGGCGACCGACGCGGTCGGGCAGACCAAGAGCGCCTCGGCGAAGTACCGCGTCGTCGCGCCGCCGACGGTGACGATCGACAGCCCGGTCAACCGGGAGTCCCAGCTGCGCGGGGAGAGCGCCCGACTGGACGGCACGCCGTTCAAGAGCGGCTACTCGTGCACCTCGGACGGCAGCGAGATCACCGCGTGTGCGGGCACGATCACCGCACCTTCGGGAACCGAGGCGCCGATCGCCAGCGGCGATCAGCTCCCGTCGGACACGCTCGGCGACTACAAGGTCGTGGTCAGCGCGACCGACGCGCTCGGGCAGACCGACTCGCGCACGCGCACGTACACCGTCAGCAACTGTCGCAAGGGCTTCGAGTTCGCGCTCGTCCAGGTCCGGACCAAGGGCTGCTTCGAGACGGTCAGCGGGACCCCGACGCGGTACGAGACGGCCGACGAGATCACGGTCAACGGCCTGACGATCCCGGCGCCGCCGAGCGGCTCCAAGACGGTGTTCACCGCGCCGTCCGACGATCACCCCGGCGGCCAGCTGGGCATCAGGACCGCGGAGCTGAAGGTCGGCACCTTCACGTACTTCAACGGCCCGATCCAGTGGGATCTGCCCGAGGGTGGAGTCGGCGACGAGGGGACGGTCGCGACGCTGCAGGTGCCCTCGGGGGCCGCGTTCCAGGGCCTGCGGGTGCGTGGATCGATCGCCCTGACCTTCGGACGCAAGGACGACGGCAAGTACTACACGTCGATCCCGATGCAGGTGGCGCTGCCCTCGCAGTTCAGCGCCAACCCCGGCAGCGGGGCGGAGGTGACCGCGGCGGCGTCGATCTACGTCGACGCCAAGGGCCCGCGCTTCGACGGCACCGTCCTCAACGTCAAGAACGTGTGGGTCGGCAAGCTCAAGGTCGACGAGGTCTGCCTGTCCTACGTCCCCGCGGGGGCGAGCAAGGCGATCGCGCCCTGCCCGGCCCCGGACATCGGCGGCGAGCCGTACATCACCTGCAAGAGCGACCCGAACACCAACCGCTGGAACGGCAACGCGACGATCACGCTGCCGACGGAGTCCGAGACGCAGCTGGCGATGTTCGGCGGTCTGGCCGATGGCCAGGTGTCGAGCCTCGGCGGCGTCGTCAGCAAGCTCGGCAAGTCGGTGCCGCTCGCGCCGAACGTGTACCTCGACCAGATCGGCGTCGGCCTGTGCCTGAGGCCGCCGCCGTTCAAGCTCAAGGGCTCGGTCGGCGTCTCGATCCTGCCGACGGGCTCCAAGAGCACGATCGGCGTGGACGGCTCGGTCACCTACACCGACGGCACGG
Organism: Paraconexibacter algicola; assembly: GCF_003044185.1. GTDB lineage: Bacteria > Actinomycetota > Thermoleophilia > Solirubrobacterales > Solirubrobacteraceae > Paraconexibacter > Paraconexibacter algicola. The sequence goes on from NZ_PYYB01000001.1 coordinate 1,867,454, forward strand.
CCAGTGAGCCGTGGTCGCTCGAGATGCGCGGAAACATCTCCGTGCTCGACAACCGCCTCGGCGGCGGCGGGGTCACGATCCGCCCGACCGGCCTGTTCGACTTCGACGCGGGCCTGAAGCTGCGATTCAGCATCCTCTCCGTCGAGGGTGGGGTCGTCGGCTGGGTCGACGTCCCGAGCCGCACGTTCAACATCGACGGCAAGGTCCGGGCCTGCGTCTCGTCGATCTGCGCCCAGGCGCTCGCGACCCTGTCGAGCGTCGGCGCCGCCGCCTGCCTGGATCTCGGCGTCATCAAGGTCCCGTACCCCTACCCGGCCCCGGACTGGAAGTGGTACGCCCCGTGGCGGATCATCATCAGGTACGTGGAGACCCAGCTGAAGGGTGGCGGGGGCCTGAAGTGGAACGGGACGGTGAAGGCCTGGGTCGCCAGCTGCGACATGGGGGACTTCCAGGCGCGCAGGCCCGGAACGCGGTCGTTCCGCGCCGGCACGGCCAACACCCGGATGGAGGTCACGATCAAGCCCGAGGAGCCCACGAAGGTGATCCAGCTCTCCGGCGTCGACGGCCCGCCGTCGGTGAAGGTCGCCGGTCCGGACGGCACGACGATCACCAACCCCACCGACGGCAGCGGTGGCGCGCAGGACCCGGGCAAGTGGCTGATCACCGAGAACCCCGACGACAAGTCGACGACGATCGTGCTGATCAACCCGAAGGCCGGTCGCTGGACGATCACCAAGGGTGACGGCCCGATCGCGCCGCTGGACCTCAAGACGGCCGACTACAGCCCGCCGCCGACGTTCAAGGCCGCGGTCACCAGTCCGAAGAGCCTCGCGCGGAAGGGTCAGAAGCGCTTCAGCGTCGCCTACACGGTGGACGACGGTGAGAAGGTGCAGCTCGTCGACGAGAGCGTCGACGGCAAGCTCCAGGGCACGATCGTCAAGGAGCTGAAGGGCTCGTCCTGCGGGCACGGGGCGCCGAAGACGGTGCTCGGCTCGGTGCTGCGCTGCGCGACCGTGGCGTTCACCCCGACCGAGGGCCCCGGCGGTCCGCGCCGCGTCTACGCGGTCGTCACCCGGGCCGACGGGATGCCGCGCAGTCGCGACCACGTGGCCAGCTACGTGGCGCCGCTCCAGCGGACGCCGGGGATGGCGCAGCGGTTGCGGATCCGCCGCACGCCGAAGGGGAAGGGCGTCGTCGTGACGTGGAGCGCGTCGCGGCCCGCCAAGTGGCAGACGCTGTCGATCTCGCTCACCTCCGGTGAGAAGTTCGGGGCCCGCGCCAGCAAGTGCACGTCGCTGCACATCCCGTGGGTGGCCAAGAGCGTCGGCGTCAACGTCCGGGTCGCCGGCGTGCGGTCGGACATGGTCACCGGCAAGTACTCCCTGGTGCAGCTCGCGCCGGACAAGAAGAGCGCCGGCCCGAGCCGCGGGCTGCGGGACCGGGCCTGCCGGATCCAGTACGTGCCCCGGCCGGTGGCCCCGCCGCTCCCGGGCGAGTAGCGCTGCGCGGCGTCACGGCGTCGACATCAGGCGTGGTGGGTGGGGATCGTGTGCGATGCCCACCCACCACGCGCCTGCCGTCACGCCTGATCAGACCGGGGCGGGACCGGGAGAGGGCGCGGGGTGGAGCTTCGCGATCTCCTCGGCGACGCGGCGCTCGTGCGCGCGGGCGTCCTGCGCGGCACGTCCCGGATGCCAGCGTCCCGGCATGCGCAGCGACAGCGGCAGGACGAGGAGCTGGCCCACGAAGCAGATCCACCACCACTGCCGCCACTCCCGGGGGCCCTCGGTGACGGCCGCCTGGACGGCGGCGCCGTGCCGGGCGACGTAGGCGAGATCGCCGTCGGGGATCGCACGGGCGGCGCGCAGCCCGGCGCGCGCGTCGTCGAGCGCGCCCAGCTGCGCGATCGCCCTCGACTTGACCTTCTTGTCCTCGGGGTCGGCCTTGTGCGCGGCGAACAGCTCGGGCTCCAGCAGGCCGATCGTCCGGAGGCCGAGGGCGTGCTGCTTGCTGATCGCGGCGACCCGCTCGCCGTGGTTGACGAGGACGGCCGGCGCGCTCACCAGCGCCATGAACGCGAGCAGGACCGCGACGACGAACCCGCGCACGACCGCTCCGTACACCGCCATGCCCCGGGCGATCGCGGTGGGATCGATGCGCTCGACGGTCTCGGTGAAGAGCGCCAGCCACGTCGTCGCGACCGTCCCGCCCGCACCGGCCAGAAGGACGAGCAGGACGACGAACTCCTCGTAGGACGTGTCCGGCTTCGTGGCGCGGTCGGCGAACACCGCCAGGGCTGCGGCGGAGACGAGCGCGCCGCCGAGGAGGAGGGGCTTGCGGACGCGCAGGCGGTCGGAGACGACGCCCGCGGTGACCAGGGCGATCGCGCTCGCGACCCAGTACCACGAGGCCAGGCCGTTCGCGCGGGACGGGTCGTACCCGAAGTTCGCGACGAAGTAGAGGACGAAGAACCCGACGCGCGTGGCGTAGAACATCAGGAAGAGGCCGATGCCGACTGCCGGGATGACGAGCGCGGGCACCCACATGGAGTTGACGCCCGTCGTCACCGTGCCCGAGGACGACCGGGCGCGGGCCTCCACGAGCGCGCGCTCGCGGGCGGTCACCATCACCTGGTCGCGCAGCGCCGGGGAGAGCTCGCGCAGGCCGACGAAGGCGACGACGAACGCGACGGCACCGAACACGCCCGCGACACGGAAGTGGTACTCCCACGCGGGGTGGTCGGGCACCATGTCGCTGGTGATCGCGCTGATGAGCAGGCTGCCGAGCGACGGTCCGAGCGCCCAGACGCCCATCGCGGTCGCGCGGCCCATCTGCGGGGAGAAGTCCCGGACCAGCGCGGACGTCGTGACGAGCACGACCCCGCCGACGAGGCTGAGTCCCGCGTACACGACGAGGTAGGACGCGATGTCCGACATCGCCGGGAGGACGACGCCCGCGAGGACCGCGGCGATCGCGAGGCCGCAGAGGACGAGGTTGCACCGCCCCCACCGGTCGGCGAGGCCCGCGGCCCACGCGGCGGCCGCGCCGATGGCGTTGCCCACGACCGAGACCAGGACGAACGTCCAGAGGGGGATATCGAAGTCCGCGATGAGCAGCGGAGAGAGCGCCCCCTGGAGGTAGATGAGGTAGAAGGTCACCGTCGTCGCGACGGTGACGACGAACAGGCAGGCGGCCCGCCGGGAGGGCGACGGGTACTCGGCGAGCTCGCGTCGCCGGCCGGCGACGCTGGACGGGGGGGTGTCGGACATCCTGCGTGCGCGTCCTGGGTGTGGAAGGTGGGGTGAGCGGGCGCGCGGTCGGGCGCGCGCGCCTGAGGCTAGCGCCCTCGTCGTCGGCGTCGCGGATGGCTCGCCGTGACCATCGCCCGACCGGTACACGTCCAGGTCGGGCGGGAGATGGCACCTCCCGGACTTGAACCGGGGACACCACGATTTTCAGTCGTGTGCTCTACCAACTGAGCTAAGGCGCCAGGGCCGCACAGGATAGCGGGACTCCCGCGAGCGTTGCGCTCCGACGGTCGGGCGTCCCATCCGTCGGGTCGGGAGCGGTTACGCTCGCAGCCCCATGTCGCCGCGCACCCTCACGCTGATCCCGATCGTGGTGGTCGCGGTCTTCCTCGGTCTGCTGGTGCTCATCGTGACCGGGGGCGGCGACGACGACGGCGGGAGCGGCAGCGCGGCGACCGCGGAGATCGCCGACCCGCTCGCGGAGGCGCTGACCTTCGTGCCGACGGACGCGCCGCTGGTCGGGGTCGTCGAGACGGACACGGCGGCCGGTCCCGCCGCCGCGCTCCAGGCGCTCGGCGGGCGGATCCCGGGCGCGGCGCTCGCGAGCGGCGCGCTGGGCGAGCTGCTCGGCGACCAGGAGCTCCAGGCCGAGCTGCTGCCGCTGCTCGGCAACCCGCTCGTGGTCACCGCCACCGAGCTCCCGCGCGAGGACGCGACGCCCGCGCCCGCCGGCCTGCCGTTCCGCGTGCCGTCCCCGCGCCGCCTCGCCGAGCACGTGCGCGTCGCGACCGTCGTGCGCGACCGGGCCGGCCTCGACGCGATGCTCGACCGCATGACCGGCACCGGGATGCTGCAGCGCGACGGGGAGAGCCGCGGCTTCGACCGCTACACGCGCACCGACGGCGCGTCGCTCGCGGTCGACGGCCCGGTGCTCGTCGCGACCGGCTCGCGGACCGACCTCGGACAGGCGCTCACGCTCCACGCGCGCGCGACCCGCGGCGGCGGCGCCGCCGGCGGCGACGGGACCGGGGCGCTCACGCCCGTCGGCCTGCGCGAGCGGCTCGCCGGCCTGCCCGGCCGTGGCGCCGCCGTCGCGCGCATCGCCGCCGACGTCGAGGAGCTGCAGGACGCCGACCTCAGCGAGCTCGAGGTGCCGTGGCTCAGCGCGCTGCGGCGCGTCGCCCTGGCGCTCGTGCCGTCCGAGGACGGGCTCGACGTCCGCTTCCGGCTCGCCACCGACCCCGAGAGCGTGACCGACGGGGACGTGCCGATCGCCACCGGTCCGGAGACCGCGTCGCCCGCCGCGCAGGAGGACGCGCCGGTCGTCGTCGGGATCCGCAACGTCGCGCACACGATCGAGTTCGTGCGCCGCACCCTGCGCTCCACCGCGCCCGAGCTCGCCGCGCAGGTCGACGGGGTCGAGTCGAGCCTGCGCCGCCTCGCGCGCGTCGACCCGTCCTCCCAGCTGCTGCTGAAGCTCACGGGCACCACCACGGTCACGCTCGGGCCCGGCGGCGGCGTCGAGGTCCGGGCCGAGGTCCGCGACCCCGAGATGATCGAGGACGTGCTGCGGCGCCTGCCGAGCGCCGCCGCGGGCGGGGCGCTCACCGGCGGCGTCTCCGGGGAGGTCGACCTCGCGGGGATCGCCCTGCGCGACCAGGGCGACGGCACCTACGTCGTGGAGCGGGACGGCGGGCCGCTCGCGCGCGTCGCCGTGCTCGGCGAGGCGCTCGTGGTCAGCACCGACGACAGCACCGACCTGCAGGCGCTCGCCGACGCGTTCCCCGAGTCGCCGTCGGAGGGCGCGCGCGGTGCCCTCACCGCCCGGGTCAGCGCCGAGGAGGCGATCGACCTCGTCGGCCTCTCACCGGACCTCGCCGAGGCGCTCGGCACGTTCGGGACCGTCACCCTGCAGGCGCGCGGGGAGACCGAGGCGGTCTCCGGCTCGATCGGCCTCGTCGAGGGCGACGAGTAGCCGCGCGGCTACCGCGTGCCGAAGTTCTGGACCGCGTACCCGTCGACCCAGGCGGGACCGATGAGCGTGTAGACCGGGTCGAGGATGTTGCGCTTGTGGCCCGGGCTGGCCATCCACCCGCGGCACGTCGCCTCGGCGCTGGAGAAGCCCATCGCGATGTTCTCGCCCATCGCGCGGAACGGGAGCGCGCCCTGGAGCGCCGCCTCGATCCGGTCCCACGGGGTGCGGCCCTCGGGCGTCTCGTGGGAGAAGTAGGACCGCTGCGACATGTCGGCGGCGTGGCCGCGCGCCGCCCTGGTCAGCGACGCGTCGATCTGCAGCGGCCCGATGCCGCGCGCGGCGCGCTCGCGGTTGGCGCAGTCCATCACGCCCTGCTCGAGCGCGCTGATCGTCACGGTCTCGACGACCGTGTCCACCGGGGTCGGCGGCTGCGTCTCGTCGACCGGCTCGTCGTCCTGCACCGGCGGGGTCGGCGTCACCGGGCGGACCGGGCGGCGGACCGGCTTGCGGCACGCCCGCCGGACGGCCTTCTTGCGCGCGGCGCTCGAGGACTTCTTCGCCTTGGCCTTCGCGGCCTGGCAGGCGGTCGGCTTGCGCTTCGCCTTCGCGTCGGCGGACGCGGGGGCGGCCGAGCCGACGAGCAGGACGGCGGCGAGGAGGAGGAGCAGCAGCTGACGGAACGGTCGCATCACGACCTCGGTCGGCAGCTCGCCGTCCCACCTGCGACATCCGGCCGTCCGATGTGGACGGATGTCCGGCGCGTGTCGCGGTCAACGTCCGGCCCACGCCCGCAGCTGCGGGAGCGGGTCGACCGGGGTCGAGCGCGCGTCCACGCGCCAGCCGCCCGTCCAGATCTCGAAGTGCAGGTGCGGCCCGCTCGACGCGCCCGTGTTGCCGACGTCGCAGACCCGCTGTCCCGGGGTCACCGGCTGGCCGGCGCGCACGACGACGGTCTGCGCGCGGCAGTGCGCGAAGAAGAACGAGCGGCCGTCGACGGCGTCGATCACCGCGTACCAGCCCGCCCCGTCGCGCTGGTAGTCGACCGCGCGCACGGTGCCCGCCGTCGGGGCGACAACCGGCACGCCGCGCGCCGCGACGATGTCCTGGCCCTGGTGGACGTGCCCGTCGCGAGCGGCGCCGAAGCGCGCGCCGTCCCCGCCGAAGCTCCACGGGCCCTGCACCGGGAACACCCCGCCGGCCCGCACGAGCGGGGCGCTCGGGGTCGGGGTCGGGCTCGCCGCCGGGGTCGGGATCGCCGCGGGGCGTGGGGCGGCGCGCACCACGAGGCTCGCCCGTCCCGACGCGCGGGCGCGGCGCAGCAGCGTCCCGCCGCCCGGACCGGTGGCGTGCAGGCGCACGGTGTAGCGGCCGGCGACCAGGCGCGTCCCGCGCGGCCAGCGGACCGTGATCGTGCGGCCGGTCCGGACCCGTCCCAGACCGACGCGCAGCACCTGCCCTGTGCCACGCGCCGGCCAGAGAACGAGTCGAGCCCGCACCGTCAGCACCCCCTGCTGCTCGATGCGGAAGGTGATCCGCGGCGGCGTCGTCCCCTCCGTCACGCTCCCCGGGCGGACGCGAAGGGACTGCGCCACGGGCCGCGGATCCCGAGCCGAGAGGACCACCTGGCCGTACTCGGCTCCACCCGACCCACCGTGCGTGGGCGGCACCTGCGCGCCTCCGGCCGACGCGTCCGCGGAGCTCGCGAGCGCACCGGCGACCGTCGCGACGAGCGCGCAGGTCGGCAGGAGGGACTGGCGGGGACCGGCCACGACCGGACCATCGGCCCGCCCGCGCGCGACCGCACCCCGGTGTGCAGCCTTGTGGAGGTTTCGGGCGGAACGGGTGGAGGTTTCCGCCGGGAAGCGGCAGGTTCGGCGGCTCGACCGGGCTCTGGACGCGCCATATAGTGGAGCGGACGTGAGCCCGGGGGGACCCACCGGCAGGCCGATGCTGCAGCGGGAGGCAGAGCTCGCGCGGCTGCACGCCCTGTGCGCCGCCGCGGCCGACGGGCACGGGGCGCTCGCCTTCGTCGAGGGGCACGCCGGCATCGGCAAGACCCGGCTGCTGGACGCCACGGTCGCCGCGGCGACCGACCGCGGGCTCGGGGTGCTGCGCGCCCGCGGTGGGCTGCACGAGCAGGGCGACGCCTACGGGATCGTCCGGCAGCTGCTCGGGTTCGTCCTCGACGAGCGCCCCGCGCTGCTGCACGGTCCCGCCGCGCTCGCGACCGGAGTCCTGGAGGGCCGCGCGCAGCCCGGGGCCGACAGCCCGTTCCCGGTCCTCCACGCGCTCCACCGGGTGCTCGTCTCGCTGCTCGCGGACGGGCCGCTGCTGCTCGTGGTCGACGACGCGCACTGGGCCGACGAGCCGTCGCTGCGGCTCCTGGACGTGCTCGCCGCCCGGGTCGACCGGCACCCGCTCGCGCTCCTCGTCGCGGCCCGACCGCGACGCCCGGGCCGCGACGACACCGCCCGCCTGCTCGCCGCCCTGCGCGCCCGCGCACCCGACGCGCTCGTCGAGCCCGCCCCGCTGGGCCCCGCCGCCGTGCGCGAGCTGCTGGCCCGCGACGGCGCCCCCGCCCCGCGCGACGACGTCGTGCGCGCCTGCGTCCAGGTGACCGCCGGCAACCCGTACCTGGTCGGCGAGGTGGTGACGAGCCTCGAGCGCGCGGGGCGAACCCCGGCGACCGCCACGGAGGCGGAGATCCGCGGCCTGGGCCCCGCGTCGATCGCCGCGTCGCTGCGCCTGCGCCTGTCCGTGCTGCCGCCGTCGATCGAGGCCGTGGCCGAGGCCGTGTCGATCCTCGCCCCCGCGGCGGAGATCCGGCACGTCGCCGCGCTCGTCGACCGCCCCGGCGACGAGGTGGCGGTCGCCGTCGACGTGCTCGCGGGCCTCGGGATCCTCGCGCCGCGTCGCCCGGTGCGGTTCACCCACCCGATCGTCGCGCAGGCCGTGTCCGAGGAGCTGCCGCCGGCGCAGCGCGCCCGGCTGCACCGTCGCGCGGCCGACGCGCTGCTGGCGGAGGGGCAGCCGCCGACCCGCGCCGCGTCGCACCTGCTGCGCTGCGAGGCGGCCGGCGACCCGGAGGTCGTCGCCGTGCTCCGCGCCGCCGCGGTGACCGCGCTCGCCCAGGGGGCCGCGACGCCCGCCCGCCGCTACCTCGACCGGGCGCTCGCCGAGCCGCCCGCCCTTCCCGACCGCCCCGGGCTGCTCGGGCTGCTCGGCCAGGCGCTCGCCGCCGAGGGCGCCGATCTCGACGAGGCCTGTCGCCGGTTCGAGGAGGCCGCCGAGCTGGAGCCGACGCTCGAGGCGGCCGCCGTCCACCTCGAGCACGCTGCGCGGCTGCGGCTCTTCTCCGGCGATCCGGCGCGCGCCCTGCGGCTGCTCGACCGGCCCTTCGCGCGCGGGACCGTCGACCGCGAGACGACCCTGCGGCTCCGGGCCCACCAGGCGTCCATCGGCGTGCTCGCCCCGCTGCACGGCCGCCCGGAGCTGGAGCGCCTGGAGCAGTGGGCCGCGCTGCCGGGCGACACCCCGGGGGAGCTCGCCGTGCTTGCCGAGCTCGCCGCGGCACGCTGGCTGCAGGGACGCATCCGCGACGCCGCCGAGCTCGCGCAGCGCGCCCTCGCGGGCGGGCGGCTGCTCGCCGCCGAGGGACCGCTGTCGACCGGCTTCAACCACGCGCTGCACGTGCTGCTGGACGCCGACCGCCACGATCTCGCCGAGCCGGTGCTCGGGGAGGCGCTCGCGCTCGCCCGGGCGCAGGGCGCCACCCTCGCCGCGAGCAGCCTGCTCGGCCTCCGCGCGGTGGCGCTGTGGCGGCGCGGCGACGTGCCCGGCACGCACCGCGCGGCGCAGGAGGCACTCGCGCTGCTGCACGAGGTCAGTCCGGGGATGGCCGGTCCGGCGCAGGCCGGGTACGTGGCGCTCGCCGCGGTCGAGCTCGGCGATCTCCCCGGGGCGCAGGCCGCGCTCGACGGTGCCGGGCTCGTGTCGCAGCTGCACGACCTGACGTTCCTCGGCGCGCCGTTCGACGCCCGCGCGCGGCTGCAGCTCGCCCGCGGCCGGTCCCGGGAGGCGCGGGACACGCTCGAGGGACTCGCGGACCGCGACCGTCGGCTGGGGCTCGGGCACCTCAGCACGCCGTGGCGTCGCACCGCCGTCGAGGCGGCCCTCGCCCACGACGCCCGCGAGGACGCGCGGACGATCGCCGACGAGCAGCTGCGCCGCAGCGAGCGGTGGGACGTCCCCTCCGCGCGCGGGCTCGCGCTCGCCACCAGCGGGCTCGTCACCGCCGGCCCCCGCGGGATCGAGCAGCTGCGCGCCGGCATCGCGCTGCTGGAGCGCTCGCCCGCCCGCCTGGACCTCGCCCGCGCGCAGCTGGATCTCGGACGCCTGCTGCGCCGCGAGCGCCGCGAGACCGACGCCCGCGACCCCCTGCGCGCGGCGCTCGACCTCGCCGACCGCTGCGGTGCCGCGACCCTCGCCGACCGGGCCCGCGAGGAGCTGCTCGCCACCGGGGCGCGGCCGCGCGGCGCGCGGACCAGCGGTGACGCCGCGCTGACCGCGGGCGAGCGCCGCATCGCCCGGCTGGCCGCCGCGGGGCGCACGAACCGCGAGATCGCCGCCGAGCTCGTCCTGTCCGTGCGGACCGTCGAGAACCACCTCGGCCGCGTGTACGGCAAGCTCGGGATCGGCTCCCGGCACGAGCTCGCAGCCGCGCTCGAGCCCGAAAGATGAGTGGTCACCACTCATGAGATGCCTGCGGGTGACGGGCAGGATCGGGCCTGCACGGGGACCCCACCCCGGCGCGCTCCGAAAGGCAGCAGTCCCATGTCCGTCCGTCCGCGGCTCCGTGCCGCGCTCCTCGCCACGCTGCTCGCCGTCACCGGCTCCGCGATCATGGCCGCGCCGTCCCACGCGGCCGTCGAGATCCTCAGCCGCGGCTTCGCGCCCGATCCGGCCGTCGAGGGCGGCCAGGCCACCCTCACCGTCGACGTCACCGTCGGCCAGGCCCCGTACATCGTCGAGTTCTTCTGCTGCGACGCCACGAACATCGACACGCCGGCGCAGACGAAGGTCCTCCAGGAGACGAGTCCCGAGACCCAGGGCCTGCGCGGCACCCACGCGTTCACGTTCGACGTCGGCGCCGCGGGCACCCCCAACCGCACCGTCACCGTCCGCGTCACCGACTCCACCGGCGCCCAGCAGCGTCAGGCCCTCGCCTTCCAGCCGCCGACGCGCGCGACGCCCCCGGTCCCGGTCACGCCGCCCGAGCCCGCCGGGCCGACCCGGGTCGAGAACTGCCCCAAGACCGTCGAGTTCACGCTCGTGCGCCTGCGGACGACCGGCGGCTCCTGCTGGCAGGAGATGCGCGCCGGGACCGACGCGCTCACGCTCGGCGGCGTCGCGCTCGAGCCGCGCCAGCGGTTCTTCCAGACCGCGGACCGGTTCGTGCTCAACGGCATCCCCTTCCCCGCGGCCCCGGACGGCACCACCTACGTGCTCGGCGCGCCGACCCAGCGGGCGCCCGGCGGCACGCTCGGCATCGACCGCAGCGTCGAGGTGAAGCTCGGCCCGGTCACCGTGCTGCGCGGCCAGCTGCTGTGGAAGCTGCCCTCCGGCACGAGCGAGGGCGCGCTGCCGGCGATCACGCTGCCCGCCGGGCGGCTCGGCGGCCTGCCGATCGGCGGCCAGGTGCAGGCGATCTTCCGCAAGCGCGCCGGGCGCTTCACCACGTCGTTCCCGATCAGCGTGACGCTCCCCTCGATCTTCCGGCCGTCCCCCGGGACCACCGGGGCGATCACCGGGCAGACCGAGATCTCCACCGACGACGCGCGCGGCGTCAGCGTCGACGGCGGCCGCATCGAGGTCGCCAACGCGGCGATCGGCAAGGTCGCGCTGAAGAACCTCTGCTTCTCGTACCTGTCGGCGAACGTGTCACGCAGCTTCGCGGCGTGCGAGCCGCCCTCGCTCAACGGCGCCCCGGCCGTGCAGTGCACGCCGCCGTCCCAGCGCCAGGAGCGCTTCGACGGCTCCGTGCTGATCGGCCTGCCGACGCCGTCCCGCGCGGACTTCGCCGCCTACGGCGGCATCGCGGGCGGCCAGTTCGCCTACGCGGGCGGGTTCGTCGACAACGCGCGGATCCCGCTCGTGCAGGGCATCACCCTCGAACGGGTCGGCTTCGGCCTGTGCCTGCGTCCCGACGTCGTCGTGCGCGGGGACGCGGGCCTGGGCTTCGCCAACGGGCTCGTCCGCGGCGACGTCTCCGTCACCTACGCCGAGCAGGGCCGCACGTTCTTCGTCGAGGCGGCCGGCTTCCTGCGCGTCGCCGACATCCCCGTCGGCAACGGCCGCGTGCGCGTCAACAGCAACGGGGTCGTCGACTTCGACGTCAACGCCAGCGTCCTGCTCGCCGGCGGCTTCGTCCAGATCAACGGCGGCGTCTCCGGCTTCGTCCAGCCGCGCCCGTTCCTGTTCAACCTCGACGGTCGCGTCGCGCTGTGCCTGAACCTCGGGATCTTCGGCTCGCCGTGCGTCGCCCAGGCGTCCGCGACGGTGTCGAGCCTCGGGATCGGCGGCTGCGGCGAGTTCAAGTTCATCGGCGCCTTCAGCGGCTTCTTCTTCTACCAGACCCCCCGCAACGGGAAGCGGTTCGACTTCGGCGCCGGCTGCGGCTTCCAGTCCCGCGTGCGGATCGCCCGGCCCCGGCAGATCGGGCCGCAGGAGCTGACGTTCCCCGTCCCGCCGGACAACGACCAGTACGTGCTGCACGTGCAGGGCGTCGGCAAGCCGCCGAAGATCCTCGTCACCAGCCCGACCGGCCGCACGTTCCAGTCCGGCCCCGACGCGCAGACCACCGACAACGCCACGTTCCTCATCGTCGAGAACCCCGAGGCGCCCGAGACGAGCGTGTTCTTCAGCAAGGACGCGGTCGCGGGCGGCTGGAAGGTCCGGGCGCTCGAGGGCAGCCAGCTGGCGGGCGCCGAGTTCCAGGCCGAGGAGAAGCGGCCGACCGTCGTCGCCGGCACGATCCGCGCCACGCGCGACGGGCAGCGCGAGCTCGACCTGCGCTACCGGCTGCGCGAGGGGGACACGGTGACCCTCGACGTCGTCGGCAAGGACTTCCAGCAGCCGATCGCGTCCGGCCTGCGCGGCCGGCCGTGCACCGGCGGCCGGCGGGCCCCCGGCTCCACGACCGCCGAGTCCCGCTGCCGCACGCTGCGGTTCCGGCCCGCGTTCGGCTACGAGGGGCGGCGGATCGTCCGCGCGATCGTGCTCGACGCCCAGGGGGCCGAGCAGGACCGCTTCGACGTCACTTCCTACATGGCGCCCGCGCCCGCCACGCCGCGGCGGACCCCGGCGCTGCGCCTCGTGCGCCGCGGCAGCGACGTCTTCGCGGTCTGGGGACGGACCGGGGGGAACACCACCCGCTACGCGGCGTACGCGACGCTCGGGGACGGCCGCCGGCTCGGTCACACGGCCCCCGCCGACTGCCTGGCGTGGCGGATCGGGCGGGTCCGGCGCGACGTCCCGGTGACGTTGCGGATCCAGTCCGGCCGCCAGGACATCCGCTTCGGCCGGACCGCCAGCGTCACCCTCCGGGCCGGGGCGAGCTACGCGGGGCCGCGCGCCCTGCGCTCCGCCCGCCTCCCCCGAGCCTGCGCCTCGATCTGATGCGCCGCCCGCTCGCCCTGCTCGCCGTCCTCGCCGGACTCGTCACCGCCGCCCCGGCGTCGGCCGTGCCGCTGGAGGCGACCCCGTTCCCGGCCGAGCCGGTCGGCGGGGTGGAGCCCAACGAGACGCCCGCGACCGCGCAGCCCGTCCTCAGCGGCCAGCGGATCCGCGGGACGCTGCTGGCCCAGGAGGACGTCGGCCTCGACCTCGACCACTACCGCGTCAGCGCGCAGGCCGGTGAGCGGCTGTTCGCGGCGGTCACGACGGCCACCAGCCCGGTCGCGGACGTCGGCCTGCGGCTGATCGGCCCCGACGGCACCACGGTCCTCGAGTCCGACGCCGACGACGGCGAGCAGAACCCGCTGTCGGCGACTTTCGCCGGCGTCCCGCTCCCGCAGACCGGCACGTACACGCTGCGGGTCTCGCGCGACGGGCCGAACGTGATCGCCCCGTACGACCTCGTCGTGCGGGTCGTGCCCGGGGCCGCGACGGCCGAGAGCGAGCCCAACGACGTCGTCGCGCAGGCCAACCCGCTCCCGGCCGGGGGCGTCCTCGGCACGTACGCGGCCGGGGTGGGCGGCCAGGACCTGCACCGCCTGCAGCTGCAGGCGGGCGACACGGTCGCGCTCGCGCTCGACCTCGACCCCGAGCGCGACGGGGTGACCTGGAACGGGCGCCTGGCGCTCGCGGGCCCGTCGGGCCCGCTGGACCGGGTCGACGATCCCGGCGGTGACGCGACGCCGTCGGAGGCGCTCGTCCTGACGGCCGCCGAGACCGGCACCTACGTCGTGACCGTCGACTCCTCGTCGGCGGGGTCGGCGACCTCCACCTACCGGCTGGTCGCGACCGTGGTCGCGCGCGAGACGCCGTCGTGCCGCAGCGTCGCCGGCTCCCCGGCGGGGGTCGGCGACGGCACCACCGAGGTGCCGATCGTCGTCACGGACCCGGCGGAGATCCGGCGGCTCGCGGTGAACCTGAGCATCACGCACACGCGGCTCGAGGACCTCGACGTGGCGTTGCGCTCCCCGTCCGGCGTGGAGGTGGCGCTGTTCAACGACGTGGCCCTGGGCGCCTCGGGCACCACGACGCACACCGCGACCTACGGGACGCTCGCCGGCGCGACGCTCGGGGTCGGGCTCGCGCCCGTGTCCGTCGCCCCCGGCGCCACCACGCGGCTGCAGTGGTTCGAGGGGACCGAGGCGGCCGGGACCTGGCGGCTCGTGCTGCGCGACGACACCCCGGGCAACGGCACGAGCGGCTCGGTGCTGCCGCCGACGCTGGTGCTCTGCCCGCAGGACCCCCTGCCCACCGGGAACGAGCTCTTCGCCGCGACCTTCAACGCCGACGACGGCGGCTTCACGCACAGCGGCACCGCCGACGAGTGGGAGCGCGGGACGCCCGCGACGGTCGCCACCAGCAGCTCCAACCCGGTCGCCGGCCTGTCGACGTGCGGCGAGGGCAGCGGCTGCTTCAAGACCGACCTCGACGGCACCTACGGCAACGGCACCCAGGTGCTGCTCTCCCCGCCGATCTCGCTCGCCGGCCGCAGCGGCCGGATCCTCGCCAGCTGGCGGCAGTGGTTCCAGCTGGAGTTCGCGCGGTTCGACTTCGCCCGCGTGAGCGTGGTCGAGGTGGGCGGGGCGAACCCCACGACGCTGTGGGAGTGGGACGGGCCGACGATGACGAACGTGGGGGTCGGTCCGGGCGTCGGGCTCGCGATCCCCGCGGCCGCCGGCTGGGCGCGGCTGACCGGGAACCTCTCCGCCTACGCGGGACGGACCGTGCAGCTGCGCTTCGCGCTGCAGGGCGACGCGAGCGTCAATTACGCCGGGCTGGCGATCGACGACGTCCGGATCGTCCAGCCGACCGGCACGCTGACGGTGGCGCCGGCCGGCGGCGGGACGGGTCGCGTCACCTCGTCGGTCGGCGGGATCGACTGCGGCGCGACCTGCGCGTCGACGGCGCTGCCGCTGGACACCCCGGTCACGCTCACCGCGGTCCCCGCCGCCGGCAGCGTCTTCACCGGCTTCGCCGGTCCCGGCTGCAGCGGCACGGCGACGACCTGCACGGTCACGCTCGACCGCAGCCGCACCGTCACCGCGACCTTCGAGCCCGCGCCCATCCCGGACCCCGGGGTGAACCCGGGCAGCGGCACCGGGACCGGCGCACCGGGCGCCGCGACGCCTGATGCGGGCAGCGGCTTCCTGCCCGACCCCGGGCTCGCCGGGGACGTGGACGCCGACACGGTCCGCCCGGCGCTCGCGATCCGGCTCGGCCGCGGTCGCCTGACCGCCCGGCGCAGCGCCACCGTCACGCTGACGCTGTCCGAACGGGCGTCGGTCGCGGGATCGCTGAGCCTGCGCACGTGCACGCGCCGGCGGGGCGCCCGGCGGCCGACGTGCCGGACGACCACGCGGTCGGTCGTGCTCGGGACGCGCGGACAGGGGCGCAGCACCGCGCGGATCCCGCTGCGTGGCCTGCGTCCGGGCACCTACACGCTGCGGCTCACGGCCCTGGACGCGGCGGGCAACCGCTCGGCGGTCCGGACGCTGCGGCTGACCGTGCGCCGCCGCTAGCCGTCCAGCAGCGCGCCGGCGACGTCGGCGAGCACCGGCTTCATCGCCGCCCAGCGCGCGTCGATCTCCGCCGCGCCCGACACCGGGATCGCCATGACGAGCCCGCGGATGAGGGAGACGGCGGCGTCGATCGACGGCCGGAACCGCGGGTCGTCGCTGATGTCCGGGAACAGCGTGGCGGCCGTGCCGAAGATCAGCCCGCCGAGGCGCTGCTCGAGCTCGTGCAGGGCGGCGGCGAGCTGCGGCTCGGCCCAGGCCGCGGCCCACAGCTGCGCCGCGGCGATCGCGACGGGGGAGGTGAACTGCGCCCACGCCTGGTCGAGCACCGTCTCGCGCTGGGCCGGCTCGCGCAGCGCGACGAGGTCGAGCGCGTCGATCGCCTCGTCGGCGAGCCGCATCGCCAGGTGGCTGACGGTCTCGACGAGCAGCGCCTCGCGGGTCGGGAAGTGGTGCATGAGCGTGCTCTGCGCGACCCCGGCGAGCTCGGCGACCCGCCGCGTGGTCAGCTCCGCGTAGCCGTCCGCGACGAGCACCTCGCCGGTCGCGTCGAGGATCGCCGTGCGCGTGGCGACGCGCTGCTGGGCGCGGGTGAGACGGCGGGGCTCGGCGGTCATCGAGCCGCAGTGTCGCAGGCGGCGTGTGCAGGCCTGCGCGCGTTGCGGTGGAGCCCTCCGCATTTCGCCGTTCACATGATCGACCAACTCTGGTACGGTGCCGCCCGTCGATCACGTGATCGGCGAAATCGACCAGGAGGACGGCGGGATGGCGAACGAGATCCGAGGCTCGCGACTGCGACGGGCCGCGTCGATCACCGGCGTGGCGGCCGGCGTCGCGGCGCGCGAGGCGTCCGCGCGCGTCATCACGAAGACCGGGGACTCCGACGCCCGCCGCGCGGCGGCCAACCGCCAGCAGCTCAAGAGCGCGCAGGCGCTCGTCAAGGTCTTCGCCGGCATGCGCGGGGCCGCCATGAAGGTCGGCCAGACGCTCTCCGCCGTCGACCTCGGCCTCGTCCCCGAGGAGATCCGCCCCGAGTTCCAGGAGATCCTCGCCACCCTCCAGCAGGGCGCCGACCCCGTCCCGTTCCGCGCGATCCGCAAGGTCGTCGAGGAGGACCTCGAGGCCGCGATCCCCGACGTCTTCGCCTCCTTCGACGAGACGCCGCTGGCCGCCGCCTCGATCGGCCAGGTGCACCGTGCCCGGCTGCACGACGGCCGCGAGGTCGTCGTGAAGGTCCAGTACCCCGGCATCGCCGAGGCGATCCACGCCGACATGCAGAACCTGCGGCTCGGCCTGAAGCTCCTCGCCTCGATCGCCCCGGGCATCGACACCGGCGCGATCGCCGACGAGATCCGCGAGCGGATCGCCGAGGAGCTCGACTACGAGCTCGAGGCCTCCAACCAGCGCGCCATGGCGCGCGTCTACCGTGACCACCCGTTCGTCGTCGTCCCCGACGTCGTCATGGCGCTCTGTCGCGAGCGGGTCATCGTCATGGACTTCGTCGACGGCCGCCGCTTCGCCGAGGTCCGCGACCTCCCCGCCGCCGACCGCGACCGGCTCGGCGAGATCCTCTGCCGCTTCTACATCAACGGCCCGATGCGCCACCGGCTGCTCAACGGTGACCCGCACCCGGGCAACGCCCTCTACCTCGACGACGGGCGCGTCGCGTTCCTGGACTTCGGCTTCTTCAAGCGCCTGGGCGACCGCGAGGTCGAGCACCTTGTCCGCTCCAACGTCGCCACCTACCGCGGCGACGCCGACGGCCTGCTCGACCTGATCGTCGAGCTCGGGGCGCTCCCGCCCGACCCGCAGCTCGCCCAGCCGTTCTACGAGAGCTACCACGCGATCTTCGGCTGGCTGATGGTCGACGAGCACACCACCGCCGACCCGAGCACCACCGCGGAGATGATGCGCCGCTACACGCAGATGCGCGGGCAGGAGGGCTTCGACGAGCTCGTGCTGCCCGCCGAGCACTTCGTGATGATGCGCTCGGTCATGCTCCTGATCGGGCTGCTCGGCCAGCTCGGCGCCACCAACCGCTGGCTCGACATCTCGCGCGAGTGGATGTTCGGCGACGAGCCCGTCACCGAGCTCGGCCGTCAGGAGGCCGCGTTCTTCGCCGGCCGCCACGACTACACCACCCCCGCCGTCGACGCCGGGAGCCGGGCATGAGCACCGCCGTCCGCACCCCGTCGGTCAGCGGCCTGCACGCCGCCCAGTCGATGCTCCTCAAGGGCCTGCACACCGGCTCCCCGATCGTCAAGGGCGCTCCCGGCAGCGACATCGCGCGGATGCGCGTCGGGCGCCGCACGTCGTTCACGATCAAGCACCCCGACTACGTCGACCACGTCCTCCACGGGGCCGCAGACCGGTACCACAAGAGCATCGAGTACGAGCTCCTGCGCGCGGTCCTCGGCCTCAACCTCTTCACCGACGAGGACGACTCCTGGCGCCGCCACCGGATGCTGCTCAACCCGACCATGTCCAAGCGTCACGTGCGCGGGATGGTCGACCTCATGATCGACCCGATCGCCGCCTACGTCGACGCGTTCGACGACGGCAGCGATCGCATCGAGGTCGAGATGGCGTCCTCGATGGTCGGCCTGACGATGGACGTCGTCGGCACCGCGCTGTTCGGCCACCGCTTCGGGGAGGTCGGCGCGAAGATGACGAAGGTCGTGACGACCGGCCTGCGCAGCGCCGAGGTCGCCACCCGGCTGCTGATCGTCGCCTCGCCGCCCGTCTGGGGCATGCGGGCGTTCTCCCGCGCGCTGCACCACGCGCCCTACGTGCCGCCACCGCTGAACGCCCTGCAGTGGGTCATGCGGACCGTCGACGAGATCGTCTGGGACCTCATCGACGACCGTCGCGCCCACCCCACCGGCAGCGACGACCTGCTCAACCTGCTCCTCTCCACCCAGGACGAGGACGGCCGCCACCTGCCGCTGCGCCGCGTGCGCGACGAGGTCACCACGTTCATGCTCGCCGGCCACGAGACCACCGCCAACGCGCTCGCGTGGATGTGGTATCTGCTGGCGCTCAACCCCGACGCGCGCGACCGCATGCTCCGCGAGGTCGACGAGGTCCTGGACGGCCGCCGGCCGACGGTCGACGACATCCCCAACCTGCCGTGGACGACCGCCTGCTTCCAGGAGGCGATGCGGTTCTACCCGCCCGCGTGGATCATCCCGCGCACCGCGATCGAGGACGACGAGATCGACGGCCACCGCATCCCCAAGGGCGCGACCGTCATCGTCCCGATCCACGCGATCCACCACGACCCGCGGTTCTGGCCCGACCCCGAGGTGTACGACCCGTCGCGGTTCCTGCCGGAGAACGCGCGCGGCCGGCCGCGGTCGCACTACCTGCCGTTCGGCGGCGGCCGTCGCATCTGCATCGGCACGAGCTTCGCGCTGATGGAGACGACGCTGATCACCGCGATGATGTCGCAGCGGTTCGTCTACGACCTGGTGCCCGGGCACCCGGTCGAGCCGGAGGCGACGCTGACGCTCCGGCCGCGCAACGGTGTGAAGATGGTCGCGCGACGGCGCGTCGCGAACACGACGAGGGAGGCAGCATGAGGACAGCGGACCACGAGGTCGTCATCGTCGGCGCCGGCTTCTCCGGCATCGGCACGTCGATCCGGCTCACGCAGGCGGGCATCCACGATCACCTGCTTGTCGAGGAGGGCGACGACGTGGGCGGCACCTGGTACTGGAACACCTATCCGGGCGTCGCGGTCGACATCCCCTCGTTCAGCTACCAGTTCAGCTTCGAGCGGCGGACCGACTGGTCGCGCATCTACGCGCCCGGCAAGGAGCTGCGCGCGTACGCCGACGACATCGCCACCAAGCACGGGGTCCGCGCGAAGACCCGCTTCGGCACGCGCATCACCGGCGCGACGTTCGACGAGGACGTCCACCTGTGGCGGCTGGAGACCTCGGCCGGCGACGAGATCACCGCCCGCTTCGTCGTCGGCGCCACCGGCGTCCTCACCCAGCCCAAGCCGCCGGAGATCGAGGGCCTCTCCTCGTTCGGCGGCACGACGATCCACACCGCCCGCTGGGACCACTCCGTCGACCTGCGCGGCAAGCGCGTCGCGGTCATCGGCACCGGCGCGTCCGCCGTCCAGCTGATCCCGGAGATCGCCACGGAGGTCGAGCACCTCACGGTCTTCCAGCGCACGCCGATCTGGTGCCTGCCCAAGCCCGACGGCCCGCTCCCCGGCGCCGTCAAGTGGCTGATGGGCAAGATCCCCGGCGGCGACCTCGCGGCCCGCGCGGCGAGCCAGGCGTTCGTCGAGATCACGTTCCCGCTGGCCGCCCACTACTCGGCGGTCGTGCCGTTCGGCAAGCTCGGCGAGAAGGCCGGCCTGCGCGCGCTGCAGGAGGTCCGCGACCCCGAGGTTCGCGAGAAGCTCACCCCGAAGTACGCGGTCGGCTGCAAGCGCCCGAGCTTCCACAACTCCTACCTGCAGACGTTCAACCGCGAGAACGTCCTGCTGGAGACCGACCCGATCGCGCGGATCACGAAGACCGGCGTGCGCACCGAGGCGGGCACGCTGCACAAGATCGACGTGCTGATCCTCGCCACCGGGTTCAAGGTCTTCGAGCACGGCAACATGCCGCCGTTCCGGGTCACCGGACGCGACGGCCTCGACCTCGAGGCGTTCTGGGACGAGCACCGCTTCCAGGCCTACGAGGGCATCAGCGTCCCCGGGTTCCCGAACTTCTTCATCGTGCTCGGGCCCTACGGGTACAACGGCAGCTCGTACTTCAACCTCATCGAGACGCAGACGCGGCACATCCTGCGGGTGCTCAAGCGCGCACGCGCGGAGGGGGCGACCGCGGCCGAGGTCCGGCGCGAGGCCAACGACCGCTACTTCCACGCCATGCTCGCCCGGCGCGGCGGCCAGATCTTCTGGCAGGACAGCTGCGCGGTCGCCAACAGCTACTACTTCGACGCGCACGGCGACGTGCCGTTCCGGCCCGCCCCGACGATCGAGACGGTGTGGCGGTCGCTGCGCTTCGACCTCGACGACTACGCGTACACGCGCGCGCCGGTCACCGCGGACGAGCCGGTCGGGGCGGCGGCGTGAGCCGCGTACGGCTCGCCGGGGCGCTCGCCGTCGTCACCGGCGCCGGCTCCGGGATCGGGGCCGCGACCGCCCGGCGGTTCACCGCGGCGGGCGCCACCGTCATCGGCGTCGACCTCGACGGGGACGCGGTCGCCGAGGTCTGCGGCGCGTCCTCCTCCTACGTCTGCGACGTCGCCGACCGCGCGGCGGTCGAGGAGCTCGCGGACCGCATCGCGGCCGACCACGGGGACGTCGACGTCCTCGTCAACAACGCCGGTGTCGGGGTCTACGGGCCGTTCCTGGACGCGTCGCTGGACGACTGGGACTGGCTCGTGTCGATCAACCTCGACGGCGTCGCGTACGGGTGCGCGGCGTTCGGGCGCGGCATGGTCGAGCGCGGGCACGGCCAGGTCGTGAACGTCGCCTCGGGTGCCGCGTACATCCCGAACCGCAACATGGCCGCCTACTGCGCGACGAAGTCCGCGGTCGTCGCGCTGTCGCAGTGCCTGCGCGCGGACTGGCGCGGGTCCGGGGTCGGCGTGAGCGTCGTCTGCCCGGGCGTCATCTCCACCCCGATCGCGCGCGCGACGCGCTACGTCGGGCGCGAGGCGCACAAGGCCGACCGCGGCGCGGCGCTGCTGGCCCGCGGCCACTCCCCGGACCTCGTCGCGAAGGCGATCGCGGACTGCGTCAAGCGCAACCGCGACGTCGTGCCGGTCGGATTCGAGTCGACCCTCGCCTACAAGCTGCTGCGCGGCGCGCCGCAGCCGATCCAGGGACTCGTCGCCCGCGGGGCGATCTGAGCGTGCACCACCGCGTCGCGATCATCGGTGCCGGGATCTCCGGCATCGGGATGGCGGTCCGCCTCAAGCAGGCGGGCATCGACGACCTCGTCCTGCTCGAGCGCAACCACGCCGTCGGCGGGACCTGGTTCGAGCACACCTACCCGGGCTGCGCGTGCGACGTCCCGACGCACCTGTACTCGTACTCGTTCGCGCGCAACCCGTCGTGGTCGCGGCTGTTCCCGCGGCAGGACGAGATCCTCGCGTACGTGCGCGGCGTCGCCGACGACCACGACGTGATCCGGCACGTTCGCTTCGCCACCGAGCTGCACGAGGCGCGCTGGGACGCCGACGCGTCCTGCTGGCGGCTGCGCACGAGCACCGGGGAGCTGTCCAGCGACCTGCTCGTCAGCGCCGTCGGCGGCACCGCCGAGCCGCACACCCCCGCCTTCCCGGGCGACGACACGTTCGCCGGCCACCGCTTCCACTCCGCCCGCTGGGACCACCGCCACGACCTCACCGGGGAGCGCGTCGCGGTCCTCGGGACCGGGCCCGCGACGGTCCAGTTCCTGCCGCGGATCGCGCCGCGCGCCGCGCACGTCACGGTGTTCCAGCGCACCCCGCCGTGGGTGCTGCCGCACCCCGACCGGCCCGTCCCGCTGCCCGAGAAGCTCCTCTACCGGCTGCTGCCGCCCGCCCAGGACCTGCACCGCAACCTGCTGTTCGCGCTCTACGAGGGGCTCGGGTACGGCTTCCACACCGACCAGCGGATCCTCCGCCCGCTGGAGGAGCTCGGCAACGCGCACCGGCGGCTCCAGGTCCGCGACCCCGTGCTGCGCGCGCAGCTGAAGCCCGGCTACCGACTGGGCTGCAAGCGCCCGATGATGTCCAACACGTACTACCCGGCCCTCGGCCGCGAGGACGTGACGCTCAGCACGGCGGGGATCGAGCGGATCGTGCCGGAGGGCATCGTCACCGCCGACGGCGTCACCCACCGGGTCGACACGATCATCGCCGGCACCGGCTACCGCTACGCGCGGTCGGAGGGGGCGGACCGGATCGTCGGCCGCGACGGCCGCACGCTCGGCGAGGCGTTCCGCCCGTCGCCGCACGCGTACAAGGGCGCGACGGTCGCCGGGTTCCCGAACCTGTTCCTGCTGCTCGGTCCGAACTCGATCGGGATCAACTCGGCGATCTTCTCGCTGGAGGCGCAGATGACCTACGCGCTCGCGGCGATCGGCGCGATGGACGAGGCCGGGGCGGCGACGGTCGAGGTGCGCCCCGACGCGCTGGAGGAGTACGCGGCCGAGCTCGACCGGCGCAACGCGGGGACGGTCTGGACCCAGGGCGGCTGCTCGAGCTACTACCTCGACGAGACCGGCCGCCAGTACGCGCTGTATCCGGGCTTCGCGACCGCGTATCGCCGCCGCACGAGCACGTTCGACGCCGACCGCTACGTCCTGGGCGCCGCCTGATGCTCTGGTTCTTCCGTGGGGTCGTCGCGCTCGCCGAGCTGCCGACGACGCTCGACCGGCTCGCCCGGGCGCTGCAGAACATCGACCGGCTCGCCGAGCTCGACGACTCGCTGGAGCGCATCGCCGCGCTGGGCGACAGCGTGGAGCGGCTGTCCACGGTCGTCGAGTCGCTGCCCGAGCTGACCCGGCACGCGGCGGCGCTCGAGAACCTCACCGCGCACGCCGCGTCGCTGCCGGAGCTCACGCGGGCGGCGTCCTCGCTGCCCGCCCTGACCGCGTACGCGGCGTCGCTGCCGGAGCTGACCGCGCACGCCTCGGCGCTGCCCGACCTGAGCCCGCGCGTCGAGCGGCTCGAGCGCATCGCCGAGCAGATCCTCGCGGACCTCGACACGCTGCAGCCCGCGGTCGGCGCGCTGCAGGCCGTGGCGACCGAGCTGCACGAGGCGGTCGGGCCGATCGGCCGGATCGCCGGCCGCCTGCCCGGCGCCCGCGACCGGTCGGCGGCCGAGAGCTGAGCGCGACCGCCGTACGAACCCCGCGCCTGGTGCGGGGGTTCGTACGGCGGTCGCCGCGCGCGCGGCCCCGCGGCGCAGAATCGGCACGGGGTCGTCACGGACGCGTCTGGTTCCGTGACGTGCCGGGGGCCATGCTCGCCGCATGGTCGACTGGCAGCAGATCACCCGGCACGCCCGACGCCAGGACGGCGCCGTGTCCCTCGGCCAGCTGCGCCTCGCGGGCATGACCGACGACCAGGTGCTCCGCGCGTGCGCCACCGGCCGCCTGCACCGGCGCCACCGCGGGGTGTTCGTGGTCGGCAGCGACGTGCCGACCCGTCACGGGCGGCTGTGGGCCGCGTCGCTGGCCGCCGGCCCGGGGGCGTGGCTGTACGGCCTCACGGCCCTGGAGCTGCTCGGCCTCCGGCCACCGGCGGGTGACGCGATCCACCTCGGCGCGCCGACGCGCCGGCGCACGCGCGGCGCCCTGGTCCTCCACGAGGCGTCGCGCGTCGAGGCGCGACATCTGTGGCGCCGCCGCGGGATGGCCGTCGCCTTCCCGCCGCTGGCGCTGCTCGGCGCCGCGCCGTCCCTCGACGACGACGCGCTCGCGGTCCTCGTCGCCAACGCGGTCGCGCGACGCACGACCTCGCCATCCCGGATGCTGGCCGCCGCCGAGCACTTCCTGCGCCACCCGGGCGTCCCGGCGCTGCGGCGCGTCGTCGCGGCCGAGCTCGCGGACCCGGGGCACGGCCGCACGCACGCGGAGATGGAGGCCCGGTTCCTGGCGCTGCTGCGCGCCCTGCCCGGTCTGCCGCCCTACCGGCGCAACGAGCCGCTGCACCTGGCCGAGGACCACGTCGTCGTCCCCGACGTGTGGTTCCCCGGGCCGCGCGTGTGGCTGGAGCTCGACTCCCGGACCTGGCACGAGCAGCGCCGCGCGATGGACCGCGACCGCCGCAAGGACCAGCGGGCGGCGGCGCTGGGCGTCGTCGTCTTCCGGATCACGTGGCAGCAGCTGCTGCACGAGTGGGAGCGGGTCGCCCGCGACCTGCTCGCCGTGCTCGCCCGCTGACCGCCGTACGAACCCCGCGCCTGGTGCGGGGGTTCGTACGGCGGTTGGGTGCCGGTCGGCTCAGACGCCGACCGGGACGCGCTTCTCGACCTCGCGGATCACGCGGTCGGCGCCCTCGATGAGGAAGCCGGGGGGCGCCTGCACGGTCGGGGCCTGGCCGCGCATCCGGCCGAGCCGCACGCAGATCCACGCCATCAGCACGAGCAGCGACACGTCCATCGCGAGCACGAGCAGCAGCGCGGGCATCCACGCCCACGTCGGGCCGTCCTCGCGCCGCTCGATCTGCAGGAGCTTCGTGTCGCGGATCATCGTCCGCGTCGCCACGGGCTCCGCCGCGAAGCCCGCGAAGTCGAGCGCGGGGTCGGCGGGCATCCGGATCGGGGCGGAGATCATCGTGCGGCCCTTGTGGAAGCGCACGAACGACTTCCAGGTGCCGCCGATCGGCACCGGCCGCGACGAGCGCAGCGTGCCGTCGGCCTGCCGCACGAGCGGCTCGGCGTAGCGCCCGTTGCCCTGCCAGCCGAGGATGTACGCCCAGTTGCCGTCCTGCGCGACCTCCGGGTCGGAGAGCCGGACCGTGACGTTGGCGACCTGCGTGCGGTCCCCGCCCGGGGCGACGGCCTCGCGCACGTTGGCGATCCGCACCTCGGCCGTCTCGCCCTGCGGCGTCTGGACGATCGCGGCGTTGACGCACAGCCCGAGGGCGAGGGCGGCGGCGGCCAGCGCGGTGCGCAGCGGTCGCGGCCCGGCGGGCAGCGTGCCGGTGAGCGCCTGGCCCATCAGGGCGCCGAGCGCGCCGCCCGCCAGGCCGGCGAGCAGCGCGACGGGGATCGCTTCGGTCAGCAGGGCGGGCTCCCACGCCACCGGGTAGGCGACCTGGGTCCACGCGTAGTTGGCGGCGAGGCCGATCGTGCCGACGCCCGCGCCCGCGACGAGCCCGAAGCGCAGCGGCGAGCCGCGCAGGCCGCGCCACGCGACCGCCTCGATGATCAGCGCCTCGGCGACGAACAGCGGCATCGCGGGCATCGTCGTGTCGAGCGGCCCGCCGATCGCGAGCGTCATCGCGACCTGCATCGGCATCCACACGGCGAGCGCGCCGAACGTGCCGCCGCGACCGCCGAGGATGCGCGCGAGCACCATCGTGTGCGCGCCGCCGAACGCGAGGATCATCGGCATCCAGATCTCGCGGTACTGCGGGACGCCCCAGTTGAACTCCGCCAGGGACGCGGTCCAGAGGTAGAGGAAGATGCTGGCGATCAGCCCGGCGATCGGGCGGCGCAGCAGGCCCTTGGCGCCGAACGGGTCGCGGCCGGCGGCCCGTGCGCCCTCGGCGAGCAGCAGCGCGGCGCCGGTGCCCGCGGCGAGCACGCCGCCGATGAACATCGTGTGCGTGGGCCCCCACAGGGTGACGTCCTGGCCGAAGATGCGGTGCCAGAGGTCGTCGAGCGGGAAGCCCAGCAGCGCGAACGCGGAGCCGCCCGCGAGCAGCGCGGCGGCCGCGGGCACGGTCCCGACCCCGCGCACCCGGAACGCGACCGAGCTCGACGCGGACGGCCTGCGCGGCGCCATGCCGACCGACAGCACGCCCATGAGGAACATGCCGATGAGGCCGAACAGCAGCGGGTAGTGCGCGGCGGTGCCCAGCGGGCCCTCGTCGCGGCCGACGTCGATGTGCAGGCCGATGTCCCAGGTGGCACCCCAGATCGTCAGCAGCGACCCGAGGATCGCGCCGAGGCCCGGGATCGCCGCCCAGCCGGGCAGGCCGACGGCCCGCTCGACGCGCGTCTCGAAGGCGCGGAAGCGCGGGGCGCCGCCGCGGCGGTAGGCGAGGATCAGCCCGAGCAGCGCGAACGTCGTCAGCGAGATGCCGCCACCGACGATGAGGATGTCGGCGATCGGGGCGCCGCCCGCGGGCTTCTCGGCGATCGCCGGGTCGGCCTGGGCGAGGAGGGGGGTCATGCGCGGTCCTCCGAGGGGGTCGTGGTGGTGAGCAGCGGCTGCTCGTCGATGGGCCCGGCGGCGATGCCGAGCGTCAGGTCCTGGGCGGCGAGGCCCGGCGCGGGCGCGGCGGCCTCGAGCGCGGCGGGCAGCCGCCGGCTGCGCATCGCGCGCTGCTCGGCGAGCGGCTGCACGAGCCCGCGCAGCCGCAGCGCGCCGCCGACGTAGCGGGGGGCCCACACGCGCGCCCGGCGGCCGACGACCGCGCGCTCGATCGCGTCGGCGGCGACGTCGACGGACACGTGGCGGCGCACGAAGCCGGGCATCAGGCCCTCCATCGCCTGCGAGGAGGCGTGGTGCATCGAGCTGCGCACGAGGTCGGTGTCGATGAAGCCGAAGTACGCGCAGCCGACGCGGGTCCCGCCGGGGCGCAGCTCCTGCCGCAGCGCGTCGGTGAGCGCCTCGACCCCCGCCTTCGAGGCCGCGTAGGCGCCCATCAGCGGGGCGTGCGAGGCGGCGGCGAGCGACGCGACGTTCAGCAGGTAGCCCTGGCGGGCGATGACGTGCGGCGCCGCGGCCCGCACGGTCCGCAGGACGCCGAGGAGGTTCACGTCGATCTCGCGCTCGAGCTGCTCGATCGGCGCGTCGACGACGGAGCCGATGAAGTGCAGGCCCGCGTTGGCGACCGCGACGTCGAGCGCGCCGAACCGCGCGACCGTGTCGTCGACGGCGCGCTGCACGGCGGCGGCGTCGGTCACGTCGGCCTCGAAGGCGGCGGCGCGCGGGCCGAGGCGGTCGGCGAGCGCGTGGAGCTTCTCGGGCTCGAGGCCGACGAGCGCGACGTTGGCGCCGCGGTCGTGCAGGCGCTGCGCGGCGGCGGCGCCGATGCCGCGCGCGGCCCCGGTGATGAGGACGGTGCGTCCCGCGACGTCCCAGCTCATGCCACGACCTCCGTGGGCGCCGGGACGGCGGGCGTGCCGTCCGGTGTCGGGACGGGAGCGTCGAAGCGGTAGTCGGCGTCGACGACGGTGCCGAGCGTGCGGCGGAACCGCAGCGAGGACGCGGGCCACAGCGTCGTGTTGCGGCCCTGCTCGTCGAGGTACCAGGAGCTGCACCCGCCGCGGATCCAGACGGTCTTCTCCATCCGCCGGTCGATCCAGCGGTTGAACGTCGCCTGCGCCTCGGGCCGCGGCTCGATGACCGCGTCCCCGCGCTCGCGCAGCCGGGTCAGCGCGAGCATCGTGTGGGCGATCTGCTGCTCGATCATGAAGACCTGCGAGGTGTGGCCGGTCCCGGTGTTCGGGCCGGGCATGAGGAAGAAGTTCGGGAACCCGGCGATCGTCGTGCCCTTGTGCGCGCGCATCCCGTCCGCCCAGGCGGTCCGCAGGTCGAGCCCGTCGCGGCCGACGACGGCGAGGTCGCCGACCGGGTCGGTGGCGGCGAACCCGGTGCCGAAGACGAGGACGTCGGCCGCGTGCTCCACGCCGTCGGCGGTGACGACGCCGCGGGCCGTGACGCGGGCGATCCCGCCGCCGACGACGGCGACGTTCTCGCGCGCGAGCGTCGCGTACCAGTCGTTGGAGAGCAGCAGCCGCTTGCAGCCGATCCGGTAGTCGGGCGTCAGCTGCCGGGCGAGCGCGGGGTCGCGCACGAAGCGGCGGATCCAGGCGCGCCCGACGGACTCCAGCGGCCGCGTGAGCGCCTGGAAGCGCGTGTTGCCGAGGCCCGCGTACTCCTGCGTGGCCCAGACGAGGCCGCGGACGGCGCGCTGGGTGACGGGCAGGCGGCGGTGCAGCGCCTGCTGCACGCGCGGGATCGGGAAGTCCGGCTTGGGCAGCACCCACGGCGGGGTGCGCTGGAAGACGTCGACGTGCGCGGCCTCCTTCGCGATCCGCGGGACGAACTGGATCGCGCTCGCGCCGGTGCCGACGACGGCGACGCGGGCGCCGCGGAGATCGACGTCGTGGTCCCAGCGGGCGGAGTGGAACCAGGGGCCGGCGAAGTCGCCGAGGCCCTCGACGTCCGGGTAGGCGGGGCGGGACAGGCCGCCGGGCGCGTTGACGACGACGCGCGCGACGACCGCGGGCTCGCCGGCGACGTCGACGGTCCAGCGCTGCGTGGCGTCGTCCCAGCGCATCCCGGTGACCTCCTGCCCGAAGCGCAGGTGGTCGCGCACGCCGAAGCGGTCGCAGCAGTCCTCCATGTACGCCTGGATCTCGTCGTGCGGCGCGTAGAAGCGCGACCAGTCGGGCTTCGGCGCGAACGAGAACGAGTAGTAGGGGGTGGGGACGTCGCAGGCGCAGCCGGGGTAGTGGTTGGCCCGCCAGGTGCCGCCGAGGCCGTCGGCCTTCTCGAGCACGACGAAGTCGTGGTGGCCGCTGCGGCGCAGGGCGATCGCCATGCCGAGTCCGGCGAATCCGGATCCGATGATGGCGACGTCGGTGTGGGTCGGCGTCATGCTGCTGGTCCTCCTCGGGACACGTTACGGCCTCGTAGCTACGGCATCGTTACATACTCCTGACCGCTCGGACAGTCACACTGGGTGTCCGGTGGCCTCCCGAACGCCACGGCTCGCGCCCGAGGTCCGCCGGGCGCAGCTGCTCGACACGACGCTCGACCTCATCACCGAGGAGGGCTTCGCCGCGGTCTCCGTCGAGGCGGTCGCCCGCCGCGCGGGCGTCACCCGCCCGGTCATCTACGACCAGTTCGGGGACCTCGACGGCCTGATGGTCGCGCTGCTGGACCGCGAGGAGGCCGCCGCGCTGCAGCCGCTGCTGGCGATCGTCGGGGAGGACCAGGGCGACGACGTCGACCCCGAGGCGTTCCTCGTCGAGGCCGTCGAGACGTTCTGCGAGGCGGTGCTCGCCGCGCCGCGGACGTGGCGGCTCGTCGTCATGCCGCCGCGGGGCCGCTCGCCCGAGCTCGAGGCGCGCGTCACCCGCAGCCGCCGGATCGTCGTCGAGCGCGTCGCCGCGCTGCTGCACTGGGGGCTCGTCCGTCGCGGCGGGCCGCTGGGCCTCGACGCCGAGCTGCTCGCGCGCGTCGTCGTGGCCTGCGGGGAGGACGGCGCGCGGCTCATGCTCGAGCAGCCGGACCGCTTCCCGCCCGCCCGCCTCGCCGCGCTCGCCCGCGAGGGCCTGCAGCTGCTGCCCGCCGACGCCACGCCCGCCGGCGCCCCGCGACCGACGCTGCCCGACCTCGGCCCGCCCCGCCCGTCCGCCGCGCCGCGCCCGGAGCCGGACCCGGCCGACCCGCCGCCCGCGCCCGCCCGGCGGATGCCCCAGGCCGAGCGCCGCCGCCAGCTCATCGGGGTGGCGCTCGACCTCGTCGCCGCCGAGGGCTTCGGCGCGCTGACGATGGAGGAGGTCGCTCGCCGCGCCGGGGTCAGCAAGGTCGTCGTCTACCGCAGCTTCGCGAACGTCGGCGTGCTGCTCCTCGCGCTCCTGCGCGTCGCCGAGCGCCGCACGCGCACGACCCTCGAGGGGCTGCTGCCGACCGACCCGGCGGGCCGCACCCCCGCGGTGCTGCTCGGCGAGGCGCTCGCCTCGCTGCTCGCCGCCGCCGAGCACGACCCGCCGCTGTGGCGGCTGGCGCTGCTGCGTCCCGAGCAGGCGCCCAAGGCGGTGCAGGCGGTCATCCACCGCCGTCGCTCCGCGCTGGCGCGCGACCTGCGGCCGCTCGTGCGCTGGGGCCTGCAGGGCGTTGGCGCGCGCGCCTCCGGCGTCGACGTCGAGGTCCTCACCCGCCTGCTGCTCAGCGCCGGGGAGGAGCTCGTCCGCGAGGTGCTCGAGGAGCCGCGCACCCCCGCCGACGAGATCCTCGAGAAGGTCTGGACGCTGCTCGACCGGCTGCCGGTCGGCGACTGACGCTGCTCTACGATCCGGGCGTGCGCCCCGATCCGGACCGTCCCCTCCCGCAGTTCCTGCTGCGCCGCCTCGTCGCGATGGCCGCCGTCTTCCTCGTCCTCTGGGGCCTGCTCGAGCTGGTGGGCGCGTGACCGTCGCCGAGCGCCTCGAGCGCGCCCGGACCGACCGCGAGCTCCTCACCGTCGAGCACGCCCCGACCGACGAGGCGTTCGACGGGTACGTCGTCGCGGTCGGGCCCGAGTGGTTCGCGCTCGCGGTCGTCGAGCCCGCGGTCGTCGCCCTGAACGGGCTCGTCGTGCTGCGCCTCGTGGACGTCGCCGCCGACGCGCCCGAGGGCACGTTCGTGGCCCGCGCGCTCGAGCACCAGGGCGTCGAGGTCCCCGGCGATCCGGGGCTCGAGCTCCACGCCACCGGCAAGCTGCTGGAGAGCGCCGCCGCGCGTCACGCGGTCGTCACCGTGCACACCCGCCAGGGCGAGGTGCTCATCGGCGTGCCGACGAGCACCGCCGACGGGCGCGTCGAGCTGCTGGAGGTCGACGCCGACGCGGAGTGGATGGACGACACGCCCGTCGTCGCCCACGAGGACGTCGCGCGCGTCGACCTCGGCGGCCGCTACGAGCAGCTGCTCTACGAGCTGGCGGGCCCGCCGCCGGGCTGAGCCGCCGCGGGCGCCCCCTGCGCGAGCATCGCGCGCAGCAGGTGCAGCGCGCCCGCCTTGTGCAGGTGGTCGTTGAGGTTGCCGCACTTCGGCGACTGCACGCACGACGGGCAGCCGTGCTCGCACGGGCACTCGCCGATCAGGCGCTGCGCGTCGCGGGTCAGCTGCTCGAACCGCGCGAACCCCTGACGGGTGATCCCGATGCCGCCGGGGTGGCCGTCGTAGATGAAGATCGTCGGGCCCCCGGTCTGCGGGTGCGCGTTGGTCGAGAGGCCGCCGATGTCCCAGCGGTCGCACATCGCCAGCAGCGGCAGGACCGCGATCTGCGCGTGCTCGGCGGCGTGCAGCGAGCCGAGCAGGAGGTCCAGCGGCAGCGCCTCGGGCGAGGTGGTCAGCTGCCCCGGGCCGACGCCGAGCACCTCGGGGCCGAGCTCGTACCAGAGCGCCTGCGTGGTGAACGTCGTCGGCGGCAGGTCGAGCGTGTGGAGGTCGATGACCTCGTGGCTCTGGAGCTTCTTGCGCTGGTAGGCGAGCACCTGGTCGGTGACGCTGACGATCCCGAAGCTCAGGGTCACGCCGAGCACGTCGCGGCGGTCCAGCAGCTTCTCGATGTGGGTCATCGTCTCCTGCTTGGCCTGCGTGTACCAGTCCCCGTGGAACGGCTCGACGAGCGCGTGGCGGGCCCGCAGGTCGAGCTCGCGGACCTCGTAGGAGCGCGCCTGGTGCAGGTAGATCGAGCCGTCGTGGAGCGTCTTGTACGCGCGGCCGCCCTCGACGGTGCCGAGCATCTCGCCGCTGCGGACGTCGACGACCGCGAACTGGTCGGTCGAGGAGGACCGCAACGACACGCGGCCGGCCGGGAAGTCCTCGGGGGCGCGCAGCACGTACTGGCCGCGCCGCTGCACGAGCGTGCCCTGCGCGACGAGCTGCTCGCAGTGCGCGACGAGGTCGGGGCCGAGCACCTCGACGTCGGTGCGCGGGTCCAGCGGCCCCTCGTGCGCGGCGCAGACGAGGTGGGCGTGGTGGATCTCCTCGCTGGTGTGGTCGAGGATCGCGGCCTCCACGGGCCGGTCGAGGAACTCGTCCGGGTGGCGGCAGAAGAACTGGTCCAGGCTGTCCTCGCCCGCGACGTAGACCGCGAGCCCGCGGCCGCGGCGCCCGGCCCGGCCCCACATCTGCCGCAGCGACGCGACGGTGCCGGGGAACTCGACGCACACGGCGGCGTCGAGCTCGCCGATGTCGATGCCGAGCTCGAGCGCGTTCGTGGTGATGACCGCCTGGGTCTCGCCGCGCATCAGCCGGCCCTCGAGCTCGCGACGCTGCTGCGGCGTGTACCCGGCCCGGTAGGGGATGACCTTGTCGGCGAGGTCGGGGTCGAGCTTGTCCTTGACCATCTTCGCGACGAGCTCGACGCCGCCGCGCGACTTCACGAAGCAGATCACGCGCGCGCCGCCCTGCACGAGCGAGACGACGACGTCGGCCGCCTCCCCGCGCGCGCTGCGCCGCGTCTGGAGCGCCTCGTCGGTGACCGGCGGGTTCCACATCGCGATCCGCCGCGCCGCGCCGGGGGAGCCGTCCTCGTCGACGTGCTCGATCTCGGGCAGCCCGGTGAGCCGCTGCGCGAGCTCGACCGGGTTGGCGATCGTCGCGCTGGCCAGCAGGAACCGCGGCTCGGTGCCGTAGGCGCGCGCGATCCGGCGCAGCCGCCGCAGCACGTTCGCGACGTGGCTGCCGAACACGCCGCGGTACACGTGCGCCTCGTCGATCACGACGACCGCGAGGTTCGCGAAGGCGTCCGCCCACAGCCGGTGGTGGGGCAGGATCCCCATGTGCAGCATGTCCGGGTTGGTCAGCACGAGGTTCGCGCGGCGGCGGATCTCGCGCCGGTCCTCGACGCGCGTGTCGCCGTCGTAGATCGCGGGCCGCAGCTGCTTGGTGAGCCGCAGCGCGTGCAGCGCCCGCGCCTGGTCCTGCGCGAGCGCCTTCGTCGGGTAGAGGTAGAACGCGCGGGCCTTCGCGTCGCTGCACAGCACGTCGAGCGTCGGCAGGTTGAAGCACAGCGACTTGCCCGACGCCGTGCCCGTGGTGACCACGAACGGTCCGTCGGCGGCCGCCTGCAGCGCGTGCGCCTGGTGGCGGTAGAGCTCGTCGATCCCCGCGCGCGCGAGCCCGGCCAGGAGCGCCGGGTGCAGGTCGTCGGGGACCGGCTCGAGGACCGGGGCGCGCGCCCCCTCGTAGGCCTCGCGGACGAGCCGCCCGTCCTCGCCGCCGGTCCGCAGGAGCTCCGCCCACGGGTCGGCGGGCGGAGCGGGCGAGCGGGACGGCGGGGTCACCCGTCGAAGTTAGCGCGCCGCGAGCACCGCGTCGGCGACGCGGTCGCAGGCCTCCCGCAGCTTGCGGAAGTACGTGGCGCGCGAGACGTTGAGGTCGAGCGCGGCGCGCTCGTGCCCGCCGTCCGGGTCGAAGTAGCCGCGCCGGATCGTCTGGGCGAGCAGACGCTCGTCGACGCTGTCCCCGAAGCCCTCGCGGACCGCGCGGTCGAGCTCGGCGCGGACGGCGGCCGCGCGCTCGGCGGGCGTCCCCAGCGCGGGCGCGAGCGGGCTGGCGGCGAGGTCCAGCGGCCGGTGGTAGCGGCGCAGCGCGAGGCGGATGTCGTCCGCGGTCACGACCGGCCGCCCGGCGTCCGCGTCCGCGGCGGGCGCCACGGGGCCGGGGACGGTCGCGGAGCCGGCGCGCACGAACCGGCGCGCGGGGGCGGGCGCGGAGACCAGGCCGTCGTCGCCCTCGTCCCCGGCGACCTCGCCGCGCGCCGCGCGCTCCCCGGCGCGGGCCGCGATCTCGGCGTGGATGACGTCGCGCAGCTGCTGCAGCACGCCGCCCTCGCCGTGCTCGAGCACGTGGCACTGGATCACCCGGCCGCCGCCGCGGCGCACGTCGAGGTGCGGCACGTGCACGGCCCCGGCGCCCTGCGCGAACGCGCGGGCCACCGGGTTCTCCGGGTCGATCGGCAGGTAGCTGCGGCGGATGTTCGGCAGGCCGCAGCGCAGCATCGCCGCGGTGTTCATCAGCGCGATGACCGGGGAGTGCACGTTGCCCTCGCGGCCGCTCGTCAGGTCGGTCGAGTCGCGCCAGACGAGCGTCTGGTCGCTGTGGTCCTGCTCGGCGGCGTGCTCCAGCCATGGGCCGAGCAGCGGGTCGCGGCGCACGACCGGGTTGGCGGCGCGCGGCGTGGCGCTGATGCAGTAGCCGGCGAGGCGGTCGGAGGCGTCGCGGGCGATGACGACGTGCTCGGGCGCGCGCTCGATGAACGGCCGCACGTGCGAGTCCCACACGCCGGGCCCGAAGCGGTCGGCGAGCGCGTGGGCGATCGTCGTCGTGTCGCCCGCGCGCGGCCCGTCGAGCCGGTGGGTGACCGAGCCCTCCGCCCCGAAGCCCCAGCGCAGCGCCTCGGCGTCCATCAGCTCGGCGAGGTCGGTGATGCGCCGCAGGCCGTCGCTGCGGGTCAGCCCGTGGATGTGGTCGGTGATCCGCGCGCGCAGCCGGCACTCGAGCTCGGGTGCCCCGGCGCGCAGCTCGGCGCGCACGGCGCGGCGCAGCAGGTCGTGCAGGGCGATGCCGTCGCCGACCCGCTCGGAGAAGGACCGCTCGCGCAGCCAGCGCTCGGCGCGCCGCGCGTCCACGTGGGGGAGGACCTCCTCGAGCAGCTCGCGGGTGCAGACGCGGGCGATCGCGGCGACGGCGAGCACCTCGCGGTCCCCGGCGCCGATCTCGGGACCGGCGATCCGCTGCACGAGCGTGCGGGCGAGGTCGGGGCGGCCGTCGAGCGTCGGGGCCACGAGGTGCGGGGCGCGCGCGGTGCCGCCCGCAGCGTCGAGGCCGACGGCGAGCGCCAGCGGCGACCCCAGCGACCAGCGCACGAGCGTGTCGGCGGCCGCCTCGTCGGTGATGCCGTGGCGCTGCACGAGCGCGAGCGCGTCGGACTCGTCCAGGGGCCCGAGCTCCAGCGAGGTCGTGACGGACTCCCAGCCGTCCTGGAACCACTCGGGCTCCGGCGTGCGGCGACCCGCGATGACCACGAGGGAGCCCTCGGGCAGCGCGGGCAGGACGCGGCGGCGCAGGTGCGTGCCGGTCGCGGCGAGCCGCTCGTAGGTGTCGAGCAGCACGACCGGACGCTCGGCGCCGCTGACGCCGTCCAGGGCGGCGTCGAGCTCACCGGGCACCGGGGCGATGTCGCGGCCCTCGACGCGGTGGACCGGCCGGCCGGACGCGGCGGCGCGGCGGCCGATCTCGCGCAGGAGGGTCGACTTGCCGATCCCGGAGGGACCGTGCACGAGGACGACGGACGCGGGCGCGTCGGCGTCGTCCAGCAGAGCGGCGAGGCGGGAGAGCTCCGTCTCGCGGCCGACGAAGCGCTGGGCGTCGCGGCGGGCCAGTCGCTGGCCGAGCGTGGTGGTGGTCATCGCGCCTTCAACGGGCCTTCCACCCGGTGCTTACGCGGGCCAGCGAAAAAGTTCTGGTGGACGTCCGGTCCCTGCATGCGATCCCCGTGTGCATAGGCTTCACGCCATGCTCGATGCCGTCTACGTCGACCTCGACGGAACGCTCCTGGGGCCCGGTGGGGCCCTGTTCCGCGACGCCGAAGGCGGATTCTCCCCCCTCGCGGGGCGTGTTGTCGAGGCCTGCGTGCGGTCGGGCGCCGAACTGGTGGTCATGACGGGCCGCCGCAAGGCGCAGGCGATGGAGGACGCGCGGCTGCTCGGGCAGACCTCCTACGTGTTCGAGGCGGGCGCGTGCGTCGTCCTGGACGGCGAGGAGCACTGGATGACCGCGCCGCTGCTGCCACGGCCCGGGGCGCGCGGCTCGATCCACGACCAGATCGAGGACGCGGGCGCCGCGCAGCTGCTGCTGGACACCTATCCGGGACGCCTGGAGTACCACGACCCGTGGCACGTCGGCCGCGAGGTCTCGCACCTGTTCCGGGGGCTCGTCGACGCGCAGGAGGCGACCGCGCTGCTGGCCGAGCACGGCCACGACGGGCTGCGGCTGCTCGACAACGGCGGCGTGCACCGGCGCTCGGAGGCGCTCGCCGGACTCGAGCAGGTCCGCGCCTACCACCTGGTCCCGAAGGGGGCCTCGAAGGCGGCGGCGGTCGCGTTCCACGCGCGGGCGCGCGGCCACGACCCGGCGCGCTGCATCGCGGTCGGGGACTCGCGCGAGGACCTGCAGTGCGCGCGGTCGGTCGGGACGTTCTGGCTCGTCGCCAACGGCCTGGCGAAGGATCCATCGATCCGCGAGGCGCTCGCCGCACAGCCCAACGCGCGCGTGGCCGAGGGGGCGCACGCCGCCGGGGTGTACGAGGCGGTCGTCGAGACGCTGGCGACGCGCGGCGGCTGACGGCGCGCTCAGCGCCGGCGCAGGGTACGTCGCAGGACCTTCAGGCCGAGCAGCACGAGCACGGCGGCGAGCGCGAGCAGCCCCGCGGCGGCGAGGTCGCCGCCCAGCGGGTCGTCCCGGCCGATCGCCACGCCCACGAGCAGCAGCACGGGCGCGAGCAGCAGCAGCAGCGCGACGAGCAGCGACGACAGCACCGGTCCGCCTCAGCCCGCGCGTCGGTGCGTGGTCACTCGGGGTCCCCGGCGCGGCGGGCGGCGCGGCGCGCGCGCCGGTCCTCCCAGCGGGTGCGCATCCGCGCCCGGAAGGTCTCGCCCTCGCCGCGCGGACGCGGGCGCCAGCGGGCGGGGGACGGCGGCACGGTGGTGCGCACGAGCGCGACCCAGCCGTCGAGCGGCAGCTCCCCGGCGATGAGGTCGGCGAGACCCCGGGTGACCGGCGCGTCGACCCCGGACCGCTCGAGCGCGCGGGCGAGCAGCGGCACGGACTCCAGCGCCTCGACCGCCTGCCCGATCCGCCCGGGGATCTCGGCGGTCGGCACGCCCTCGCCGAGCAGCTCGCCCGCGCGACGGTTGCGCGACTGGGGCGCGAGCGCCGTCGCGACGAGGTCCCCGGTGCCGGCGAGCCCGATCATCGACTCGGGCCGGGCGCCCTGCGCCTCGGCGAACCGCCAGACCTCGGCGAAGATGTGGCCGGCCGCGGCACCGGCGGCGTTCAGGCCCTGGCGCTCGGTCGCCCCGGCGGCGAGCGCGGCCGCGTTCTTCGCGGCGCCCGCGAGCTCGACGCCGACCGGGTCGTTGGAGGACTCGCAGACGACCCCGGCGCGGATGAAGACGCTGCTGATCGTCGTCGCGAGCTCCTCGTCGGTGGAGGCGACGACGAGCCCGGCGCCCTCGCTGACCATCTCGCGCGCGTGCGCCGGACCCCCGACGCAGGCGACGCGGTCGGCGCCGAAGGCGCGGGTCAGCAGGATCGTGGGCGCGATGCCCTCCGGCGGCACGAGGCCCTTGGCGAGCGAGATGATCGACGCGCGCGGCGACAGGCCCGTCCCCTCGAGCGTGGCGATGACGTCCTCGAGGCCCCGCGAGGGCACGCCGAGGAACACGAGCTCGGCCTTCGCGAGCCCGTCGCCGACGTGACCGATCCGCAGCTCCTTGGGGAACTCGACCCCCGACAGGTACGCCTCGTTCTGCCGGTCGGCCTGCAGCCGCTCGGCCTGCTCGGGGGTGCGCGCCTGCAGCGTGGTGCGGAAGCCGCCGCGCGCGAGCAGCACCGCCACGGCGGTGCCGAACGAGCCCGCGCCGACGACCGTGGCGCGGCGGCCGAGCGGGGTGGGAAGGCGGGCGGGGAGCTGGGGGCGGGGACGGTCGGCCACGGTGCGCGGGACGGCGGAGGGGTCGGGGAGGGTACCCGGCGGGCGGCCCGCGGTTGCGCGGCGCGGCGCGCCCGCCCGGAAGACCGCTCAGAGGTGCTGCGCGATCCGCTCGCCCGCCGCCTCGATCTCCGGCAGCGTGGTCGCCTCCGCGATCACCTGGAGGTCGAGGATCCGGACCTCGAACGGGTCGACCGCGGCCTGCCCGACGACCGCGTGCGCGGGCACGCCCGCCTGGCGCGCGCGGATCGCGAGCTCGCCCGCGATCTTGCCCTCGAGGCTCGTGCGGTCCAGGCGGCCCTCGCCGACCACGACCGCGCGGGCGGCCCGCATGCGCGCGTCCGCGTCGAGCGCGTCGAGCACGAACGCGGCGCCCGGCTCGAGCGTCGCGCCGTACGCGCCGTGCAGCCCGCCCGCCAGGCCGCCGGCGGCGCCACCGCCGCGCACCCCGAACGGGGATCGCGGCAGGGTGCGCCCGAACGCCGCGTTGCGGGCGGCGAGCCGCGCGACCGTCGCCGCGTCGGCGCCCTTCTGCGGGCCGAACACGTCGGCGGCGCGCTCGAACGGGATCCGTACGTCGCACAGCACGACGAGCGCCGCGCCGCGCAGGCCGCCGCGCTCCTCGATCGCCGCGATCGCCCCGGCCCCGCCGTCGGTGGTGGCGCTGCCCCCGGCGCACACGAGCACGACCGCCGCGCCGGCGTCGACGGCGGCGGCGATCAGCTCCCCGGTGCCGCGGGTCGACGCCTCCCAGGCGGTCGCGGGCCCGCGCTCGTGCTCGGCGACGTGCGCCCAGCCCGACGCGGCGGCGACCTCGACGATCGCGGTCCCGCCGTCCTCGATCAGCGCGAACCCGGCGGGGACGGGGCGGCCGAGCGGGTCGGTGACCGTGGCCCCGCCGGTCTCGCCGCCGAGCGCGGCCAGCAGCACGCCCATGGTGCCCTCGCCGCCGTCGGCGAGCGGGCACAGGTCGGGGGGCGGCCAGACGCCGGCGCGTTCGAGGCCGCGGCCGATCGCCGCGGCGACCTGCGGGGCGGTGAAGGTCCCCTTGAAGCTGTCGGGCGCGACGAGGACCGGCCGGCCCCACGGGTCCGCGCGCGCGGGACCGCTCACCCCTGGAGCTGGTCCGCGAGGCACTCCTCGGGACGCTTGTCGTCGCGCCAGCGCTGCACCTTCGTGCCGTGGCGGATGCGCCCGTCGGAGGCGTGGTCGTAGCTGATCTCGACGACGAGCTCGGGCCGCAGCGCGACCCACTCGAGCTCCTCGTCGGGCTTCCAGCGGGACGGGTCGCCGCTGCCGCGCTCCCCGGTCTCGTACGGGCGCAGCCGGTCGACGAGCTCGCGCTTCTCCTTGGCGCTGAAGCCGGAGGAGTGCCCGATCACGCGCAGCGTCCCGCCGGGCTCGTCGTAGACGCCGAGGATGATCGAGCCGACCGTCCCGGCCGCCTTGCCGGGGCGCCAGCCGAGGACGACGGCGTCGAGCGTGCGGACGCGCTTGATCTTCACGAAGCCCGTGCGCTTGCCGGGCTCGTACGGCGCGTCGAGCTCCTTCGCGATCGCACCCTCGCCGTGGTAGAGCCACTTCTCGGCGTCCGCGGCGGCGTACTCGATCGGCGTGACGCTGAACGGGTGCCCGGCGGATGCCGGGTCGTGCTCGGCCGCCCACGCCTCGAGCCGCCGGCGTCGCTCCCCGAACCCGAGCTCCAGCAACGACTCGTCCCCGTCGGCGAGCAGGTCGAACGCGACGTACCGCGCCGGCGTCTTCTCCGCGAGCATCGCCACGCGCGAGGCGGCGGGGTGGATGCGCTGGGAGAGCGTGTCGAAGGTCTGCACGCCCTCCTCGTCGGAGTCGATGACGATCTCCCCGTCGAGCACGGCGCGCACGCCGGCGGGGAACGTCACCTCGGGGAAATAGCGCGCCATCGGCTTGCCGCCGCGCGACTGCAGGTACGCGTCGCCGCTGCCGTCGAGGAACACGAGCATCCGGAAGCCGTCCCACTTGGGCTCGTAGGCCCAGCCCTCCTCGTCGGGCAGGCCCTTGCGGGGCCGGGCGAGCTGCGGGGGGACGGGCGGCTGCAGCGGGAGGCTCACCCGCGGGAACCTACCCCCGCGGCTCGACGACCAGACAGGTCGTGCTCGCGTGCGCAACGAGCTTGCCGCTGTCGGCGAGCGTCAGCCGGCCCTCCGCGGTCGCGACGCGGGACCCGCGGTGCACGACGGTGCCCTCGGCGAGCAGGTCGCCCGCGTCATGGGGGACGGCGCGCACGTAGTTGACCTTCAGCTCGAGCGTCGTGTACGCCACGCCGACCGGCAGCGTGGTGTGGACGGCGCAGCCGACGGCGGAGTCCAGGAGCGTGGCGATCGCCCCGCCGTGCACGCTGCCGAGCGGGTTGAGCATCCACGGTGCGGCGGTGGCGCGGAAGACGATGCGGCCCTCCTCGACGGCGTCGATGCCGAAGTCCATCGAGGCGCCGATCGGCGGGCGCGGCAGCTCGCCGCGGGCGACGGCCCGCCAGATCTCCAGGCCGCTGAGGTGGGCGGCGGCGAGCCAGACGGGGCTCGGGTCCTCCCAGGTGAAGGTGTGGGTGCCGGCGGTGGTCATGCGAGCGCCTCCGTGGTGGGCGGGGTGGACGGGGTGACGGGCGCGGGAGCGCCGAGCGGGCCGATCGCCAGGAGCGACAGGCCGGCGGCCGCGGTGGCGGCGACCATGAGGGTCCAGGCGCCGTCGAAGGCGCCCGCGCCGTCGACGGTGCCGAGGATCGGGACGAGCAGCGCGACGCCGAGCGCGGTGCCGAACTGGCGTCCCATGGTGAGGACGGCGGCCCCGGTGGCGAACCGGTCGGGCGGCAGCGAGGCGGCGGCCGCCGAGGTGAGCGCCGGGTTGACGAGGCCGACGCCGACGCCGCTGATCACCATGCCGGGGAGGAAGTCGGTGGCGAACGCGACGTCGTCGCCCAGCCGCCACGCCCACCAGACGGCGGCGGCGCCGACGAGCAGCGCGCCGAGCGCCCCGACCCGGGCGGGGCCGAACCGCTGCCCCAGGCGCGCTCCGGGCAGGCTGCACAGCGCGGCGGTGGCGGGACCGGGGGCGATCATCAGCCCGGCGGTCAGGACGTCGCGCTGCCAGACGTCGGTGAGGAACAGGACGCCGCCGAGCAGCATCGCGGAGAACGCGACGAAGAACAGCAGGCCGCCGAGGACGGCGAGGCGGAAGCTCCGCACGCCGACGATCTCGCGCTCGAGCACGGGGGCCTCGTGCGTGACGGTGCGCCGCGCGACGATCGCCAGGAGGACCGTCGCGGCGAGCAGCAGGCCGAGCACGCGGCCGGAGCCGAAGCCCCAGTCCTCGCCGTTGACGATCGCGGCGATCAGGGCGGCGATCCCGAGGGTGACCGCGACGGCGCCGAGGACGTCGATCCGCGCGCCGCGGGCGTCGGCGGCGCGGCGCTCGTGCAGGATGCGCGACCCGGCGACGATCGCGGCGAGCCCGATCGGGAGGTTGACGAGGAACACCCAGTGCCAGGAGAGCTCGACGAGGAGGCCGCCGACGGGCGGGCCGGCGGCGGCGGCGACGCCGCCGGACGCGGCCCAGATCCCGATGGCGACGGGCCGCTGCTCGGCGGTGAACTCGGGCAGCAGCAGCCCGAGCGAGGTCGGCAGCAGGAACGCGGCCCCTGCGGCCTGCACCACGCGGGCGGCGACGAGCGCCTCGACGGAGTCGGCGAGCGCGCAGGCGGCGCTGGCGAGGGTGAACACCGCGAGCCCGGCGAGGAAGGCGCGCTTGCGCCCGACCGCGTCGGCGATGCGCCCGGCCGGGACGAGCAGGGCGGCGAACACGATCGTGTACGCGTTGAGGACCCAGCTGAGGTCCCCGAGGTCGGCGCCGGAGAAGTCCGCGGCGATGTCGGGGAAGGCGATGTTGACGATGAAGAGGTCGAGGCTGGCGACGAAGACGCCGACGCACACCACGATCAGGACCTGCCAGCGACGTTCCATGGGATCCCCCGGACGACGAGTCGGTTGCTTGACGAAACGCACCCTAGCGATAGTGGGTTGCTTCACGCAACCCGACCCGGCTACGATCGTCGCAGCGTGCTGCGCAGCGACTACGACGGACAGACCTGCTCGATCGCCCGCACCCTCGAGGTGATCGGGGAGCGGTGGACGATGCTCGTCCTGCGCAACGTCTTCCTCGGCCTGCGCCGCTTCGACGAGATCCAGCGCAACCTCGGCATCGCCCGCAACGTCCTCGCCGACCGGCTCGGCACGCTCGTCGAGCACGGCGTGCTCGAGAAGGTCCCCTACCAGGAGCGCCCGGTCCGCCACGAGTACCGGCTGACCGAGAAGGGCATCGACCTCTGGCCGGTGATCGTCTCGCTCATGCAGTGGGGGGACCGCCACGCCCCCACGCCCGCCGGGCCCCCGGTGCTGCTGCGCCACCGCGACTGCGGCGGCGCGGTCTCCCGGCACCTCACCTGCGAGGCCTGCGGCGCCGCCCTCGGACCGCGCGACGTGCGCTCGCTCCCCGGTCCCGGCGCGCCGCCGGACCACCCGCTGCTGGTCGCGCGGGGTGCGGCCGACGGCGGCTGATCCCGAGCGCCCGGCCGCCGCGGCGTCAGGCCGTCGCGCCGACCGGCACAGGCGCCGGTGTGGGCTCGTGCGGAGCGTCCGGCTCCGTGCGTGCCGGCTGGGCGGGCGCCCGCCGCGGGCCCAGGTTCAGCACCACCACCGCGCTCAGGACGAGCAGGGCGCCCGCGAGCTGCACGGCCGTGAGCGCCTCGCCGTAGATCGCCATCGCCAGGCCGACCGTGACGACCGGCTCGAAGGTCGAGACGATCGACGCCCGCGACGGTCC
The DNA here is from genome assembly GCF_003044185.1 of Paraconexibacter algicola. Lineage (GTDB taxonomy): Bacteria > Actinomycetota > Thermoleophilia > Solirubrobacterales > Solirubrobacteraceae > Paraconexibacter > Paraconexibacter algicola. The sequence goes on from NZ_PYYB01000001.1 coordinate 1,909,909, forward strand.
CACCCGCGCCATGCCCGCGAGGAAGAGGGTGACCGCGCCGACGGTGGACACCAGCGCGATCGCGACGATCCACCCCGCCGCACCGATCATCGCCCCGGGGTCGAGCTCCCCGCTCGCGAGTCCGGCGACGCCGAACGAGAGCGCCGCCCCGGTGGTGATGAACGCCGACAGCGCGAACGGCTCCGCGTCGGTCGCAGCCCGGTCGGTGCAGAGGATGTACGTCGCGTACGCGAGCGCGGCGCCGACCGCCATCGTGACCCCGAGGCCGTCGAGGTCGCCGACCCCGCCGCCGAGCAGCACGAGGATGCCGCCGGTCGAGGCGGCGCCCAGCGCCGCCCAGGTGCGGGCGCCCGGCGTCTCGCGGCCGGTGGCCAGCGCGCCGAGCACGACGATCACCGGGTGCAGGTAGAGCAGCAGCGCCACGAGCGACGCGTCGATCCGCGTGAGCGCCCCGAAGTAGAGGCCGGACTGCGCGGCGTATCCGACGGCGCCGAGCAGCAGGCCGGCCTGCACGGTCGCGCGCGACGGGGCGAAGCGCGCGGTCCCGCGCCGGTGGCGGACGGCGACGACGAGCCAGAACACGAGGGCTGCGCAGACGAACCGCGCCTCGAGCAGCGAGAGGACGCCCAGTCCCGTGGCGTACGCCTCCTTCGCGAACACGGCCATGCCGCCGAACGCGGTGGCCGAGCCGAGGACGAGCGCGAGTCCGCGCGGGTCGGAAGAGGGGGAGGGAGCGGGCACGCACCGCAATCTAGGCACCCGAAGTGGATCGCACCAGCCTTGATGGCCTTGCCGATCCATAGGATCGTCCTATGACGCTGTTGCAGCTGCGCTACCTCCTCGCGACCGTCGAGCACGGCTCCTTCAGCGCCGCGGCCGACGCGCTGCACCTCGCGCAGCCGACGCTCAGCGAGCAGCTGCGCAAGCTCGAGCGCGAGCTCGGCGTCGAGCTCTTCCGCCGCGTCGGGCGCGGCATCGTGCCGACCGAGGCGGGGCTCACGCTGCGCGATCACGCCACCGCGGTCCTCGAGGCGGTCGACGGCGCGGTCGACGCCGTCGCCGCCGTCCGCGAGCTGCGCGGCGGCGTCGCCACGTTCGGCACCTGGGGCACCGCGCGGTACTACCCGGGCGCCGAGATCGTCGCCGCGTTCCGCGCCCGTCATCCCGGTGTCCGCGTCCGCATCGTCGGCCAGAACTCCGCCGAGGTCGTCGCGATGATCCGCTCCGGCGAGCTGGAGGCCGGCATGGTCGCCCTGCCCGTGGACGACCGCGACCTCGAGATCCGCCCGATCATCGACGACGAGGTCGTGTACGTCAGTGCCCACCCCGAGCACGTGCGCACGCCGCCGACGATCGAGACCGTGGCCGCCACGCCCCTGGTCCTGTCCGAGTCGACGTTCGGCACCGAGGACCCGACCCGCCGTCAGCTCGTCGAGCGCGCGCAGCGCGCGGGGGTCGACGTCGACCCGGAGATCGACGTCGAGGACATCGAGGCGGCCCTCGATCTCGCCGCGCTCGGGCACGGAGCGACGATCGTCGCGCGCGGGATGCTCCGCGGCCTCGGCGACCGCGTCCCCGCGAACCTCGGCTGGACCCCGTTCGCCGAGCCGCTCGTCGACACCTTCGCGTTCGTGCACCGCCGCGGCGCGCACCTCTCCCCGGCCTCACGCGCGTTCCTCGAGCTGGCCGAGGCGCACCTGCTCGACCTCGCCCGCGCGCTCCGCGTCTCGCCGCCCTCCCGCCGCCCGGCGCACGGGCCCGTCACCCGCCTCGCGTGAGTGGCGAGGCGCCACGTTCGGGCCGTCGCACCAGGTTGTTGGACTAGAGCGTCCCCGCGCCGGGCAGGACCGCCCGCGTTCGGGGGACCACCACCGACCGCAGTACAGGAGACGGCATGAGGAAGTCATGGGCGGGGATCGCGGCAGCGGTCCTCCTGGGGGTCACGGCGACGTCCGCAACCGCAGCGGAGCAGCAGCCACAGCGCATCATCGGCGGCGGACCGATCCAGATCACGCAGGCGCCCTGGCAGGTCGGGCTCCTGCTCACCGACGCGAACTTCACGTTCCGCGACAGCAGCATCCGCGGCCGCTTCTTCTGCGGCGGCTCGATCGTCGACGCGACGCACATCGTCACCGCGGCGCACTGCATGTTCCCCGCGGAGGGCTACGAGGCCCAGCCCGAGGACATCGAGGTCCTCGTCGGCGCCACGCGCCTGGGCAACGGCCTCACCGTCCCGGACGAGGGCACGCGCATCCCGGTCGCCTCGATCCAGCGCGACCAGCGGTTCGTCGACGGCGGCAACTACGCCCACGACTACACCGTCCTGACGCTCGCCCAGCCGATCCAGTTCAGCGACCGCGCGCAGCCGATCCAGCTCGCCACGCCCGAGGAGCAGGTCCTCTACCGCACCAACGGGCAGTCGGCGTTCGTCTCCGGCTGGGGCAGCACCATCCCCTACCCGGCCGACTTCCAGGGCGACCCGCCCTCGGACCGCCCCACCGATCTCAAGCAGGTCGGGGTGGACATCGTCGACGACGCCACGTGCTCGTCGATCTACTCCTCCGCCGGCCTCGACTTCACCGAGGAGGTCTGCGCCGGTGACCGCGTCAACGGCGGCCGCGACGCCTGCCAGGGCGACTCGGGCGGCCCGCTCGTCACGCTCTCCGACAACGTGCCGATCCTCATCGGCATCGTCAGCTTCGGCGGCGGCTGCGGTGACGCCCGCGCCCCCGGCGTGTACGCCGAGGTCGTCGCCCAGCGCGCGTTCCTCAAGGCCGACGCGGGCCCGGCGATCCGCAACATCGCGCGGCCGACGCTCACCGGCACCCCGCGGGTCGGCGAGACGCTGACCTGCAACCCGGGCACCTGGACGAGCGCCCCGACGTTCACCTACCGCTTCGCGCGGGTCGGCGGCGGGACCCTGAGTGGGCCCGGCGGCGCGCCCACGTACGTCCCGGTCGACGCCGACGCCGGCACCCAGGTGATCTGCGAGGTCGCGGGCACCAACGCGGCGGGCACCCGGACCGTGCAGACGACCGCGGTCACCATCGCGGCCCGTCCGCAGGCCCCGACGCCCCCGCCGACCCCGACCCCGCAGCCGCCGAGCACGCCCGGTCCCGACCGGGCCGCGCCGCGGATCACGTCGCTGACGATGACGTCGATCTTCCGGCCCACCACGACCGGCTCGTCGCCGTTCGCGACCGCCAGCGCGGTCACCCGTCGCGGCGGCCGGCTGTCGTTCCGCCTCAGCGAGGCGGCCCGCGTGCAGCTGACCATCACCCGGCTCGCCAACGCGGTCGGCCCGAAGAGCCGCTGCGGCTTCGCCCGCACGAAGGCCAGCGACCTCAAGCGGGTCGCGCTCCAGACCCGGTCGCTCGCCGCCGGGCGCAACACGCTCACCGTCTCCGGGCGCGTGAACGGCCGGCCGCTCCCGCGCGGCCGCTACGCGGTCCGCCTGCACGCCCGTGACGCCGCGGGCAACCTGGCCTCCCCGCGGACGGTGACGTTCACCGTCTGCTGAGACCGGCCCACCCCCGTCGCGACGCGTCAGTCGCGGCGGGGGGCCGCCGTCCCGCCGCGCAGCACGCGCAGGAACGCGTCGCTGGCCCGCGGTGACAGGTTGTGCAGCACCCCGAGCAGCCGCACGATCGACGGGAACGCCAGCCCGCGACGGTCCTGCTCCACCGCCTCGACGATCCTGCGCGCGAGGTCCGGCGCCGGCGCCGCGTCCGGGCCGCCCCGGTACCAGTCCGGCATCGTCGCCTTCTCGTGGTCGTGCAGCGACGTCGCGATCTCCCCCGGGAACACCGTCGTCAGCGACACGCCCGTGCCGCTGAGCTCGTGCCGCAGCGCCTCGGCGAACATCCGCTGCGCCGCCTTCGTCGCGCCGTACACCGCCGCCCACGGGAACGACCGCAGCGCCGCCCCGGACGACACCACGACGATGTGCCCGTGCGCTGCGTCCAGCAGGTGCGGCAGCCCGTGGTGGACCGTGTACAGCGTCCCGTACCAGTTGATGTCCGTCATCCGCCGGGCGTGCTCCAGCGGCTGGTCGCGGAACGGCCCGTAGTGCGTGATCCCCGCGTTGGCGACCAGCAGGTCCAGGCCTCCGGCCTGCGCGACGAACCCGTCGATCGCCGCCCGGACCGCCTCGTCGTCGGAGACGTCGCACGCGAGCACGTGATGGGACCCGGGCAGCGACGCGGCGAGCTCCGCCAGCTCCTGCTCGTTGCGGGCCGCGAGCCCGACGACCGCGCCGCGCGCGGCCAGCTCCTGCGCCAGCGCGCGCCCGATCCCGCGTGAGGCGCCCGTGACGAACGCTCGTGTGCCCGGTCCGATCTCCATCGCGCGAGCGTACCCGGACACCGGTGGATCGGACGCTACGATCGAGGCCATGAGCGCTCCGCACGCCACCGTCGCCGAGGAGGAGTACCTCCAGACCCTGTTCTGGCTCCACGAGGTGGGCCTGCCGATGACGGGCGCCAACGTCGCCCGCGCCATGCAGCTCTCCGCCCCGACCGTCCACGAGATGATCGGCCGCCTCGAGCGTGACGGCTACATCGAGCGCGGCCCCGACAAGGTCATCGCCTTCACCTCCACCGGCCAGGAGCACGCCGAGGGCATCGTCAGCCGCCACCGGCTCATCGAGCGCTACCTCACCGACGTCGTCGGCGTCCCCTGGGACGACGTGCACGAGGAGGCCGAGCGGCTCGAGCACGCCATGAGCCCCCGGTTCGAGGCGTACATGCGCCGCGCCATCGGCGACGCCACCACCTGCCCGCACGGCCACCCGATCGAGGTCGGGCAGCGCGGCGAGGCCGTCCCGCTCGCCGACGTCGAGCTCGGCGCCAGCGTCGAGATCATCCGCTTCGAGAACGAGGCCGAGGACCTCCTGCACTACCTCAAGGAGTCCGGCCTGGAACCCGGCCTCACCGGCACGCTCGACAGCAAGGACGAGGACGCCGTCGTCGTCCTCGCCGCCGACGGCCGCCGCTGCTCGGTCACCCCCTCCGTCGCCGAGACGATCAGCGTCACCGCCGACCCCAGCCCGCCCTCGCGCACCGCGCTGCCCGACCAGCTCGTCCTCGCCAAGGACAAGTGGGGCATGTGACCTCCGGGGCGTCCGGGCGCCCCTGACGGTCCGCGCCGGAGGTCCCACCCCGGGCCGTGCGCCCGCGACCGCCGTGCGAAGCGCGCGCCTGGTGGGGGGAGACGTACGGCGGTCGCCGGCACCGGCTGCGCGACCGTGGGCGTCCGTGGCGGCTCAGAGCGCGACGTGCCCGGTGACGACCGTGGTCGTTGCGCCCGCGACCCAGACGTCGCCGTCGGCAGCGGACACGTGGACGCGGCCGTCGCGGCCGATCGCGGTGCCCTGACGGGCGACGTACGGCTCGGCGAGCAGGCCGTCACCGAGCAGCCACTGCCCGAGCGACGCGTTCAGCGACCCGGTCACCGGGTCCTCCGCGACCGTCCCGTCCTCGGGGAAGAACGCGCGGACCTCGAGCTCGTGCCCCGCCCCTGGCGCGGTCACCGCGGCCAGCCCGAGCTTCAGCGCCAGCGCGTGCGGGCGCCGGACCGCGAGGACGTCCTCGGCGCTGCGCAGCAGCACGCCCAGCCAGCCCGGCCCGTTGTCGACCCAGCGGGCGGCGACCACCCGGTCGGCCGACAGGCCGCAGGCCTCGAGCACGTGCGCGAGATCCTCCGCGTCGACGGGGCCGTCGCGGACCAGCGGCGGTGCCGCGAACGCGAGCAGCCCGCCCGCCGTGCGGCGCAGCTGCACCGGGCCCGCGGCGCACTCCTGCATCACGCGCTCCGCCGACCGGCCGTCGAGCCACGCGTGGCAGGTGCCGAGCGTCGGGTGTCCCGCGAACGGCAGCTCGCCGCCGGGCGTGAAGATCCGCACCGCGTAGTCGGCGCCCGAGCCCGGGGTGGGCGGCAGCACGAACGTCGTCTCGGAGAGGTTCGTCCAGCGGGCGAACGCCTGCATCTCCGCGGTCGACAGCCCGGTCGCGTCGAGGACGACGGCGACCGGGTTGCCCGTCCCCGGCGCGGTGCCGAAGACGTCGACCTGGGCGAACGGCCGGCGCAGCGTCAGGCCGCGGTCGGGTCCTTGACGATGCGGATGTACGGCTTGGGCTCGTCCCAGCCCTCCGGGTACTTCTCCTTCGCGGCGTCGTTGCTCACCGAGCCGGCGATGATCACGTCCTGGCCGGGCTGCCACTGGGCGGGCGTCGCGACCTGGTGGTTGGCGGTCAGCAGCAGCGAGTCGACGACGCGCAGGACCTCGTCGAAGTTGCGGCCCGTGGTCATCGGGTAGATGAGGACGAGCTTGATCTTGCGGTCCGGCCCGACGACGAAGACGTTGCGCAGCGTCGCGTTCTGGGCGGGGGTGCGGGCGGTCGGGTCGCCGTCGACGTCCGCGGGGAGCATGCCGTAGGCCTTCGCGACGGCGTGGTCGACGTCGGCGATGATCGGGTAGTTGACCGCGCTGCCCTGGGTCTCCTCGATGTCCTTGCTCCACTCGGAGGAGCCCTCGACCGGGTCGGTCGAGATCGCGAGGATCTTCACGCCGCGCTTGTCGAACTCGCCCTTGATCGAGGCCATGTAGCCGAGCTCGGTCGTGCACACCGGCGTGAACGCGCGCGGGTGCGAGAACAGGACCGTCCAGCCGTCGCCGGCCCAGTCGTAGAAGCTGATCGGGCCGTCGGTGGTGTCGGCCTGGAAGTCGGGGGCGGTGTCGCCGATGGTCAGCGTGGGCATGCGGGGATCTCCTTCATCAAAGGGGGAATGCCGATCGGGTTTTCGATCATAACGGGGTGGGGTCGTCGGCCTGGCGCGCCGCTGCTAGCGTCGCGCGACCATGCCGCGTCGCCTCCTCCCGCCGGCCCTGCTCGGCGCCGCCCTGCTCCTCGCCGCGCCCACCGCCGCGACCGCCGCGCCGGCCGACCGCGCGAGCGCGCTGGCGGCCTGGCAGGCCGCCCAGGTCGACGCCGCCGTCCCCGCGGGCTGGACCGGGGCCGTCGGCGGCTGCGACCCCGGGACCGAGAGCGACGCCTCGCGCGCGGCGACGCTCCGCACGATCAACACGCTGCGCTCGTTCGCCGGCGTCCCGCCGGTCACGCTCTCCGACGAGTACAACCGCAAGGCGCTCGCCGCCGCGCTGATGATGCGCGCCGCGTCCGACCTCAGCCACGACCCGGGCCCGGCCTGGCCCTGCTCCTCGGCCGAGGGCCGCGAGGGCGCCGCCTCCAGCAACCTCTTCCTCGGCCTCGCCGGGCCGGCCGCGATGGTCGGCTACGTCGACGACGAGGGCGTCGCCTCGCTCGGGCACCGCCGCTGGGTGCTCAACCCGGCCGCCACGACCTTCGGCACCGGGTCCACCGGTGCGCGCGACGGCAGCGGCCCGCCGACGAACGCCCTCTGGGTGTTCGGCCCCAGCGCCCCGGTCGCGCCCGGCACGCTCGTCGCCTGGCCGCCCGCGGGGTGGACGCCCTGGGAGTGGGTGTTCGCCGACTGGACGGTCGCCGTCGGCGGCGACGGCCAGACCGTCGACCTGTCCGCCGCCACCGTGACCGTGACGCTCGACGGCGCGCCGCTCACCGTCAGCGGCATCCGCGACAAGGGACCGGGCTACGGCAGCGGGCGCACGCTCTCCTGGCAGGTCGCCGTCCCGCCGACCGCGCGGACGGGCGACCACGTCCTCGAGGTCACCGTGGGCGGCGCCACCGTCGACGGCGCGCCCACCCCGATCAGCTGGCGCGTGTCGGCGTTCCGGGCCCAGGGCACGGGCGGCGGCACGGGCGGCGGGGGCGGCGGCACGGGCTCGGGCGGTGGCACCGGCACGGGTGGCGGCACGGGCTCCGGCGGTGGGACCACCACCTCGGTGAGCTTCACCCGTCGCCCCGCGATCACGGGCGCCAGCCGCGGGACGACCCGCGTCGGCGCGCTCCTGCGGGCCCGGACCGGGCTGCGTGGCGCGACCCGCACCACGTACCGCTGGCGTCGCGACGGCGCGACGATCCGGGGCGCGACGCGCTCCTCCTACCGGGTGACGCGCCGCGACCGCGGCCGGCGGATCAGCGTGCGGATCACCGGCCGTGACGCGGCGGGCCGCACGGTGGTCGCGACGAGCGCCACCGTGCGGGTCCGGCGGTAGCCCCGGGGCTACAGCGAGCGGTAGGCGTCGGCGAGGCGCTTGATGCCCTCGTCGATCTGATCGGCCGTCACGCCCGAGTAGGCGAGCCGCAGCGTGTTCTGTCCGCCCTCGAGCAGGAAGTCCGTGCCCTTCACGAACGCGACGCCGCGCTCGTTGGCCGCGTCGAACAGCCGGTCGACGTCGGTGCCCTCCGGCAGCGACACCCACATGAAGTAGCCGCCGTCCGGCGCGACGAACTCCGCCTCCGGCAGCTCGCGCGCGAGCGCGGCCGTCAGCAGGTCGACGCGCTCCTCGAGCGCCGCCTTGACGGTGGCGATCGAGCGGTCGAGCCCGCCGCTGACGCAGAACTTGTGGACGATCGACTGCGCGACCTGGTTCGGCGAGATGTACGTGTTCGTCGCCCGCTTGGCGATCGCGGCGATGACGTCCTTGGGCCCGACGAGGTAGCCGACGCGGATGCCCGGGCACACCGTCTTGGAGAACGAGGAGGCGTAGACGACGTTCTGCGTGTCGGCGCCGCCGTCGAGGTCGAGCATCGTCTCCAGCGACTCGCCGCGGAAGCGGATCGCCACGTACGGGTCGTCCTCGAAGATCGTGAAGCCGTACTGCTTGGCCAGCGCGAGCAGCGCCTGCCGCTTCGCCAGCGACAGCGTGTAGCCGGCGGGGTTCTGGAAGTTCGGGATGATGTGCGCGAGCGTCGGGCGGACCCCGGACTCGAGCAGCTGCGCGAGCTCGTCGGTGTCGATGCCGTCGGGCTGCAGGGAGACCATGTGGACCTCCGCGCCGCGCCCCTTCAGCGACAGCAGCGTGCGGTCGTAGGTCGGCTTCTCGACGATCACCGGCTTGCCGGACTCGACGAGCTCGTCGAACAGGAAGGCGTCGGCCTGCATCGAGCCGTTCGTGACGAGCACGTTCTCGGGCGCCACGCCGTGACGCTCGGCGATCCACGCGCGCAGCGGCACGTAGCCGATCGACGTGCCGTAGCCGGTGGTGCCCGCCGGGTCCTCGGTGAACGCCTGGGCGGCCGCGGCCTTCAGGCCCTCGATGTCGACGATGTCGAGGGACGGGGCGCCGCGGGCGAAGGAGATCGTGTCAGCCATGTCTCGCACTCTACGGATGGGGCTTTCCGAGCGCCCATCGGCACGCCGCCGGGTTCGTGCTTGACTCACCGCACCGTTGTGCCGACAGTGGTGTTCGAGCCCACGCGTGCCCCGCCCGACCGTCCCCCATCGCCTGCTGACCCTCGGCGCCGCCTGCGGCGCGAGCTTCGCGCTCGCCGCCGGCGCGGCGCTCGCGCTCGACGCGGACCTGCCCGGATCGGGGCCGGACACCACGCCGACCGCGACGGCCGCGGCGGCGAAGAAGCCTGCCGCGGGGCGCGGGCCGAAGGGCCCACGGGGCCTGCGCGGCCTGACGGGCCGGCGCGGCCCGCAGGGCGCGCGCGGGGCGACCGGGGAGACCGGTGTCGGCGGCGCGCAGGGGCCCGCGGGGCGCGATGCGATCGTGCTGCAGCCGATCTCGATCAACTGGCAGAACGGCCAGTCCACCGGCCGCGACCGCGCGACCTTCACGGCGCCGGGCATCGGGCAGGGCCAGGTGATCTGCTCGCGCGACGCGCAGATGATCACCTTCCGCCGCTACGACCAGCGCAACGACGTCGCCCTGTGGACCGCGAAGGTCTTCGACCGCTCCGACGGCCAGAGCGTCTTCGACGTCAAGCGTGGCCTCCTCACCCAGTTCACGGGCGAGGAGGTCAACGAGGGCTTCAACCTCACCGCCGGCGCGCTCCGGGGCGACGGCGCCTACCGGGGGATCATCGCCAGCCACGGCGACCGCTCCGGCCCGGGGGGGGCGGGCCCGGCCCCGACCGCCTTCCACCTGACCTTCCACTGGCGCTTCGGCGACCAGTTCGGCGACCGCTGCTACGTCGCCGGCTCCTTCACCACCGAGAGGTGACCATGACGTCCCGCCGCACGCTCCTGCTCGCCACCGTCCTCAGCGCCGTCCTCGGCGTGCTCGCCGTCGGCGCGGTCTCGGGCGCGGTCACGGGGGGCTCGTCCTCGTCGTCGTCCTCCTCGGGCTCGGAGCGGCCGACCGCGTCCGCCGCCGCGACGAAGAAGAAGACGAGCTCGCGGCGCGGCCCGCGCGGCCCGCGCGGTCCCCGGGGCCTGCGCGGACGGACCGGCCCGCGCGGCGCCACCGGGCTCGTCGGCCCGCAGGGCGCGCCGGGCGCGCAGGGGCCGCAGGGCCCGGCCGCGGTCGAGGTCGCGCGGTCGCTGACCGTCAACTGGACGCAGAACCGCTTCGCGGGCCGGGAGAGCGCGTCGGCGACGCTGCCCTCGGTCGGCCGGGTCGACGTCGTCTGCACCGACGCCGAGCAGGTCCTGCAGCTCACGCCCGCCCGGGGCGACCAGCGCACGGCGCTGGGCCTGCAGCGCTTCGAGGGCACGACCGGCAGCCACCAGCAGCTGCTGTCGACCGGGCCCGCGGACCCGATCCGGGTGACGCTGCCGCCCAACGGCATGCTCACCGGGACGATCAGCCTGCAGCCGGTCGCGGGGGACGGCGGCGCGGGTCCGGCGCCGGCGACCTTCACGCTCTCCTCGGCGTACGTGGTCAACGACGGCGCCAACAACAGCTGCCACGTCGCCGCGCAGATCCTCGCCGCCGGTAGCTGATCCGCCATCGCGGCGGACGGATGTCCGGCACGGTCGTCCCGGAAATCGGTCGATGGTGGCCGGGATGACCGACGCCGCCCTCCGTGTCCTGATCGTCGACGACGATCCCGCCTACGGGCGTCTCGCCGGGCTGCTGCTCGAGGAGGCGCACCCCGGAGTGGTGCAGACCCGCACCGCCACGACGCTCGCCGCGGCCCTCGCCGCCGGGCCGTGGGAGCCCGGGTGCGTGCTGCTGGACCTGAGCCTGCCGGACGGCGGCGGCCTCGACGCGGTCGCGCGGCTGCGGGACGGCGGGGTGGATGCGCCGGTGCTCGTGCTCAGCGGCCGGACCGATCCCGGGATCGCCGACGAGGCGGTGGCCCGCGGCGCCGCCGGCTTCCTGCCCAAGGGCCGCGAGCTCGACGGTGGGCTCGCGGCGGCCGTCGCCGCGATCGCGCCCTGCCCTGTCAGCTGAACGTTTGCGTATATTTAGGGCGTGACCTCCTCCTCGCCCTCCACGAAGGCCGACGTCGTCGTCGTCGGCTCCGGCCTCGCCGGCCTCGTCGCCACCGCCGAGCTCGCCGACGCGGGCCGCCGCGTCATCCTCGTCGATCAGGAGCCCGAGGCCTCCTTCGGCGGTCAGGCCTTCTGGTCGCTCGGCGGCCTGATGTTCGTCGACAGCCCCGAGCAGCGCCGCTGCCGCGTCAAGGACTCCGTCGAGCTCGCGCTCCAGGACTGGATGGGCACCGCCGGCTTCGACCGCGAGGAGGACCGCTGGCCGCGCGCGTGGGCGGAGGCGTACGTGCACTTCGCCGCGGGCGAGAAGCGCTCGTGGCTGCACCAGCAGGGCATGCGCTGGCTCCCGAACCCCGGCTGGCCCGAGCGCGGCGGCTACCACGCCGACGGCCACGGCAACTCGGTCCCGCGCTTCCACATCACCTGGGGAACCGGCCCGGGCGTCGTCGCGCCGTTCGAGCGGCGGGTCCGCGAGGCGGTCGCGCGCGGCCTCGTGCAGCTGCGCTTCCGTCACCGCGTCACCGGCCTGACCGTCACCGACGGCGCCGTGACCGGGGTCACGGGCGAGGTGCTCGCGCCGTCGTCCGTGGGTCGCGGGGAGGAGAGCTCCCGGGACGTCGTCGGCGACTTCGCGCTCGAGGCGGACGCGGTCGTCGTCACCACCGGCGGCATCGGCGGCAACCACGAGCTCGTGCGCCGCAACTGGCCCGCGCGCCTGGGGCAGGCACCGGAGCGGATGCTCAGCGGCGTCCCGGCGCACGTCGACGGCCTGATGCTCGGCGTCGCGCGTGAGGCGGGCGCCAGCGAGATCAACGGCGACCGCATGTGGCACTACGTCGAGGGCATCCACAACTGGGATCCGATCTGGCCGCGCCACGCGATCCGGATCATCCCGGGCCCGTCCTCGATGTGGTTCGACGCGACCGGCCGCCGGCTCCCCGGGCCGCTGTACCCGGGCTTCGACACGCTCGGCACGCTCGACCACATCATGCGCACGGGCCACGACTACACGTGGTTCGTCCTGACGAAGAAGATCATCGAGAAGGAGTTCGCGCTGTCGGGCTCCGAGCAGAACCCGGACACGACGTCCAAGAGCCTGCGCGCCGTGTTCAAGGAGCGGCTGGCGAGCGGCCCGCCGTCCCCGGTGCAGGCGTTCATGGACAAGGGCGAGGACTTCATCGTCGAGCGCGACCTGCGGACGCTCGTCGCGCGGATGAACGCGCTGACCGGCGAGGACCTGCTCGACCACGACGAGCTCGAGCGCCAGATCGTCGCGCGCGACCGCGAGATCACCAACGCGTACGCGAAGGACGGTCAGGTCACGGCGATCCACGGGGCGCGCCAGTACTTCGCCGACAAGATCACGCGCGTCGCGGCACCGCACCGCATCCTCGACCCGGAGGCGGGTCCGCTGGTCGCGGTGCGTCTGTCGATCCTCACGCGCAAGTCGCTGGGCGGCCTGGAGACCGACCTCGACGCGCGCGTCCTGCGCCCGGACGGCGAGCCGCTGCCGGGCCTGTACGCGGCGGGCGAGGTGGCCGGCTTCGGCGGTGGCGGCATGCACGGCTACCGGGCGCTGGAGGGCACCTTCCTCGGTGGCTGCCTGTTCAGCGGTCGGGTCGCGGGCCGCGCGCTGGCGCAGGCGCTGGGCAGCGGCCGGCGTCAGTCCGGCCAGATGGCGCCGACGACGAGCTCGACCGACGTGCCCGCCGGATCGCGCACGTAGACGGACCGGCCGCCGAGCGGCCAGGTGATCTCGGCCTCGACCTCGATGCCCGCGGCGGCGAACCGCCGTCGCGCGGCGGCGAGGCCGTCCTCGTCCACGGTGAACGCGACGTGCCCGTCCCCGTCGGCGCCGTGCGGCGGCACGAACCGGCCGGCCGCCGTGGTGCGGTCGGGGTCGAACAGCAGCAGGACCGACCCGCTGGCGCCGACGCGCAGCGCCGCGTAGGTGTCGTTGGGCGCGACGACGACCCGCAGCCCGATCACGTCGCGGTAGAAGGCGACCGCGGCGGGCAGGTCCCGCGTGTACAGCGCCACCTCGTGCACCCCGAGCGGCCCAGGGCCGCCACCCTGCGCCTCATCGCCACCCTGGTGCGTGTGAACGGACATTTCCAGACCCTAGAGGGGCTGGAGATGGACAGTCCGGGCGTGGTCCTGAAACGCCGCGCGATCAGGGTCGCGCGGTGCCCGCCCCGTCAGCGCGCGCGCCGCGCGGCGCTGCCTGTCCATCTCCCGCCCCCAGGAGGGCTGGAAATGTCCGTTCACCCGTCGCCAGGGTGACCACGCGCCTGGCCCCGGCTCCGCCTGCAGGGTCGGCACGCGCCCGCCCGCCGCGCCGCGGCCCCGCCACCCGCCGGGCGGCCGCCCTACCCGGGCGGCCGCGCGGTCAGCTCGACGAGGTGGCCCGCCGGGGAGCGCACCTGGGTGCGGGGGGCGTCCCAGTACTCGCGCCGCGGCGCGGCCTCGTGGCCGGCGGCGCGCAGGGCGGCGACGGTGTCGTCGTAGGCGGCCGCGACGACGGCGACGTGCCCGGTCACCGGGACGACGGGCGCCGCGACGGTGAGCAGGTGGATCTGGGAGCCGTCGCGGGACTGCACCCACCGCGACCGCTCGGCCAGCGACGGGTCCGGCGGCGTGACCTCGCGGAAGCCCAGCAGCGCCCAGAACGCGACCTCGGCGTCGGCCGACGCCGTCGGGACCTCGAGGCCGACGTGGTGGATCACGCGCCGGTGACGAGCGCGACGTTGCGCTCGTGGATCTTCTTCTGCTCGGGGGAGCGCCGCGCGATCGGCAGGGCCGAGGCGCTGCCCGCGGGGTCGCGCTCCAGCGCCGCCAGGTACGCGTCGTCCTCGCGCAGGATCGCGAGCGCGCGCTGCGCGTCGAGGACGGCCCCGTGCCCAGGCACGACGTGGTCGGCCTGCTCGGCCAGCGGCGCGAGCCGTCGCAGGGTCGCCCGGTACTCCGACACCGAGCCGCCGGGCGAGAGCATCGGGATCTCGCAGGGGGACACGTGGTCGCCGCAGACGAGCACGCGCGCCCACGGGATCCACACCGCCATACCGTCGGCGGTGTGCCCGCCGGTCGGGTGCAGCTCGAGCGCCTGCTCGCCGATGTCGAGGTGCCCGGGGACGGGGAGCGCCTGCACGTCCCCCAGGCGCAGGGTGCCGGCGCGCTCCACGTAGTGCTCGTCGTCGAAGGCGCGCAGGCGCCGCGCCGCATCCCCGGGCTCGGCCCGCAGGCGCGCCGCGGTCGTCTCCGCGACGCCGAGGGGCGCGTCGGGGAACGCGAGCCGCGCGAGCAGGTGGTCCCAGTCGGCGTGCGTGGCGAGCAGGCCGCTGAGCGGGAACCCGGCCTGCTGCACGAGCGTCGGGAGCAGCTCGAGCTCGGTCGGGAAGACGGGGGAGTCGACGACGAACGCCTCGTCGCCGGACCGGACGATGGTGCACGTGGTCTGCCACGCCGCCGAGGTGGCGACGAGGACGTCCGCGTGCAGCGCGACGACGCGCACGGTTCCGCGGCGCGCCTAGGCGCCGAGGAGCTTGGCCGCCTCGAGGAGGGTCTTGACCTCGGCCGTGGGCTTCTTCTGCCCCGACTCGAGGACCTCCTTGTTGCGGTTGACCCAGATGACCGGGACCTTCGCCTTCAGGCACGGCTCGATGTCGTGGTAGTGGCTGCAGCCGATGTGCACCCACCCCTTCTTGCCGCCGATGCGCCGCGCGAACTCGGTGAAGTGCGCCGGGTCGGGCTTGTAGGAGCGGACCTGCTGGGCGGTGACGACGAGGTCGAAGTCGCCCGGGATGTGGCGCCGGGTCTGGCCGAGGAGCTTGTCGTCGACGTTGGAGATCAGGCCGGTCTCGAACTTCTTGCGGAACTTGTTGAGCTGCGTGTTCGTCTCCTTGAACGCCGCCCAGCGCTGGACGGAGTCCGGGAGGAAGCCGGAGCGCGACGGCTCCAGCGGCCAGCCGATCCGCTTGGCGATCTCGACCGCGGTGCGGCGCAGGACCTCGGCGTACAGCTCGTAGGAGCCGCCCTCGACCTCGCGGGAGATCTCGTGGAACAGCGGGATGATCTCGCTCGGGTCGTCGATCGTGAACCCGTCGCGCGCCGCCTCCTTGCGGAAGGCGTCGTAGATCCCCTTCTCCCAGTCGATCAGCGTGCCGTAGACGTCGAAGGTGACCCACTGGATCTTCGCTGGGAGTGCCATAGGCGGGGCATTGTGCCATTTCGCCGGGCCGTCCCGCCGTCCGGGTGGGGTCGCCCGCGGCGGCGCACCGCGCCGGGCAACCGCGGCCTATAGCATCGCCCGCGCTATGGACCTCCTCGAATATCAGGGCAAGCAGCTCTTCGGTCGGCACGGGCTCGCGGTGTCCGACGGCAAGGCTGTCACCACCGTCGACGACGCCGTCGCCGCCGCGAACGAGATCGGGTACCCGGTCGTCGTCAAGGCGCAGGTGCTCATCGGCGGACGCGGCAAGGCCGGCGGCGTCAAGCTCGCCGCCAACGAGGAGGAGGCGCGTGAGCACGCGACCAACATCCTCGGCCTCGACATCAAGGGCCACATCGTGCGGACCCTGTGGATCGAGTACGCCTCGGACATCGACACCGAGTACTACGCGTCGATCCTGCTCGACCGCTCGGCGAAGAAGCCCCTCGTCATGTTCAGCGTCGAGGGCGGCGTCGACATCGAGCAGGTCGCCGAGGAGACGCCCGAGAAGCTCATCAAGCAGAACGTCGACCCGCTCGTCGGGCTGACGAAGGAGCAGGCGCTCGACATCGCCACCAAGGGCGGGGCCGCCGAGGACGTCATCGACGGCGTCGCCGACGCGCTCGTCGCGCTCTACGAGGTCTGGATCGAGGAGGACGCGAGCCTCACCGAGATCAACCCGCTGATCATCACGCCGGACCGCAAGGTCAAGGCGCTCGACGCGAAGGTCACGCTCGACGGCAACGCGCTGTTCCGGCACCCGGAGAACGCCGACCTCGGCGACTCGGCCAACGCCGACCCGATCGAGCTGAAGGCCAAGGAGCAGGGCGTCACCTACGTCAAGCTCGACGGCGACATCGGGATCATGGGCAACGGCGCCGGGCTGGTCATGTCGACGCTGGACGTCGTCGCGCAGTACGGCGGCAAGCCCGCGAACTTCCTCGACGCCGGTGGCGGATCGGACGCCGAGACGGTCCAGAAGGCGATCGAGCTGATCCTCGCCAACGAGAACGTCAAGGCGGTCCTGCTGAACATCTTCGGCGGCATCACCCGCTGCGACGAGGTCGCCAAGGGCCTCGTCGGCGCGTTCGAGGCGCTGAAGCCGACCGTGCCGTTCGTCGTGCGCCTGGACGGCACGAACGACGTCGCGGGCCGCAAGATCCTGGAGGAGGCCGCACTGCCCAACGTGCAGGCCGCGACGACGATGGACGGGGCGGCCGAGCAGGTCGTCGCCGCCGCGAAGGGGAACGCCTGATGTCCATCCTGATCGACAACGACACGAAGCTCGCCGTCGCCGGCATCACCGGCCGTGAGGGCTCGTTCCACACGCTGAACAACCGCGCCTACGGCACGAACGTCGTCGGCGGCATCAACCCGAAGAAGGCCGGCGAGAACGTCGAGGGCATCCCGGTCTTCGCGAACTGGGCCGACACGGTCGCCGAGACCGGCGCCAACACGGCGATGATCTTCGTGCCGCCGCCGTTCGCGGCCGCGTCCGCGCTGGAGGCCGCCGAGGCCGGCGTCGAGCTCGTGGTGATCATCACCGAGGGCATCCCGGCGCACGACGAGCTCAAGCTCTACAACACGGTCAAGGCCAAGCACCCGGGCACGCGGCTGATCGGCCCGAACTGCCCCGGCCTGCTGTCGCCGGGCAAGGCGAACGTCGGCATCATCCCGGCGTCGTTCTTCAAGGAGGGCAACGTCGGCGTCGTGTCGCGCTCGGGCACGCTGACCTACCAGATCGGCAACGAGCTCGCCCAGGCCGGCTTCGGCAACTCCTCGATCGTCGGCATCGGCGGCGACCCGGTCCCCGGCTCGTCGTTCATCGACATCATCGAGCTGTTCGAGCAGGACGACCAGACCGAGCTGATCGTCATGTCCGGCGAGATCGGCGGCTCCGCCGAGGAGGAGGCCGCCGAGTACATCAAGGCGAACGTCTCCAAGCCCGTCGTCGGCTACATCGCGGGCTTCACCGCCCCGGCCGGCAAGCAGATGGGCCACGCGGGCGCGATCGTGTCCGGCTCGGCCGGCACCGCCGCCGCGAAGGCCGAGGCGCTGGAAGCCGTCGGCGTCCAGGTCGGCCGCACCCCGACGCAGGTCGCGAAGATCGCGATGGAGATCCTCGGCGCGTAGCCGTTGCGCGCCACCCGAGCCGTCCCGAACGCCCCGGTCCGCCGGGGCGTTCGTCGTGCCAGTGGCCGCGCAGCCGGTCCGGGCGCCGTCGTCCGGTCGGCCACGGGTGTCCGACCGGATGATCGTCCGATCGGACGATGAAGGCGGCCGTCGCTCCGGGCAGTCTTCCGTCCGTGCCCTGGGGCAGGACACGCCATCTCGCCGTTCCCGTCGCGCTCGCCGCAGGACTCGGCGCGCCCGCGGACGCCGTCGCCGTCCCGGTGGGCGTCGATCTCGCGCGCCCCGACGGCGACGCGCTGCGCCTCGTCGGAGACCGCGGCGACAGCGCCGCGTACACCGTCGCCCCCGCCGGTGACGTCAACGGCGACGGGGTCGGCGACCTCGTGCTCGGCGCCCCGTACGCCGACTACAACCGCCGGCGCGACAGCGGCTCGGTCTACGTCGTCTACGGGCGGCGCCCGTTCGACGGCGTCGACCTCCACTTCCTCGAGACGCGCGGTGGTGGGTTCCGGATCGACGGCATCGCCGCCGGCGAGCGGTTCGGCACCGCGGTGGCGGGCGGACGGGATCTCGACGGGGACGGCTTCGGCGACATCGTCGTCGGCGCGCCGAACGCCACGTTCCTCGGTCGTCGCGAGGCCGGCGTCGCCTACGTCGTCTACGGGGGGCCGCGCAACGGCGCGGTCGACCTCGCGAACGCCCCACTGGACGCCTACGACGTGATCGGCGGTCGCTCGCCGCAGGACCACACCGGCCGCAGCGCCGCGCTGACCGCGGACGCCACCGGCGACGCGGTGCCCGACGTGCTGCTCGGCGCGCCCGACGCGGACAGCCGCGTGCCCGGCGCCACGACCGCGAACACGCGCACCGGCTCCGCCTACCTCGTCACGGGCCGGCGCGCCCGGCGCGGCGTCCCCGTGGACCTCGCCGCCGCCCCGGGCGACGTCCGCCAGCTCGACGGCTCGGTCACCTCCGAGCGGGTCGGGGCGAGCGTCGCCGACGCCGGGGACGTGAACGGCGACGGCACCGGGGACCTCCTGCTCGGGGCGCCGACCGCCGACCGCAACGACCGGGTCGACAGCGGCAGCGCCTACGTCGTCTTCGGACGCGACGAGCGGTCGGTCCTCAGCCTCAGCCTGCTCACCCCGTCGCTCGGCTATCGCGTCGACGGCGCGTCGACCGGCGCCCGCCTCGGCCAGGCGGTCGCGGGGCTCGGCGACATGAACGGGGACCGCCGCGCCGACGCGATCCTGGGCAGTCCGGGGGCCGCCGTCGGCACGCGCCGCAGCGCCGGCCGGGCGACCGTCGTCTACGGGCAGACCGCCCGGCTGCGCCTCGACGCCCGCGCGCTCGGGACGGCGGGGTTCTCGATCCTGGGTGCGGCGGCGGGCGACGCGGCGGGCGCCGCGGTGGCGGGCGCGGGGGACGCGAACGCCGACGGGCTGGCCGACGTGGTCGTCGGCGCCTACGACGCGGACAACAACTGTCGCGGCGGCTCGGGCTCGGCCTACGTCGTGTACGGCAAGTTCGGCCGCGCGCCCGTCTACCTCTCCCGGCTGCAGCCCGCGCGCGGGTACCGCGTCGACGGCGCTCGTCCCGGGGACCGGCTGGGCTGGTCGGTCGGCAACGCCACCGGGTTCGCCGGGCCGGGGCCGGTCGTGATCGCGGGCTCGTACTCGGTGAACGCGCCGCGGCCGTTCGCCGGTGCCGCCTACGCGCTGCGCCGCGGCGTGCGGAAGACCGCCTCGGGTCGCTACGCGACCCGCCTGCCGCTGCGGGTGCTGCGCCGCCCGGGTGGTCGCGCGCGCGACTACGAGGGCTTCCTGTCGATCCCGGTCGAGGCGACGGCCGGTCCGATCCGCGACGTCTACGCGGCGGTCTACACCTTCGGCGGCCGCCGGATCGGCAGCACGAGCGTCCCGCGGCTCGCCGGGCGCCGTCAGCTCGACCTGCGCCTGCGCGAGCGGCTGCGTGGCGGCGGCTACACGGTCGTGGTCAGCGGTCAGCCCGATCCGGCCCGCTACTGCGGGCGGAAATCCCGCGAGCTCGTGCTGAGGTTCCGCTGATGGCGCGCGCAACCCGGATCCCAGCGACTGCAGCGATGGTGAGGTTCCCCGTCATTTGCAGCGTTTTCGCCTACGACATCTCGCCGGAACATCCGGGGTCGACTGCTACTGTCCGCCCCTGTTCGCGCGGCCTCCGGCTGCCGATCACCTACCGGACGGATCACCACGACAGGACCTCCCATGCCGGGCGCTGAACGCGACATCACCTCCACCCTGAGCGAGCTCGAGCGCAAGCTCGAGGATCTCGAGAGCGAGCTGGCCGCGGCCGGCGAGCCCGTGGTCCCGCCGCCCCCGACGCCGGCCGCGGTCACCCCGCCGCCCGCGGTCGCCCCGTCGGTCCCGAACGGCTCGTTGGACGACCTGCGCGCGCAGCTCGCCGAGCTCGAGCGGTTCCGCGACTCGCTCGAGTCCTCGACGCGCGCGCTGATCGACGAGTACCGCCTGCTGCTGGCGCAGCGCCCGGCGCCGACCCCGGCACCGGTCCTGACGACGCCGAGCGACCTGCCGCCGATCGGTGGCGGCTGGTCGCCCAGCGCGCCCGTACCGACCACGCCGGTCGTCCCGCCGGCGCCGCCCACGCCGCCGGTGTCGACCATCGTGCCGCTGCCGACGCCGGAGCCGGCCGTCCCGCCGGCCCCGCCGCCGCTCGCACCGGTCGTCCCGGAGCCCGCCGACCCGGTCGCCCACATCCCGGCGCCGGCGCCGCCCGCCTCGGTCCTGCCGCCGTCGTTCTCCCCGCCGCCCGGTGACGCCGTCGCGGCCGATCCGACGGTCCAGGGCCAGCTGACGCTCGACGCCGGGCCGTTCGCGGACATCGCGACGCTCAGCAGCTTCGAACAGGCGCTCGGCCGCCTCCCGGGCGCGCAGGACGTCTACGTGAAGGGCTTCGAGGGCAACCGCGCCCTCATCGACCTGCAGCTGGCCGGACCGATCGCGCTCGCCACGCGGCTGCGCGAGGTCTCGCCGCTCCCGGTCACCGTCCGCGAGCCCGCCCCGGGCGCCGCGCGCATCCAGGTCGACGTCGAGGAGATGACCGGTGCCTGACCAGCAGCAGGAGGAGAAGTACCGCCCGCTCGCGCTCATCGCCGTCGTGATCGCCGCGCTGCTGCTGTTCGCGGTCTTCTTCCTCGCGTTCCTCGTCGCCCCGCTGGCGATCCTCGCGCTCTTCTACATCCTCTTCGCCGCCTCCGACCGGTCCAAGCGCGCCGGCAGCGGGCCGCCGCCCACCCCGGGCACGCCCACGGACCCGGCCGTGGAGGAGGCGCGCCTCAACCAGGAGCGCCTCGACCGCGAGGCGTCCTCGCGCCGCTCCACGATGGAGGGCCAGGACCGCGAGGCCGGCCGCGCCGCCGAGCGCCTGACGACACGCCCCGGGGCCGGGTCTTGACGTGGACGACGCTCTCGGCATCGCGCTCGCGGCGAACCTGCCGTACACGGGCCTGCGCGGCTTCGACGTCGACGCCCGGCTGTGGCGCTACGTCCCGCTGCAGCTCGCGCTCAAGGAGCGCGTCGTCCCGCTCACGCTCGTCGCGGACGAGCTCAAGGTCGCCGCGGCGCACGCCGATCCCGACCTCTCCGCGCTTCGCACCCACTTCCCCAACCTCCGGATCGGCGTCGTGATCGCCCCCGCCGCAGAGATCGACGCCGCGCTCGCCCGCGTTCAAGGACCGCAAGACGCATGAACCCTCCGTCCGCAACCGAACCCAGCCGCCGCTTCTACCGGCAGCTCGCGACCCACGCGGGTCTCGAGTTCGTCGTGCTCGACCCGGCCGACTCGGGCACGCCCGAGCACCGGGCGGTCAACCCGCTGGCCGCACGGATGCTCTCCGAGCAGATCTGCCGGCACTTCACGATCCTCCCGATCAGCTACGCGGGCGGCACCGTCACGATCGCGACCTCCACGCCGGCCGACGACGTCGCCCGTGACGTCGCGCAGTCGCTCACCGGTCGCGACGTCGCGTTCGTCGTCGCCCCCGAGGAGGAGCTGCAGCGCGCGATCGACGAGACGTTCGTGCAGTGGCCCGCGGGCATGGGGCCCGAGGGCGGCGCCGCCGGTTCCTGGGAGGGCTCGACCGAGGCGGACGCGGACACGCGCGTCACCGACCCCGCGTTCCCGACCCGCCTGGGCGACCTGCTGGTGGCGCGCGGCATCGCGACGGACGAGCAGATCGCGGGCGCCCTGGCCGAGCAGGCCCGCACCGGCAGCCGCCTCGGCGAGGTGCTCGTCCACAGCGGCATCATCACCGAGCCGGAGCTCGTCGCGATCCTCGCCGAGCAGTTCCAGCTGCCGCTCGTCGACCTGTCCGAGTACGACCCGGACCCGGCCGCGCTCGCGCTCATCCCCGAGCCGCTCGCGCGCCACCTGCGCTGCGTGCCGATCGCGGTCGACGACACGACCCTGTACCTCGCGGTCGCCGACGTCCTCGACGACGACACCGTCTCGGCGCTGCGCGAGCACACCCACCTGGAGCTGCGCGGCTTCCTTGCCTCCCGCAACTCGATCGACGAGCTGCTGCAGCGCGTCAACGGCGGCGAGTACGTCTCGGTCGCGAAGTCCGAGCTGCTCGAGCGGTTCCCGGAGGAGTGCGCCAACCGCGTCCTCAGCTCCGCGCAGAAGGTCTTCTTCATCGCGCTGGCCGTCGTGATCGTCGTGCTCGCCGTGATCTTCCCGAAGGTCACGATCATCACGCTGATCGGCCTCGCGTCGATCTTCTACCTGGCGACCTCGCTCTACAAGTTCGTCCTGACGTACAACGCGCTCGGGCACACCTACGAGATCGACGTGACGCAGGAGGAGCTCGACGCGATCGACGAGCGCGACCTGCCGGTCTACACAATCCTCGTCCCGCTCTATCGCGAGGCCGCGGTCCTCCCGCGCCTGGTCGACGGCATCGGCGGCCTCGACTACCCGAAGACGAAGCTCGACGTGCGGCTGCTCTGCGAGGAGGACGACGACGAGACCGTCCCGGCCATCCGCGCCATGAACCTGCCGCCGCACTTCAAGCTCGTCGTCGTCCCCGACGCGCAGCCGAAGACGAAGCCGAAGGCGTGCAACTACGGGCTGCTGCAGGCCGACGGCAAGTACGTCGTCATCTTCGACGCCGAGGACCGGCCCGACCCGGACCAGCTGAAGAAGATCGTCGTCGCGTTCGACAAGGCGGACCCGCGCGTCACCTGCATCCAGGCGAAGCTCAACTACTTCAACTCCGACCAGAACCTCCTGACCCGGTGGTTCACGACGGAGTACTCGATGCACTTCGACCTGCTGCTCCCCGGCCTCGACGCGCAGGGCGTGCCGATCCCGCTGGGCGGCACCTCCAACCACTTCGTCACCGACCGGCTGATCGACCTCGCCGCGTGGGACCCGTTCAACGTCACCGAGGACGCCGACCTGGGCATCCGCCTCCACAAGGCGGGCTTCAAGACGGCGATGATCGACTCCACCACGCTGGAGGAGGCGAACTCCGACCTCAACAACTGGATCCGCCAGCGGTCGCGCTGGATCAAGGGCTACATCCAGACGTGGCTCGTGCACATGCGCAACCCGCCGCGGCTCCTGCGCCAGATCGGGCTGAAGAGCTTCATCAGCTTCCAGCTCGTCGTCGGCGGCACGTTCATCTTCCTGCTGAACCCGATCTTCTGGGCGCTGACGACCGTGTTCTTCTTCACGGAGGCGGGCTTCATCCAGGAACTGTTCCCGAGCTTCGTGTTCTACGCCGCGGCGTTCATGCTGTTCATCGGGAACTTCGTGTTCATGTACCTGAACGTCGCCGGCTCGGTCCAGCGCGGGTACTTCGACCTCGCCAAGTACGCCCTCCTGTCCCCGCTGTACTGGGGCCTCATGTCGATCGCGGCGTGGAAGGGCTTCCTGCAGCTGTTCTACCGGCCCTTCTACTGGGAGAAGACGGTGCACGGACTCGACGCGGGCCACGAGAGCCCCGCGCCGGTGACGACGTCCGCGCCGCCGACCCGCTGAGACCATGAGCACCGTCCTGAACCCCCCGCCCGGCGGCACCCCGCCGTCCAACCCCGCTGCGCACGGGCACCGCTCCGGCACCGTCCTGGACGACGCCCCGCGCGGCCCGCAGGTCGCGATGCCGGGCGCCCTGGTGTCCTTCGGGCTGTTCCTCGCGCTCGCGGTCGTCTACTTCCTGATCGGCTACAAGATCACGATCGACCAGCACGTCATCGTGTTCGACGCGCTGGACCGCCTGACGCGCGCGTACCTGGTCTGGCACAACGACCCGCCGAAGCTCGCCGCGATCGGCTTCGTGTTCGCGCCGCTGACGACGTTCGCGATGCTGCCGTTCGCGCTCGTGAAGCCGCTCGCGACCTCGCTGATCGCGCTGCCGCTGATGAGCGCCGTGTTCGCCGCGGGCACGATCGTCATCCTCGACCGCACGCTCGCGCGCTGCGACATGAACGCGATCCTGCGGCTGCCGCTGCTCGCGCTCTTCGCGTTCAACCCGTTCTGGGTCTTCTACGCCGGCAACGGCATGAGCGAGGTCATCTACGCCTTCTTCCTCGCGTTCAGCCTCTACTGCTTCGTGTCCTGGTACGCGACGACCGAGCCGCGCTTCCTCATCGGCGCCGGCTTCGGCATCGCGGTCCTCGTGCTCACCCGGTACGCGTTCATCGTCTGGGCCGTCCTGCTCGCCGTGCTCATCGCCGTCGCGCTCGTGCGACGCCGCGCGAGCAAGATCGAGGTCGAGGGCTCCGTGATCGCGTTCGCCGCGCCCGTCGTCTACGTGCTGGCGCTGTGGATCCTCTTCAACACGCTCATCGTCGGCGACCCGTTCGGCTGGATCACGAGCACGACGACCTCGACGCAGGCCGTCAACGCGACCGGCATCGACACCACCGGCGACCTGACGTTCAACGAGATCGCCCGGCGGCTGCTGGAGCTGAACGTCACGGTCTTCCCGCTCGCGTTCGTCGTCGTCCCTGCGCTCGTCCTGACGTTCGTCGCGCAGCGCAACGACATGGCCCTGTGGCTCGCGTCGTTCGTCGTCCTGGGCATCGTGATCATGGGCGGCAACGCCTACATCAACGACCAGGAGGGCCTGCTGACGCTGCGCGACTCGATGCCCATGTACGTCGCCGCGTTCGTCGGTGCCGCCTGGGTCTTCCGCAGCTTCGAGACGGCCCGGGTCGGCGTCTGGGCGGCGACCGTCGCGCTGCTGGTGATCAACCTGTTCACGGCCTGGAGCGGGATGCAGAGCTATCCGTTCCAGTCGCTGGAGCAGGCGTTCGTCCGCGCGGTGAAGACCGGCGACGACCAGACCGGGGTCGCGTCGCGCGGCGGCTTCCGCGGGGGCGTGCTCTCCGAGGCGCAGATGGCCGGGTACATCAACCGCAACGTCACGCGCAACAACGCGATCCTGACGGACAACGCGAAGACCTTCGGCGTGATCATCCTCAGCGGCCGTCCGCAGCTGTTCTTCGACCGCATCGACAAGGGCGACACGCGCTTCCGCCAGGTGCTCGACAACCCGTGGGGCACGGTCGACTACGTGCTGCTGACGATCAACCCGAGCTCGGGCGACCTGGTCCAGCAGAAGTACCCGCGCGCCAACGACGGCCTCGTGCGCGGCCTGACCGCCGTCGCCCGCACCGAGCGGTACCTGCTGCTCCGGGTCGCGCGCACCGACCCGGCCCGGCGCCGGACCGCCGCGCGCACGCCGGCGACCGCAGGCGGCACCGCCGCGACGCCCGCCGCCACGCCGACCCCGACGCCCACCCCGACCGCGACCCCGTGACGATGGTCCACGATCCGTCCACCCCCGCCTCCCCCGAGGGCGACGACCTCGCCGCCGCGGTCAACGCGCGCGTCGCGGCGATCCTCGCGGACGCCGAGGCGCGCGCCCGAGAGCTCCAGGCCGAGGTCGAGGCCGAGACCGCCCGCCGGGCCGTCACCGTCCGCCTCGACGCCGAGGAGGACGCGACCGCGATCCTCCAGGAGGCCGAGCACGAGGCCGCCCGCTACCTGGAGGAGGCGCGGCGCCGCGTCGACCGCTTCGCCCAGGGCCGCATCCAGCGGCTGACGTCGATCGCCGACGACCTCGCCGCCCGAGCGGGCGAGCTGCAGCTGCGCCTCGACCAGACGCTCGAGGTCAAGGCCGAGCTCGACGAGCTCGTCGAGACGCTCCGCTCCGCCGCCGCGGATGCTGCCGCCGAGGCCGCCCGGCCGATGCCGACGCTGCCCGGCCTGACCTCCGACGAGCTCGGTCGGGCCGTCGCGCCGCGCCGCCCCGACCCCGCCCCGGCCGACGCGCCGCCCGCGGCCGCGCCATCGCCCGCGGCTGCCGCGCCGGCGCCCTCGCCGACCGAGCCCGCCGCGGCACCCGCGCGGCCCGCCCTGCGCCCCGTGACCGCGACCCCCGCCGCGCCGCCGGCCCGGCCGCTCAGCCCCGAGGCCGAGGCCGTCCGCGCCCGGATCCGGGACGCAGCCCGCGCCCTGCCCGAGACCTCCCCGACGCCGGACCGTGCCGCCGCCCCGGAGCGGAAGCCGCGCCCGGCCATTCCCGTCCGTCCGCCACTGCCGAAGGACGATGCCTGATGCGTGTCGCCCGTCTGACGATGATCGCCGCGACCGCCGCCCTCCTCGGCGGCTGCGGGGCGGTCGCCAACGAAGACCAGAACTCCGACATCTCGACCAGCACGACGCGGACCACCGCGACGACGCCCCGGACGACCACCACCCCCGAGGGCGCCCGCACACGCCGCGACTCGGCCAACGACGAGGGCGGCCAGAAGGTCGTCGGCGGACCGGGTTCCCCGGCGGTGACCGGGGCGACCGGCGCCGACACCGCGACGGTGCCCTCGACGCAGCAGGGCGTCCCGGCGGGCGGTGTCGCCGCGGCCGGGACGGTCGGCAGCAGCACCGGCGCCGCGCTGGCGCTCCGCCCGTTCTCCTCGAACTCGCCGTGGAACACCGCGGTGGAGAACGCCGCGATCGACCGGCGCTCGCGTCAGTGGATCACGGGCGCGCAGCAGCGGCTCGGCGTGGTCGAGCAGGCAGGACGGGCGCCGCGGCGCGAGCGCCGCACGATCAACGCGGGCCTCTTCATCAACACACGCCGCTGGACCGTTCCGGTCGTCGACGAGGAGGGCGCGGTCCCGACCCGTGTCGTCTGCCGTCAGCTGCCGCCCTACTGCGGTGACGGCGCGCGGGTCACGTCGCTGCTCGTGCCGGCCGACGAGTCGCCCCTGCCGCAGTACGACGGCTGGTTCACGGTCATCAACCGCAGCGAGGGCGTCGCCTACGACCTCTGGCGGGCGCGTCGCGGCCGCAACGGCAACGTCATCAGCTACCAGTTCATGCGCAAGTGGGATCTCAACGGTCCGGGCTTCCAGGAGCCCAACACCGTCTCCGCCCGCGGTTCCGGCCTGCCGCTGTTCGCGGGCCTGATCCAACCCGAGGAGATCCAGGCCGGCCGCATCGAGCACGCGCTCGCGATCTCCCTCCCGGGCCCCGCGCAGCGCAACTACGTGCAGCCCGCATCGTCGACCGACGGCGTCGGGCAGCTCAGCTCGATTCCCGAAGGCGCCCGGATCAAGCTGCGCTCCTCCGTCACCCTCGCGTCCCTCAACCGCCGGGTCGACGCGCGGTGCGACGACCCCGCGTTCGGGCTCACCGCCCGGGACGACGGCACGGTCGACCGGTCCGTCCGTCGGAGCGCCTGCACGCCCTACCGCTTCCCGGGACGGACCAACCGCAAGGCGGCCGAGGCGTTGATCTCCGCCCTCAAGCGGTATGGCGCGATCGTCGTGGACCGCTCCCGCGTGCCCACGCTCTACGCGAAGCTCAACTACGACTGGAGCCAGCCGCTGCGCGACCCGCAGGGCCGGCTGCTGGACGGCAACGGCCGCGCTCTCACGCAGGCGCAGTTGAACGCCTCGGGCGACGTCTCCACCCCGCTCCTTCGCGGCAACGAGATCGAGGGCCTCAAGGTCTCCGACTTCGAGGTCGTGGAGGTCCGCGGCAACATCCTCAAGTTCCCCGCCCTGAACAGCGTCACGGCGCAGTCCAGCCAGGGCCAGACCCGCAACCCGAACGGCCAGACGTTCACCCCGGGAATCCCATGAGCCGACGACTGACCACCTCCTGGATCGCGATCGCCGCCTGCGGCGTGCTCGTCGCCGGCTGCGGCGTGGACACCAACGACGCCGGAGACGTCTCGACGTCCCCGACCGTCCAGTCGCCGTCCTCCCGCGGGGCGACGACCGGCGCGAGCAGCGCCGAGCAGCAGCGGCGCCTCGAGGCGCGGCTGCCCAAGCGACCGAGTGGCACCGTCGCGATCGACGGGCGCACGCAGGACTCGCTGACCCGTCAGGGAGCGGTCAGCTACCGCGGCCAGGGCGGGACGTCGCGCCTGACGTTCAGCGGTTCGACCGAGGACCGCGCCTACCAGAACCTCTGCTCGGGACGGGTCGACGCGATCGAGGTGACGACGCTGCCCTCGCAGGGCATCATCGACCTCTGCGCGGCTCGTGGCATCAAGCTGGTCAACCCGCTCCAGCTCGCGTCGGACGCGATCGTCCTCGCGACGAAGAACGAGTCCGACGTCGGCGGCGACTGCATCACGGTCAAGCAGGCCAACGACATCTACCGCGCCGGCTCGACGATCAGCAACTGGTCCCAGCTCGGCTTCGACGACCTGCCGCTGCGCGCGACCGGCCGCGAGGCCGACAGCGACGTGTTCCAGTTCTTCGGCCAGCTGGTGCTCAACCGGGTCGACGCGTCCCTCGCCGACGTTCGCAGCGACTACATCGTGCACGCCTCCGACCCGCGCGAGCGGCGTGAGGTCACCAACGCGACGCGGATCGCGGCCGTCGCCGGGCGCGTCAGTCGGTACCGGGCGCGTCTGCGCGCCCGCACGATCACGACGCGGCGCGCCTACGTCGCACGCGCCGAGCGCGCGGCCGACCGGCGCATCCTCGCCGAGATCCGCCGGGTCAACGAGCGCAACCGCCGCCTGAAGATCACGGTCGATGCGCAGGCGCTCGAAGCCCGCAACCGTCGGCTCGTGGAGCTCGCGAAGCGTCGCGCCCGCGCCCGGGCCAACGCAGCGTACGACGCCCGCCTGGAGCTGCAGGTCCGGCGCTACCGCACCGAGCAGCTCGCGCAGGCGGACAGTGCCGGGACCGTCGGTGCCTTCCGGTTCAGCTACTACGAGCTGTTCGAGGAGGAGCTGCGGCCCCTGGAGGTCGACTTCGGTGTCCCCGAGACGGAGAGCGGTCAGCCGGTCCGCGTTGGTGATCTGCGTGACGCCGACCAGCGACGCCTGCGTGCCGGGACGACCGGTCCGACCGGTCCGACCGGCAGCACGGGCGCGTCGGGCGCCGCGGCGATCGACCCGCAGACCCCGCTCAGCGGTGACGCGTCGCTGCCCCGGACGGACCGCAACGGCAAGACGATCTATCCAGGCCCCGGCTGCGTCTTCCCGGCGCAGACGACGATCACCACGGGCGTCTACCCGTTGACCCAGCGGCTGTTCGTCGTCACCTCGGAGCTGGCGCTGCGTCGGCGCGAGGTGCGGACCTTCCTGGACTACCTCGTCAGCCAGTCCCGGACGCTCGCGACCGAGAACCGGCTCGTCCCGATCACCGATCAGCAGCTGTCGGACGAGCTGCTCACGATCAGGGGCACGCGGCCGTCCGAGCAGGAGGTCGCGGGCACCGAGGTCGAGCAGTCCGCGGACGAGGGCTCGTCGACCGTCACCGTCCCGGGGGGGCAGTCGCCGCCGGCGACGACCACGCCCGCCACGCCGCCGCCGGCCACGGGGACGGACTCGGGGATCCCGGGCGTCTCCTCGCGCGGCGGCTGACGCCGCGCGACGCGCGATGTGACCCAAGCCGTGCGGCGCGCGCGGCGCGCGCGGCGCGCCGGACGGCCGGGGTCGCCGCGGCGTGTCGCCGGTTCGTCGGAGGTCTAGGCCGGATCGCCGGGGCCGGCGGCGCGGACCTGGCGCTTGAGGCGCTCGATCCGCGCGGCGAGCTCATCCAATGACGCCGCGGAGCCGCTGTCGGCCGCTTCGGCCCTGGGGCTCGCGGTCGCCGTGCGCGGGCCGGGCTGCGCGCCGGGCGCGGAAGGCTCCACGTGCGGCGCCGGACCGACGAGCCCGCCTGCGTCGGGACGACCCATGACGGGACCGTGCTCGGCGCCGACCAGCGGGACGGCGACGGCTGCGGAGCCCGCGTCGGTCGGGGTCGGTGGGGTCGTGGTCGCGGCCACCTGCCGCACCGCGGTCAGCTGCCCGCGCAGGTCCCCGGCGATGACGCTGACGCGACGCAGCAGCACGTCGCGGCGCTCGATCTCCTGCTCGAGGTCGTCGCAGCGCTGCCGGCTCTCGTCGGCCGCGCGGCGCGACGCCTCGATCTCTCCGCGCAGCTGCTCGGTGAGGCGCCGGATCGTGTCCCGGTCGGTCTCGGCGGCGATACGGGCGCGCTCCTCGCTGCCCACCTGCTGCTCGAGCTCGTGGACGCGCCGCTGCAGCCGCGAGCGCTCGCGGTCGAGCTCGGTGCGCAGTCCCGCGGTGGTGTCGCGCAGCTCGATGCGCAGCGTCTCGATCCGGGCCTGCAGGTCGGTCTGGAGCTGCGTGCGCAGCTCGCGCTCGGCGGCCAGGGCGGCGGCGCTCTGCGTCTCGATCGCGACGATCTGCTGCTCGAGCTCCTGGCGACGCTGCGCGTGCGCGCTGCGCTCGGCCTCGAGCGCCTGGCGGCCCTGCTGCTCGGCGGCGCGCAGCCGCTCCTCGAACGCGGTGCGCTCGAGCTGCAGCCGGGCGTCCGCGGCGCCGCGCTGGACCCGCTCGCGCTCGAGCTCCTGCTGGGAGGCGGCGATGCCGACCTGGGCCTCGGCGAGCTGTCGCTGCGCGCTGACGAGCGCGTCCTGCTGCGCCCGGGCCTCCGCGCGCAGCCGGTCGAGCTCCTCCTGCCGGACGCGGACCCCGTCCTCGGCCCGGGCGACCCGGGCGTCCGCCTCCTCGGCGCGCCGGACCGCCTCGATCCGCGCGGCGACCGCGTCGCGCAGCTCACCGGTCCGGGCGAGGTCGGCGGACCGCTGCTGGCCGGCGAGCCGCTCCCGGTCCGCGCGCTCGGCCGCGAGCAGGGCCCGCGCACCGTCGAGCTCCCGCTCGAGCGCCGCGATCCGCGCGTCGCGCTCGGCCACGACGCGCTGCGCCTCGACGGTCGCCCGGTCACGCTCGGCGGCGGCCCGGTCACGCTCGGCGGTCGCCTGCCGCGCGGCCTCGTCGGCCCGGGTGCGGTCGCCCTCCGCGCGCTCGGCGCGCGCGGTCAGGTCGGCCGCGAGCGTCTCGAGCGCGTCGAGCTGCGCGGCGACCCGCTCGGTCTCCTGCGCGAACCGGGAGGCCGTCGCGGCGCTCTGCGCGCGGTGCTCGTCGAGGTCCGCCGCATGACGGGCCCGCAGCTCGTCGATCTGCGCGGTCAGGCCGGCGACGCGCTCGTCGCTGCCGGCCTCGAGCTCCTCGCGCGTCGTCTCGTGCGCTGCGCGCTCGGCCTCCAGCTGCGCTGCGGCCTCGACCGCGGCGGCGTGGGCCTGGGCCTTCCGCGCTTCGAGCTCGGCGGCGATCGCGACCGCGGCCTCGCGCTCGGCCTCGAGCTGCCCGACGAGCTCGCGGACGGTCTCCTCGCGGTCGGCGCGCTCGTGCTCGAGCTCGGTGGTCGTCGCGTCGAGGTCGGCGAGGACCGTCTCGATGTCCGCCGTCAGCTCCCGCACGCGCTGCTCGAGCTCCACCGTCCGGGCCTGCTCGGCCTCGAGCTCGTCGACGACGCGCTCGTGCTGGGTGCGGAGCCCGTCGAGCTCGGCGTCGCGGTCCGCGCGCAGCCGCTCGATCTCGGCGAGGTGCTCGTGGCGCTCGCCGTCGACCTCGGCGCGCAGCGCCGCCACCGCGGCGCGGGCGGCGGTGACCTGCGCCGTCACGTCGTCGACGTCGCTCGCGGGCGGGGACGCCGCGGACGCCGCACGTGCCGTGGGCGGTGGGGCGGGAGCGGCCGGCGCGCCGCCGCCGATCAGCTGCTCGGCCCGCGCCCGCAGCTGCTGCAGGCGCGCCAGGGAGGCGTCGACCGACGGCGGGGGCGACGAGACGTGATCGGTCGAGGGCATCGCGGGCACGAGCGTATCTGCCGAGCAGGACATTCGGCGTACAGCCCGACGCCCGTTCGAGGAGCTCAGGGGTCGAGATGCACGCGCATGTAGAGGTCGCGCGCCGTCGAGCCCACCGAGCTGGCCCGGAACCCGAACGACTCGTAGAGCGCGATCGCGGCCGGGTTCTCCTCGTTGACGTCGAGCTCCATCCGTCGCGCGCCGCGCTCACGCGCCCGCGCCATCGCTGCCGCGAGCATCGCCCGACCGACCCCGTGCCCGCGAGCGCTGTCGCGGACGAACACGTCCTCGACGAGGCAGTCGTACCCCGCCCGCCAGATCCCGTAGCGGAACCGCAGCTGCACGACGCCGCACGCGTCTCCCGTCGGGTCCGTGTAGCCGAGGACGTACTCGGTCTCGGGGTCGTCGAGGAGGTGCCGCACGCCACGGTGGAAGACCTCGTCCGGGGGGAAGTCCATGCCGAAGTGGTCGCGGAACGCGACCAGCAGCTCGGCGACCGCGGCGGCGTCCTGCGTCCCGGCGAGGCGCGCGGTCGCGCTCACGCCGAGGTCTCCGCGGGCGCGGTCCGCCGCACGTACCAGTGCACCGTGACGCGCCCGACCTCGACGCCCGCCTCGTCGTGCAGCTCGACGCCGACCTCGAACCGCGCCTTGCCATCGGTGTCCAGCGCGGCGAGGACCTCGTCGACCGGCGTGCGCAGCGCCGCGCTCGCGATGATCGGTCCGCGCGCGATCTTCAGGTAGGCGATCTCCGCGCGTTCCGCCAGCGGCGTGAGCGTCGCGAGGTGCTCGGCGAACGCGCCGAGGAACGCGCCGCCCGACGCGGCCTCCGCGACGGTGAAGAGCGCGCCCGCGTGCTGCGAGCCCACGTGGTTCTTCAGCTCGTCGGCGTCGGGCAGCACCGCGACGGCGGTGCCGGGCGCGATCTCGCGGATCGCGATCCCGATGTGGTGGGCGAACGGGATCATCCGCTCATACCCGGCGGCCAGGGCGACGTAGTCCATGGCCGCCAACCTACTGCGAGCGCGGGGCACGGGGCCCCGCGCGAGACCGACTACTCGGCCGCGGGCTCCGCGGGCGCGCTGGTGATGTCGGCGATCGGCGCGCCGGCGGTGATCGGGTCGCCCTCGGCGATGTGGAGCTTGGAGACGGTGCCCGCCTTGTGGGCGACGATCTCGTTCTCCATCTTCATCGCCTCGATGATGCAGACGAGCTGGCCCTCCTCCACCGTGTCGCCCTCGGCGACGACGATCTTCCACATGTTCCCCTGCATCGGGGAGTCGAGCCGGTCGGCGCCACCGCCGCCGCCCTTGGAGGCGCGCTTCTCGCGCTTCTTCGGGCCGGCGGCCCCGGGCGCGGCGGCCGGCGCGGCACCGTACGCGGGGGCGTCGCCGAACACCTTCACGTCGAAGCGCTTGCCGCCGACCTCGACGACGTAGTCGCTCTGGACCTTGTCCTCGTCGTCGGACTCGTAGCGCTCGCCCGAGTCCTCCGCGGTGGACTTGAGCCAGTCCTGGTCCTCGACGAGGTCCTTGCAGATCGAGCCCTTGGCCCAGTCCTCGGTGGACAGGAGCGCCTTGTGGAACGGGATCAGGGTCTCGAGGCCCTCGATCTCGTACTCCTCCAGCGCGCGGATCATGCGGGCCGTGGCCTGCTCGCGATCGGCGTCCCAGACGATGAGCTTGGCGACCATCGGGTCGTACATCGGCGAGACCTCGCCGAACGCCTGCACGCCGGAGTCGACGCGCACACCGGGGCCGGTCGGCTCCTTGTAGTTGCCGATCGGGCCGGGGGCGGGAGCGAAGTTGCGCGGGGCGGACTCGGCGTTGATGCGGCACTCGATCGCGTGCCCGCGCAGCTCGATGTCCTCCTGCTGGTAGTCGAGCGGCAGGCCGGCGGCGGCCTTGATGCCCTGCTTGACGATGTCGATGCCCGTCGTCATCTCGGTCACGCAGTGCTCGACCTGGACGCGGGTGTTCATCTCCAGGAAGAAGTACTCGTCGCCCTGGAGCATGCCCTCGATCGTGCCCGCGCCGACGTAGTTGACGGCCTTCGCGGCGTCGATGCCGATCTTGCCGATCCGCTCGCGCATCTCCTCGTCGACGACCCACGACGGGGCGGGGGACTCCTCGATGAGCTTCTGGTGGCGGCGCTGGATGGAGCAGTCGCGCTCGCCGAGGTGGATGACGTTGCCGTGCGTGTCGGCGAGGATCTGGACCTCGACGTGGCGGGGCTCGGGCAGGTAGCGCTCGAGGTACACGGTGCCGTCGGAGAAGAACTTCTCGCCCTCGCGGCTCGCGCCCTCGTAGGCGTCCTTGAGCTTGTCCTCGGTCAGCGCGACGCGGAAGCCCTTGCCGCCGCCGCCGGAGGCCGCCTTGACGGCGACCGGGTAGCCGATCTCGTCGCGGGCGATGCGGACGGCGTCCTCGTAGGTCTCGACGGCCTCGGTGGTGCCGGGGACGATCGGGACGCCCGCCTTCTGCATCAGCTCGCGGGCCTTGGTCTTGGAGCCCATGGCGTCGATCGCGGACGCGGGCGGGCCGATGAAGACGATGCCGGCGTCCTCGCAGGCCTTCGCGAACGGCGCGTTCTCGGACAGGAAGCCGTAGCCGGGGTGGATGGCCTCGGCGCCGCACTCCTTGGCGACCTCGATGATCTTGTCGACCTTGAGGTAGTTCTCGGACGCGGGACCGTCGCCGATGAAGTACGCCTCGTCCGCCTTGGTGGGGTGCAGCGCGTTGCGGTCGGTCTCGGAATAGACGGCGACGGACGTGATGCCCATCTCCTTGCACGCGCGGAAGACGCGGATCGCGATCTCGCCGCGGTTGGCCACCAGGATCTTCGAGAACATAGGGGCCGGAATCTACTTCAAGGCGGGCGTCGGGCGACGTCTGGCGGGCCTGGGGACCCGACGCGTGTCCGGGCGGGGTGTGCGGGGCGCGGCGCGGGGGTAGGGCAGGCGCCCAGGGCGGCTCGTCGGCCGCCGCGCACGGGAGTACGCTCCTGGCGCCCATCCGCTCAAGCCTCCAAGGAGGACCCGTTCGTGGACGCATCCCAGCTCAGCACCGGTGCAAAGGTCGCCGGTGGTGCCGGTCTCGCGCTGCTCATCATCATGTTCCTGCCGTGGTACGAGGTGTCGGCATCGTTCGGCAACATCTCGGCCTCGGACAGCGGGAACGCGTGGCAGGTGTTCAGCTTCATCGACATCGTCCTGTTCATCACCGGCGTCGTCGCGGTCGGCGTGGCCGTCGCCGCCGCGCAGAACAAGCTCGGCGCCCTCCCGGTGCCCGCGGGCCAGCTCGTCCTGGGCCTCGGGGCCCTCGCGACGCTGCTCGTGCTGTTCCGCATCCTCAGCGTGCCGGACGGGGACATCCCCGACGGCCTCGACGACGGGATCGACATCGGTCGCAAGATCGGCGTCTTCCTCGGCTTCTTCGCCTCCGCGGCCATCGCGTACGCGGGCACCCTGCTCGCGAAGAAGTAGGTCCCGGACCGTCGCGTCGCGCCCGGTGCGCGACGCGACATCGGGCGTGGCATCCGCGGCCGGGTCCGTGCCCCGCCGCGGGCGCGGCGCCCGGGCGTCCCGCTCGGTCGCCACGTCGCGCCGCCGCCGGCTCGCCTGGGCGTCCCGCCGCGGGCGCATCGGCGCGGGCGCGTCGCCGCGGCCGTTTCGCCCGGCGGCCTCGCCCCAGCGCTCCGCCGCGGGCGCATCGTCGCGCCGCTCCGCCCGTTTTGGGTGATCTGGAGGCCAGATATGGACTCCGCCTCACCCAGTTCGGCGTTGGCGCGGCGACCGCGGCCGCAGTCCGCGCGTTCTGGGTGATCTGGGTGCCGGATATGGGCTCGGCCTCACCCAGTTCGGCGTGGGCCGGGGTGGCCGCGACAGCGTCCGGGTCGTCCGTGACGCTCGAACCGTCTGTTGCGCGCGGGCGCAGGTTCGCGTCGGGCGGCACGCGATCCAGCACTGCTTCGGTGACAGCGGGCGGCTCCCGCGCGCGCCCGGGTGATCGTCCTGCGCATGGTCACCTTCCCTCTCCACATCTGGGAGCTCGTGCTGGCCCAGTCCGGGGTCGTCACCGCCGCCCAGCTGCGCGCCGGCGGCGTCGCGCTCGCCGACGTCCGCCGTGCCCGCCGCGCCGGGCTGCTGCGTCCGCTGCACGGAGGGACCGGCGTGTACGCCACCTTCCCCGAGGGCCTCGCGCCGCCCGACGCGGCGCTGCGCGCCGCGGTCCTCGCCTGCGGCCCGGACGTCGTGCTCTCCCACCAGACCGCGGCCGCACGCTGGCAGCTCGTGGCCCACGGACCCCCGGGGCTCATCGAGCTCGCCTCGCGCCGGGAGCTGACGCCGCCCGAGGGCATCTGGATCCACCGATCGCGGCTACGCGCGGCCGAGGTCGTGCCGCTCGACGGCTTCGCGATCACGACGGTCGAGCGGACGCTGCTCGACATCGCGATCAGGTTCGCGCCCGCCGCGCTGGACCGGGCGCTGCGCGAGGCCGAGTTCCACCACGGCACGCGGCCGGAGGATCTCGCCGCCGTCCTGCGCCGTGGTCACCGGGGCAGCGCGAGGCTCCGGGCGGCGATCGAGCGGCACGTCCCCGGATGGGGGGAGATGCGCAGCCGGCTCGAGCGGCGGTTCCGCAGCCTGCTGG
The DNA here is from genome assembly GCF_003044185.1 of Paraconexibacter algicola. Taxonomy (GTDB): domain Bacteria; phylum Actinomycetota; class Thermoleophilia; order Solirubrobacterales; family Solirubrobacteraceae; genus Paraconexibacter; species Paraconexibacter algicola. Next base: position 1,946,418 of record NZ_PYYB01000001.1, read on the forward strand.
TCCGCCACGGGATCCCGCTCCCACGGCGCAACGTGACCCTCGGACCGTGGATCGTCGACTGCCTCTGGCCGGAGCTCGGCGTCGTCGTCGAGCTCGACGGGCGTCAGCACGCGCGCCCCGGGCAGGCGGCGGTCGACGCCCGGCGGGACCTGTGGCTGCGCGCCAACGGCTACGTCGTCCTGCGGTACACGTGGCAGCAGGTGACCGAGGACTCGGACGCGGTCGTCGCCGATCTCCTCGCGGCGCTCGGCGCCCGGCGTTCTGGGTGATCCGAGACCCACATCTGGCCCTGCGACCACCCAGTTCGCGCGTTGCGGGAGGCGCGCCCGTTCACTCGGGGGCGCGTGGCCTCGCCGCGCCGCGCCGCGCCGCGCCGCCCGCCCGCGCGCCCGCGCGGCGGCCGCCTCAGGCGATCATGCCCGCGGCGACGGTGTCGTTCGTGCCCTCGTCGATGAGGATGAACGCGCCGGTCGCGCGGTTGACGGCGTAGGGGTCGACCGCGAGCTCGCGCGAGACGCGCAGGCGGACGCGGCCGATGTCGTTGAGCGCGAGCTCCAGCTGCGGCACGTCGGCGAACTCGTCGTCCGGATCCGCCGCGGCCGCGCCGCGCGACTCGAGCGTCTCGACGTCGACGACCGATTCGATCGCGTCGACGATGACCCGCGCGGACGCGGTCGTGTGCTTGATCGCCAGGCGGGCACCGGGACGCAGCGGCTGCTCGCCCATCCAGCAGACGTCGGCCTCGAGCGTCCGCGCCACCGTGGGCAGCGAGGAGGAGTGCACGATCATGTCGCCGCGCGACACGTCGCGCTCCTCGGCGAGGCGGATCGTCACGGACATGCCGGCGAACGCCTCGTCCAGCGGCCCGTCGTAGGTCTCGACCGCGGCGATCGTCGTCGTGGCACCCGACGGCAGGATCGTCACCTCGTCGCCGGCCCGGAACACGCCGGAGGCGACCTGACCCGCGTAGCCGCGGTAGTCGCTGCCGCCGTCGCGGATCACCCACTGCACGGGAAAGCGCGCGTCGGCGAGGTTGCGGTCCTCGTCGAGCGACACCGTCTCGAGGTGCTCGAGCAGCGGCGGGCCCGTGTACCAGTCGGTGCGCTCGGAGCGGTCGACGACGTTGTCGCCGAGCAGCGCGCTGATCGGGATGAACGTCGTCTCGCGCACCCCGTGCAGCCGCGAGGCGAGCTCGGTGAAGTCGCGCACGATGCCGTCGAAGACCTCCTCGCGCCACTCGACGAGGTCCATCTTGTTCACGGCGACGACGAGGTGCGGGATGCCGAGCAGCGCGCTCAGGTACGCGTGGCGCTTCGTCTGCTCGATGACGCCCTTGCGCGCGTCGATCAGCACGATCGCGAGGTCGGCCGTCGACGCGCCCGTGACCATGTTGCGCGTGTACTGCACGTGCCCGGGCGTGTCGGCGAGGATGAACGTGCGGCGCGCCGTGGCGAAGTACCGGTAGGCGACGTCGATCGTGATCCCCTGCTCGCGCTCTGCGCGCAGGCCGTCGGTCAGCAGCGACAGGTCCGGCACGTCGGAGCCGCGCTTGCGCGACACCTCCTCGACGTGCTCGAGCTGGTCGGCGAGCACCGCCTTGGAGTCGTAGAGCAGCCGCCCGATCAGGGTGGACTTGCCGTCGTCGACGGAGCCGGCGGTCGCCAGGCGCAGGAGGCCGGCGTTCGCGAGGTCGGTCTGGGAGGGGGGAGGGGCGGTCATCACGGCGGTCTCGGTCTCGGTCTAGAAGTAGCCGGCGATCTTGCGGTCTTCCATCGCGGCCTCGGACACCTTGTCGTCGGCGCGCGTCTCGCCGCGCTCGGTCACCCGGGTGGAGGCGATCTCCGCGACGACGGCCTCGAGCTCGCTCGCGGTCGAGCGCACGGCGCCGGTGCAGCTCATGTCGCCGACGGTCCGGTAGCGCACGGACTCCACGAACGGGGTCTCGCCGTCCATCAGCTCGACGAAGTCGCTGACCGCGTAGAGCATGCCGTCACGGGCGAAGACCTCGCGCTCGTGCGCGAAGTAGATCGACGGGATCTCGAGGTTCTCCTGGGCGATGTACTCCCAGACGTCCAGCTCGGTCCAGTTGCTGATCGGGAAGACGCGGACGTTCTCGCCGCGGCGGATGCGGCCGTTGTAGAGGTTCCAGAGCTCGGGGCGCTGGCGCTTGGGGTCCCAGCCGCCGAAGTCGTCGCGGAAGCTGAAGATGCGCTCCTTCGCGCGGGCGCGCTCCTCGTCGCGGCGGGCACCGCCGAACGCGGCGTCGAACCCGTGCTCGGCGATCGCGTCGAGCAGCGCCGTCGTCTGCAGCCGGTTGCGGGACGCGCGCGGGCCGGTCTCCTCGGTGACGCGGCCCTTGTCGATCGCCTCCTGCACGGACGCGACGACGAGCCGGACGCCGAGCTCCTCCACGCGGCGGTCCCGGAACTCCATGACCTCCGGGAAGTTGTGCCCGGTGTCGACGTGCATGACCGGGAACGGGATCGGCGCGGGCCGGAACGCCTTCTCGGCGAGGCGCAGCAGCACGATCGAGTCCTTGCCGCCGCTGAACAGCAGCACCGGGTTCTCGAACTCGGCGGCGACCTCGCGCATCACGTGGATCGCCTCGGCCTCGAGGGCCTGCAGGTGGGTGAGCTCGCGGTTGCGGGCGTCGACGGGCGGTGTCATGCGGGTGCGACCTCCGATGAGGGGCGGGGTGCGGACGAGGAGCGGTGGCGCTGCAGCGCGTACGCGGCGGCGCCGACGAGGAGCGGGGGACCGACGATGCCCCACGCGGGCAGGTCCAGGCCGGCCTTCGTGGCGACGCCGAGCGCGCTGGCCAGGAGCACGCAGCCGAGCGCGGGCCGCAGGCCGGCGGCCGGGACGCGCGGCAGCAGCGCGGTGCCGATCCAGACGCCCGGCAGCGAGCCGAGCAGGATCGTGCCCATGAGCCCGAAGTCGACGTTGCCGCCGATCCAGTGGGCGATGCCGGCGCTCCAGAGCAGGATCGCGGCGTGGAAGACGTCGGTGCCGACGACGCGGTGCGGCGTCAGGCGGAAGATGAGGATCAGCGCGAGGCCGATGAGCGCGCCGGAGCCGACCGAGGTCAGGCCGACGATGAAGCCGAGCACGAAGCCCAGGCCGGCGGCCCCGGACTTCACGCGCTGCGTGAGCTCGACGGTCTCGCGCTCGCGCTCGGCGAGCTTCGGCATGAACAGCGCACGGCCGAGGATCGTGATCGCGACGATCACCAGGGCGACCGCGATCCCGGCGAGCAGCACGTCGTCGAAGCCGTCGCCGTAGCGGGCGTGCAGCTCCTCGACGACGAGGACCCCGAGGATCGAGCCGGGGACCGACCCGACCGCCAGCCACTTCGACACGCCGAGGTCGACGGTGCCCGACCGCCAGTGCTTCCAGCCGCCGACGGTCTTCGTGACCGCCCCGTACGCGAGGTCGGTGCCGATCGCGACGACGGGGTTGATGCCCGCGAAGAGGACGAGCAGCGGGGTCATCAGCGAGCCGCCGCCGATGCCGGTCAGGCCGACGAGGATGCCCACGCCGAGACCGAAGACGACGATGACGGGATCGATGCCGAGCATGGGCGGGGCGGCCACGTCCTCAGACGTGGAGGCCGCACTCCGTCTTGTCGGTGCCGGCCCAGCGGCCCTCGCGGCCGGAGCCGGGCTTCGTGCACGGCGCGCAGCCGATCGACGCGTAGTCCTGGTCGTGGAGCGGGTGGTACGGGATGCCCCGGTCCATGATCCGCGTCCACAGGTCCTTGTCGGTCCAGTGCGCGAGCGGGTTGTACTTGGGGATGCCGCCGCGCTTCTCGTCGGCCTCGACGAGCTCCGCGTCGGCGCGGGTCGGCGCCTGCTCGCGGCGGATGCCGGTGATCCAAGCGTCGGCGCCGGCGAGGGCGCGCTCGAGCGCGGCGACCTTCTGCGCGCCGCAGCAGTGCTCGGGGCCCGTCCAGGCGGGCGTGCCCTCGGGCGCCGAGGCGTCCTCGACGTGCACGGTGATGCCCCAGCGGTCCTCGAACGCCTTCCAGGTGGTCAGCGTCTCGGGGAAGAGCACGCCGGTGTCGATGGTGACGAAGCGCACGGCGTCGAGCGCGTCGAGGCGCGCGAGCTCGTCGACGATCACCGACTCCTCCTTCTGGAAGGAGGTGAGCAGGACCAGGCGGCCGTCGGCGTGACGCTCGACGGCCTCCTGCAGGACCCGCGTGGTGTCCTGCGTCAGACCGCGCACTCGCCCTCGCCCCGGACGACCTGGAACGGCACGTTCTTGGTCCAGTCCATGAACATGTTCATGGTGTCGAGGCCGAACTCGACGGGCATCGCGAGGTCGCGGATCTCGTCCTCGAAGCGCTTCGTGCCGACGCGGTCGGCGTAGGCGTTGAACGCCTCGCCGTCGTGGCGCTCGGCCTCGTACATGCGCACCCAACGCTCGACGGCGTCGGGGACGCGCTTGGACGGGATGCGGACCTTGAGCCGCTTGCCGTAGGCGACCTGGCCCTGCTCGTAGGTGCCGCCGACGTGCGGGATCGTCGCGGGGATCGTGTGCTCCCCGGCCTTGATCGAGGCGCCGTAGAAGCCGATGTTGGCGATGTGGTGCTGGCTGCAGCCGTTGGGGCAGCCGGACATCTTGATCTTGATGTCGCGGGTGAGCGGGTCGGTGATCCCCATCTCGACGACCTTCTCGTGCACGGCCTTGTTGAGGCCCATGGAGCTCGTGATGCCGAGCTTGCAGGAGTCGGTGCCGGGGCAGGAGACGACGTCCTCGATCGTGCGGACGCCCTTGTCGCCGACGCCGAGCTCGACGAGCTTGGTCCAGACCTCGTAGACGGACTCGTCGCGGACCCAGCGCAGCAGCAGGTTCTGCTGCACGGTCGTGCGGGCGAGGCCGCCGGAGTAGTCGCGCATGACCTGCGCGAGGCCGCGCCACTGGGCGGGGTCGAGGTCGCCGCGGGTGATCTTCACCTCGACGGCGCTGTAGCCCTCCTGCTTCTGGGCCTGCACGTTGTACTCGCGCCACGCCTCGAAGGCGGCGCGGTCGGCGTCGGTCGGCTGCGCGTACTCGCGGGCGGGATCGGCCTGGGGCGCGAGCGTGGCCTCGTCGACGTTGAAGTACTTCTCGTCGATCGAGAAGTCGCGCTGGGCGACCCAGTCGCCCTCGAGCTCGTCCTTGATCATCTGCGTGACCGCCTCGGCGCCGTCGCGGTCGACGAGCACCTTGATCCGCGCGCGGGCGCGGTTGACGCGCAGCCAGTCCTGGGCGTCGAAGATCCGGAAGACGGCCTCGGCGACCTTCAGGTACTCGCCGTCGTCGGCCGACGCGAACTCCCACAGCGTGGGCGCGACGCGCGGCATGATCGAGGTGCCGCCGCCGACGCGGATCTCGAAGCCCTTGACGCCGTCCTTGATCTTGGCGAGGAACGCGATGTCGTGGATGCCGGTGATCGAGCGGTCCTCCGACGGCGTGCCGTCGAACGCGGTCTTGATCTTGCGCGGCATCAGCTGCGTCGTGGGGTGGCGCACGAAGTAGCGGACGTAGGCGCCGACGTACGGGGTGGTGTCGAAGACCTCGCCCTCGGCGATGCCGGCCCACGGGTCGCCGGTGACGTTGCGCACGGTGTTGCCGCAGCCCTCGCGGGAGGAGAGGCCGGACGGCGAGATCTCGCGGATCAGCGCGGCCATCTTCATCAGCGGCACGTGGTGGATCTGGATGTTCTGCCGCGTGGTGATGTGCGCCTTGTTCAGCGGCGCGTACTTCTCGACGACGTTCGCGACGGTGTCCATCTGGTCGGGCGTCACGCCGCCGAAGGGCAGCTTGATCCGGCACATGTTCACGTCGGGCTGGCGCTGCCCGTAGACGCCCTGCTTCAGACGGAAGCCGATGAACTCCGGCTCGGGCGTGTGCCCGTCGAGGAACTTCGTGGCCTCGGTGTCGAAGTCGTCGAACTCGCGCTCGATGATCGGGATGATGTGGCCCGGGACGTCGAGGCGCTCGGGGTCCTTGAGCGAGCCGCGACCGGCGGCGTCGGCAGCGGTGTCCGTGGGGACCGAAGAAGGCTCCATCGGGCCAATGTAGCAAAACCCGATCGCACTTCAGGAATTAGGAAACCGGCATGAATGCTGGACATTCCCCACGGACAATGTGGGGAATCGCGGGGTCAGCGCAGCCAGGGATGGTCGGCGCCGGCGGGCAGGCCGACGCCCTCGAGCAGCGCCGCGCGCTGCCAGCCGGGCAGGCCGACGGGGGCCGGGGCGGCGGGCGGGGCGTTGTCGCGCAGGAACTGCTCCACGGCCGCGACGACCGCCGCGGCCTCGTGCTCGGTCGCGGGGCTGGTGATCTCGACTCGCGCCATGCGTGCATCCTGCCATGCGCGCGCGATCGGCACCGCCCCGGGCGCCGACGACTGGAAACCGGAGTGTCGGATGTGCGAGGGTCGCCGCGTGCTCCGACCCCGTCGCCTGCCCGTCCCCGTCCTCGCCGCCCTCGGCGTGCTCGCGCCCGGCGCGGCCGCCGCCGAGGCGCCCGTCGTGTTCACGAACACCGGCACCGACTGCCGCAACCTCGCGATCACGCTGCCGATCGACCCGGTCGCCGCGCGTGAGCTCGTGCCCGAGCGCTTCGCCTTCGCCGGCGAGGAGCCCGAGGGGTTCGTCGAGCTCGCCACCTGCCCCGAGGGGACGATCGACGGGGTCCGCCGTCCCGCCTACCGGATCGCCGAGGCCGCGGTGGTGATCCGCACGCCCGTCCCGCTCGACGACCCCGGCGGCACGATCACCCAGGACATCTACGCGATCTCGCAGCTCGACACCGATCCCGAGCTCTCGCGCCGCAAGGTCGACGTCGGCTTCCGCTCCGACCTCGTCGACATCGCCTTCGACCGCTCCGGGCCGCTCGGGACGCGCATCGACGCCCGGATCCCGTGGGCGTTCTCGCCGTACACGATGACCGCCGACCTCACCCCCGGAACGCCGCCGCTGCCCGGCGTCACCATCGTCACCCGGATCTGGGGGCTCGGACCGAAGGGCCTCGTGCTGACCCGCAACGACATCGAGCAGGTCCACGAGGGATCGGTCGCCTCCGGCACCGTGACGTTCGCCCCCGGCTCGCCGCTGTCGCGGCTGTTCGGCGGCACGACCCTGCGCGGCACCGGGATCTCCGGCCGCGGCACGTTCACGAACGTCACGCGGATCGTCGAGCCCGCGCCGGTCGCGTCGCCCGCTCCGGCCCCCGCCGTCCGGCCCCGGCTCGTCGTCCGCCGCGAGGGCCGCGCCTTGCGGATCGCCGTCCGGGACGCCGCCGGCCCGTTCCGGGCCACGGTGCGCCGCGGCGCCTCCGCGCGCGGCGGGCTGGTGCGGACGCTGCGCGGCGCGACCGCGGTGCGCTGGGACGGCCGCCGCGCCGACGGGCGCCGCGTGCCCGACGGGCGCTACACCGTCCGCGTGCGGCGCACGACCGGCGACCGCGCGCTCGTCGGCGCGCTCACGGTGCGCGTGGCGCGCGGCGCCGTGCGGCCGACGGGCTGAGGGCCGGGCGCCCGCCGCCTCTCAGAGCTCGATCGTCTGCGCCGACACCCGGCCCGCGCGCAGGGCGTCGAGTGCGGCCGCGGCGATCGCGAGGTCCTGGATCGCCAGGCCCGTGGAGTCGAACAGCGTCACCGCCTCCGGTCCGCGTCGTCCGGGCGCCTCGCCCGTGAGGACCGCGCCGAGGTCGGTGACCTGCTCGCGGGTGACCATGCCCGCCTCGACGGCCCCGGTGAGCTCGCCGCCGTGCGACGCCTGCGCCCACTCGTCGCAGAACAGCGCGCACGAGGCGACCGCGCCGATGCTCATCTCCGCCTTGCCGGGGCCGTCGGCCCCGAGCATGTTCAGGTGCAGGCCCGGTCGCAGGTTGCCGACGTCGAGCACGATCTCGTGCCCGGGCGTGACGCAGCAGAGCACGTCGCAGCGCAGCGCGTCCGCGGTGCTGCCGACCGTCCAGCGGTCGGCGCCGAGCTCGTCGGCGAGCGCCGCCGCCACGTCCGCGCGCGGGTCGACCAGCACGTTCCCGCCCCCGCCGCCGTACCCGTCGGCGACCAGGCACCGCGCCGCCCACGCGCCGTGCAGCCCGCAGCCGATGATCGCGACCGTCGCCGCCTCGGGCCGCGCGAGCGCCCGCGTGGCGACGGCCGCGACGGCGCCCGTGCGCAGCGCGGTGACCGCCCCGGCGTCGAGCAGCAGCAGCGGCTCGCTCGTGCGCGCGTCCGACACGCAGACGAGGCCCATCACGGTCGGCAGCGGCTCGGCGCGGTCCGGGTTGCCCGGGAACGACGAGATCCACTTGAGCATCGCGAGGTCCCCGCCGAGCGCGGGCATCGCGCGGAAGTCCCCGTACGGCGGGGACGGCAGGTAGACCTTCGACGGCATCGTCCACGCGCCGGCGTGGTGGCGCAGGAACGCCTCGCGGGTGTGGTGGATCGCGTCCGCGGCGCTGACGGCGGCCAGCACGGCGTCGCGGTTCAGGACGGGCAGGGCGGGCACGGCGCGCAGGCTGTCACACGCGACGGCGCCGCGGGGGGCCGCTCAGCCGTCGAGCCCGATGCGGCCGGCGAGGTCCTCGCGCTCGCCGTGGCCGGCCGGACGGCCCGGGGCGGGCGGTGGGGGTGGCAGCAGGCTGCCCGGGACCGGCGCGGCGAGGCGGTCGCCGCCGAAGGCGTCGACCTCGTCCTCGCCGTCGAGCACGACGCGGGTCGAGCAGACGAGGTCGTGGATGGCGCGCTGGTGGGGGTCCCACAGGGGCCACAGGAAGCTGAGGAGCAGCGGCACCGTGAAGAGCCCCAGCGCGCCCTTCGCCAGGGCCTCGCGCAGGAACGCGGTGCCGAGACCCACGGGCCGGCCGTCGTTGCGCACGACGCGGATGCCGACGATGCGACGGCCCGGCGTGCGGCCCCGCGTCAGGCCCAGCAGCAGCCACGGGTACAGGAAGGCGCTCGCGATCCCGACGCCGATCGCCCACGCCGCCCAGTACGGCGCGGTGGCGGTGGCGTCCGTGTCCTCGTAGCGGTACTCGCCCCAGTCGGTGACGAACCCGACGACCACCGCGACGGCGACGACCAGCAGCAGCTGGACGAGGAGGTCCAGCAGCAGCGCGCCCGCGCGCTGGCCCCACCGGGCCGCCGGCAGGGCGAAGGCGGCCGGGGCGGGACGCTCGGGAGCGACGGACACGCGCCGGATCGTACGCCCGCCCGCGGTGCCGCGGTAGGGTCCGGCCCCGTGCTGCCCTCCGCCACCCAGCGCATCCTCGACACGCTCCCCGACGGCGCGACCCTGCTCGACGTCGGCGGCTGGGCCGCCCCGTTCAACCGCGCCACGCACGTGCTCGACCTGATGCCCTACGAGACGCGCGGGGCGATGGGCAGCTACGGCCCGCGCGGCGAGCGCTTCACGCGCCGGACGTGGACGGTCCGGGACATCTGCGACCACCGGCCGTGGCCGTACGCGGACGACCAGTTCGACTTCGCGATCTGCGTCACGACGCTGGAGGACATCCGCGACCCGATCTGGGTCTGCCACGAGCTGAGCCGTGTCGCGAAGGCCGGCTACGTCGAGGTCCCCACGATCGAGGCGGAGCTGATCTTCAACGTCGAGGGCAACGGTCCCTGGCTCGGCCACGAGCACCACCGCTGGCTCTGCGACGTCGTCGACGGGGCGCTCCGGTTCACGCACAAGCCGCACTCGATCCACCACGACTGGACGCTGCGGGTCAACGACCGCTGGCGCGCGCGGATGGAGCTCGAGGACCACCTGCTCGGGCTGTTCTGGGAGGGCACGCTGCCCGCGTTCGAGCGGCCGCTGATCGGGGAGGACGACTACCAGCGCCTGTTCGCGGAGCTGCGCGAGCGGATCCGGCGGCGCTTCGAGCCGTCGGAGGCGGAGCTGCGGCTGAAGACGGCGCGCGATCTCGCGCGGCACGGCGCCGCGCTCGCGGCACAGCGACCGCGGCGGCTCGCCTCGCAGCTCATCGATCGTCTGCGGTAGGCGTCGGGCGCCCCGCGCCGGGGTACCATCGGCGCACCATGGACGACCAGCGCTCCGGATTCACGTACCCCGCCGAGTCGAGCTTCGGCCGCTCGCGCGTCGAGATCTCGACGGCCCAGCTGCTCGGGCAGGTGATGTTCCTCGTCGCGGTCGCGCTCGGCTTCGCCGTGCTCGGCACCTTCCTGGGTCGCGAGCTCGAGGTCGGCGCCGCCCGGATCTGCTCGTTCGCCGGCTTCGGCATGCTGCTGGTCTCCTCCTTCGGCGGGGAGCGCTTCCGCGTCGGGCCGCTCGCGATGGGCTGGCTGTTCGCGACCGCGCTGCTCATCGGGCTCGGGCTCGGCCCGGTCATCGGCTACTTCGCCGAGGTCGATCCGGCGCCGCTGACGCAGGCCGCCGGGGCGACGGCGCTCGTCGTCGCGGGCACGGGCTCGCTGGGCTTCGCGCTGTCGAAGGACCTGAAGTCGTGGATGCGGCCGCTGAGCTTCCTCGTCTTCGGCCTCGTGATCGTGTCGCTGCTGCTGATGCTCGCGGGCGGCGGGGGCAACCCGCTGATCTCGATCGCGATCGGGGCCGTCAGCGCGCTGCTGATCGTGGTCGACTTCAACTACCTGCGCAAGCACGGCACCGAGGACGACGCCGTGATGCTCGCCACGGGGATCTTCGTCTCGATCGTGAACATCTTCCTCGCGCTGCTGAACATCTTCGGCAACCGCTGATCGGCCGCAAAACGGCCCATCGATGGCCCGTTGAACGGACGTTCAACGGGTCGTGCAATCTCGTCACGTTGCCACTACGGTGTGACCGACGTGGCGGGGGAACGGGTCCCCCGCAGGGCAGATGCAAGGGGGAACATGACGTTCAAGAACACGCGCGCCACGCTCGGTGCGCTCGGGTCGACCGCGGCGATCGCCGCCGCCATGGCGGCGCCGGCACAGGCCGCCACCACCACCTATCCCGCCGGCGGGAGCAGCTTCACCAGTGGCCTCGAGGGCTGGCAGGACACGAGCACCTCGTGCGTCCTGCTCGTGCTGCCGTCGCTGCTGTGCGACGTGGACAACCTCCACGCCGCCGGCGTCGGCAACCCGGCGGGCTCGCTGCAGGTCCGCTACACGACGCTGCTCGGGCTCCTCGGGGTCGCGACGGGCACGAGCGTCGTGACGTCGCCGTCGTTCACGGTCGCCGAGACCGGCGGCTCCGGCGTCCTGCAGCTCGATCGCCGCGCCGACATCCAGGCGCTGCTGGACCTCGGCGGCACCGCCGGCTACCGGGTCGTCCTCGTCAACCAGTCCAACGGCGCCCGCACGGTGCTGCTGGAGGAGGCGCTCGACAACGCCGACAGCGCGTTCGTCAAGCGCACCGCGGCGGTGCCGACCGGGCTGCTGCAGCCGGGCACGAGCTACCGCCTGGAGATCACGACGCGCCTGACCTCGCAGCTGCTGCAGATCCTCGGCGGCAGCGTCAGCGCCTACTTCGACAACGTCGGCCTCGCGGTCACCGACGGTCCCGCCGGCCCGACGGGTCCGAGCGGCCCGACCGGTCCGAGCGGCCCGACCGGGCCCACCGGTCCGAGCGGTCCCACCGGTCCGAGCGGCCCGACGGGTCCGAGCGGCCCGACCGGTCCGAGCGGCCCCACGGGCCCGAGCGGTCCGACCGGCCCGACGGGTCCGGACGGCCCCACCGGTCCGACGGGTCCGAGCGGCCCGACGGGTGCGACCGGCCCGCAGGGCCCGACGGGTGAGACCGGGGCCCCCGGCCCCGCCGGCCCCGCCGGGGCGAACGGCACGAACGGCACCAACGGCGCCAACGGGGCGGCCGGGCCGGCCGGTCCCGCGGGCCCCGCCGGCCCGCAGGGTCCGGCCGGTGCGACGGGCGCGACCGGCGCCTCGGTCGACGGCGCCTCGCTGCCGACGTCCAAGCAGCTCCTGCGCATCGACTCCACGAACCTCGCCGTTCCGCGGTCGAAGGCCAAGGGCTCGAAGATCGTGAAGGTCCGGATCTACTGCCGGCCGTTCGCGACCCGCACCTGCTCGGGCACCGTGAAGATCCGCTCGACGAACAAGCTGCGGTTCGGCCGCTCCGGCAACGAGCGCGTGACGTTCGGGACCAGCGAGTTCCAGCTCAACCGCCGCCAGGTCGGGTTCGTGAAGGTCCCGCTCGGCGCCGACCGCGTCGCGCTGGCCCGCAAGCGCCGCACGACCGAGGTGATGGTCACCGTCGCGGTGATCGACACCAGCGGCAACCGGCAGACGTTCCGCCGCACCGTGCGCCTGCGCGGCTAGCAGCCCGCCGCACCGCCTGACCGCGACCGACCCCGTACGCCCACGAGGTGTGCGGGGCCGGTCCGCGTCCGGGCCCGGACATCCGTCCAGGTCCGTTGACAGCGCCGCGCAGATCCGCGCCCGCCCGCCGATGGACGGGCCGTGCGCCGCGCCCGTCCCCAGGCCCTGCTCCTCGCCCTCGCGGTCGTCGCGCTGCTCGGCGCGCCGGCCGCCGCGTCGGCGGCGGTCCCGGGCCTCGGCTGGCTGCAGCGGGCCGTCGGCGTCCAGTCCCGGATCGCGGTGCCGGCCGCGACCGCCGCGCGCACGGTCACGGTGGCGGTCGTGGACAGCGGTGCCGATCTCGCGCACCCGGCCCTCGCCGGTGCGCTGTGGACGAACCCCGGGGAGACCGCGGGCAACGGCGTCGACGACGACGGCAACGGCCACGTCGACGACGTGCACGGCGTCAACCTCCTCGACGACACGCAGCCGCCGCTGGACCAGTCCGGGCACGGCACCGCGGTGGCCGGGATCGTGGCGGGCCGGCCGCGCTGGCGGGGCCGCAGCGGTCTCGCGTCCGGCGTCGCGCGCGTCATGGTCGTGAAGGTCCTGGGCGAGCGCTCGAAGGGCTCCACGGGCACGGTGGCGGCGGGCATCCGCTACGCCCTGGCCGAGGGGGCGCAGATCATCAACCTCAGCGTCACGACGCCCGACGACGACCCGGAGGTCGCCGCCGCGGTCGGCGAGGCGGCCGCGCGCGGGGTCCTGCTCGTCGTCGCCGCCGGGAACCACGGCCGCGATCTGCGCGACGCCCCGCTCTACCCGGCGGCCTACCGGACGCCCGACATGGTCACGGTCGGCGCGACCGACCGTGACGGCTACCTCGTGGACCTGAGCGCCTTCGGACCGGGGGTCGATCTCGCGGCGCCGGGGCTGGACGTGCCCGCGCTGGCGCCGGGTGGGCGCGCGACGCGGTTCAGCGGCACGAGCGCCGCCGCGCCCCTGGTCTCCGGGGCTGCGGCGCTCCTGCTGGCGCGCCATCCGGGCACGCCGGTCGTCACGCTGCGCGCCGCGCTGCTCAACGGCGCCCGCCGCACGACGGCGCTGCGCGACGAGATCCGCACGGGCGCCCTGGACGTCGGCCGCGCGATCCGCCGGCTCGACCGGCGCGCCGCGGTTCGCGGGCGCTGAGCCGCCGCGTCAGCCGCGCCGCATGAGCCGCGCCACGGCGGCCATCAGCTCGTCGGTGCGCTCCGCGCGCAGCTCGTCGGGGGCGTGCAGGACGCAGTGGCGGGCGTGCTCGTCCATCAGGCCCAGCGCGACCTTGTCGAGGGCCGCCTGGACGGCGCTGATCTGCGTGAGCACGTCGATGCAGTAGCGGTCGTCGTCGACCATCCCCTGGATCCCGCGGACCTGGCCCTCGATCCGGCGCAGGCGCGTGCGCAGCTGGTCCTTCGTCGCGGTGTACCCCCGGGTCGTCGGCTCGGCCATGGACGCAGCGTAGCGGATACCCCCCGGGGGTGTGCTATGGTCGAGGCATGAGCGAGACGACCTACACCGTCACCGGCATGACCTGCCAGCACTGCGTCGCCAGCGTGCAGGAGGAGGTCTCCGAGGTCCCGGGCGTCACCGAGGTCCGCGTCGACCTCGACACCGGCCGGGTCGTCGTGGTGGGCGAGGCGCAGGACGCCGCCGTCCGCGCGGCGATCGACGAGGCCGGGTACGCGGTCGCCTGATCGTGTCCGTCGCCGCCCGCCTGAGCGCGTTCGCGCTGCTGCTCGCCGCCGTCTTCGCCGCGGCCGCGCTGGCGGGCGGGCTCGTCGACCCGGACGGTGCGTCCGACACCACCGGGACCGCGCACGGCGCGACCGCGACGCCGCACGACACCGACGGGACGCACGGCGGCGCGTCCGCCGACGCGCACGGCGCCGGCGGCGCGCCCGACGCGACGGACCACGGAGCGGACGCGGGCCCCGACCACGGGACGGCCGGCCACGCCGACGGCACCGGGCAGGCCGCCGCGCCGCCCGGACTCACCGCCGAGCAGGACGGCTACCGCCTGGTCCTCGACGCGGCACCGCGCACGGTCGGGGTCACCGCACCGCTGCGCCTGCGGATCCTCGGACCCGACGGGCGTGCCGTCCGGCGCTTCGACGTCGCGCACGCGCGGCGGCTGCACCTCGTCGTCGTCCGCCGGGACCTCCAGCACTTCCGCCACGTCCACCCGGTGATGGGCGCCGACGGCACCTGGAGCATCCGGCTGGCGCTCCCCGCCGCCGGCACCTACCGCCTCTACGCGGACACGACGATCGACGGGGTGCAGCGGACGCTGGGCACCGACGTCCAGCTCCCGGGGACCTTCACGCCGCGGCCCGTCGCGCGCCCGGCGACGCTCGCCGACGCCGGGGACGGGCTGCAGGTCCGTCGCCGCCCCGGTCCCGCCGGCTCCGTCGCGTTCGACGTGCTGCGCGACGGGCGCGTCGTGACCGGCGAGCTCGAGGACCACCTCGGCGCCCGCGGCCACCTCGTCACCCTCCGGGCCGGCGACCTCGCGTACCTCCACACGCACCCGGCCGGTGACCGGCTCGCGTTCGGCGTCGAGCTCCCCGGGCCGGGGACCTACCGCAGCTGGGTCGAGTTCCGGCTCGACGGGCGCGTGCACACCGCCGCCTTCACCGAGGTGGTGCCCGGATGAGCCGGCTGGAGCTGCCGATCACCGGCATGACGTGCGCCGCGTGCGCGAACCGCATCGAGCGCAAGCTCAACAAGCTCGACGGGGTCAGCGCGTCGGTGAACTACGCCACCGAGCGGGCCGCCGTCACCTACGAGGACGCGACCGTCGGCCCGGAGGACCTGGTGGCCACGATCCGCGCCGCCGGGTACGACGCCGCGCTGCCGACCTCCTCCTCCGAGCAGGACCCGCCCGCCGAGACCGACGACCCGACGCGCGCCCTGCGCACGCGGCTGGTCGTCAGCGCGGCGCTCGCGCTGCCCGTCCTCGTGCTGTCGATGGTGCCCGCACTGCAGTTCGACGACTGGCAGTGGCTGGCCTGGAACCTCGCGACCCCGGTGGTGCTGTGGGGCGGCTGGCCGTTCCACCGCGCCGCGTGGCTGAACCTGCGCCAGGCGACCGCGACCATGGACACCCTGGTGAGCGTCGGCACCCTCGCCGCCTGGACCTGGTCGGTCGTCGCCCTCTACGCCGGGGACGCCGGCGTCACCGGCATGACGATGGGCTTCGACCTCGTCCCCGACCGCTCCGCCTCGCTGGACCACGTGTACTTCGAGGTGGCGGCCGTCGTCGTCACCTTCCTGCTCGCCGGCCGCTTCTTCGAGGCGCGCGCCAAGCGCCGCGCCGGCAGTGCGCTCGCCGCGCTGCTGGAGCTCGGCGCCAAGGACGTCGCCGTGCTCGGGGACGACGGCGTCGAGCACCGGGTCCCGGTCGCGGAGCTGCGCGTCGGGCAGCGGTTCGTCGTGCGGCCCGGGGAGCGCGTCGCCACCGACGGGGAGCTCGAGGAGGGCACGAGCGCGGTCGACGAGTCGCTGCTCACGGGGGAGTCCGTGCCGGTGGAGAAGCATCCGGGCGACGCCCTCGTCGGCGCGTCGGTGAACGTCGGCGGCCGGCTCGTCGTGCGCGCCACCCGCGTGGGCGCCGACACGGCGCTCGCGCAGATCGCCCGGCTCGTCACCGACGCCCAGTCCGGCAAGGCACCGGTCCAGCGGCTCGCCGACCGCATCTCCGGCGTGTTCGTCCCCGTCGTCCTCCTCGTCGCCACGGCCACGCTCGGGTTCTGGCTGGGCGCCGGGGAGAGCGCCGCGTTCGCGTTCACCGCCGCGGTCGCGGTGCTGATCATCGCCTGCCCGTGCGCGCTCGGCCTCGCGACGCCGACGGCGCTGCTGGTCGGCACCGGTCGCGGCGCCCAGCTCGGCCTGCTGATCAAGGGGCCGGAGGTGCTCGAGTCGACCCGCCGGGTCGACACGATCGTCCTCGACAAGACCGGCACCGTCACCACCGGCCGCATGGCCCTCCTGGACGTCGTCCCGGTCCCCGGCACCTCGCGGGAGGAGCTGCTGCGCCGTGCGGGCGCGGTGGAGGACGCCTCCGAGCACCCGATCGCGCGCGCGATCGCGGCCGCCGCGCGCGCGGAGCTCGGCACGCTGCCGGCGGTGCAGGAGTTCGCCAACCGGGAGGGCGTCGGGGTCGTCGGTCGCGTCGACGGCGTGCGGGTGGAGGTCGGTCGCCTCGCGCCCGGGACCGCCCCGCCGGCCGACGAGCCGCTGCACCTCGCGGCGCTGCAGCACGGCGGGCGGACCGTCGTGCGCGTCGTCTGGGACGGGGCGCTGCGGGGAGCGCTCGTCGTCGCGGACACGCCGAAGGACACCTCCGCTGAGGCGGTCCGGCGCCTGCGGGCGCTCGGCCTGCGGCCCGTGCTGCTCACCGGGGACAACCGTCCGACCGCGGAGGCGGTGGCCGCGGCCGTCGGGATCGACGAGGTCGTCGCCGAGGTCCTTCCCGCCGACAAGGCCGCGGTCATCCGGCGCCTGCAGGGGGAGGGCCGCGTCGTCGCGATGGTCGGCGACGGCGTCAACGACGCGCCCGCGCTCGCCCAGGCCGATCTCGGCCTGGCGATCGGGACCGGCACGGACGTCGCGATCGAGGCGTCGGACCTGACGCTCGTCTCCGGCGACCTGCGCGGCGCCGCGGACGCGATCCGCCTGTCACGGCGGACGCTCGGGACCATCAGGACGAACCTGTTCTGGGCGTTCGCCTACAACGTCGCGTTGATCCCGGTGGCGGCGGCCGGGTTCCTCAACCCCGTGCTCGCGGGCGCGGCGATGGCGGCCTCGAGCGTGCTCGTGGTCTCGAACTCGCTGCGGCTGCGGCGCTTCGAGAGCGGCGCTCCAGGGCGCTGAGCGCCGCGGCGCCCGCGGCGGTGACCGTGAGCGCGCGGCCGTCCGGACGGCGCCGGACCCAGTCCTGGGCGAGCGCCGCGTCCAGCAGCGCCGCGCCGAGCGCGCCCGCGAGGTGCGGGCGGCGCTCCGTCCAGTCCGCGCAGGCGCGCGCGAGCGGACGCGAGGCGGCGGTCGCGCGGACCGCGTCGAGATCCACCCCGAGCGCGGCGTAGGCCGCCTGCGCGCCCGCGGGGACCGCAAAGCCCCCGTCGTCCGCGCGCAGCGCGGCGCAGGCGACCAGCGCGTCGGTCACCCGCACCCCGACCTCGCCGGCGAGGTGGTCGTAGCAGGAGCGCGCGTGGCGCAGCGCCTGCGCCCTGGTGACCGCCCGCAGCCCGATCGGCCGCGGGGCCGGTGCCAGCCGGCCGAGCGCCTCGAGCGCCTCCGCGACCCGCGGGCCCGCGAGCGCGACCTCCCGACGCCGGCCGACCGGCGTCACCGTCACGAGGCCGGCGTCGACGAGCCGGGTCAGGTGCCCGCTGACGGTCGAGGGCGCCACGCCGACGCGGGTCGCCAGCGCCCCCGCGGGAAGCGGGACCCCGCCGAGCAGCTCCTCCAGGATCCGCGTGCGGGTCGGGTCGGCCAGGACGGCGGCGATCGCGGCGAGCTCCGACGACATCGCTCCAGCGTACGGCCGCGACGGTTGGGCGGGGACCGAAGCGTCGGGCGTCTACCGTGACGGGCGTGCCGCGCACCGACCGCCTCGCCCTCGCCGCCGCCGCCGTCACCGTCCTTCTGTGGGCGTCGGCGTTCGTCGGCATCCGCGCCGCCGCCGAAGACCTCACCGCCGGCCCGCTCGCGCTCGGGCGGCTGCTCGTCGCGTCGCTGGTGCTCACGCTCGTCGTCCTGTGGCGCGGCGAGGCAGGCCTGCCGGAGCGCCGGGACCTGCCCGCGGTCGCCCTGTGCGGCGTCGTCTGGTTCGGGCTCTACAACGTCGCGCTCAACCAGGGGGAGCGGAGCGTCGACGCCGGGACGGCCGCGATGCTCGTGAACCTCGGCCCGCTGCTGATCGCCCTGCTGGCCGGCGCGGTCCTGGGGGAGGGCTTCCCGCGCGCCCTGCTGCTCGGCTGCGCGGTCGCGTTCGCCGGCACGGTCGTCATCGGGGCGGGGTCGACCGCGTCCCGGCACGCCGACCTCGCCGGGGTCGCGCTGTGCGTCGGCGCGGCCGTCGCGTACGCCGTCGGCGTGACGCTGCAAAAGCCGCTGCTCGCGCGCACCAGCGCGCTGCGCATCACCTGGCTGGCCTGTCTCACGGGCACGGTCGTGCTGCTGCCGTTCTCGGCGGTCCTCGTACGCGAGACGGGGGACGCCGACGCCGGCGCACTCGCGTGGACCGTGTACCTGGGGATCTTCCCGACCGCGGTCGCGTTCACCACCTGGGCGTTCGCGCTCGGTCGCACGACCGCCGGACGGATGGGCGCGACCACGTACCTCGTCCCGCCGCTCGCCGTCCTGCTCGGCTGGCTGCTGCTCGACGAGGTGCCCGCGACGATCGCGCTCGCCGGCGGCGCGCTGTGCCTGGCGGGCGTCGCGCTGGCGCGCCGCGGCAGCGGCCCGCCCGCCGCGGCGGGCACGGCGGCGGCGGCCACGTCCCCGGTGGCCGCCGCGCGCAGCGCGCCCCCGGCCGCCTCGCGCTAGGCGGTGGCGGGAGGTCCGTTGACGCCCTTGATCGACTGCTGGCCGCGCGCCACCCGGTAGCGCCAGCCGGTGCTCGGGAGCGTCTTGGTGGTCCGGCGCTTGATCGTCTCCATGCGGACCATCTGGCAGTCGAACGCCGACGGGGTCGCGACGACCTTGCCGTACCCGTGGTGGTCGAAGTCCGCCTGGTCGACCCACGGGTTGAAGCCCCGCAGCGTGTCGATGAGCCCCGGGTCGGTCTGGGGGTTCGCGTCGTTGCCGGGCAGCACGACCCCGCCGCCGACGTCGAGCTTCGTCTCGCCGAGCGACTGCGAGGTGATCGACCCGCCGACGAACTCGGTCGCCACGGTCTCCCCGGCCGCGGTCCGCACGTCCCCGGCGATAAACGTGTGGATGTCGCCGGTGATGAAGACCGTGTCCTTGATCGCGCGGTCGCGCAGGAAGCCGAGGAGCTCCTCGCGCTCCCCCGGGTAGCCGCTCCACGTGTCGTAGGAGTAGTTCGCCCCGCCGAGGACCCGCGTCGGCATCATCGTCACCTCGTTCGCGAGCACCTTCCAGGCCGCGGTCGAGGAGCCGAGCCGCTGCTTGACCGCGTCCAGCTGCGTGCGCCCGAGCAGGGCGCGGGGCTGCTCGAGCTCCGCGCACGGGGCGACGACCGCGTCACCGCAGGGCTGGTCCTGGCGGTAGCTGCGCTGGTCCATGACGACGAGGTCGACGACGTCCCCGAACCGCAGCGACCGGTAGATCCGCTGCCCGCTGGAGCCCGGGAACGCGGGCATGCTCTCGAAGAACGCCTTGCGCGCCGCCGCCTTGCGCGCCGCGCCGTAGCGCTTGGCGGCCGGGAGACCCCCGTCCTTCTCGGCGCCGGCGTAGTTGTCCTGCACCTCGTGGTCGTCCCACAGCATCACCATCGGGAAGCGCGCGTGGACCGCCTGGAGCGCCGGGTCGGACCGGTAGAGCGAGTACTTGGCCCGGTAGTCGGAGAGCGTCAGCGCCTCCCGCACGATGTCCCGGTTCGGTCCGCTGCGGCCGATCCGGTCGTCGCGCACCGCGGTCTTCGTGCCCTTCACCGAGTGGTAGGTCTCGGAGTAGATGTAGTCCCCGAGGCAGACGACGAAGTCGAGGTCCTCCTTGGCCATGACCTCGTGCGCGTTGTACCAGCCGTGCGTGTAGTCCTGGCAGGAGAAGAACGCGAACCGCACCGGCTGCTGCGAGCCCGCGGGCAGCGCGGTGCGCAGCCGGCCGACGCGACTCTCACCGGTCCGCGTGCTGAAGCGGTAGTAGTACTGCTCGTAGGGCTTCAGGCCGGTGAGCCGCGCCTTGACCGCGTGGTTCGCGGCGCCGCTGGTGGCGATCTGCCGGCGCTGCACGACGCGCCGGAACGCCCGGTCGGTGGCGACCTCGAGCTCGACGCGGCCGGCGCCCTCGACGCCGGTGACGCGCGACCACAGCGTGCAGCCGGTCGGGGTCGGGTCGCCGCAGATGACGCCGTCGGCGAAGCGGCCGCCGCGGAACACCGGGGCCTTGCGTGCGCTGGCCAGGCCGAGCGCGAACGTCTGCGGGGCGAGGACGACGGCACCGCCGGTCGCCGCGGCGCCGGTGAGGAAGCGCCGGCGCGTGGTCCGGGACGGGTGGGACATGGGGACCTCCTGCGGGACGGTGGGGACCCCGCGACGCTACCGGCGCGGCGACCGTCCGTGGGGGCGGTGCAGGACGCTCGACGGATGTCCGAACCGACATCCGGAGCGGGGTGCAGCGGCGGCCGCGAGCGACGGCCGCCGCGCACGCACCCGGTTCTCCTCTCCCAGGTGTGAACGCGCGGTTCACGTCCTGGATCCTGCCAGAGTCACCGGCGGGGGACGCCGGTGACTCGCCGGGTGCTACAGCGGGATGTTCCCGTGCTTGCGCTGCGGGCCCGGGTCGCGCTTGGTCGAGAGCGTCTCGAGCGCGGTGATGAGCTTCGGACGGGTCTCGTGCGGGACGATCACGTCGTCGATGTAGCCGCGCTCGGCCGCGACGTACGGGTTCGCGAACCGCGCCTTGTAGTCGTCCATGAGGGCCTGGCGGCGCTCCTCGGGCGTCGGCGAGCTGGCGATGTCGCGGCGGTAGATGATGTTGACCGCGCCCTCCGCGCCCATGACCGCGACCTCCGCGGTCGGCCACGCGAAGTTGAAGTCCGCGAGCAGGTGCTTGGACGCCATGACGTCGTACGCGCCACCGTAGGCCTTGCGGGTGATGACCGTGATCTTCGGGACGGTCGCCTCGGTGTAGGCGTACAGGAGCTTCGCGCCGTGGCGGATGATGCCGCCCCACTCCTGCGTCGTGCCGGGCAGGAAGCCCGGGACGTCCGTGAAGGTGATGATCGGGATGTTGAACGCGTCGCAGGTGCGCACGAACCGCGCGGCCTTCGCCGACGCGTCGATGTCGAGCACGCCGGCGAGCGCCGCCGGCTGGTTGCCGACGATGCCGACGGCGTGGCCGTTGAGGCGGCTGAAGCCCATGATGATGTTCTTCGCGAAGTGCTCCTGCACCTCGAAGAACTCGCCGTCGTCGACGATGTGCTTGACGACGTTGCGCATGTCGTACGGCTTGTTCGGGTTGTCCGGCACGACGTGGTCGAGCTCCGGATCCATCCGCTGCGGGTCGTCGGTCGGCTGGACGCGCGGGGGCGTCTCGAGGTTGTTCTGCGGCAGGAACGAGAAGAGGTAGCGGGTCTCCTCCAGCGCGTGGTCCTCGTCCTCGAACGCGAAGTGCGCGACGCCCGACTTGCTGTTGTGCGCCATCGCGCCGCCCAGCTCCTCGAACCCGACCTCCTCGCCCGTCACCGACTTGATGACGTCGGGGCCGGTGATGAACATGTGCGAGGTCTCCTTGACCATCAGGATGAAGTCCGTGATGGCGGGGGAGTACACGGCGCCACCGGCGCACGGGCCCATGATCAGCGAGATCTGCGGGATGACGCCCGAGCAGCGGACGTTGCGGGTGAAGACGTCGCCGTAGGCGCCGAGCGAGACGACGCCCTCCTGGATGCGCGCGCCGCCCGAGTCGTTGATGCCGATCACGGGGCAGCCGATCTTCGCCGCCAGGTCCATGATCTTGCACATCTTCTCGCCCATGACCTCGCCCAGCGAGCCGCCGAAGACGGTGAAGTCCTGGGAGAAGACGCAGACGCGACGGCCGTCGATCGTGCCGTGGCCGGTGACGACCGCGTCGGACCACGGACGCTGCTTCTGCATGTCGAAGTCGTAGGTGCGGTGGCGGACGAAGGTGTCCACCTCCTGGAAGCTGCCCTCGTCCAGCAGCTTCTCGATCCGCTCGCGGGCGGTGTACTTGCCCTTGGCGTGCTGCTTCTCGACCGCAGGCCCCTCGGCGTGGATCGCCTCGGCACGCAGCTCGTGGAGCTGGGCGAGCTTCTCTTCGAACGTCTCCGGTGGCTTCTGGCGCATGGGACGGGCGAGTTTATTGCGGCTGGCGCCGGGACGACCTCCCGGTGCCCCGGGAGCCGTGGGAACGCGCCCCGTCGGGGGGCGTGGACCGCCCGGACAGGGGGTGTCGCCGGGCGTCCCCGACCGGGTTCAGCGGGAGAACGGCCGGTGGTGCGCGGCGCCGAGGTCGTCCAGGACCCCGGCGAGGATCGCGCTCGTGCGCTCGGGCGACAGCGGCTCGGGGGCGGGCGCCGGCGCGGCGGGCTCGACGGCGACCGCGGCGGGCGGCGGCTCCTCGGACTCGACGGGGTCCGGGGCGCGGACGGGCAGCGGGATGACCGGGGCGGGCGCCGGCTCGACCGGGGACGGCTCGACGGGCGCCTCCGCGGTGGGCGCGGGTACGACGACGACCGGTGCCGCGTCGGCGGGGGCGACGGGGGCGGCGGTCCGCACGGCGCGCGGCTCCAGGGCGCGGCGACCGAACAGCCGCGCGAAGAACCCGCGACGTCGCGGAGTCGGCTCCGGCTCCGGCTCGACCGGCAGGACCGAGCCGACGGTGACGGTGGGCTCCGGCGTGGCCGCCTCGACGGGCTCGGGCGCCGCGGACGCGGACGGCTCGGGCTCGGGCTCGGGCGCCACGGGCTCGGTCTCGGGCTCGGGCGCGACGACGGCGTCCACCGGCGGGACGGCGGCCACGACCGCCGGGGCCTCGGGCTCGCCGGCTCGGGCCACGGACGCGTCGGGCGCGGCCTCGACGGCCTCCGCGGTGAGGATCACCCGGGTCCCCCAGCCCGAGACCTCGAGCTCCACCGTGCCGCGTGCGCGGTCGCCCTCCCAGGCGACGGTGGTCTCGGGCTCGGTGCGGGTGATGCGGATCTCGCCGAACTCGCCCAGGTGGCGGGCCAGCGACTCGACGTCGCTGATCTCCGCCCACAGCTCGGGCGGGCTCTTCACCAGGGTGCGCTTGACGGTCGCTTCGGGCATCGCGTCCGGGATTCCACCGCTCCCGGTCGGTTCCTTCCGGCGTGGCGCGGTTACGGAGCCTGAACGGCGCCTTGCGCCCGCCACGTACCATCAGGCACATGACGGCCCGCAAACGCGCGCTGCTGCTGGCCATCGGCGCCGCCGGGGCGGTCGCCGCGCTGTCGGGCGCCGTGCTCGAGGGCTGCGTCGCGATCGGGTTCGCCGTCGAGACCTACCTCGTGTGCTGCGCCTACCTCGCGCCGTCGTTCCCCGACGACGAGGACGACGAGCCGGACGACGACGGCGGCGGCGGGGGCGGCGACGGCGGGCCGGACCTCCCGCCGGACCCGTGGCCCGACGGGTGGGAGGAGGCCCAGGCTCAGGCGTACCCGCCCGGCTTGGCGACCATGAAGAACACGGCGACGGCGACGAGTCCGGCGGCGACCAGCCCGACCGTGTAGACGCGCTGGTAGAGCGCCTCGTACTCGGCGCTGAAGCGGACGGTGCCCGGCTCGCTGCCGCTGGCGAGGTCGCGCTGCGACAGCTCGGCGAGCTTGCGCTCCTGCGGGGCGAAGAACGCGCCGCCGAGACCGAACAGCACGATCAGGATGACCATCGGCACGCTCACCCAGACGCGGTCCCAGAGGTCGCGGTCGGAGGCCAGGTAGATCCCGGCGACCAGCACGACGACCATGCCCGGCGTGATGATCCGCTTGCCGAGCATGTCCTGCGCGCCGTGCAGCGCGGGCATCGCGTGCGGGTGGCGGCCCTTGACCCAGCGCAGCAGCAGCGGGTACGCGAAGGTGATGCCGAACGCGACGACGACGCCGAGGACGTGGACGGCCGTGACGACGTCGTAGAAGAGGATGGCGGTCATGCCCGGAAGGCTACCCGGGGCGCGGACGACCGCCGACGGGTCCGGCCGCGGGGGCCGGACCCGGACCGGCTCAGAACTTCGGCTGGTACTTGCCGAACACGTCCTGCATCGCGGCGCAGACCTCGCCCATCGAGGCGCGGTCACGCAGCGCCTCGCGGATGAACGGCACGAGGTTGTCGGTGCCGCGGGCGGCGCCGCGCAGCTCCTCCAGGCGCTGCTCGACGAGCGCCTGGTCGCGGTTGGCCTTGAACGCCTTCAGGCGCTCGACCTGCTCGCGCTCGGACGCCGGGTCGACGCGCAGGAGGTCCGGGACCTCGAGCTCCTCCTCGACGAACTTGTTGACGCCGACGACGATGTCCTGCTCCAGGCGGTAGCGCTCCTGGTAGCCCCAGGCGCTCTCGTCGATCTCCGCGGTGATGAACTCGATCGCGTTGACGGAGCCGCCGAGCTCGTCGACCTTGGCGATCAGGTCGTAGGCGCGCGACTCGATCTCCGCGGTCAGCGCCTCGACGAAGTACGAGCCCGCGAACGGATCGACCGTGTCGGTCGCGCCGGACTCGAAGCCGATGATCTGCTGCGTGCGCAGCGCGGTCTTCGCGGCCTCCTCGGTGGGCAGGGCCAGCGCCTCGTCGTAGCCGTTGGTGTGCAGCGACTGCGTGCCGCCGCAGACCGCGGCGAAGCCCTGCAGGGCCACGCGGACGATGTTGTTGACCGGCTGCTGGGCGGTGAGCGTCACGCCGCCGGTCTGCGTGTGGAAGCGCAGCATCATCGACTTCGGGTTCTGCGCGCCGAAGCGGTCGCGCATGATCGTCGCCCACATCCGCCGGGCGGCGCGGAACTTCGCGACCTCCTGGAAGACGTTGTTGTGGCCGTTGAAGAAGAACGCCAGGCGCGGCGCGAAGTCGTCGACGTTCAGGCCCGCGTCGACCGCGGCCTGCACGTAGGCGATGCCCGACGAGAGGGTGAACGCGACCTCCTGGACCGCCGAGCAGCCCTTCTCGCGGAAGTGGTAGCCGGAGATCGAGACCGTGTTCCACTTCGGGACGTTGTCCTTGCAGTACGCGAACAGGTCCGTCGTGAGCCGCATCGTCGGCTCGGGCGGGTAGATGTAGTTGCCGCGCGCGATGTACTCCTTGAGCACGTCGTTCTGCGTGGTGCCGCGGAGCTTCTCGCTCGGGACGCCCTGCTCCTCGCCGACCAGCTGGTAGAGGCACAGCAGCACGGTGGCCGGCGCGTTGATCGTCATCGACGTCGACACCTGGTCGAGCGGGATGCCGTCGAACGCGGTCCGCATGTCGTCGATCGTGTCGATCGCGACGCCCGTGCGGCCGACCTCGCCGAGGCAGCGCGGGTTGTCGGAGTCGAGGCCGAGCTGCGTGGGCAGGTCGAAGGCCATCGACAGGCCGGTGCCGCCGCGCGAGAGCAGGTACCGGTAGCGCTCGTTGGACTCCTTCGCCGAGGCGTAGCCCGCGTACTGGCGCATCGTCCAGAACTGCTTGCGGTACATGTCCTTGTGGGGACCGCGCGTGTACGGGAACGACCCCGGCTCGCCGAGGCGCTCCTCCAGGTCGTCCGGCACGTCCGCCGCCGTGTAGAGCGGGGCGATCTCGATGCCGGAGTCGGTGAAGTGCCGGGGGTCGTCGGGACCGACGATCGGGGCGACGGTCAGGCGCTCGTCGCGCTCGGAGGAGGTGGCCATGCCGGAAGCCTACGCCCGACGGCGTCGACCCGGCGGTCAGCCCGCACGGCGTCCGTGCGGGTACGCGCCACGGCAGGCCCGCGCACGGTCGCCCCGGGCAGGCTCAGCTCGAGTCCGCGGTCGCGACCACCGCGCTCCAGTCGCCCTTCGCGAGCGCGGTCGCCGGGATCCGGAACTGGAAGTTGCCGCCGTCGGCGAAGGTGAAGCCCAGCGCCTCGTCCCAGGCGAGGTGCAACAGCAGCACCGTGTCCGGCTCGGGCTCGTGGCCCTGGACGCCGGGCTCGTGGCCGAGGACCCAGTGGGTGCCCCTGAGCGTGTAGCCGTCGTCGCGCTCCCACGCGTCGCCTCGCTCGCCGTCGTCGTGGTCGTCCAGGTCGGGGCCGCGTCGGGCGCCGCCCGCGGGCGGCTCGTCCAGCCGTTCGAGCGCCTCGCCGGCCAGCTCGTGCGCCGCTCGCAGGACTCCGCGCCAGCCGCCCCTGCGGCCGGCCTCCACGACGCGGTCGACCGCTTCGCGCACGTCGACGCCGGCCTCGGAGGACCCGGCCCGCGGCCCGGGGTCGGGCCGCTCGGTCGCGCCCCGGCCGTCGTCGCCCCGGTCGGGGTCGTCCTCGCCGTCGTCCTCGGCGCTCCCGCGACCGGGATCCCGAGGAGGGGCGGCGTCGTCGAGCAGCGCGAACGCGAGGGTCGAGTACGCCTCGGCGCTCGCACCCTCGAGCCCGAGCGTCGTGGCCGTGTCGTAGCCCGTCGGCAAGGTCAGACGGGGGACGAACCCGACGTGCCGGTCGCGCAGCCGCCGACCGTCGCCGGCGGCCCCGAGCTCGGGCGGGTGCTCGCGCTCCTGCGGACGGTCTCCCGGCGGGACGAACAGCACGCGCACGGTCGACCCCGGTGTGTTGTCCGCCTCGTCCTCGAACACCTCGTCGGCGAAGTCCGGGTCGAGCACCGCGAAGAACAGCAGGACGCCTGCGTCGGGCAGGGGCGAGCCGCCCTCGACGGCCGGCAGCTCGGCCAGGTCGACCGCGGCGAGAAAGGTCAGCGCCCGTCCGCCGCTGGTCCGAGGCCAGTCCGTGCCCGGCGGCAGGAGCGCGGGCCCGCCGAGCCGACTCGTGACGCGTCCGGTCGCCGGCTCGGCGCGCAGGCCCCACTCTGCGATCTCGTGCGCGAGCCGCCCGGCGTGCTCGGGCAGGCCGCCCTCGGTGAGGAAGCGCTCGAGCGTGGCCCGGTCGCGGTTCGCGGCCGACCAGTCGGCGGGCTCGTCGACCGCCGGGGCGCTCAGCGAGCGTCGGAACGCCGCGACGTGCTCGGCGCCGTGGACCTCGGCGGCGGCCTCCCAGCCGATCTCGTACTCGCTGTCGTACAGGGTCGCGAGCTCCACGAGGTGCAGGAACGGGTCGATCGCACCCGCCGGCACCTCCTGCGCGAGATTCCGCGCGAGCCCCCGGCGAACGTCGCCGAGCACCCGGACACAGCGGTGCAGGTCGGGCTCCGTCCCGTCGTGCGCGGCCATGGTGTTGAACTCGCGGCAGGCCCGGAGGGTGGCGGCGTCGCAGGCGGGCTGCAGCGGCGCGGTCGCCTTGTGCCCCGGGCGGTCACGGGTGGCGCGCAGCGCTTCGAGCGCTCCGCCGCTTGCCGGGCGCGCCCGCGCGTCCCGGCGGATCGCGTCGCCCCCGACGGTCACCTGTCCGGGGAGGGGGCCGGGTCGGGGCTCGTGATCGCGGCGGGCGTCGACCCGGACGACGAACGGCTCCTGCACGTCGAGCCCGGCGACCGTCACGACGATCGCGCGGGTCAACCCGGAGACGAGATCCGCGACGAGCGCGTCGTCGTCGGCCCGCGGCGGCTCCGGACGGTGCGTCACGGCCGACCAGACCACCCGGTCGCCGTCCGGGTCGGCGTCCGCCGCGTCGAGCGCCTGCGAGAGCGCGGGCACGAGCGCCTGCGCGTCGGTCACGGGCGGCTCGTCATCGTGCCCGGGGGCCTGGAACCGTCCGAGGCCGGTGAACCCGCGGCGCAGCTCGTCCAGTCGGCCCTCGTCGTCGAACGTCGCCCGGAGCGTGACGCGGGTGCCGACCTCGTTCTCCCAGGTGCTGGCGGCCGCCCCGCGCGCCGGGCGCCCTTCGATCCACGTCCAGCGCTCGACCTCGACGTCCTGGCCGTCCTCGGTGGTGGCGACGAGGACGACCCGGCCGTCCTCGTCGA
Source organism: Paraconexibacter algicola (assembly GCF_003044185.1). Lineage (GTDB taxonomy): Bacteria > Actinomycetota > Thermoleophilia > Solirubrobacterales > Solirubrobacteraceae > Paraconexibacter > Paraconexibacter algicola. Next base: position 1,974,437 of record NZ_PYYB01000001.1, read on the forward strand.
GGACGAGCTGCTCGACCGTGCCCGGGTGTCGCACGCGCGTGATCCCCCCGGCCGCGGGAAGTGCGGCGCTCAGGACCAACGGCGCCGCGCCCTCCGGGCCGGGGCGCTCGTGGATGACGATCGTGCCGTCGGCGTCGAGGCCGACGCGCTCGTCGCGGTCCCGCGGTGGCGGGCTGAACTCCCCCGGGGGCCGGCCGAAGCGCTCCTGCGCCCAGGGCACCGGGTCCGGGCCGCCGTGACGGATGTCGTCCCGCCAGGAGACGACCCGCGACCGTGCGAGCGCGCGGAACGCGTCAGCGCCGCCGTCGGCGCGGATGCGTGCGAACGTCTCCAGGACGGTTCGGCAGGCGTCCCGGAGGATGGCCTCGGTCACCACAGGACCGCGCAGCCGTACTCCCGCAGGCGCGGGTCGCCGGTGACCAGGACGCACCGCTCGAGCATCGCCTGCGCGACGATGACCCGGTCGAACGGGTCGCCGTGCACGAGCGGGAGGTCCGCGGCGAACCGGCCGTGCGCCGCGGTGATGGGGACTTCGGCGATGTCGGCCGTCTGGAGGACGTCGTGGAGGTCGACGCCGGTGTACTTCCCGGCCTTGCGCTTGATCGTGAGCTCCCAGACGCTCGCCGCGCTGAGCAGTCGCTCGTTGCCGGGATCGTCGATGGCCTCGCCGGCGCGCTGGCTCAGCCGCGGGTCGTCCGTGACCCACCAGACGGCGGCATGGGTGTCCAGCAGCAGCCTCACCCGGCCTCGCCGGACGGCAGGATCCCGAACATCCGCCCGTAGAGCTCCTCGTCTCCCGGCAGGTCGACCTCGCTCGACCTCACGTGCTTGAACAGGCCCCGGCCCCGCACCTCCCGAGGGCCGCCGTCGACCTCGACCACCGGGACGAGCTTGGCGACCGGACGGCCACCGCGGGTGACGAGGACCTCCGCCCCGGCCTCGACCTCGCGCATGAGCGAGGACAGGTTGGTCTTCGCCTCGTGGATGCCGACGGTCTTCACGGAGCCCAACCTAGACCCCGCGGACCAACAGGTCAACCAGTCCGACTAACCACGTTGCGCGACCACGGTCGTGTGGAACGGCGTGCGGTGCTCCTGCACGACCGCGAAGCCGGTCGCGTCGAGCATCGCGCGCAGCGCGCTCGGGGTGATCGCCCAGTACCAGTTGACGTAGCTGCGGGCCGGGTCGAACGGCTCGGTGTGCGTCGGGTGGATCCCCGGCTCGGGCGCGAACACGCAGACGTTCCGCGCGCCGATCCGCTCGGGGATCGTCTCGGTCGCGAGGATCAGCGTCTCGCGCGTCACGGAGCGCAGCCGCTCGAGCGTCAGCAGCGGGTGCGGCGCGTGGTAGAGCACCCCGCTGCACCAGACGACGTCGTGCGGGCCGAGCCCGGCGAGCGCCACCTCGTCGTGCAGGTCCCCCTGCACGAACCGCATCCGCGAGCGACGGCGGGCGTGCTCGGCCTGGAACTCCGGGGTCTCGCCCATGAGGTCCATGCCGCTGACCTCGCTGGCGCCCGCGTCCTCGGCGGCGAACGCGATCGCCCCGTGCACCGACCACATGCAGCCCACGTCCGCGAACGACCGGCCGGCGACGTGCGCGGCGACGAGCTCCTCACGGGGCGGGGTGGCGCGCGAGAGCCGGGCGCGCAGGCGGGCGGGGATGAGCGGCGTCACGGTGCGCGGCAGGCTACCCGCCCGCCGCGCCCGGGCGGCCTACGAGCAGATCCGGATCTTCAGCGAGACCGACTTCTTCGGGACCTTCTTGGTCTTGCGGACCTTGATGAACGCGCGGGCGCGCATCGTGATCGTGCTGCCCTTCGCCGCGGTCGCGGTGGCCGTGAGGGTCTGGCGGAACGGCGCCTTGCGGTCGGTGCGCAGGATCCGGCCGTCGATCGAGAAGTCGACCTTCGTGACCTTCACGAACAGGTTGCCCTTGCGCTTCTGCTTGCGGACCGTGAGCGTGGCGGTGAAGCGTCCTCCGCGCGGCACGCACGTGCGCGGGCCCGACACCGTGAAGCTGCCGCCGTTGGACGACCCGCTGGCGCTCGACGGCAGCCCCGAGGGCCCACCCGGCACGAACGTCGGCGTGGTGGGCGTCGGGGTGGGGGACGGGATCACCGGCGTCGGCGTCGTGGCGGGGACCGCCGGGGTGAGGTCCGCGGCGCGCAGCAGGTTGCCCTCCCCCTTGTAGACGACGAGACCCTGGCCGCTGTCGTCGATCCCGACGTCCGGGAACGTGCCGCTCTCCGCCGCGACGACCCGCAGCGCGTAGGTCGCCCCGCCGTCGCTGGACACCATCGCGTAGACGGCGCCCCCGAGCGCGCCCGCCCGCACGCTGTCGCCCCCGTCCTCGGACGCGTCGCTGCGCGACAGCGAGCCCGTGAACGGCACGGTCGCGACGGGCGCGCCGAACGAGCCGCCCGCGAGCTTGCGCACGCGCACGGTGCCCCCGGTGCGCGAGAACGCGTAGGTCTGCCCGCCGCCGGACACGACGTCCGTGTCCTTCTCGCCCGCGCCCAGGAGCGTCGGGCCGACCCAGTTGCCGACGAGGTCCGCGCCCGCCTGGTCGGGGAGCGTCCAGAAGTAGGCGTTGTCGAGGTTGTTCGCCACCGCGACGAGCCCGGGGGCGCCCGCCCGCGCGACCGCGAGGTCGTAGACGAGGAACGGCACGCCGCCGTCCCCGAGCATCGCGGAGGTGTCGGTCGCCGCCTCCGACCCGTCGAGCGCCCAGCGGTCCATCCGGCGCCCCGAGTTCGTCGACGGGGTCAGCACGAACCCGCCGTCGAGCCGCAGCGGGCGCCGCGCGTCGGTCCCCGGGTTCGCGTCGCTGACCGCGGTCGGACCGGTCCACGTCGCGCCGTCGTCGACCGACCGCCAGATCCGGACGTTCCCGGCGACGTAGCGCGTGTCGACGAGGGTCAGCTCGCCGGAGCCCGCGTTGCGCAGCAGCCACGGCTGCTCGACGTCGGACGGCGCGCCGATCGTCGCGGTCGCCGCGCACGCCCGCGCGCCGCGCGGCAGGCGGCAGAACGCCACCTGGGTGGCGCTCGTCTGCCAGGCCACGTAGGCGGTCCCGTCGGCGTCGTTCATCGCGACGGAGAACTTGTCGTTGCCGTTGGTGGTGGTCCCGAGGGTGAAGGGCGTGCCCGCCGTGGCGGGGGCGGCGGCGAGCAGGGTCGCGGCCGTGACCAGGGAGACCGTCGTGCGCATCCGGTGCATGACCGGCGACGCTAGCCCCGCACCCGCGAGCGGTCCAGCGATACGAGACGGATGTGCGACCCGCGCCGTCCGCGGCGCTGCGCCGTCGCGCCGCGCCAGCCGCCATGATCCCCGCCATGGAGCGGTTGCGCGGACGGATCGGACGCCCGGAGGCGCTCGTCTGGGGCCTGCTCGTGCTCGGCGCGCTCGTCCTGCGGCTGATCGACCTCGGCGACCGCTCGTTCCACCACGACGAGAGCCAGATCGCGTACTTCTCGTGGTCGACGATCACGCAGCAGCACACCTACGAGTACAACCCGCTGCTGCACGGCCCGTGGCAGTACTACGCCACCGCGCTCACCTACAAGCTGTTCGGCGTCTCCGACTTCGCCGCCCGCTCGGGGCCCGCGCTGCTCGGCACGCTGATGGTCGCGATGCCGTTCTTCGTGCGCCGGCACATCGGCCGCATCGCCGCCTACTCCGCGGCCGTCGGGCTCGCGATCGGCCCGTCCTACCTCTACTACTCGCGCTTCACGCGCGAGGACATCCACATCGCCGCGATGACGCTCGCGGTGATCGTGATCGTCATCCGGATGCTCGACACGCCCCGCCGCTGGCATCCGCCCGTGCTGTTCGCGCTGCTCGCCGCGACGCTCACGGTCAAGGAGTCCGGCCTGATCTTCGGGTTCCTCTGCGCGCTGTTCATCGTCGCGCTGCTCGTCGGGGCGCGCGTACGGCACACCGGACGCACCCGTGCGGTGCAGGTGGCGCTCGCCGTCGGCTGGCGCCCGTGGGTGCTGGCGGGCCTCGCGTTCGTGCTCGTCTACTGCGCGTTCTTCTCGAGCTTCGGCAGCCACTGGGCCGGCATCTGGGACGGGATCTACGAGGGCCCGAAGTACTGGATCGACCAGCACGACGTCGGCCGCGGCGGGGAGCGCTGGTACCTCTACGCGGGGATCCTCGGCGGCTACGAGTGGCCCGTCGTCCTGTTCGGCCTGGTCGGGGCGGTCGCCGTGCTGCGCTGGGCGGTGCGCCCGTCGACGGAGATCCCGGGGTTCACCGACCGGGTCGCCCCGCACGTGCGCGTGCTCGCCGTCTTCCTCGTCTGGCTGTTCGTCGCCTCGTTCACCGGCTACTCGATCGCCGGGGAGCGGTTCGCGTGGCTGATCCTCCACCCGCTGCTGCCGCTGCTGCTGCTCGCCGGGATCGGCCTGCAGGTCGTGTGGGCGGGCCGCGACCGGGTGCTGCCGCGGGTCGCGCTCGGCCTGCTCGTGCTCGGCCTCGCGTCGACGGTCTACTCCTCCTACCGGGTCAACGCCGACGACCCCGTCGACCCCAGCGAGCTGCTCGTCACCACCCAGTCCGGCCCGGAGATCCCGGCGGCCTCGCAGCGGCTGCACGACCTCGACACCAAGCTCCAGCGCTCCCAGGGCCGCCGGCTCAGCATCACGATCGACCCCAACGACGGGGCGTCGTTCCCGTGGGCCTGGTACCTGCGGGACCTGCAGGTCTCCTACGACGCCGGGGTGCGGACACCCGGCTACACCCCGTCGACGGACGCGCTGGTCCTGACCGCCGGATCGCAGGTCGCGGGCCTCGGCGGCCTGCAGGCGTACGATGCGCGCCCGATCCTGCTGCGGTCCGGCTGGGCGCGCGACTGGGGGGACGCGACGCCGCGCGCGTGGTGGAACTGGTACTTCAAGCGGCAGGCGTGGGGCCCGCTCTCGGACCTCGACGAGACGCTGTTCATCCGGAAGGGGCTCTAGACGGTGCGCGTGACGATCAAGCTGTTCGCCGGGTTGAAGGAGCGTGCGGGCGCCTCGGAGATCGAGGTCGACCTGCCCGACGGCGCGCGCGTGCGTGACGCGATCGCGGCGATCGAGCACCTCGCCCCGCCCGGCCTCTGCCTCGTGCTCGCGGTCAACCGCATGTACGCCGGGGAGGACCAGCTGCTGTCGCCCGGGGACGAGCTCGCCGTCGTGCCGCCCGTCAGCGGCGGGGCGCCGCGCGTGCACGTCGCGATCCGGGAGGAGCCGCTGTCGCTCGACGGGCTCGCCGGGTTCGTCGCCGACCCGGCCGCCGGGGCCGTCGTGACGTTCGACGGCCGCACCCGCGACGTCGACTTCCTCGACTACGAGGCGTACGCCGAGATGGCGGAGCCGGTCCTGCGGGAGGTCGCCGAGGCGGCGGTCGCCCGGCACGGCCTGTGCGCGGCGGCGGTCGAGCACCGGATCGGGCGCGTGCCGCTCGGGGAGCCGTCGGTGCTCGTCGCCGTGAGCGCCGGGCACCGGCCCGAGGCGTTCCTCGGGGCGCGCGAGATCATCGACGAGCTGAAGGACCGCGCCCCGATCTGGAAGAAGGAAGAGGGCGACTGGAAGCACGAGTCGGTCCCGCCGACCAGGCCGTGAGCGCCCGCACCGTCGCGTTCGCCGGACCGGTCGGGGTCGGGAAGACCGCGCTGGTCGCGGCGCTCGCCGGGATCGAGGACGCGCTCGTCGGGGCGCAGGAGCACCGCACGGGCCGCACCGCCCTGCCCCACGAGGTGCTCTGCGACGGCGTCGGGCTGGTCGACCTGCCCGGGAGCGTGTCGGGGCCGGTGCTGGCCGCGCTCGCCGCGGCCGACGCCCACGTGCTCTGCGTGGCCGCCGACGACGGGCCCACCCCCGAGCTGCTCGAGCACGCCCACCTGCTGGCGGCGCTCGACCGGCCGGTCGCGGCCGTCTGCCTCACCCGCTGCGACCGGGCCGGCGCCGCCCCCGGGCTCGCTGCGGGCCTGCCCGCGGTCGACGCCGCCGTCCCGGTGCTGCGCACGGACGCGGCGGCGACGGGCGCGGTCGATCCCGCGCCGCTGCTCGACGTCGTGCGCGGCGTCGACCGGCGGCCGGCGACCGGACCGGTCGTGCTGCACGTCGAGTCGGTGCAGGAGGTCCCCGGGGCCGGGACCGCGGTCGTCGGCGGCGTGCTGCGCGGCACGCTCGCGGTCGGCGCGGCGCTGCAGCTCCTGCCCGCCTGGCACGACGCGCTCGTCGGCGCGGTCCGGGTGCGCGGCGCGCTCGCGACGCAGGCGGTCGCCGGGGATCGCGTCGTCGTGCGCCTCGACGGCGTCCCCGCCGGGGAGGTCGCGCCGGGGGACGCTCTCGTCGGCCCCGAGGCCGGGGTCGTGCGCTCCCGCGTCCTGGACGTCGCGCTGGGCGAGCACGTGCGGCTCGCGCACGGCTCGGCGGTCACCGTGCTCGCCGGGGCGCGCGAGGTGCGCGCGGAGGTCGCGTGGCTCGGTGGCCGCTTCCACCAGCTGCGGCTCGCCGCGCAGGACGAGCTGCTCGTGGCCCCGTGGGACCGCGTCGTGCTGCGCACCGGGGCGGGCGAGGTGGCGGGCGCGGACGTCCTCGATCCCGCCGCGCGCCGGCAGGGGCCGTCGCGCGAGCTGCTCGCCGCCCTGGCCCGCCGGGCGCGCGGCGAGCGCGACGGCTGAGCTCGCCGCCGGAGGCGGTCAGCGCACGCGGTAGACGACCGTGCCGTCCGGCGCGGCGAACGCGCGCGTGCCGAGCTGCGCGACCGCCCGCAGACCGGGCCCGGGGTAGGTCGTGCGCTCCAGCGCCCCGACGACGACGTAGTCGACGCCGTAGCGGCGCAGGACCGCGCGCGCCGCGGCGGGATCGGTGCCCGCGTACACGGTGGCGACCTCGGTCTCGCGCCGGCCGATGTCCTGGTTCCAGACGAGGTGGTGACCCGCCCACGCGATCACCGTCGCGCGACCGCTGAACATCGCGATCCGCCCGGCGGTCGTGTAGTCGGGGCCCGCGGCCTCGAGCACGACCGCGTCGCGCGCGGTGCGGTCGCGCAGCCAGCGGATCGCCGCGACGTCGCCGGGTGCGCTGCGCTCCAGCCAGCGCATGCCGCCGAGCTGCGCGGGCTCCGCGAACCCGCCGGTCCGCGCGTACGGGCCGGCGACGACGAAGACGGCGGACGCGACCGCCGCGACGAGCACCGCGCCCGCCAGCGCGGTCCGCGCCGTCCGGCCCGCGTCCGACCAGACCGCCGCCAGGAGCGCCCCCGACCCCGCACCGAGCAGCACCCAGGCCGAGAACGTGAACTTGAAGATCGTGTTCTGCCGCTCGAACGGGCCGCCGTCGAACGCGTCGCGGACGTAGACCACCTCGGGCAGCAGCAGCGACACGAGCGCCGCGCCGACGAGCACGAACGCGAACCCGGTCGGCGCGTCACGCCCGCGCGCCGCCACCGCCAGGGCGACCCCGGCGAGCCCCAGCAGCAGCACCGGTCCGGCCACGGACGCCCCCAGCAGGCCGAGCAGCAGCGCCACACCGACCGCGACCGCCGCGGCGCGCCACGCGCGCGTCGCGAGCGCCAGCAGCGCGACGGCGAGCAGCACGCCCTGCGTGAGCCCCAGGCGACCGAGCAGGTGCCAGAGGTCCTGGCGGTCGTCGACCGCCCCGGTGCCGTCGGTGCCCGGCTCGAACGCCAGCAGGAACGGCGCGAGCAGCACGACCGCGGCGACCGCGACCGCGGCCATCCACGCCACCACGAGCATCGCGGAGCGCGCATCCCGTGCCTGCGGTGGCCGGCGCCACCACCAGCCCGCGCCCGCGGCGATGAGCAGGCCCACCGCCCCGGGCACGTTCCACGAGTGCATCGCGTAGAGCGCGCCCACGGTCAGTCCCGTGAGCGCCGCGCGGGCCGCGGCCACCGCGGGCGGGCCCGCCCACGGTCCACGGAGCCACGCGTGCGCCGCGAGGGCGGCCCCGAGCAGCACGAACGGGATCGCGAGCAGGTGGGCGTGCAGGTCGCCGAGCATCGTGGCGAAGAAGGGGAAGTCGTCGATCCCGCCGGGTGTCACGCGCGAGGCGTCGAACCACGACAGCGCGCGCAGCGGCCCGTCGTGGTCGAGCACGATCCGCAGCCCCTCGAGGTTCGACGCGAGCACGGTGAAGCCGGTGGCGACCGTGCCCGCGAGGACCGCGCGGCGCGGCCGCACCCGTGCGGCGAGGCCGCCCGCGACGCCGAAGACGGCGCTCGCGCTGAGCCCGAACGTCAGGCCGATCCCGAGGTTGTAGACGCGGTCGGGCTCGATCCCCAGCGCCGTGCCGACGAACCCGATCAGGTACGAGCCGAAGTAGTAGTAGTTGACCTCCTGCCCGGCGAGCCAGAGGTCGGTCGGCGGCAGCCGGTCGGTCCCCATCGTCGCGTGCAGCAGCATCATGTCCGAGGGCTTCTCGGTCCCGAGCACGTCCGGCGCGAAGGCGGCCAGCAGGCAGCCGAGCACGAAGAACGCCACGAACGCGACCTCCGCCCCGATCACGAGCGCGCGCGCCGTGGGGTCCGGCTCCCGTCGTGGCGTCGCGCGGTGCACGCCCAGGCCCAGCGCGGCGACGGCGAGGATCCCGAGCCAGACCCAGGGCGCGGTCACCGCACCGATCCCGAGGCTCACGAGGAGCCAGACCGCGAAGCCCGCCAGCAGCAGCGCGAGCGGCCGCGCGACGCCCGCTCCGCCACCGGGCAGACCGGCGAGCAGCACGCGGGCCGGTGGGAGCCCGGCGAGCCCGAGCGCGCCGGCGAGCGCGAGGACCGCGAGCGCGTCAGCCATGCGCGGCCAGCCGCGCCCGCAGCCGCCGGCGGACCGCGGGCCACTCCTCGTCGACGATGCTGAACCAGGCGGTGTCGCGCACCCCGATGCCGGGCACGAGCTGCTTCTTGCGGTGGATGCCCTCGAACCACGCGCCCATCGCGGTCATCGCGTCCCGGGACCGCTGGTTCTCGGCGTGCGTCTTGAGCTCCACGCGCATGCACCCGAGGGCGTCGAACGCGTGGGTGAGCATGAGCAGCTTCGCCTCGACGTTCGCGCCCGTGCGCCACGCGGCGGGACCGAGCCACGTCCAGCCGATCTCCAGGCCCCGGTGCTCGGGCCGCAGCGCCATGAACCGCGTCGAGCCGACCGGCACGCCGTCGCGGACGCGCACGGTCGCGAACGGGAACTCGCTGCCCTCCTCGCGGGCGCGCAGGGCGTCGTCGATCCAGGCGTCGAAGCTCGCCCGTGACGCCGGGTAGGCCCGCATCCAGCGCCAGATCGCCGGGTCGCGCGAGGCGGTGAAGAGGGCGTCGACGTGGTGCTCTGCGAGCGGCTCGAGCCGCACGATCGCGCCGGTCAGCGAGCCGGCGAGCGGGGAGGGCCAGGGGCGGGCGTCGGACACGGCGCGCGGACCGTAGCGGCCGCGCGCCGCGAGCGCCAGCGGGGACCGTGGCGCGAGGTGGCTCCTAGAGCGCGCCGCCCGCCGCGGCGGGCGCGGTGGCGTCGCCGCCCTCCTCGCCCGCGGCCTCGCGGGCGAGCCACTCCTCGGCGCGCAGCGGGTCGTCGATGCAGCGCTTGACGATCGCGAGGAGGTCGTTCATCGACGCGACCTCCTCGACCTGCTCCTTGATGAACCACTGCATGAACTGCTCGCTGGCGTAGTCGCCGTGCTCGCGCGCGGCGGCGGCCAGGCCGTTGATCTGGTCGGTCACGCGCTTCTCCTGCTCGAGCGCGAGCTGCACCGGCTCGACGATGTCGCCGAAGCCGTTGCGGGGACCGGCGACCGCGGGGATGCTGACCTCGGCGTCCGCGTCGAGCAGGTACTGGACCATCATCATCGCGTGGTTGCGCTCCTCGAGCGCCTGCGCGTAGAAGAACGACGCGAGGCGGGGCAGCGTCTCGCCGTCGTAGTACACGGCGATCGCGACGTACTGCTGCGAGGCGGCGAACTCGTAGGCGACCTGCTCGTTGAGCTTGGCGACGAAGGGGGCGGCGGGCATGCCCACATCGTATGCGGCCGAGGGGACGAGGACGCGCCCGGCGACGGCGTGTTAGGCTACCCGAAGCAATCCCGACCTCCCGTGTCGGTCTTTGCCCTGAACCTCATGTCCAAGACGCTCGCCCCCGGCAAGAAGATCACCGCGAAGAAGAAGTGCTGCAAGGACGGCCCGCGGTGCAAGAAGTGCCCGGTCGTGCTGAAGCGCCTCGAGACGCAGGGCTACTACGAGCGCCTGGATCGCCGCACCTACACGGTCGTCGAGATCGTGCCCAAGGCCGCGCTGAAGGCCGCGCGGCGCCGCGCGAAGTAGCCTTCGCGCCCTATGGCTACGTGTCTGGTGACCGGCGGTGCCGGGTTCCTGGGGTCCCATCTGTGCGACGAGCTGCTCCGTCGCGGGCACCGGGTGATCTGCGTCGACAACCTCGAGACCGGCTCGCTCCACAACATCGAGCACATCCGGGTGCCCGAGTTCGAGTTCCGGCAGCTCGACATCATCGAGCCCTACTTCGTCGACGAGCCGGTCGACTTCGTGTACCACCTCGCCTCCCCGGCCTCCCCGATCGACTACCTGCGGCTGCCGCTGCACACGCTCAAGGTCGGCTCCCACGGCACGCACCACACCCTGGGCCTGGCGAAGAAGCACCGCGCCCGCTTCCTCATCGCCTCGACCTCCGAGGTCTACGGCGACCCGCAGGTGCACCCGCAGCAGGAGTCCTACTGGGGCCACGTCAACCCGATCGGCCCGCGCGGCGTCTACGACGAGGCCAAGCGGTACGCCGAGGCGCTCACGATGGCCTACCACAAGCAGCAGGGCGTGGACACGGCGATCATGCGGATCTTCAACACCTACGGCGCCCGCATGCGCGCCCACGACGGCCGCGCGATCCCGACCTTCATGCGCCAGGCGCTCCAGGACCTCCCGATCACCGTGTTCGGCGACGGCAGCCAGACGCGGTCGTTCTGCTTCGTCAGCGACCTGATCGACGGGATGATCCGCCTGGCCGAGAGCGGCGAGCACTTCCCGGTCAACATCGGCAACCCCGACGAGTTCACGCTGCTCGAGCTCGCCCACGCCGTCGTGGACGTCACCGGCTCGGCGTCGGACATCGTCTTCGAGGCGCTGCCGACCGACGACCCCAAGCAGCGTCGCCCCGACATCACGCGCGCCAAGGAGCTGCTGGGCTGGGAGCCCAAGGTGGCGCTGCGCGAGGGCCTGCAGCGCACGCTGGACCAGGCCGGCCGCGACGCGCTCGTCGGTCACGCCCGCTGATCCGGGCGTGTCCGCCGGTCCCCGGTGGATGATCCCGGGCATCCACAACCGCGTTACTTCTGCGAGGGTGCGGCGTTATCGGTAGGGAGATGCGCACGCAGCCGGCGCCCGATGCCGCGCGCGGAACCGATCCGCGCAGCGCGACCGACGGGGTCGCGGGTCCTCCCCTGCCCGAGCGCGACGTCCGCGCCAAGCGCCCGCCGGTCCTGCGGTTCCTGCTGCGGCTCGACACCGCCCGCCGCCTCGGTCGCGTCCTGTCGCTGCTGCTGCTCGACCTCCTCGGGGTCTTTGCCGCGATCTTCACGGCGCTGATGATCAAGTACTTCGCGCGCGACGCGTTCGAGTTCTCGACGGTCATCGACCAGACCAAGCAGTACGCGTCGTTCGCCTACCTCGTCACCGCGCTGCTGTTCGCCCGCTCGGACATGTACGGGCACCGCAGCGTGCGCCCCGGCCTGACCCGGATCGTCGCCTCGCTGTTCCAGGTGATGGTCGTCTCGCTGATCTACGCGGTCGTCAGCGGCGAGACGTTCTCCTCCTACTACCTCTTCTACGGCTCGCTGGCGTTCGCCGTCGCGTACGTCAGCACGCTGCGCTTCGCCTACGAGCGGATCACCGGCTACCTGCTGTCGGCCGCCGGCTACGAGCGCCGCGCGGTGCTCGTCGGCTCCGGCCAGCACATCGAGCAGGTCGCGCACGCGCTGAAGGCGGGGGACGCCGGCGGCATCCACCTCGTCGGCTTCATCTCCCTGACCCCGCGGCCGGACAACGGGCTGCGCTCGCTCGGCTCGCTGGAGGACCTCTCCGACATCCTCGCCCGCGGCGGGATCGACGAGGTCATCATCGCCGACCCCGACTTCCCGCAGCCGCAGGCCGTCGACCTCGTCGACCGCTGCCACCAGCGCGGCGTCCGCGTGCGCGTCGCGCCGTCGACCATGGAGATCCTCATCCACCGCGCCGAGTTCCTGCCCGGCCAGTCCGTGCCGCTGTTCGAGCTGAAGCCCCCGGTCTTCGAGGGCGTCGACTTCGCGCTGAAGCGCTCGTTCGACCTGCTCGTCGCCAGCGTCATGCTGCTGCTGCTCTCGCCCGTGCTGCTCGTCGCCGCGCTCGCGGTGCGGCTCACCTCGCGCGGGCCGATCATCTACCGCTCGATCCGACCCGGGATCGGCGGCGTGCCGTTCGCGTGCTTCAAGTTCCGCACGATGTACCGGGACGCCGACCAGGTCCAGGCCGAGCTCGAGGACGCCAACGAGGCCAGCGGCGCGATCTTCAAGATCAAGGACGACCCGCGGATCACGCCCGTCGGCAAGGTCCTACGCCGCTTCAGCCTCGACGAGCTGCCGCAGCTCGCCAACGTCCTGAAGGGCGACATGTCGCTCGTCGGCCCGCGGCCGCTGCCCCAGCGGGACTTCGACCGCCTCGAGGACTGGCACCGCAAGCGCTACCTCGTGCTGCCCGGCATCACCGGCCTGTGGCAGGTGTCCGGCCGCTCCGACCTGGACTTCGACGACCTGGTCCGCCTCGACTTCCTCTACCTCGAGCGCTGGTCCCCGTCGCTGGACCTCACGATCCTCGTCAAGACGATCCCCGCGGTCCTGAGCCGCCGCGGCGCGTTCTGACCCGCCGGCGCGTCCTCACGGTCCTGCTGCTCGGCGGGATCCTGCTCGGGGCGCTGCTGGTCGCCGCGCTGGTGCGCGAGTCGAACGTCGGCGGGGAGCCCAACGGGCCGGTGCCGCTGCGCGAGCTCGCCGCACGCGATGGGCGCGACGTCGGCACCGCGGTCCCCGGCCCGGCGCTGAAGAACTACGCCGGCTACCGCGAGGAGCTCGCGCGCGAGTTCTCGACGCTGACGCCCGAGAACGCGATGAAGTGGGACGCGATCGAGCCGGAGCGCGGGACGCTGAACTGGACCGACGCCGACGCCGCGGTCGACTTCGCGCGGCGGCACGACATGGCGGTCCGCGGGCACACGCTGATCTGGCACAACCAGATCCCGCGGTGGCTGACGGACGGCGGCTTCTCCCGCGAGCAGCTCGACGGCATCGTCCGCGAGCACGTGCGCCGGACCGTCGGCCGGTACCGGGGACGCGTGTTCGAGTGGGACGTCCTCAACGAGCTGACCGCCGACGACGGCTCCGGCTACCGCAGGTCCCTCTGGTCCGACACGCTCGGCCCCGACTTCCCCGCCCGGGTGCTGCGCTGGGCGCGCGAGGCGGACCCGGACGCGAAGCTCTACTGGAACGAGATCGCCGCGGACGGCATCAGCGCCAAGAGCGACCGCTTCTACGCGTTCGCGAAGGCGCTCAAGGCGGCGGGCGCGCCCCTGGACGGCGTCGGGTTCCAGGCGCACTTCAACCTCGACGGCGTTCCGAAGGGCTTCGAGGAGAACCTGCGTCGCTTCTCCGACCTCGGCCTCGACGTGCGCGTGACCGAGCTGGACGTGGCGCTTCAGCTGCCCGCCGACGACACCGCCCGGGCCCGCCAGGCGGACATCTACGCGCAGGTCGTGCGCGCCTGCCGGCGCGTCGACCGCTGCAAGGGCATCACGGTGTGGGGCTTCACCGACCGGTTCTCGTGGATCCCGGAGACGCAGCCGGGCTTCGGCGACGCGACGCTGCTGGACCGCGAGCTGGAGCCCAAGCCCGCCTACCGGGCGTTCGCCGCCGCGCTGCAGGCGCCGACCCCCTGAGCGCCCCCCGGCCCCACCCGCCACCCTGCGGGGGCGGTGAACGGACATTTCCAGCCCCCGGAGGGGCGGAAGATGGACAGCGCGACGGGGCGATCGCCCGGAGGCGTCGCAGGCTGTCCATCTCCTGTCCCCATGAGGGCTGGAAATGTCCGTTCACCGCGGCGGGGCGGGGCGCGGCGGGGCGGGGCGGCTCAGCGGGCGGCGGCGGTCCGCTCGATCGCCGCGCGGAGCGCGACCGCGGTGTGCTCGTGGTCGAAGGCGCCGACGCGCGCGGCGCCGCGGCGGACGAGCTCGTCGGACAGCTCGCGGTTCTCGAGGGCCAGGGCGACGAGCTCGGCGACGACGGCCAGGTCGCGGTCCTCGACGAGCAGCGCCGCGTCGCCGGCCACGGACGGGATGCCGCCGACCGGCCGGGCGACCACCGGGGCGCCGAAGTGGAACGCCTCGAGCAGCGGGATGCAGAAGCCCTCGTGCTCGGAGAGGCAGACGAACGCCCCGGCGGACGCGTACCGCGTGGCGAGCTCGTCCGCCGTGAGCGACGACTCGATCGTCACCGCGCCGGGCGCGAGCTGGTCCGCGAGACCGGCGAGCGCGGCACGGTAGTTCGGGTTCAGCGGCTCCCCGACGAGGCGCAGCGTCGCGTCCGGCAGCCGGTGGCGGCGCAGCAGCGCGACCAGGCGGATCAGCTCGTCCTGCCGCTTGTGCGGGGCGAGCCGCCCGACGAACAGCAGCTCGTGCGGTCGGCGCCCCGCGTCCGGCGCCGGGGTGCCGAGCGTCCCGGGGTCGAACAGGATCGGCACGACGACGTCGCTGCCGAGCTCGGCGGCGTTGTACGGCGACACGCCCGCGACGACGTCGGCGCGGGCCGCGTACTCCGGCAGCTGCGCGCGGCCGAGCTGGCAGTGGATCGCCACGGTCGGCTCGTAGTCCCAGAACCAGCGGGCCGGGGTGACGTTGTGGGAGAGCAGGAGCGTGCGGTTGGGCAGGTCCAGCACGCGGCGCAGCCGCGGGGCGTACGCGGAGTAGTGCACGAGCAGCAGGGCGTCCGGCGTCGGCGTGCCGAGCGCGCGCAGCGGCCGCACCTCGGAGGCGATCCGCGGGTCGATGTGCCCGGCGAAGATGTCCCCGGACCACCCCCACGAGCGGAACAGCGTGCGGAACTCGCGCGCCTGCGTCGTGACCGCGTCGTGCGGTCCGGCGCCGCTCAGGACCTGGTGGACGATCACGAGGACGCGCCCCGCAGCCGCGCGTTCTCCTCCTCGAGCGTGCGCACCCGGTCCTCGAGCTCGGCGAGGTGGACGAGCAGGTGCAGGTGGAAGCGGCTCTCCTGCGAGGTCAGCTCGTTGAAGTGCTGCTGCAGGCCGCGCAGCAGCAGCCGCTTCAGCCACGTGATCGGGGCGCCCAGGCGACGGGTCGAGCGCATCAGCGTCTCGTCGGGCTCGATCACCGCCCACTCCATCAGCGTCTCGGTCGACACGCGGTCCGTCGGCTCGATCGCGAAGCCCTCCAGCGCGTCCGCGTAGGCGCCGCGCTCCCGGGCGGCGGCGGCCGCGGTGCGCGCGGCGTCCAGGGCGTCCTCGGGCCGCATCAGGAGGTCCCCATCATCCGATGGTAGAACGGCATGCCCTCCAGGCACGGGCCGTCGAACGCGACCTTGCCCCCGTCGAGCACCACGACCCGCGCGCACGTGCGCTCGACGAGCGCGGCGTCGTGGGAGACGAGGACGAGCGTCGCGCCCGCCGCGACCTGGGCGGCGATCCGCTCCTCGCACTTGCGCTGGAACGCCTCGTCGCCGACCGCGAGGACCTCGTCGATGAGCAGGATGTCGGCGTCCAGGTGCGCGGCGATCGCGAACCCGAGCCGCACGTACATGCCGGAGGAGTAGGTCTTCACCGGCACGTCGATGAAGTCGCCGAGCTCGCTGAAGGCGATGATGTCGTCCATCCGCGCCTCGATCTGCTCCTTCGTGAGGCCGTGCAGCGCGCCGCCGAGCAGGATGTTCTCGCGGCCGCTGAAGTCGCGCCCGAAGCCGGCGGCGAGCTCCAGCAGGGTCACGACCTGGCCGCCGAGCGCGACCCGCCCGCGGTCGAGCGGCACGATCCCGGCGAGGACCTTCAGCGTCGAGGACTTGCCGGCCCCGTTGCGGCCGACGATCCCGACCGTCTCGCCGGGCGCGATCCGCAGGGTGACGCCGTCGAGCGCCTGGATCGCGCCCGGCCCGTGCGGCGTCGCAGCCCGGCGGCGCAGCACGAGCTCCTTCAGCGTGCCGCCGCGATCGGCGCGCACGCTGAAGGCGCGCGACGCGTCCTCGAGGAGGATCTCGCCCCGGGCGACGGTCGCGGCGCTCACACGATCACCGCCAGCTCGCGCTGCATGCCGCGGAAGATCGCCCGGCCGATCAGCAGCGCGAGCGTCGCCGCGACGAGCACGTACAGGAGCACCGCGGCGCTCGGGACGGTCCCGTCGTAGAGCACGTCGCGGACCGCCTCGATGAACGGCGCGACCGGGTTCACCCACGCCATCGCGAACTTCGCGGCCGCCTGGTCGGTGATGTCCTCGGGCTCGAAGAAGATCGGGGAGAGGAAGAACCACGGCAGCAGGACCGCGCTGAGGATCGGCGCGACGTCCCGGAAGTACGTGTGCAGGACGCTGACCGCGAGCGCGAGGCCGAGGACGAACGCGTACAGCGCGACGAGGATCACGGGCAGCAGCAGGATCGCGGGGTCCAGCGTGCCGCGGACGGCGATCGTCACGACCCCGACGAGCGCCAGGACGATCGTGAACGTCACCATCTGCACGGTGACGACGGCCCCGGGGATCGTCTCGCGCGGGAACGGCGCCTTGCGGATCAGCGCGCCCTGGTCCAGCAGGGCGGGCGCGCTGGAGAGCAGGGCCTGGCTGAAGAACATCCACACGACGAGGCCGACCATGAGGAACAGCGGGTAGTCGTCGTGCTCGGCCAGCGTGAACACGACCCCGAACATCAGGTAGTAGGCGCCCATCAGCACGAGCGGGTTCACGAAGTACCAGGCGATGCCGAGCACGCTGCCCTGATACTTCTGACGCAGCTCGCGACGGACGAGCTGCTCGAACAGATAGCGGTAGCGCAGGAGCTCCCCCATGGACCATGAGTGTCCCAACTCCGACCCCGACACGACCGCCCGCCGCGCCGCGGCGCAGGAGGTCGCGCAGCTCGTCGAGCCCGGCATGGCCCTGGGACTGGGGTCCGGGCGGGCCGTCTGGGCCGCTGTGGACGCGATCGCGACCCGTCTCGGGGACGCGACCGGCACGCTCACGGCGGTCTGCGCGTCGGCGGCGACGGAGCGGGCCGCCGAGGCCGCGGGCATCGTCGCGCTGCCGCTGATGGCGGGCAGCGACCTCGCGCTGGCGATCGACGGCACCGACGAGCTGACCACCGGCCTGGACCTGCTGAAGGGCGGTGGCGGCGCGCTGCTGCGCGAGCGGCTCGTGCTGAGTGCCGCCCGGCGGTTCGTCGTGGTCGCCGAGCAGCCGAAGCTCGTCTCGCGGCTGGGGGAGACCCGCCGGCTGCCGGTCGAGATCGCCCGCTTCGGCGCGCAGGCGACGCAGCGGCGCCTGGCGCTGCTCGTCGGCGACCCGCAGCTGCGCCTCGAGGACGACGGCAACCCGTTCGTCACGGAGGAGGGACACCTGCTGCTGGACGCGGAGATCCCCGGGGACGCCTCGCTGCCGCTGCTGCACACGCAGCTGCTCACCACGCCGGGCGTCATGGACCACGGCCTGTTCCTCGGGGTCGCCGACGAGGCGCTCGTCGGCCGCCCGGACGGCACCGTGGCGACGTTCACCCGCGATCCCCTGGGCTGAGGTCCCCGGCCACCACGGGGCGGGCCCGGCCAAGGCCGGTCCCGGAGGGCGTGAACGGACATTTCCAGCCCTCAGGGGGGCGGAAGATGGACAGCCTCGGGCCGTCGTTGCCCGTGATCGCCCTCGAGGCCGCCGAGCTGTCCATCTCCCGCCCCTCCCGGGGCTGGAAATGTCCGTTCACCCCGCCGGGGGGCCGGGGGGCCGGGGGCAAGCCCGGGGTGGGCGGGCGCCGGGGGCCGGGAACGCCGCGCGCGCTAGCGCGCCGGGTGCGGTGGGTAGGGTCCGGCGGGTGACCGTCGTGATCGACCTGCCCGCCGCGATCACCCGCCGTGCCACGTCGGGCCCGCAGGACGGGCTGGTCGTCGGGGTCGACGCCGGGGGCACCAAGACGCTCGCCGCCGCGCTCGACCTCGCCACCGGCGCGGTCACGACCGGCCGGTCCGGACCGGCGAACCCCGACGCGATCGGCCTCGACGACGCCGTCGCCGCGATCACGGAGGCGGTCGGGGAGGCCACCGGGGACCGGGAGGACGTCCGCGCGGTGCTCGTCGCGGGTGCGGGCACCGACGCCGCCACGCTCGGGGAGGCGGTCGTCCGGGCGCTGCCGTCGGCCGTCTTCGTCAACGACGTCGTCGCCGCCTGGGCGGCCGTCGCGGCCGGCGAGCCCGCCATCGCGGTGATCTCCGGGACCGGCTCCAACGCCCTGGGGGTCGACGGCGAGCACCGCGCCCGTCGCGCCGGTGGCTGGGGGCACGTCTTCGGGGACGAGGGCTCCGGGCACTGGCTCGGCCGCGAGGCGGTCGGCGCCGCGATCCGCGCCTACGACGGGCGGGACGCCCCGACGCTCCTCGGAACGCTGCTGTGCGAGGAGACGGGCGCCGCGTCCGCCGCGGACGCGGTGATCGGGCTCTACGCCGACGGGGCCGGCAAGACCCGCGTCGCCGCGCTCGCCCCGATCGTCTCGCGGGCGGCCGCGCAGGGCGACGCCGCGGCGACCGCGCTGCTCGCCCGTGGCGGGGAGGCGCTCGCCGACCACGTCGTCGCGATCGCCGACGCGCTGGAGCTCGGGGCCGACGCCGTCCTGCCGATCGGGCTGACCGGCTCGACCTGGAAGGCCGGTGGCGCGCTCACCGCCCGGTTCGCCGAGGTCGTCGCCCAGCGGCTCCCGGGCGCCGAGATCCGCCGGGTCCAGACGCCGCCCGTGGTCGGGTCGCTCGCGCTGGCGCTCCACGCCTGCGAGCGGTCCGACGCGATCGAGGCCCTCCTGCCCGACGCGGCCGCCGCGCTCGCCGACGCCTGACGGTCCCGCGCGCCCGCCCGACAGGGACCCCGCACCGCCCCGGTCACGGCGGCCGGGCGACCGACCGCCGCTCAGATCGTGACCGCGCCGTCCTCGTCGAGCGTCCAGAACGGGTTGTGCGCGACCTCCCACGGGTGGCCGGCGACGTCGAGGAAGACGCCGGAGTAGCCGCCCCACGGCGTCGGCGCCCCGGCGCGGCGCACGGTCGCCCCGACGGTCCGCGCCTCCTCGAGCACGGCGTCGACCTCCTGCGGTGACCGCACGTTGTACGCGAGCGTGACGCCGCCCCAGCCGCCGCCGTCCGTCACGCACGAGTCTGCGGCGAGCGCGGCGCGCGACCACAGCGCGACCGCCATGCCGCCGCACTGCACGAACGCGACGTCCTGGGCGCGCCAGTCGTTGGCGACGGTCCAGCCGAGCCGCTCGTAGAACCCGACCGCGTCGGGGAGCGACGGCACGCCGAGGGTGATCAGGGACACGCGCTGCTGCATGTCCCGGCACGCTACGGGGTCGGGGCGTCCACCGGGAGGAGCTCGTGGATGCGGCCGAGCAGGTCGCCGACCGCGGCGTGCGCCGCCGCGACGGCGGCCGGCAGGCGCGCGCCCGCCGCGAGCTCGAGACCGATGACGGTCGCGAACACGTCGCCGGCACCGGTGTCGTCGGCCAGCTCCACGGGGGAGGCCGGCACGGACACGGTGCCCGCGCGGGTGCGCACGGTGGCGTCCCGTGGCCCGTCGGTCACCACCAGCGCGCCGCCCACCGCGACGGCGCGGTCGCCGAGGTCGCGCATCCACTCGAGCTCGCCCGCGTTGACGACGACGATCACGCGCCGGCGCAGGGCGCGCGCCCACGACGGGTCGATCGGCTCGTGGTGCACGGGCCCGGTGCCGGTGGGGGCGTCGGGCCACCCGCGCACGAGCCCCTGCGGCGTGAGGACCACGACGACGTCCTGCTCGGCCTCGTCGAGCCAGTCGGGCGCGAGCTCGCGTGCCACCGGGCCGAGGTGCAGGACGCGCGTCGTCACCGGCGTCGACCGGGGCGCGACCATGCCGCCCCAGCCGAGCAGCTCCTGCACCCGCTCGCGGTCGGTGCCGCGGTTGCGGAAGGTCGACGTCGCGTCGGCCTCGTCGCGCTCGAACGTGACGCCGTCGACGCGCGGCAGCAGCGCCGCGAGGTCGTCGGCGCCGGCGGTCAGCACGTGCGCGGCCTCCCCGCGCAACGTCGCGGCCAGGGCACCGTAGAGCACGGTCCCGCCCGCCCGCCGGGCGCCGCCCGGCAGGATGTCGACGGTCACGTGCCCGGCCGCGGCGTACATCCGGCAGACCCTACGTCGTCACGCGCTCGATGGTCTGGACCATCTTCTGCGAGCAGCGCGACGGGCCGGGCAGGCCGGGTCGCGCCCGCCACAGCGTGAACGCGTCGAGCCGGCGCACCGGCGCGCCGAGCGCGTCCGCGGGGCGGGGCGCGTCGTTCTTCGTGAGGATGAAGTCCGCCCGCCGCGAGATCGGCACGTGCGGATAGGACGTGTTCAGCAGCGGTCGCTGCGAGCACAGCGGCTGCCCGTGCAACATGAACGCGACCCAGTTCTGCTCCTGCGGGTCGACGTCCAGCCGGATCGACCGTCCGGGCGGCAGCGCGTCGTCGATCGACCGCAGCGCCAGGACGTGCTTGGGCAGCTGGTCGAACGTGCGCGCGAGCTCGTCATTGGCCGACCCGAACGCGCTGAGCAGCAGCACGACGGCGGCGGTCGGCCCGACCCACGCGGCCCGCGCCCGGGCCAGCCCGGCGATCGCGAGCACGAGCGCGATCGGCGCGATGAACGCGAGCGTCTTGAAGTGGAAGTAGAACCCGAACTCGCGGATGCGGAACCAGATCCCGAACACGATCGCGAACGCGATGACGCCGAGCAGCCCGTTGCGCAGGCCGCGGGGCAGCTCGCGCACCGCGAACCAGATCCCGGAGCCGAGGACCGGGATCATCGCGACGAAGAACCACCACTCGTCCATGCCCAGGAACCACGGCTCGGGGAAGTAGCCGGTCAGGTCGCCGCCCCAGTTGCGCAGCGTGCGCGTGGGGTTGAAGACGACGTTGTAGGCGGAGGCGCCCTTCTCGACGACGCCGCGGATCGGCACGAGCGCCACGAACCCGACCGGCACCATCCACAGCAGCGACCGCGGCCCGCGCCACAGCCCGCGCAGCCACGGGCGCACCCGGCGGCGCTCGGGCCACAGCAGGATGAGGATCGGGATCATCGGGATCGGCAGCGCGAGCGGGTACGCGAACGCGAGCACGGCGGTGAAGGCGACGAGCAGCCCGACGCCGCCGCGCGTGCGCTCCTTCACGACCCACCAGGCGAGGACGAACGCGAACGGCATCGCGAAGAAGCCCCACGTCTGGTTGAAGTACGGGTGCATGATCGTGTGGAGGACCATGCGGTCGAGCCCGACGAGCCCCATCGCCACGAGCCCGACCCAGCGCGGTGCCTGCAGCACCTCACGGGTGAACAGGTAGAAGCCCAGCGCGCTGAGCGCGAGCAGGACGGCGGCGAGCGTCGAGATCGTCTGGAAGACCTCGAGGCCCGCGAGCGTCGCGGTCGCGCCCAGGGCGTAGTAGATCGGCTGCTTGGAGCGCCACACCAGCGGCATCCGGTCGACCGGCTCCTCGATCGCCTCCGCGGTCGGATAGTGGTGCTGCAGGAAGATCGCGCTGCCGACCGCCAGGTGCGCGTCCTGCCCCTCGCCGCCGACGGTCGCGAAGCCCGCCCGGAACAGCGGGATCAGCGCGACGCACGCCAGCAGCAGCGCGACGTAGAACGGCCAGCCCGCCCGCCGCAGCGCGGGCACCCCGCCGGAGCCGAGCACGCCCCCGGGCACGCGCCGGACCGCGACGACCGCGAGCACCGCGCCGCCCGCGAGCGTCAGCGCGAGGTTCAGCTCGAACGGCACGTACGCGAACCCCAGGACGGTCATGACCAGCGCGCACACGCACGCCCCGACCGGCAGCACCCACAGCCACTCGCGTGACCGCAGGCCCGCGGGCAGGAACAGGCGCGTGATCCCGAAGCCGCAGATCCCGAACAGGACGACCGCCGCGAACCCGGCGCGGGCGAGGTCGGGCACCGCGCCGCGCCCGACGACGCCCGCGGCGTCGGCGAGGTTGAGCGCCCCGAGACCGGCGAGCAGCGCGGCCGCGGGCGACGCCCAGCGGCGGCGGCTCAACGGTGGTCGTGGCGGCTGCGGGCCTGCGCCATCACGCGGCCCACGAACTGCGGGTTGCCCAGCAGGTAGCGGCGCCACATCCGCTGCGGCTCGATCGCCAGTCGGAAGATCCATTCCAGCCCATTGTCCGCCAACCACGCCGGGGCGCGCGGCACGCGCCCGGACACGTAGTCGAACAGCGCGCCGACCGTCCACACCACGTCGGTGTCGAGCAGGTGCGCGTTGCGCTCGACCCACAGCTCCTGCTTGGGGGAGCCCATGCCGACGAGCACGATGTCGGGACGCTTGGCGTTGATGTCCTCGACGACGCGCTCGTCGTGCGCGGAGCCGGGCTCGAAGTACCCGTGGTGCGTGCCGACGACGTTCAGCCCCGGGTACCAGCGGCGCAGGCGACGGGTCGCCTCGGCGGCGACGCCCGGCTCGCTGCCCAGGAGGTAGATCGACTGGCCGGCGGACTCGCACAGCGACGCGAGGCCCCAGACCCAGTCCGCGCCGGTCATGCGGTGCGGGATCTCGGTGTCCATCGCCTTCGCGGCGAGGCGGACGCCGTACCCGTCGCAGTACACGAGGTCGCTCGACTCGAGCGCCCGGCGCAGGGCCGGGATCGCGTGCGACTGGTTCAGGACGTGCGCGTTGACGTACATGACGCGACGAGGGCCCTGCCCGTCCCCGACCCAGCCGGTGATCCGGCGCAGCAGGTCGGCGGGCTCGGCGAGGTCGACCGGGATCTCGAAGATGTTCGACCGCGCGGGGGTGTCCGCGTGGGCGTGCTTCCTCGTGTCCTGGACCTCGATCGTCGCGTCGTCGATGACTGTCGTCACCTCGGGTTCCTCCCTGCCCGGGTTTCCCCTGCCGCGCGGGATCGTACGGGTTGTCACGGACGCAGGCAACGCCGAGCGTGCCCCGCGGGTCCCCGCGCGGGCATCCGCCGTACCCTTCCCCGGGCATGCGCACCGTCGTACTCGACGCCCGGGACGCGTTCGCCCAGCCCCTGCGCGGCTGGGGACGCTCGGTCCTCGGCCTGGTCCAGCACCTGCCCGGCGCGCTCGGCGACGACCTGCGGCTCGAGCTCGTCCGGGAGGGCGGCGGCCCGCTGGAGGTGCTGTTCGAGCAGGTCCAGCTGCCGCGGATCGCGCGCCGTGCGGGCGCGGACCTCGTGCACGCCCCGAACTGCTTCCTGCCGCTGCGCCGCTCCTGTCGTGGCGTGGTCACGGTGCACGACCTCGCGTTCGAGGCGCACCCCGACGACTTCGCGCGCACGACGGGCCTGAAGTACCGGACGATCACGCGACGCGCGGTGCGCTCCGCCGACGCCGTCATCTGCGTGAGCGCCTGGACCGCCGCGGACGTGGCCGACCGCTACGGCGTCCCCGCCGAGAAGCTCCACGTCGTCCACAACGCGCCGTCGCTGCCGCTGACCGACGGGCCCGCGGGCCTCGCCGCGGCGGGCCTGCGGGACGACGGGCGCCCCTACCTGCTCGCGGTCGGGGACCTGCGGGCGAAGAAGAACCTCGCCCGGCTGGAGGCGGCGCACGGGGCGCTCGTGGCCCGCGGGGCGCTCGAGCACCGGCTGATCCTCGCCGGGACCGACACCGCCACCCGCGACCACGAGCCGGGCCGTCACGGCGCCGAGACGACCGGCTACCTCGACGACCGGGCGCTCGACGCGCTGATGCGCGGCGCCGACCTGCTCGTGCACCCGAGCCTCTACGAGGGCTTCGGGCTCGTGCTCGTGGAGGCGATGGCCCGCGGCGTCCCGGTCGCCTGCGCGGACGCGACCGCGCTCCCGGAGACCGCGGGGGGCGCCGCCGAGCTGTTCGACCCGCTCGACGTGGAGGCGATCGCCGACGCGATCCTGCGCGCCCTGGGCCGCCGGGACGAGCTGGCCGGCGCCGGGCGCGTGGTCGCCGCCGCGCACACGTGGGAGGCCACCGCGCGGGCGACCGCCGCGGTCTACCGGCAGGTGCTCGACGCGTGAGCCGGGCGCGCACCACGATCCTCGTGCTCAGCGTCGACGAGGCGCACCGCCTCGAGCACTCGCTGCCGGCCGCCGCCGCGCAGCCGGACGCCGAGGTCGTCGTGATCGACAACGCGTGCACGGACACGACCCGCACGGTCGCCGAGCGGCACGGCGCGCGGATCGTCGCGCTGTCGCAGCGGCGCAGCTACGCCGCGGCGATCAACGCGGGCCTCGCGGCCACCGACGGGGAGGCCGTGCTGCTGCTGAACGCCGACTGCGTGCTGGACGCGGGCTTCCTCGCCGCCGCCCGGCCGCAGCTCGACCGGCCCGGGATCGGCTCGGTCGCGCCGCGCCTGGTGCGCGCGACCGGCATGACCGAGGCGGAGCGGCTGGAGGTCCTCGACACCGCCGCGATGGCGATCGACCGCCGGCGCAAGAACGGGCTCGTCGGGCACGGGGAGCCGATGGCCCGTCGCGCACGCCGCGCCCCGGTGTTCGGGGGTGACGGCGCCTGCGTGCTCTACCGCCGCGAGGTGCTCGACGCGTGCGCGGTCGGGGCCGAGGTGCTCGACGAGGACATGGAGCTGTGGGCCAGCGACGTCGACCTCGCGTGGCGCGCCCAGCTGCTCGGGTACGGCTGCACGTACGAGCCGGCCGCCCTGGCCTGGCACGTGCGGTTCTACTCGCCGACCACGCGGTCGCAGATCAGCCCGGCGCACCGGACGCTGCAGTTCCGCAACCGGCTGCTGATGATCGCCAAGAACGACAGCGCCCGGTCGCTCGCGCGCGACCTGCCGCGGCTGCTGCTCTACGAGGTCCTCGCGCTCGGCTACGCGGTCCTGCGCGAGCGCCACCTGCTGCGCGGGTACCGCGACGCCTACCGGCTGCTCCCGGGGGCACGCCGCCGGCGCGCGGTGCTGCGCGCGCGGATGGCCGAGCGCGGCGGTGCGGCGGCCGCGCCGTTCGGCCTGGAGCCGCCCGTCAGCCCCTGAGCGGGCGCGCGAGGACCTGCATGCGGTCGCGGAAGTCCGGGGCCCACAGGCGCTCCGCGAGCCCGACCCGCGCGGCGGCGCCGACCGCGGTCCGCGACAGCGCCGGGGAGTAGCCCGCCAGCCGCTCGAGGTAGTAGCGGACGGTGAACGCCTTCGGGGCCGTCGCGACCTCGAGCACCTCCCAGCCGTGCGTGCGCAGCAGCGTGCGGACCGACGTGCGCGTGAAGTACTGCACGTGCGTGGGCAGCACCGACCACCAGCGCGCGCCGAGCCCGCGGGCCACCGCGCTGCCCGCGTCGGGCAGCGCGAACCACGCCACGCCGCCCGGCCGCAGGAGCGCGGCGATGCGCTGAAGCGCCTCCCCGGGCCGCGGCAGGTGCTCGAGCACGTCGCCGAGCACGACCGCGTCGTAGCCGGCCGACGGCAGCGCGGCGGTGAAGAGGTCCTCGGTCCGCACGTCCAGCCCGAGCTCGTCGCGGGCGAACGCGGACGCGAACGTGCTCGGCTCGACGCCGGTCGTGCGCCAGCCGCGGTCGCGCGCCTCGGCGAGCAGGAACCCGACCCAGCAGCCGAGGTCCAGCAGCTCCTCGGTGCGCGCGGCGTGCCGCTCGATCCGCTCGAGCGCGCGTCGGGCCGTCTCGCGCTGCCCGACCTCCTCCGCGACGTAGTCCGCCGACGCGGCGTCGGCGTACGCCTGCTCGAGCACCGCGTCCTGGGGCATCGGCGACAGCTGCATGTGCCCGCAGGCCGGGCAGCGCACGATGTCCGCCAGCGCGGTGCCGTACCGGTCGGTGGTCGGGATCAGGCCGTCGGCGCCCATCTCGCCGGCGACGCGCAGGTGGTCGCGCAGGCCGCGGGTGCCGCAGGCCACGCAGGACGGACCGGTCGCGTTCACGGCGGTGGACACTACGATGCGGCGGTGACCGGCGGTGAGCCGACCCGCGACGGGCTGATCAGCGTCGTCGCGCCGATGTACGACGAGGCGCAGAGCGTCCGCCCGTTCGTGGAGCGCGTGTTCGCCGCGCTCGCCGACGAGGACGTCGAGCTGATCGTCGTCGACGACGGCTCCGTCGACGGCACCGCGCAGGCGCTCGCGGAGCTCGCGGCGCAGGAGCCGCGGCTCGTCGTCGTCGAGCTGAGCCGCAACTTCGGCCACCAGGCGGCGATCACCGCCGGCCTCGACCACGCGCGCGGCGCGGTCGCGGTCACGATCGACGCGGACCTCCAGGATCCGCCCGAGCTCATCCCGGTGCTGCTGACCCACTGGCGGGCGGGCGCCGACGTCGTCAGCGCCGTCCGCACGAGCCGGCCGGGGGAGACGCGGTTCAAGCTCCGCACCGCCGACGCCTTCTACCGCGTGCTGTCGCGCGTGGCGGACATCGAGGTGCAGCAGAACGCCGGCGACTTCCGGCTGCTGGACCGCCGGGCGCTCGACGGGCTCCGCGCGATGCGCGAGAGCAACCGCTACCTGCGCGGGATGACCAGCTGGGTCGGCTACGTGCAGACGACGGTCCCCTACGAGCGGTCCCCGCGGCACGCCGGGGAGACGAAGTACCCGCTGCGCAAGATGGTGCGGCTCGGGCTCGACGCGATCGTGTCGTTCTCGCACGCGCCGCTGCAGGTGGCGACGATCGTCGGGTTCGTCAGCGCGCTCCTGGCGTTCCTCGCGATCCCGGTCGCGGTCGGCTTCCGCATCGCCGGGCAGTTCGTCCCCGGCGTCACCACGACCGTGATCGCCGTGCTGCTCCTGGGCGGTATCCAGCTGATGGCGATCGGCGTGATCGGCGAGTACGTGGGACGGATCTACGACGAGGTCAAGCAGCGCCCGCTCTACCTCGTCGGGCGCGTGCGCAACCGGCCCGACGCCGAGGAGGACTGAGCGCGTGCGCGTCGCCGTCGTCGGGGCCGGGGTCGCCGGCCTGACCGCCGCGCTGCGGCTGCAGCAGGCCGGGCACGTCTGCGACGTCCACGAGCGCTGGCCCGGTCTGGGCGGGATGGCCGCGACGCTCGACGTCGGCGGCGGGCACCTCCTGGAGCGCTACTACCACCACTGGTTCACCAGCGACCGGCACATCGTCGCGCTCTGCGAGGAGCTCGGGGTCGGGCCGATCGACTGGCACCCGTCCTCGACCGCGTTCTTCCTCGAGGGACGGTCGTGGCCGTTCACGTCGCCCCTGGACCTCCTGCGCTTCTCGCCGCTGTCGCTGCGCGACCGGCTGCGGATGGGCCTCGCGGTGCTGCGCCTGCAGCGCGCCGGCCGGCCCGTGACCGAGTACGAGCACGAGACCGCCCGCGCGTGGATCCTGCGGCAGATGGGCGAGCGGCCCTACGAGCGGGTCTGGGGGCCGCTGCTGCGCGGCAAGTTCGGGTCGCGCGCCGACGACATCTCGATGGCGTGGCTGTGGGGGAAGTTCATGCTGCGCCGCCAGCTCGAGGGCAAGGAGGCGCGGGAGGAGTTCCTCGGCTACCCGCGCGACTCGTTCGAGCCGCTGTGGACGGCGCTGCAGCAGCGCATCGAGGCGGGCGGCGGGCGCGTCCTGATCGACCGGCCGGTGGCGCGGATCGAGCGCGCGGAGCGCTCGGGCTTCACGGTGCACGCGGGGGCGCCGCAGTCGTTCCGCCGCGGCCACGACCCGCGCGCCTTCGCGCTCGCGCCCGAGGGGCCGGAGCACTACGACGCGGTGCTCGCGACGGTGCCGAGCGACATCTTCCGCGGGCTGCTGCACGACGACCTCGCCGCCGCGATCGGGGACGACTACCTCGGGCGGCTCGGGCGCGCCGAGTACCACGCGGCGCTGTGCCTGCTGCTCGAGCTCGACCGGCCGTTCTCGCCCTACTACTGGACGAACATCGCCGATCCGCAGATCCCGTTCGTCGGGCTGGTGGAGCACACGAACCTCGTCGATCCCGCCCGCTACGACGGCCGCCGGTTCCTCTACGTCGCCAACTACGTGGCGCCCGACGACCCGCTGCTGGCGCTCGAC
The DNA here is from genome assembly GCF_003044185.1 of Paraconexibacter algicola. Lineage (GTDB taxonomy): Bacteria > Actinomycetota > Thermoleophilia > Solirubrobacterales > Solirubrobacteraceae > Paraconexibacter > Paraconexibacter algicola. Next base: position 2,002,696 of record NZ_PYYB01000001.1, read on the forward strand.
CGCGACGCGCTGCTGGCGCACTACCTGCCCGGGCTGCGCCGCGTGCGCCCGGACCTCGACCCGTCGTGGATCCGGGCCTCCTGGCTCTTCCGCGAGCCCGCCGGGCAGCCGATCGTCACGGTCGGGTACCACGAGCGGATCCCGCCGCTGCAGACCGGCGTCCCGGGGCTCGTGCTCGCGAACACCACGCAGATCTATCCCGAGGACCGGGGCACGAACTACGCGGTGCGGCTCGGCGGCGAGGCCGCGCAGGAGCTGCTGCTCAGCGTGGGCGCCGCGGCGGCCGGGCCGGCCTGACCTCGGCGATCTCCCGGTACACGTCCCAGGTGGCGCGGGCGGCGTCCTCCCAGCTCCACGCGGGCGGGGCGGGCGCGGGCCGCGCTGCCGCGTGGGCGGCCGCGACGAGCGCCGGCAGGTCGTCGACGGGGACGAGCGTCGCGCGGCCGTCGAGGACCTCGCGCAGCGCCGGCACGTCGCACGCGGCGACCGGCGTCCCGCACGCGAGCGCCTCCACGGTCGGAAGGCCGAACCCCTCGTCGTCGGAGGCGAACACGAGCGCGTGCGCCGCCGTGTAGATCGCGGCGAGCTCGTCGTCGCTGACGTGTCCGGTGAGGATCAGCGGCGCGCCGGCGTCCGTGCTGTCGCACAGCGCGTGCGCCCACTCGCGCGCCGGGCCGACGAGCACCAGCGGCAGCTCGCGCGGCGTCGCGGCGAGCTCGGCGACGCGCTTGCGCGGGTCCGGGCGCTCCATCCCGCCGACCCAGACGAGGAACTCGTCGGGCAGCCCGTAGCGCTCGCGGACCGCGGCGACCTCGTCGGCCGGGCGCGGGCGCATCGCCGGCGCGGGCGCCTCGCCGATCACGCTGATCCGCTCCAGCGGCACGTCGAGCCGCTCGACGACGTCGTGCGCGACCGCCGCGGTCGGGCAGATCACGCGCTGGGCGCGCTCGACCGCGAGGTAGCGCAGGCGAAACCGCATGCCGGTGCGCAGGTACTCGCTGCGGCGCTTCAGCGGCACCACGTCGTGCAGCGTCACGACCTGCGGGACGCCCGCCCGCACGTTCGCGCCGTCGATCCACGGGGAGTGGAACACGTCGACGCGGCGCGGCCGGTGCGTCTCGACGACCACGTCGTCGTCCTGTGCGGTGGCGAGCAGCGCCTCGTGCAGGCAGCGGATGTAGCGGCCGATCCCGCGCGGGTCGCCCGCGCCGCGGGTGTCGAACGCGACCCTCACGCGCCGTCGGCCGGGGTCGCGAGCAGGGGGCGCAGGAGCGCCTCGACGCGGTCGCTGTAGGCGTCGGCGCCGAACCGCCGCGCGGCCTCGCGGGCGCGCGCCCCGAGCTCGTCGCGGCGCTCCAGCACGCGCAGCACCGCGGCGGCGAGCGCGGGCGGGTCGCCCGGCTCCACGAGGATCCCGTTGACGCCGTCGTCCACGACCTCCGCGAGGCCGCCGACGCGGGTCGCGACGACCGGGACGCCGACCGCCATCGCCTCCGACAGCACGGTGCCGAACGGCTCCTGGTGGGAGGGTGCGACCAGCACCGAGAGGTGGCGCATGATCGCGGGCGCGTCGTCGACCCACGGCAGGTGCTCGACGGCCGGGGCGCTGCGCACGTCGGCGAGGTAGTCGGGGTCGGTGTCGTAGGGGTCGTCGCCCATCACCACGACGCGGATCTCCGGGTCGTGCGCGCGGATCGCGGGCGCGGCGGCGACGAGGTCGGCGACGCCCTTGCGGGGCTCGATCCGGCCGACGAAACCGACGACGGGCCCGGTCTCGCCGTGCGGGCCGGTCGGCGCCCAGGGCGCCGGGGCCTCCCCGGGGTCGAGCTCGATCGGGCAGTAGACGACGTGCGCGCCGAGCCCGTCGAGGCGGTCGGCGACCGCCTGGGAGTCGGCGAGCACGACGTCGGCCCGGTGCCAGTGGCGTGGGACGCGCTCGACGACGTCGTGGACGTGCAGCACGGTCCGGTGCCCGCGCAGCGCGGGCAGCAGGCGCCCGCACACGGTGGAGTTCAGGTAGACGACGTCGTGGGCCCGGGCGAGCTTGCGGGCGCGCGGCCAGGCGGCGACCGCGCGGGCGCCCTCACCGGCACCGAGCCCGCCGACGTCCAGGCGCGCCCAGTCGAACCCCTGGTGGGCCAGCGGCCCGGCCTCCGGCGAGGTCAGCGTGATCTCCCAGCCGCGCGCCCCGAGCCGGCGGGCGAGGCGCACGAGGCCGAGCTCCGCGCCACCCGGGTGGTCGACCGCGTTGACGGCGAGCAGCCGCGGCGCCTCGAGGGTCACGCGGACACCGGGGCGGGGAGGCAGGTCACGTCGCGGGCGGCGAGCCCGGTGGCGGCGACGAGCAGCTCGGCGAGCGACCGCGGGCCCAGCGGCGCGTGACGCCAGCGTTCGGGGTCGCGCAGCAGCCGCCGGGCGGCGAGCGCCGCGACCAGCGGGGCGCTGAGCACGAGCGCGGGTCGGGGCTCGGTGGCGGCGGCCGCGACCCGGCCGTGCGCGGCGGCCTCGCGGCGCAGCTCGCGCAGGGTGGCGGCGATCGCGGGGCGGCCCAGCCGCGGCACGCGGGCGGGGACCGCCTCGCAGTGCCAGGCGGGCCCGTCGACCCGCAGCAGCCCGTCGTCCGCGCGCAGGCCGTCGAGCACGCCGAGCAGCGGCGCGCGCAGGTCGGTGCGCGCGTCCAGCCAGACGACCGCGGCGCCGGGCGCGCAGGCGTGCGCATGGGCGAGCGCGGTCACGAGCGCGGCCGTCGCCGATCCACCCGGGGCGCGCAGGACGTCGGGACCGTCCGGGCCCTCGGGCCACGGCCGCGTGTCCGGGTCGCGGTCGGCGTCCAGGACGACGACGCGGTGCGGGGCGGGCTCGTGGTCGCGCAGGCGGTTCAGCAGCTCTCCGGCGTCGCCGTAGGCGTGCTGTCCGCGTGCGGCGACGATGGCGACGACCGGGTCGGGCATCGCGACGAATCTACGGCACCTGCGGGGCCGACGGGGCGCACGCGCACCGAGGGCTCCGGGGACGGGGGCGGCCGGTAGGGTCCCCCGGCCGATGGAGTCCCTGCGCGAAGCGGTCTGGCAGGCCGTCCCGGAGGACGTCGAGCCCGAGCGGTTCGCGGTCCGCCGCGCGTTCCTCCTGTCGCACGTCGGTCCCGCGGACCGCGTGCTGGACGCGGGCTGCGGCGCGGGCGCGTTCGCGGCGGCCCTGGCCGACCACGGGGCGGAGGTCGTCGGCGTCGACGTCAGCCACGAGGCGATCCGTCGCGCCCGCCGCGCCCACGCGGGTCGCGCGACCGACCTGCGCGTCGTCCCGGAGGGCGTGGCGCTGCCGTTCGAGGAGGACGCGTTCGACACGGTCTGGGCGGGGGAGGTGCTCGAGCACATCGTCGATCCGGTCGGCTGGCTGGCCGACGTGCGGCGCGTCCTGCGCTGGGGCGGGCGTCTGGTCCTCACCACGCCGTACCATGGCCGCGTGTCCACGGTGCTCCTCGGGCTGCGCGCCGCTGCGTTCGACGCGCACTTCGACCCGCGCGCCGACCACCTGCGGTTCTTCAGCGCCCGCACGCTCGACGGGCTGCTGCGCGACGCCGGCTTCGCGGAGGTCGACCTGCGCGCCGTCGGCGGCCCGCCGCTGCTGCGCCACAGCTTCCACGTCGTGGCGAGCTGAGCCCGTGCGCGTCCTGCTCGACACGACCTTCGCGCTGCGCGGCCACTCCGGGACCGGCGTGTACCTCGCGCACCTCTCCGAGGCGCTGCAGCGCCTCGGCGTCGACGTGGTCGAGGCGCGCAACGAGGGCCGCCGCGCCCCGGGCGGCGGCGTGCGGCGCAGCGTCGTGAACGCGTCCGCGGACCACTGGTGGACGGCGGTGGAGCTGCCGCGCCGCGCCCGCGAGTGCCGCGCCGACGTCGTGCACCACCCGCTCCCGGCGACCAGTCCGCTGGGGTTCGTGCCGCAGGTCGTCACCGTCCACGACCTCGCGTTCGAGCGGCTCCCGGACAGCTTCGACGCGCGCTTCCGCGTCTGGGCGCGGCTCGCGCACCGGGCGGCCGCGCGCCGCGCGCAGGCCGTCGTGGCGGTCTCGCGGACCACCGCGCAGGACGTGATGGCGCGCTGGGGGATCGCGGCCGACCGGATCGTCGTCGCCCGCCACGGGCCGGGGCAGGAGCCCGACGCGGTGCGCCCGCGTGACCGCGAGCCCGCCCACCTGCTGTACGTCGGGGACGACGAGCCGCGCAAGAACCTCGGGCTGCTGCTCGCCGCCCACCGCCTGTACCGCGAGCACGCGGCGGCGGTCGCGGGCACCGACGAGGCGTTCGAGCCGCTGCCGCTCGTGCTCGCCGGGAGCGCGCACGCCGAGCAGGAGGGCGTGCGGGTCGTCGAGCGCCCGGACGCGGAGGCGCTCGCGCGCCTCTTCTCCGGGGCGGCCGCGCTCGTGCACCCGTCGCTGCACGAGGGGTTCGGCCTCACGCCGCTGGAGGCGATGAGCGCCGGGGTGCCGGTCGTGGCCGCGTGCTCGCCGGGCGTCGTGGAGATCTGCGGCGACGCGACCCTCCTGGTCGACCCGCGCGACGCGCACGCGCTCGCCGCGACGCTGCGGCGCGTGAGCACCGACCAGCGCCTGCGCCGCGACCTGACCGAGCGCGGCCGGCGTCGCGCGGCGGAGTTCTCGTGGGCGAGGTCAGCGCGCGATCACGTCCACGCCTATACGCTCGCGGTGGAGCGAGGTGGGCACGGATGAGAGTGGCGATCCTGGGCACGCGGGGAATCCCGGCGTCCTACAGCGGTTTCGAGACGGCGGCCGAGCAGTTGGCCTCGCGGCTGACCGACCGCGGGCACGAGGTGGTCGTGTACTGCCGCCCGCACGTCGTCGACCGGCGGCTGACCGAGTGGAAGGGCGCGCGCCTGGTCCACCTGCCGACGCTGCGCAACAAGTACCTCGACACGTTCGCCCACACGCTGCTGAGCGCGGTGCACGCGGCGCGGCACGTGCGGCCGGACGTCGCGCTGTTCTTCATCGCGGGCAACAGCCCGATGTGCCTGATCACCCGCGGGGCCGGCATCCCGACGGTCATCAACGTCGACGGCCTCGACTCCGACCGCAGCAAGTGGCCGTCGACCGCCAAGCGCTACCTGCGGTTCGCGGAGCGCAACGCGCCGCGCTGGGCGGACCGGGCGCTGACCGACTCGCACGCGGTCGCCGAGATCTTCGAGCAGCGCTACGGCCAGCGGATCGGCGTCGTGCCCTACGGGGTCGACGATCCCGGGCACACGGGCACCGAGACGCTCGCGCGGCTCGGGCTCAAGCCGCGCGAGTACATCCTCTTCGTCGGGCGCCTGGAGCCGGAGAACAACCCGCACGTGCTCGTCGACGCGTTCGCGCGGATCCCCAACGAGCGGGCGCGCGGCATGAAGCTCGTCGTCGTCGGGGGCGCCCCGTACGCCGACGAGTACATCACCCAGGTCATGCGCAAGGGCGACCCGCGCGTGATCTTCCCCGGCTACGTGTTCGGCCGCGGCTACTGGGAGCTGCAGCACCACGCCTACGCGTTCTGCGCGCCGACCGAGGTCGGCGGCACCCACCCGGTGATCCTCGAGGCGCTGGCGGCCGGGAACTGCGTGATCGTCAACGACCACGCCCCGAACGTCGAGACGGTCGGGGAGGCGGGCCTGACCTTCAGCGGCAGCGAGGGCGTCCCGTCGCTGACCGCGCAGCTCGAGCGGGTCCTCGACGACCCGGAGATGGTCGCCTCCTACCGCGAGAAGGCCCGCGAGCGCGCGAAGCAGTACTCGTGGGACGCGGTGACCGACCAGTACGAGCAGCTGCTCCTGGAGGTCTGCGCGGCCGGGGGGCCCGGCGCGCTGCCGGACCACCTGCTCGACCATGACGCGCCCGGGCCGCCCGCGGTCGCGGGCCAGCCCTGAGCGGCGCGCCCTACCGGCGCTTCTTCGTGACCTTGAAGGTCGCGCTGCGCGAGATCACGCGCTTGCGCGACCCGTCGACCCACACGAGCCGCGCCGACCCGGAGGTCCGGACGCTGACGCGCGTGTCGAGGTAGTGGCGCTGGTTGGTGACGGTCACGGTCTTCGCCCGCCGCCACTTCGACCCGCGGCGCGCCGAGCGGAGCTCGACGGCGACCCGGACGGGCCGACCGGCCGGCGCGGGCCGCACGAGCCCCCAGACGCGCAGCTGCTGCCCGCGACGGATCGTCTCCTTCGGCAGCACGATCGGCAGCTTGTACGCGGCGTAGGCGGGCTTGCGCTTGCCGGAGAGCGACAGCAGCCCGGTCTGGAACGTGCTGCCCCACGCGGCGGCGGTGTTCTCCGGCACGCCGGGCAGCGGCTTGTCGTCGACGAGGAGGAACTGGGCGTGCGTGCGGACGTCCGGGTCGCGCGCGGTGACGAACTCGGCGAGGTTCAGGAACCGCGCCTGCGTCGCGAGCGTCACGCCCGTGGGATCCGGCGGGCGGGTCTGGTACCCGAACTCGGTGAGGTAGAGCGGGACGTTGCGGCCGCCGCCCGGGATCGGCTGCGCGTAGGTGCGGTAGATCGTGGCGAGCAGCCGCTTCAGCGACGACAGGTTCGCGATCGTGAAGAACTCGCGGTCGGTCGGCCGGCGCGTCGGGGAGAAGGTCAGCTCGTACGGGTGGTGCGCGTAGCCGGTCGCGCGGAACAGGCCCGGGTGGGCGGCGGCGAACGCCTCGCGGGCGTCGGCGCCGGGCGGGCAGCCGCGGATCTCGGCGGCGGTCCCCTGGAGCGGCACGAGCGCGTCGTCGAGGCAGTAGAGCTGGCGGATGAACCGGCCGGGCTTCATCGACCGGGTCGTGCCGGTGATGTTCAGGCCCTTCGGGGCGGTCTCGCCGATCAGGATCGTGTCGGAGCCGTGACCGGTCGTCTCCAGCGCGCTGAACGACGCGTCGACGAGGTCGCGGTAGAGGCGGGGCGCGGTCTCGACCTGGCCGCTGGGATCGCGCGAGTCCGCGGTCCACTGCGGGGTCAGCCAGCCCGCCTGGTTCGGCTCGTTCCAGATCGTCCAGTAGTCGACGCGGGGCAGCGGTCCGTCGTCGGGACGCCGCGGATCGGTGAACGACCCGTTGTAGCGCTCCGCGACGGCCTGCGTGAACAGCCCGAACTCGCGGGCGCTCGGCTCGAACGTCTCGGCGATGTCCTCGCGCTCGGGCGTGCCGGTCGCCCACAGCGGGGCGGGCGAGGTGAGGTTGAGGTTGATCGCGAGGCCCCGCGCGGCCGCCTGGCGCAGCAGCGAGTCGTAGCGGTCCCACGAGCCGGGCGGGTACGCGGTCGGGTCGCCGGCGTCGAACGCGGGCTTGGTGCGGGACTGGGCGTCGGGCGCCACGATCTTCCAGAACACGCTGACGCGCAGCCGGTCGACGCCGAGCGCCTTGAGCTCGTCGAGCGTCGCGGCGACGTTCTCGGGCGTGTCGTAGATCAGGCGGTTGTCGTCCTGGAAGGTCGACTCCTGGCTGAGCGCCGCGGAGGCGGTTCCGGCGCCGGCGGTGGCGCAGAGGACGAGCGCCGCGCAGAGCGCGGCGAGGGGGAGCGTTCGCATCGGGTCAGGGCCTCGGGGTGGCGGTGCCGGACGGCCCGGTGGTCGCACCGGGCAGCGGCGGGGTGACGGGGACGGTCGCGGCGGCGGGCAGGCCCGCGGTCCGGCGACGTGCCTCCAGGAACAGCGACACGCCCGTGTTGGAGCGGGGGTCGAGGTAGAGCGCCGGCCCGAGCAGCTGCAGGGCACGCCGGGCGTCACCGGCGACGAGCAGGTGGAACTCGGCGAGCCGCACCCACGGGGTGGCGTTGGAGGGCTGCAGGCGCACTGCCTGCTCCAACGCACGCTGGGCGTCGTTCTTGCGGCCGGCGGCGAGCTCGACCGCGGAGCGCTCGAACAGCGGCTCGACCGAGAGGGGGTTGAGGTCGCGGGCGTCGATCGCCTTGCGGCGGGCCTCGTCGAGCTTGCCCTCGTCGATCAGGGCGAGCGCCTCGTTGCCGGTGTGGAACGAGCGCTCGGGCTGCCAGGTCGCCCAGGCGGCGCCGAGCGCGACGAGCACGACGCCCGCTGCGGCGGCTGCCCGGGTGCGGTCGCGCAGCCCGCTGCGGACGCGCTCGCGCAGGGCAGCGCTGACGACGGGCCCGCCGACGGGACTGCTCGGTGCGTCCGCGTCCGGGCTCTCGCCCAGGGGACCGCGCCCGGCGACGTAGCCCGCCGCGAGCAGCGCGAGGATCGCGAGGCCGGGCACGAACCAGGTGAAGTCGACGAGCGAGTGCACGCCGAACGTCACGACGACCGCCAGCAGCGTCAGGTGCCCGACGCGCTCCGCGGTCCAGGCGCCCTGCCGCCAGCTGCGGCGGCGCAGGTCGAGCGTGCTGCGCGCGGCGGCCAGCCAGGCGGCGAGCAGCGCGAGGCTGACGCCGAGCCCGAGCAGGCCGAGGTCGGCGGCGGTCTGCACGAGGTAGCCGTGGGCGTGCCGGACGGCGAGGTCGTCGGTGCGGAACCGCGGGCGCGCGGTGGCGTACCCGCCCGCGCCGACGCCGTGGAGCTTCTCGGCCCGGAAGATCTTGAGCGCCTGGTCCCAGTAGCGGGCGCGGACGCTGCCGACCGCGGTGAGCCGTCCGGGGTCGTTGGCGGGGAGCGTCGCGTCCGGGTCGGTGAGCTTCGTCCAGCCGTCGGAGATGCTGCCGCCCAGGCCCTTCTCGCTGAACGCGAGCGCCCCGATGACCCCGACCGGCACGAGCGCCAGGCCGACGAGCAGGACGGTCCCGGCCTGCCGCCGGGTGGTGGGCCGCGGCGGGCGGCGGGCCGCGAAGAACAGCAGCGCGAGGCCGACGAGCAGCAGGACGACGAGCAGCGCGAGCATCGCGATGCCGAGCTGGTGCCCGGCCGAGGCGCGGATGTCCAGCGGCACCTCGTCCTTCGTGAGCTCGTCCTGGGCGAACACCCACCAGCAGACGATCGAGGCCCCCAGCGCGGAGGTGGAGAGCGCGGCGGCGCCGCGCAGGCGCAGCGGGACGACCGCGAACCAGACGCCGCAGCCGACGACGACCGCCAGCAGCGACCCGCGCGAGTACGCGAGCAGGATCGTGACGAACAGCAGCCCGAGGATCGGGTAGGCGAGCGCGCTGATCGCGGCGTGCCCGTGCCGGCGGGCACCGAGCCACAGCGCGCCCGGGACGCCGAGCGCGGCCATCAGGCCGACCGCGTTCCAGTAGCCGAACGGCTCGCGCAGTCGCGCGAACGTCTCGTCGGGCGCGAAGGTGCCGGGCAGGATCTTCGTCAGCAGCGCGTACGTCGAGATGACCGTCGCGCAGACCACGGTCGCGCCGACGATCGCCGACCAGCGGTGCGGGGCGAGCCGGGCGAGCGCGACGCCGGCGCCGAACGCGGCGGCGTAGGCGAAGGTGCGGTTGGTCTCCAGCCAGGAGTCGGACGGGTTGACCGACCACCAGATCGACGTGGCGGTGAGGATCGCGAGCAGCCCGAACGCCACGAGCGTCGGGGCGCCGTGCAGGCGGCCGCCGTCGCGGACCAGCAGCGCGGTGGCGCCGAGCAGGCCGCCCGCGAGCTGCACGCCCATCTCGACCTCGGTCGAGCGGCCGAGCTGCAGGCCTCCGCCGGCGCGCAGCGCGATGAACGCGAGGAGCAGGCCGAGGCCGAGCGTCCAGAGCACGTCGTCGGACGGGCGCGGCAGCGCGCGCAGCTGCGACCCGGCACGGCCCGCGACGGGCGGGAGACCGGGGAGGGCGGGGCGGCGTCGCGCCGCGGGAGCGGGCTCAGTCGCGACGGGGGCGGACACGCCTCATCACCTGCACGCCGGAGGTGGCGAGCCCGACGAGGGCCAGCAGCACCAGGACGGCGATCAGCGGGGTCGGGAGGGACGTGGAGGACGAGACGCCGATCCGGGGCCCGACGAGGGCGCCGCCGATGTCGATCGGGGTGCGGGCACCGCCCGCGGCCGTCCTGGCCAGTGCGTCCTTCTCCTGCTGGGTCGCGTTCGCGAGCGCCTCGGTGGCGTTGCTCGACCCGCCGCCGGAGCCCGAGCCGCCGCCCGAGCCGCCGGCCCCGCCGGCACCGGCGACGCCGCCGGCCGCGCCCTGCGCGCCGCCGGAGCCCGAGCCGGACCCGCCGCCGGACGAGCCGCTGAGGCCGAGCTGCGCGCGGCGGATGACGTCCCGGCAGTCGGTGTACTCGTCGAGGTCGGTCGGGATGTCCTCGATCGCCTTGCGCAGGTCGCCGCGGCTGTGCTGCTGGTCGAGGCGCCCGTCCTGGCAGTCCTGCAGCACCGCGTCACGGTCCGCGGAGGCGACGCCGGCGGGCACGCCGAACGCGGCGCAGAGGGCGAGCAGGGCGATGACGAGTCGACGCGCGGTGGTCATGCAGCGGGGTCGCGTCGCGTGGTCGATCCGTGCGCGGCGACGCGGGAGGTTCCGGTCCTCGGGAACGAGGCTACCGACATCGGGTACCCCTCGACCCCGCGGCCCAAACGGGCGGGAGGAGGCGCGGCGCCCGGCCGGGGCCGTCGGATCATGCGCGGGCGACCGCCGCGTCGATGCCCTGACGCAGGCCCTCGGCCCACGCGGCGAAGGTGTAGGGCGCGACGTCGCGGCGCGCGGCGGCCCCGAGGCGCGCGCGCAGCGCCGGATCCTCGCGCAGGGCCACGAGCGCGTCGCGCAGGGCCGTCGCGTCGCCGGCCGGGACGACGAGCCCGTTGCGGCCGTCGCGCACCAGACCACCGGCGGCGGCGCCGACGGCGTCGGTGGCGATGACGGGGAGACCCTGGTGCATGGCTTCGTTGGCGACGAGTCCCCACGGCTCGCGGAAGGCGGGCGTGGCGACCGACGGTACGACCAGAACGTCCGAGTCGGCCAGGAAGTTGCGGACCTCCTCGGGGGTCGCGGGTCCGTGCGCGGTCACGCCGGGGACGCGTGGGCGGCCGGTGTCGCGCTCGGTGACCCCGACGAGCGACAGGCGGCCGTCGCCGACCCCCGGCCACGCGTCGAGCAGCACGTCGAGGCCCTTGCCGGGCGCGTGCCGGCCGACGAAGACGGCGGTGAACGGCCGCGCGGTCGGCGCGGCGCCCGGGGCGGGCGCACCCCAGAACGCGGCGTCGACCGCCTGCGGCGCGGTGTGGATGCACCGCGCGCCCTGGCGTCGCGCGTGCGCGGCGACGTGCGGCCCGTAGACCACGACCGCGTCGGCGTCGGCGTGGATGCGGCGCAGCAGCGGGGCGGCGAGCCGGTGGGCGGGGGTGCGCACGGGCGCCCACAGGGCGCTCCAGAGGACGAACGGGGTCCGTCCGCGCCGCGCACCCGCGTAGGCGGCGGGCAGCGCGATCCTCCCGGCCGTGCCGCACACGACCGCGCGCCACGGACCGCCCCGGGCGGCGAGCGCCGCGATGTCGCGCTGGGCGACGTGGCGGTGCGGCACGCCGGGGTCCTCGACGCCTCCGGTGGCGTGGTGTGAGCGGCCGCCGAACAGCGCGAGCTCGATCCCGACGCGCTCGTGCAGCGCGGCGAACGCGCCAGTGCGGTCCGGCGGCACGTGGTTGGTGACGAACAGGACCGGGGCCCCGTCGCGCCCGCTCACCGCAGTGCCTCCTCGTAGGCGGCGACCGTCGCCTCCCCGCACCGCTGCCAGGTGAACGCGCGCTCGACCGTCTGGCGGGCACGGCGACCGAGCCGTCCGAGCGCGGCCCGGTCGGCGATCAGCGCGTCGATCTGGCCGGCGAGCGCCTCGACGTCCCCGGGCGGGACGAGCGCGAGCCCGTCCCCGACCTGCGCGATCTCGCCCGGACCGGGCTCCCCGAGCGACGCGATCGCGGGCACCCCGCCCGCCATCGCCTCCACGTAGGCGACGCCGAACGCCTCGTCGATGCTCGGCATGACGAACAGGTCGGCGCCGTGACAGAGCGCGACGGCCTCGTCGTGCGGGCGCTGCCCGGCGAACTCGACGCGGTCCGCCAGCTCGAGGTCCGCGGCGAGCCGCTCGAGCGTCCCGCGTTCCGGGCCGTCGCCGACGACGAGGTAGCGCAGGTGGGGGTGGCGGTCGCGCAGCAGCCACAGCGCCCGGATCACGTCCCCCTGGCGCTTGCGGCCGACGAGGTGCGCGACGGTGACGAGCGTCGGGTGGTCGTACTGGCGGGGGGAGGTCGGCGGCACGTCGGCGCCGAGCCGCACGACGCGGGTGCGCTCCGCGGGCGCCCCGAGCGCCCGGGCGCGGTCGGCGACCCCGTCGGAGTTGGCGAGCACGAGCCGCGCGTGCCCGAACGCGGCGACGACGTTGCGGTGGCCGTCCGTGAACGCACCGGCGGTGAAGAACACGTCCCCGCCGTGCACGGAGACGACCGCGGGCGCGGCGGGCATCGCGCGGCGCAGCGCGTCGCCGGCCGGGACGGCGTTGTGGGCGTGCAGCAGGTCGAAGCGGAACGACCGGCGCACGCGGGGCAGCTCGCGGCGCAGGACCGGGGCGGCCCAGGCGCCCCAGGAGCCGTAGGACCGGGGTCGCGGCGGCGACACGAACGGCACGTAGCGGACGGTCAGCCCGTCGAGCTCCCGCAGGCGCGGGTGGCGCCACAGGGCGAGCGCGGCGGAGGCCAGCTGCGCCTTCGGGGTGGCGGACGGCGGCACGACGCGGTGCAGCACGAGGACCTGCACGTCGACGCCCGCGTCGCGCGCGGCGAGCGCCTGCTTGTGCGCCCATATTCCGAGGACCGGGTCGTGGGCCCGCGGGTAGAACTCGGCGACGTGCAGGACCTTCATCGGCCGGGGACGGTACCCGACCGTCCCGGCGTGCCCGTCACGGGACGGGGATCCGCCCGGACCGGACGGTGCGGACCTCGTCGCGCGGGACGTACGGGCGCGTGCGCAGGAACGCGGTCGCCTCGGCGACCGCCTCGTCACGCGGGTAGGTGTCGGCGACGGGCCGCAGCTCGTGCCCGACCGGGGTGGCGTCCACGACGCCGATCGGCCAGCCGTGCTGGGCGGCGACCGCCGCCCAGTGCAGGTCGAGTCCCCAGCCCATCCGCAGATCGGGGAACGGCAGCAGCGTGCGGAACGTGTCGCGGTGGAACGCGGTGACGGGCCCGATCTCCACGAACGTCGTCTCGCGCCAGTCGGCGGCCCGGTCGCGGCGACGGGTGACGTCCCAGGCGGCGTGCGAGGAGAGCCGGTGGGCGGGCTGGGCGAGCCGCAGGCCCGCCTCCTCGCAGGTGAGGAGGAACACGTCGAGGAACCCGGTGGGCAGGTCGACGTCGTCGTCGATCACCAGCAGCCAGTCGACGCGCTCCAGCGACGCCTGGGCGAGCAGCCGGTTGAGGTTCTCGAACTTGCCGGCGGTCCCGGCGATCGCGGTGCGGACCTCGACGTCGTGCACGGACCGGGCGAGCTCGGCGTGCGACGCCGCCATGGTGTTCGCGACGTCGGGACGCTCGACGCCGAGGACGAGGACGCGACGGCGGGGCGCGTCGGGCGCCTCGGCGCGCCGGCGCAGCGCGCGGCGGCGGCGCCGGGTGCGCCGGTCCAGGTAGCGGTCGCCGTGGCGGCGCAGCACGGCGCGGCGTCCGCCGACGGTCCCGGAGGTGCCGGAGAGGAAGTCTGGCGTGCCGGCGGCGGCCGGGGCGCGGTGACGCGGGTGCCACTCGGCGAGCAGCTCGCGCACGCGACCGGCGGAGTGCGCGGCGAGCACCGGGCCGTTCATGCACAGGCGCCGCGGTCCGTGCAGCAGGCAGCCGGCGAGGACCCGCAGCTCCTGCGCGGTGGACGGCTGGGTGCGCTTGAACGCGTCGAAGCGGCGGCTCGCCCGGCCGCGGCGGAACGCGGCGCGCATGAGCGAGCGCATCCGGGCGTCGTCCCCGGCGCGACGGTGGTCGAGCGCCGCCGCGGCGACGTAGCGGATGCGGCCGCCGACGGCGCGCCAGCGGTCCTGCCACTCCTGCTCGTCGCCGTACAGGTGGCGGGACTCGTCGAACGCGCCGACGCGCTCGACGGCACTGCGGCGCACGGTCATGTTCGCGCCCCAGGCGTGCGGGGCGTCGACGTCGACCGGGCCGAGGTCGAGCTCGGTGACCGGCGCGCCCTCGCGTCCGCAGCGCCAGAAGCGGTGGTCCTCGAAGCGGGCGCGGATCGGGCCGGTGAGGACGCCGACGTCCTCGGGCAGCTCCTCGGCGGCGGCGAGGAGCGCGGGGAGCCAGCCGTCGCGGACCTCGACGTCGTCGTCGACGAAGACGAGCAGGTCGGCGTCGGCGGCGGCGGCGATCCCGGTGTTGCGGGCCGCGTTGAGCCCGCTGGGCCGCTCGTGCGCGACGTACTCCGCGCCGTGCGCGAGCGTCACGCGCCGGGTCTCCTCGCCGGGGCCGTCGTCGACGACGAGCAGCCGAGCGCCCGCCGCGGTGACCTGCGGGGCGAGCGACGCGAGCGCGACCGCGAGGTAGTCGGGGCGGGCCTGGGTGGGGACGATGACGGCGGCGCGGACGGGCACGGGCACCACTGAGGCTAGCCTGCAGGCACGGTGATCCTCGTCCTGCACCATCGCTATCGGGTCCTCGGCGGCGAGGAGCGCGCGGTCGACGACCTCGTCTGGCTGGCGTCCTCGCACCTGGGCGAGCGCGTCGAGCGGCTCGAGCGCGACAGTGCCCGCACGACGTCGGCGGCGGCCGCGGTCGGGCTGGTGCGCGGGGGCCTGCGTCCGGGGGAGGTCGCGGACGCGGTCCGCCGGACCGGGGCGGACGTCGTGCACGCCCACAACCTGAACCCGACGTTCGGCTACCGGGCGCTCGCGGCCGCCCGGGACGCCGGGGCCCGGGTGGTGCTGCACCTGCACAACTCGCGGCTCGTCTGCGCGGTCGGCACCACGATCGATCCGGACGGCCGGGACTGCACGCGCTGCCACGGCCGCGACACCCGGCCCGGGTATCGGCTGCGCTGCCGCGGGGATGCGCGCGAGGCGGCCCTGTACGCGACGTCGCTGGCCGCCTGGTCGGCGCGCCTGGTTGCGCAGGCGGACGTCGTCGTCGTGCCGAGCGTGAGCGCGCTCGAGCGCCTGCGGGCCCTGGGCGCGCCGCTGCCCGCGGGGGACCGCATCCACGTCGTGGCGAACCTCGTGCGGTCGCTGGACCGCCCGCCCGGGGTGCCCGAGCCGCAGGTGCCGTCGCGGGCGCCGGACGGTCCGGCGCTGGTCGTCTCGCGGCTCGCGCCCGAGAAGGGCGTCGAGTTGGCGATCGACGCGTGCCGCGAGGCGGGGGTGCCGCTGGTCGTGGCGGGTGACGGACCGCTGGCGGGGGCCCTGGCCCAGCGTGCCGCGGGCGCCGACGTCACCTTCCACGGGCACGTCGACGGGGCGGCGCTGGCGCGCCTGCGTGCGGAGGCGAGCGTCGCGCTCGTCCCGACCCGGGCGCACGAGAGCTTCGGCCTCGCGGCGCTGGAGTCGCTCGCCGCCGGCCTGCCGGTGGTGGCGACCGCGATGGGTGCGCTGCGCGAGCTCGGCGACGACGTGACGCTCGTCCCCCCGGGGGACGTGCCGGCGCTGGCCGCGGCGACGCTCGCCGCGCGCGCGGACGCGGACGCCCCGGCCCGCGCCCTGGACGCCGCCCGCCGCCGCGCGGCCCCCGAGGTCGTCGCCCCGCAGTTGCGCGCGGTCTACGCGGCGGCGCGCGCCGCCACGCGACCGGGATAGCGCGGCGCCGCGTCGGAGCGCCCACGTCGAGCCCGGGCGCCCACGCCGCGCCGGAACGTCCGCGCCGCGGCGGGACGCGCGAGCCGCGCCGCGCCAAGCGCCCAACGCCCTCCGAGCCCGCGGCGCCTCCTGGGCGCGCCGAGTGGACGCCTCGTCCTTCCGGGAAGGTGCTGGTGTCCACAGGTCCGCCGGGCCCGTCTGTCTGCCCGCGCCCACCCCGTCCCGCTCGCAGCGGCCCTGTGGACGCCTCATCCTTCAGGGAAGGACCAGGCGTCCACTCGGCGGGCTCGGCCGCGCCCGGCTACCGCCCGCGGCGCCGCGGGAGCGTCTGCCACTCGGGCGACTCCTCGACGCCGGGGCTCGCGTACGCGGACCGCTGGGCGCGGCCGTCGCGGCGCATGACCCAGATGTCGCCCTTGGGATCGGCGCGCTCGCTCGTGAACGCGATCAGCCGGCCGTCGGGCGACCAGGCCGGGCCCTCGTCCTTCGTCGTGTTGGTCGTCAGGCGCTGCTCGCGGCCGCCGCGCGCGTCCATCGTCCAGATCTCGTCGGAGGCCTCGACCGCCGGGTCGGCGTCGGGGTTCCCGGGCAGCGAGGCGCGCTCGAACGCGATCCGCCGGCCGTCCGGGGACCATGACGGCGCCGACTCCCAGAGCCCGCTTCCCGCGGTGAGATTGCGGGCGTTGGAGCCGTCCGCGTCCATGATCCAGATGTCCGGATCGCCGGCGCGGTCGGAGCGGAACGCGATCCGCCGGCCGTCGGGCGAGGACACGGGGTAGAGGTCGTTTGCGTCATCGGCGGTCAGGCGGATCGGGTCACCGCCGTCGCCTGCGCGGATCGACCACACGTCGTACGGGCCACCCCGGTTGGAGCGCACGAGCAGCCGCTCGCCGTCCGCGGTCCAGCCGGGCTGGGTGGAGAACCGCAGGTCGCCGGGCGTGTCGGTGAGCGCGCGGGCGGGGCCGCGGCCGTCGAACGGGGCGAGCCAGGTCTCCTCGTCGCGCGGGTCGGCGGTCACGGTCTTGTAGGCGACGGTCCGGCCGTCCGGGGAGACGGCGGGCTGCTGCTGACGCAGCGGGCCGCCGACGATCATGCGCGGCGCGCGGGCGCCGCGCGTAAGCGCGTAGATGTCGTGGCTGCCGGCCTTCGTGGAGGTGAAGACCAGGGCGCCGTTGCGGCCGGGGAAGGCGGCGTCGGCCGGCGCGGCCGCGGCGAGGGCCGCGACGCACCCCAGGAGGGCGGCGGCTCGGGGTCGGGTGCCGGTCGTCATGACGTGCTCTCCCTTCTCTCGGACGGCGGTGGCCCGCCCCGGCCGGCGCCCGGGGGCACCGGCGGGGCGAGCCGTGTCGGCCCGGGGGCCGACGCCCACTCTTCGTGTGAGGTCCAGTTCACACGGAGGTGGGCAACGAACCGTACAGAGTGCGACACAGCGCGTCGCAGTTCCTGGGTCAGACGACGGTGCGCAGCCAGTCGACGGTGCGGCCGATGCCGTCCTCGACGTCGATCTGCGCCTTCCAGCCGAGCAGGCGCTCCGCCTTGGAGACGTCGGGCCAGCGGCGCACGACGTCGACCTCGTAGGTGGGCAGGTGCTCGAGCGCGAACGCGTCGGGCGCGAGGCCGCACTGCTCCCAGATCACCCGGGCGATCTCCGCGACCGTCATCTCCCGGTCGGCGCTGATGTTGAAGTCCTCGAGCAGCCCGGCGGGCGAGCTCATCGACGCGACGATGCCGTCGGCGATGTCGTCGATGTGGGTGAGCGTCCGGGTCTGCGTCCCGTCCCCGAAGATCGGCAGCGGCTGCCCGTCGGTGAGCTTCAGGCACTTCTTGATCACGTCGGGGACCATGTGCGCGATGCCGGGCTCGTCCTCGGGCATCTCGCCCGGTCCGTACGCGTTGAACGGACGGCAGATCGTGTAGGGCAGGCCGTGCTCGTCGTGCGCGGCGCGGACGTACACCTCGCCGGTGAGCTTGCTGAACCCGTAGGCGCTCTTCGGCACCGGGCAGGTCCAGATGTGCTCCTCGGTGGTCGGGTACTCCGTGGCGCGCTCGAACACCATCGAGCTCGACACGTAGACGAACCGCTCGACGCCGAGGTCGATCGCCGCCCGCACGACGCCGTTGTACAGGCCGTTGTTCATCTCGGTCAGCGTGTACGGCAGCTTGTGGAAGTTGCCGATCCCGCCGACGATCGCGGCGAGGTGGATGACGTGCGTGCAGCCCTGCGTGGCGGCGCGCGCCTCGTCGAGGTCGCGCAGGTCGCCCTGGTGGACCTCGCAGCCCTCGCGCATCCACTGCGGCGCCTCGCGCTGGTCGGACACGCGCACCTCGTAGAGCGGGTCGCGGAGCAGACGACGGACGACGGCGGCGCCGATGGTGCCGGCACCGCCGGTGACGAGAACGCGGTTCATAGCGCCCGCCAGCGTAGTGGACGGGGCCGCGCCGACCGGTGCCGACGCGCCTGTCCCACGGCGCGGCCGGGGCACGCCGAGGTGCTAGCGTCGGCGCCCGATGGACGTCGAGACCCTCGTCGCAGAACTCGGTGACCTGGCGGCGGGCGGCTCGTTCGAGGGCGGCTCCAGCGTCGCGCAGCGCCGGCACTTCCAGCGGCTCGTGCGCGGGCTCGGCGACCGCCGGGTACGGGTCGTGGAGATCGGCTTCAACGCGGGCGCCGGGTCCGCGGCGTTCCTCACGGCGACCGACGCGGTCGAGGTCGTGGCGTTCGACCTGGGCCTCCACGAGTACGTCGCGCCCTGCTCCGCGCACCTGTCCGACCGCTTCGGCGACCGCTTCTCGCTGGTCCTCGGGGACTCGCGGGAGACGCTGCCCGCGTTCGCGGCGGAGCGTGGCGCGTGGGCGGACCTCGTGCTGGTGGACGGCGGCCACACCGAGGAGGTCGCCCGCTCGGACGTCGAGTGGGGCTCCCGCGCCGCGACGGCCGAGGCGCTGATCGTCGTCGACGACCTCCTGCCGCAGGCTCCCTGGGGGGTGGAGGTCCAGCGCGTCTGGGACGACCTCGTCCTCCGCGGCATCCTCGTCCGGCCGCAGGTCTGGTGCTCGGTGGAGGGCGACGACGACCCGCACCCCGACGACGACGCCTCCGTGCCCGGCCCGGACCGGCGCTGGGGTGTCGCGCAGCGTGCCTGACGGCGCCACCGTGTGGCTCACCGGCCTCTCGGGGGCCGGGAAGACGACGATCGGGGACGCGCTCGTCCCCGCGCTCGCCGCGACGGGCGCGCGCGCCGTCCTGCTGGACGGGGACCGCCTGCGCCGCGGGCTCAGCCGGGACCTGGGGTTCAGCCCGGCGGACCGCGCCGAGCAGGCGCGTCGCACGGCGCAGCTCGCCGCGCTGCTGGCGGGCGACGGTCTCGTCGCGGTCGTGGCGCTCGTCTCGCCGCTGCGCGCCGACCGGGCGGCCGCACGGACGGCCCACGTCGCGGCCGGCGTGCCGTTCCTGGAGGTGTGGGTGCGCACGTCGCTGCGGGAGTGCGAGCGCCGCGACCCCAAGGGTCTCTACGCCCGGGCCCGCGCGGGTGAGCTGACCGGCCTGACCGGGGTCGACGCCCCGTACGAGCCCCCGTGCGCCGCGGAGCTCGTCGTCGCGACCGAGGAGGAGTCCGCCGCGCGGGCGGCCGCCCGGATCGCTCAGGCCGTGCGCAGCGCCGCGAGCTCGCTCGCGTAGCCGAAGACCTGGCCGGCGCCCCAGCAGTTCCAGGGGTCGATCACCAGCGCCGACGGTGTCGCGCACGCGGCGATCGCGGCGAGCGTCTCCGCCGTGCAGAACTCCGGGTGGTTGGCGGCGACCATCACCGCGTCGGCGCCGTCGAGCGCGTCGGTGAGCGGCTGCGTCGGCGTCGTGACCCACGGGTCGTGGACCGCGACGTCGGCGAGCTCGCGCTCGAGCAGTCGGATGAGCTTGTGGGACAGCGAGTCGCGCTCGTCGTCGGTGGCGGACTTGAACGCGAGGCCGAGCACCGCGACCTTCTTGTTCTCCAGCGACCCGAGGCGGCGCTTGGCGCCCTCGACGAGGAACAGCGGCACGCTCTCGTTCACCCGCGAGGCGGCGAGCAGCATGCCGGGCGCGGTCGAGCGCTCCTCGCTGAACGCGAAGTCCTTGCGCAGGCACGTCCCGGCGGTGAAGCCGGGGAGCTTCATGCCGCCGCGCGGGTAGTCGCGGTTGATCAGGTCGATGACCTCGAAGACGTTCGCGTCGTACTGCTCGCAGTCCATCATCAGGAGGTTCGGCAGCGCGAACGTCGCGTAGCGGAGGATGTTCGTCCAGATCTTCGCGAGCTCCGCCTGCTCGGGCGTGGTCTGCACGATCGGCGCGCCGAACACGGAGAACAGCTCGCCCACGACCTCGCCGGAGCGCTCGCCGACGCCGCCGACGATGCACGGCAGCGACACGATCTCCTCGAAGAAGCGCCCGGCGGCGATGCGCTCGGGGGCGTGCGCGACGAAGACGTCCTCGCCGATGCGGAAGTCACGGTGCTTGCGCAGGTAGCCGGCGACGAACGCGGTGGTGCGCGGCGCGATCGTCGAGCGCAGCGTCAGGCTCGTGCCGGGGCGCAGGTGCGGCAGGAGGTCGTCGAGGACCGAGCGGATGTCGCGCAGGTCGATCTCGATGTGGCTGAACGACGGGGTTCCGAGCGTGATCACGACGTGGTCGGCGGCCGCCGCGTCGGCGACCCGGTCGGACCAGCTGATCGTCCCGGCGGCGGTGACGCGCTGCAGGACCTCGGGGGCGCCGGGCTCC
The DNA here is from genome assembly GCF_003044185.1 of Paraconexibacter algicola. Taxonomy (GTDB): domain Bacteria; phylum Actinomycetota; class Thermoleophilia; order Solirubrobacterales; family Solirubrobacteraceae; genus Paraconexibacter; species Paraconexibacter algicola. Next base: position 2,023,116 of record NZ_PYYB01000001.1, read on the forward strand.
TCGAACGGCATCCGCCCGTCGCGGACCGCCTCGAGGATCTGCGGCGAGCGGTCGACGCCCAGCACGTTGAGGCCCCGGTCGGCGAAGGCCAGGGCGAGGGGCAGGCCGACGCGGCCGGTCCCGATCACTGCGACGTCGAGGGTGCTCATCCGGCTCCCAGGGTACCGGCGCGGGGTTCGCTGCTCATGCCTGCAGGAACGGCTGCGGTGCGCCGAAGTGGCGCAAACCGCGACGGGTCGTCGTCAGACGCCGTGGCGGCGCAGCACGATCGCCGCGGTCCGCAGGAGGATCTTGAGGTCGTTCCACAGCGACCAGTTGGCCGCGTACAGGTAGTCGAGCTTCAGCATCTCGCCCATCGGGATCCGCCGGTGCGAGCCGAGGATCTGCCACGGACCGGTCATGCCCGGGGTCAGCTCGAGCCGGCGACGGTCCAGGCCGGTGATGCGCTCGTCCTCGTTGCGGATCAGCGGTCGCGGGCCGACGACGCTCATCTGGCCGCGCAGCACGTTGTAGAGCTGCGGCAGCTCGTCGAGGTGCGTCTTGCGCAGCAGCCGCCCGACGCGGGTCACCCGCGGGTCCTCCGCGATCTTGAACATCCCGTCGGCGACCTCGTTCTGCGCGGCGAGCTCGCCCTTCATCGCGTCGGCCCCGTCGACCATCGTGCGGAGCTTCACCATCCGGAAACGGCGGCCGCGGAAGCCGATCCGCTCCTGGCGGAAGAACACGGGGCCGGGGGAGTCGAGCTTGATGACGATCGCGGCGAGCGCCACGACCGGCAGCGCGACGAGGCCGGCGAGCACCGCCACGGTGATGTCGAAGCCGCGCTTGACGGCGCGCGAGGAGCGGGTGAGCCCGAACCGGCGGACGCCCAGGAGGGTGACGCCGAAGACGTCGTCGAACTCGACCTGGGAGCCGACGACGTCCAGGACGCCCGGCAGGACCGAGACGCGCACGCCGGCGGCCTTCGCGGCCCGGATCAGCTCGGGCGTGTCGGTGGCGGCGGCGAGGTCCGACGGCACGATGATCACGCGGTCGACGTCGAAGGCGCCGACGAGCCGGCGGAGGTCCTCGTGGCTGCCGACGCGCTCCAGCGGGACGGCGCCGACGAACTCGGCCCCGACGCGGCCGGCGGCGCGCTCGTGGAGGTTGCGCTCCGCCTCGGCGCTGCCGAGGACGAGGATGCGCTCGGGCTGGCTCATGCCGCCGGCGACGCGCCGCGCGAGCATGCGGCAGACGGTCGTCAGCGAGACGAGCAGGCCGCAGAGCGCGAGCGCCTGGCGGTCACCGACCTCGCCGATGCCGAGGTGGCCGTCGGCGATGACGATCACGAGCGTGGCGAGGACCGCGTGCTGGAAGAGCTTGGGGACCTCCTCGATCGTCGTCTTGCGGACGAGCAGGTCGTCGCGGTCGTAGAGGCCGTGGAGCTTGGACAGTCCCGCGAGGAGCGGCAGCGCGAACAGGGCGGCGGGCGCGGACATCGTGTCGGCGCCCAGGACGGCGAGGCTCAGGACGAGCGCGAGGAGCCCGGCGACCAGGTCGGCGGCGAACAGCGACCGGCGGTAGTTGCGCTCGCGCTCCAGGAGCCGGCGCGGGACGGCCTGCTGCGGGTAGTCGCCGAGGACGTCGCGCGGGCGCTGCCGACGCTCGACCCGCAGGGACGGGTCCGTGGCCGGGCCGACGCCCCGCGGACGGAAGCGGCGGCGCAGCGCGGTCGGGGCGCCGCCGTGGCCGGAGTCAGGTTTCTTGGCGCGTGCTGGAGTTCCCATGTACGACGACAGGTGTCGCTCATGGCCCCCCTGCCGTGTGAACCGTCGCACAGAAGTCGGGTCGAAAGCAAGCGCGAAACCGATTGGTCACGTTTCCGCGGGGGAAACGGGACGAGATGTGGCGCGCTCAGACGCCGAGGCGCGCGCCGGCCCACTGCCGCGCGAACCCGAGGACGAACCACGGGTTGTACTTCGCGTAGCGCTTCCACAGGCGCTTGGGCTCGCGGCTCAGCCGGTAGGCCCACTCCATGCCCAGCGACTGCACCCAGTTGGGCGCCTGCGCGACGAGGCCGGCGTGGAAGTCGAAGGCGGCGCCGACGCCGATCAGGACCGGGGCGTCGAGCTTGTCGCGCATCGCGGCCATCCACTTCTCCTGCTTCGGCACGCCGATGCCGACCCAGACGACGTCCGCCCCGGAGCGGTTGATCTCGTCGGCGACGCCCTGCTCCTCCTCGGCGGAGAGCTGCCGGAACGGCGGGCTGTAGCCACCGACGATCTTCAGGCCGGGGTAGCGTCGGCGCAGGTTCAGCGCGAGCTGCACGAGCGCGCCCTGGTTGCGACCGCCGTAGAGGAAGATCCGGGTGCCGGTGCGGGCGGACCGCTCGCAGTGGCGGGCCATCAGCTCGGGCCCGTAGACCCGCGACGGCAGGTTGCTCCCGAGCGCGTTCATCGCCCAGACGAGCGGCTGGCCGTCCGGGACGGTCAGCGACGAGTTGAGGACCGCGCGGCGCAGCTCCTCGTCCTCCTGGCAGGCCATGACGGTGTGGACGGCGGCGACGCAGACGTAGCCCTTCTCGCCTGTCTCGACGCGCGCGTCGATCCACTCCATCGCCCGCTCGTACGTCGTCAGCGCGAGCGGCACCCCGAGGACGTCGACGCTCGGCGGCGGGACCGCGGCCTCGTCGGGTTCGACGAGCTGTGCGGGCTCGAAGCTGTGCGCGGGATTCTGAAGGCTCAAGGCGTGCTCGGAACTCATGGGGACGTCCCCCGGAACGGCGAGGGTACGTCAGTCGGAACGCGCTTCGCGGGGGAAAGTCGCGTTCCTTCTGTCGTGACTACTCCAGAATTCCCCCGAAGTTGCCCGGGGCAAACCCTGGGCGGGTTCCTGCACTACCCTCCGCGGCGTGCCTCGCGCCCTCATCACCGGCATCGCCGGCCAGGACGGCTCCTACCTGGCGGACCTGCTGCTGGAGGACGGGACCGACGTCGTCGGCCTGATCCGGGCGGAGGACCGGGACGGCCCGAACCTCGCGCATCTGACCGGTCGCGTCCGGCTGGTCGAGGGCGATCTGCTGGACCCGGCGTCCCTGCGCGCGGCGGTCGGGGACGTCGAGCCCGACGAGCTCTACCACCTGGCCGCGCCGACGTTCGTGCCCGCCTCCTGGGACGACCCGACGACGACCGTGGCGGCGATCGCGGGCGCGACCTCGACGATCCTGGCCGCGGCCCGCGAGACGGACCCGGCGATGCGCGTGTACGTCGCGACCTCCAGCGAGATCTTCGGTGATGCGGGCGTGTCCCCGCAGGACGAGGACTCGCCCAAGCGGCCGCGCAGCCCGTACGGGGTCGCGAAGCTCGCCGCCCACCAGCTGATCGCCCTCCTGCGCGAGCGTCACGGCCAGCACGTGAGTGCCGGCATCACGTTCAACCACGAGTCCCCGCGGCGTCCGCCGCACTTCGTGCCGCGCAAGATCACGCGCGGCGCGGCGGCGATCTCGCTGGGCCTGCAGGACGAGCTGCGGCTCGGGGATCTCGGTGCGCAGCGCGACTGGACCGATGCGCGCGACGTCGTGCGCGGCGCGGTGCTGGCCCTGCGCCACGACGTCCCGGGCGACTACGTGTTCGCGTCCGGGGTGCCGCGGACCGTCAAGGACCTCGTCGACGCGGCGTTCGCGCACGTCGGCGTGGATCCCGCGGGCCGGGTCGTCGTCGACCCGGAGTTCGTCCGTCCGCCCGAGCCGACGCAGCTGCTCGGCGACCCGACCCGGGCACGCGAGGTGCTCGGCTGGGAGCCCCGCATCGGCTTCGCGCAGATGATCGGCGAGATGGTCGAGACCGATCTCGCCGAGCTCCGCGCCGCGGGCTGACCCTTCTCAGCCGCGCCGCTTCGTGGCGGCGCGCTTCTTGACGGTGGCGCGCTTCTTCGCGGCCTTCGCGGCTGCCGGCTGCGCCCCGAGCGGCTGGTCGCAGCGCACGGGACGGGCGTTGGCCGGATCCAGGGCGTTGAGCGTCAGCCGCGCGACCGCCGGGTCGACGGCGACGAGCAGGTGCTCGGAGAGGTTCTTGCGGCAGACGTCCTGCAGCACGATGTTCGTCGCGTCCGGCCGGTCGTTGATCCCGCTGGTGTACGGGACGACCAGCTCGTCGTAGCGGGTCATGATCGTCGTGTACCGCACGCCCGGCGTCCCGGAGCCGCCGACGTTCAGCTGGCGCACCACGTCGGAGCCGGCGAGCACCTCGGTGCAGAACTCGCAGAACGTGTTGAAGAGGTCGACCCCGAGCTTCGAGAGGCCGGTCGGCGCGAGCAGGTCGCGCAGCTGGCTGACGCCCAGGAGCTTCGTGCCGTCGTACAGCGGGGTCCAGGCCACGTAGGTGTGGACCTTCGGGCCGCCGCCGAGGACCTTGAGCCAGTACTCGGGCGTGAACGTGCCCTCGGAGTGGCCGACGAAGTCGACCTGCGTCGCGCCGGTCGCCTGGAGCACGCGGTCGACGAACGCGCCGACCTCGGGGGCGGAGCGCGTCACGGAGATCGTGCCGCCGCGGCTGGGCAGGCGCGGGTCCAGGCCGTAGGTGAGCGCGAAGACGCAGTAGCCCTCCCGCTTGAGGATCGGCGAGAGGTAGCTCCAGTTCTCGCTCATCGTCGCCCCGAGCCCGTGGAGCAGGACCACGGGGCGCGGGTGCGCGGCGGACGGCTGGCAGGAGAAGTCGTTGGCGCCCGGGGGCGGGTCCTTCAGCGAGCTGAGGGCCGAGGCGGGAGCGGCGCCGGCGACGAGCACGGTGCCGCAGGCCAGCAGTGCGAGGAGCAGGGCGCGCAGACGGGACATGGCCCAAACATACATGCGCGTAGCTTCTCGGGTGACGGGTCGGTCAGTCCGTGCGGACGAGGTCCAGCAGGTACTCGCCGTAGCCGCTCTTCACCAGCGGCTGGGCGCGCTCGCGCAGCTCGTCGTCGCTCAGCCAGCCCTGCCGCCAGGCGATCTCCTCCGGGGCCCCGATCTTCAGGCCCTGCCGGCTCTCGACCGCGCGCACGTAGTCCGACGCGTCGTTGAGGTCGTCGAAGGTCCCCGTGTCGAGCCAGGCGCTGCCGCGCGGCAGGATCTCGACCTGCAGGGTGCCGGCCTCGAGGTAGATGCGGTTGAGGTCGGTGATCTCGAGCTCGCCGCGCGCGCTGGGCTGCAGCTGCCGGGCGTGCTCGACGACCGAGTTGTCGTAGAAGTAGAGGCCCGGGACCGCGTACGGGCTGCGGGGGCGCGCGGGCTTCTCCTCCAGCGAGATCGCCTTGAAGTCCTCGTCGAACTCGACGACGCCGTACGCGGTCGGGTCGCTGACCTTGTAGCCGAACACCGCCGCGCCGTCGAGGTGCTCGAAGCGCCGCAGCTGGGAGCCCAGGCCGGAGCCGTAGAAGAGGTTGTCGCCGAGGATCAGGCCGACCCGGTCGTCGCCGATGTGGTCGGCACCGATCGTGAACGCTTGGGCGAGGCCGTCGGGGCTGGGCTGCTGCGCGTACGTGAGGTTGATGCCGAGCTGGGAGCCGTCGCCGAGCAGGCGGTGGAAGCCCGGGGCATCGTGCGGCGTGGTGATGATGAGGATGTCCCGGATCCCCGCGAGCATCAGCGTGCTGAGCGGGTAGTAGATCATCGGCTTGTCGTAGACCGGGACCAGCTGCTTGCTCACCGCGAGGGTGATCGGATGCAGCCGGGAGCCCGTCCCGCCGGCGAGGATGATGCCCTTCATGCCGACAACCCTAGGGGTCGGGCTACCCTCCAGGGCATGCGCAGGATCCTCGTGACCGGTGGAGCGGGCTTCATCGGCTCCAACTTCGTCCACCACCTCGTCGCCCGCACGGACGCCCACGTGACGGTGCTGGACAAGCTCACCTACGCGGCCTCGGAGGCGTCGCTCGAGGGCCTGCCGCGTGACCGCGTCGAGCTCGTCGTCGGGGACATCGCCGACGAGCAGGTCGTCGACCCGCTGGTCGCGGGCGCCGACGCGGTCGTGCACTACGCGGCCGAGTCGCACAACGACAACTCGCTGAGCGACCCGCGCCCGTTCATCGAGACGAACATCATCGGGACGTTCGTGCTGCTGGAGGCCGCGCGCCGCCACGGCACCCGGTTTCACCACGTCTCCACCGACGAGGTGTACGGGGACCTGGAGCTCGACGACCCCGAGCGGTTCAGCGAGTCGTCCCCGTACGAGCCGTCCTCGCCGTACTCGGCGTCCAAGGCCGGGTCCGACCACCTCGTCCGCGCGTGGGTGCGCTCGTTCGGCGTGCAGGCGACGCTGTCGAACTGCTCGAACAACTACGGCCCCTGGCAGCACGTGGAGAAGTTCATCCCGCGGCAGATCACCGAGCTGATCGACGGCCGGCGGCCGCGCGTGTACGGCGACGGGCTGAACGTGCGCGACTGGATCCACACCGAGGACCACTCCTCCGCCGTCCTGGCGATCCTCGAGCGGGGCCGCATCGGCGAGACGTACCTCATCGGGGCGGACGGCGAGCAGGCGAACATCGACGTCGTCCGCGCGCTCCTGCGCGGCTTCGGGCGACCCGAGGACGACATCGAGTGGGTGACCGACCGGGCCGGTCACGACCGCCGCTACGCGATCGACTCCACGAAGCTCCGGGACGAGCTCGGCTGGTCGCCGGCGTTCGGCGACTTCGACCGAGGCCTCGCGGACACGATCGCCTGGTACCGCGACAACGAGGCCTGGTGGCGCCCGCAGAAGGACGCCACCGAGCGCAAGTACGCCGCTCGCGGCCAGTAGGCCCGGGCGGCGCGCCGGTGGGCGCTACTTCTTCAGCAGCTCCAGGTCCGAGCGCGTCATCAGGCGGATGAGCTCCTCGAAGCTCGTCTTCGGCTTCCAGCCGAGGTCGCGCTCCGCCTTCTCGTAGCTTCCGATCAGCAGGTCGACCTCGGCGGGCCGCACGAACTGCGGGTCGATCTCCACGTACTGCTTCCAGTCGCCCAGGCCGGCCTCGTCGAACGCGACCTCGACGCACCGCTCGACCGTGTTCGTCTCGTTGGTCGCGATGACGTAGTCGTCGGCCTTGTCCTGCTGGAGCATCAGCCACATCGCCTCGACGTAGTCCTTCGCGTAGCCCCAGTCGCGCTGCGCGTCGAGGTTGCCGAGGTAGAGCTTCTCGCGCAGGCCGTGCTTGATCGCCGCCGCGTGCCACGTGACCTTGCGCGTGACGAACTCCAGGCCGCGTCGCGGGGACTCGTGGTTGAAGAGGATGCCGCTCGTCGCGTGCAGGTCGTAGGACTCGCGGTAGTTGACCGTGATGAAGTGCCCGTACGCCTTCGCGACGCCGTAGGGCGAGCGCGGGTAGAACGGGGTGTCCTCGGTCTGCGGGACCTCGAGCACCTTGCCGAACATCTCCGAGCTGCTCGCCTGGTAGAAGCGCGCCTCGGGACACACCTCGCGCATCGCCTCGAGGATGCGCGTGACGCTCACGCCCGTGAACTCCGCGGTCAGCGTGGGCTGCACCCACGACACCGCGACGAAGCTCATCGCCGCCAGGTTGTAGATCTCGTCCGGCTTGCTCGCGCGCAGCGCGTCGACCAGCGACCGGTGGTCCAGCAGGTCCGCCTGGTGCAGCGTGATCTTCTCGCGCAGGTGCTCGATGCGGTCGAACTTCTCCGTCGACGCGCGACGCACCATGCCGTGGACGTCGTAGCCCTTCTCGAGCAGCAGCTCGGCGAGATACGAGCCGTCCTGGCCGGTGATGCCGGTGATGAATGCGGTCTTCTGAGCCATGGTCAATCGGGGAGGGTCGCAGATAGGGGCCGACACGCGCCGTGAGATGCGGGCGCGCGCACCTCCGTCCAAACGCGCCTCGCGTCCGGAAGGAGCGCTCTTGTAGGCGGGCCCGCCGGGTGCCTGCGCGAGCGCGGGACCACGGACCCACGGTCCGCGGGGCTACGCTGCCCGCGTGAGCGACGACTTCGTCCTGACCACCCAGCAGTACGTCCGCGCTGGCCTGCGCCGGATGCCAACGCGGGATTGGCTGCTGCAGGGGCCCGACTATTCGCGCGCGGTCGAGTACCCGCTCGCCGCGCGCCTCCTCGAGGCGCGCGCGGGGCACACCCTGCTCGACGTCGGTGCGGGAAGGCGAGCGGAGTTCAGCCAGCACGCCGCCGAGGCCGGGCTGCGGGTCACCGCGATCGACCTGCGCGACGACATCGGTGCGGAACTCCCGCCCGGCACCGGGATCGAGGTGGTGTCCGCGGACGCGACGCAGTTGCCCTTCGCGGACGAGACGTTCGATCGGATCGCCGCGATCTCCACGATCGAGCACATTCCTGACGGTGACGACCGCGCGATGGCCGAGCTCGCACGTGTCCTCAAGCCGGGCGGCCGACTCGTCGTCTCGGTGCCGTTCAACCCGCTGCGGAGCGGCACGATCAGCAAGCGTGGCGACGTCTATGGACGCAGCGGCGAAAAGGTGTTTTTCGAGCACCTCTACGACGAACAGCTCCTGCAGGACCGGATCGTCGGCCCGACCGGCCTGGTCGTGTCTCACCGGGTCAACCTCGCCGAGCCCGGGGCGAAGCTCTCCCGCTGGTACTACGAGCCGCGGTCGCAGCCGCTGCACGCCCTGCGCTTCCGGCTCCCGTGGGGCTGGGTGATGGCGCTGCTGGCCCCGCGCTTCCTGCGCCCGGCCGACATCGCCGAGTACGACGGCGACGACTGGATCGGCTCGCCCGCGATGATCGCGCTCACGAAGCCGGTCGCGGTCGCGTGAGCGGCCGTCTCGACGTCGCCGTCATTCACGACCTCCCCGAGGCCGGAGGCGCCTACCGCGTCCTGGCCGAGGTGCTCGCCCAGCTCCCGCAGCATCGCTTCACGGTCTACACGCCGCGCCCCGAGCCCGCGTCCGGGGCGCGCCTGGTGGGCCTCCCGGCGGGAGTGTCGGTCACGCGGATCGTGCCGCCCGCGCTGCGACCCAGCACTCCGGCCGACCGGTATCGCGAACTGTGGGCCCTGCCGCGCCGCGGACGGGTCCTGGCCCGGGCGGTCGACGGCGGCGGCCACGACGTCGCGCTGGTCCTGCCGACTGAGCTGACCGGTGGCTCCGAGGTCCTCCCGGCTCTCGCCACGACGCCGTCGCTGACCTATGTGCCGGAGCCGCTGCGCACCGCCTACGAGCCCGAGCCCGATTTCGCGCGGCCGGAGGGCCTGCGATGGACGTTGACGCGGCGTGGACTGAACCCCTTCGAGCGCAAGCGGATCGCGCTCGACCAGCGGGCCGTCCGGGCGGCGACGCGCGTCGTCACGCACTCGGACTTCACTGCCGCCGCCGTGCGCGACCTCTACGGGCGAGACGCGGAGGTCGTTCCGCTTGGTGTCCGCGTCGAGGACTTCGCGCCGCCGGTCGGCGCCACCGACGACCTGCGCCCGCGTGAGCGGCGCGTCCTGGCCATCGGCGCGCTGCACCCGCTGAAGGGCCACGACTTCGTCATCGAGGCGCTCGCGACGATTCCGCGGTCGCGACGCCCGCCGCTCACGATCGTCGGTGACCGAGGGCTCGTCGAGCGGCAGCTTCGCGACCTGGCGGCGGCCCGCGGGGTCGAGCTCGACCTCCGGCAAGCGATTCCGTTCCCCGAGCTCGTCGGGCTCTATCACCGATGCGGGGTCCTGGCCGCCGGCCAGATCCGCGAGCCCTTCGGACTCGTCACGCTCGAGGCCATGGCGGCCGAGCTCCCGGTCGTCGCGGTCGACGAGGGGGGATTTCGTGAGACCGTCCATGCGGGCGTCACCGGCCTGCGCCTCCCACGCGACGCGCAGCAGTTCGGCGCGGCGCTGGTCGCCGTGCTCGACGGGGAGGACGGTGCGGTCGCTGAGCGGGTCGTGGCCGCTGCCGCGGACGTCCGCGAACGCTGGGGCTGGGCGTCGACGGCGGCGGCGTACGAACGACTGCTGATCGAGGTTGCCGCGTGATGCGCGTAGGGCTCAACCTCCTTTACCTCGTCGAGCGAAGCGGTGGGGTCGGTCGTTACATGCGCGAGCTCACCGCGGGCCTGGTGCGGTCGGGCGTCGAGGTCGTCGGCTTCGCGTCGCGCGACCTGCCGGCCGACGTGCGTCGTGCCGACTGGGCCGCGGCGGTCGAGTGGGTCGAGCTGCCAATCCGCGTCACGGCAGGGCCACCCGGCTGGATCCTCGCGACGACCGGAGCGCAGTGGCTCGGTCTTCCGGCGCTCGCCCGCCGCCATCGTCTGGACCTGATCCACGGCCCCGCCTACATCGCGCCGCCGGTGTCACCCGGGGTCCGGAGCATCGTGACCATCCCCGACCTCGTCTACACCCGTTACCCCACGTTGCTGGACGCCCGCACCCGTCTCGGAATGCGACTCACCGTCCGTCCCAGCGCCCGCGGTGCCGACCGCGTGATCGCCATCTCCCGAACGGTCGCCGACGACGTGGTCGCCACCCTGGGGATCAAGCCGGGGAAGGTCGACGTCACCGCGCTCGGCGGCGAGGTCGCCTCCCGGGCAGTCCCAGCGCCCCGGGAGGAGCTCGGTCTCGCCCTTCCCGACGGAACACCCCTCGTCCTCTGCGTTGCGCAGAAACGTGTGCACAAGAACCTCCAGAGACTGCTGGAGGCGGTGGCGCAGATCCAGGAGCCGCTGGTGCTCGCCCTGGTCGGGTTCCCCACGCCGCACGAGGAGGAGCTCCGCGCGACCGCCGACCGTCTCGGGGTGGCCCACCGCGTCCGGTTCGTCGGCTGGGTGTCGGAGGAGCACCTCGAGGGCTTGTACGCGGCAGCGACCTGCTGCTGCCTTCCGTCGCTCGAAGAGGGGTTCGGGCTCCCGGTGCTCGAGGCCATGGCCCGTGAGGTCCCGGTCGCCTGCTCGGGCACCGGAGCGCTCGGGGAGGTCGCAGGGAGTGCGGCGGAGCTGTTCGACCCGCTCGACCCGGCGGCGATCGCGGCAGCACTCCGACGCCTGCTGCAGGACGCGCGCCGACGCGCCGAGCTCGTCGATCGCGGTCGCACGCGCGCTGCGGAGTTCACCTGGGACCGCTGCGCCCGTGAGACCCTCGCTGTCTACGAGCGCGCGCTCGCCGGTCCGTAGGCTCACGCACCGTGCCCGCGCCCGAAGGCGACCTTCTCGACTCCCCCGACGCCGGGGGCGCTGCGATCCGCGGCGGTGCGTTGCGCGTCGTCGGCTACGCCCTCGGGATCGTCCTGTCGCTTGGATCGGCTGCCGTGCTCTTCCGGCACCTCGGGGTCGAGGACGGTGGCCGCTACGTCTCGGTTCAGGCTCTTGCCCTGCTGGCCGCCGGCATCACCGACGCGGGTCTGACCATCATCGCGGTGCGCGAATACGCCACGAGAAGCGGGGAGGAGCGCGACCGCATCCTGCGCGACCTCCTCGGCCTGCGCCTCGTGCTGACCCTCGTCGGGGTGCTCGTCGCGGTCGCGGTCGCCGCAGCGATCGGGTACGACTCGACGCTCGTGGCCGGCACGGCCGTGACCGGTGTGGCGGTCGTGTTCACGGTGCTGCAGAACGCCTACGGTGTCGGTCTGCAGGCCCAGCTGCGCCTGGGCTGGGTCACGGCGGCGGACGTGCTGCGCCAAGCCGCGACCGCGGTGGCGGTGGTCGTACTCGTCGTCCTCGACGCGAGCCTGCTCGAGCTCTTCCTTGCCGCGTTCGTCGGCAACCTCGTCGCGCTCGTGTTCATCGCGCTGGCCGCCCGCGGGACGATGCCGCTGCGCCCCGCCTTTCATCTGCGGCGCGCCATCGCGCTGCTGCGCGACACGCTCGTCTACGCGATCGCGACCGCGATCGGAGCGCTGTACTTCCGGCTCGCCGTCGTGCTGGTGTCGCTCATCGCGACGGCGGACGAGACCGGCTACTTCGGCGCGTCGTTCCGCGGCGTTGAAGCGCTCATCGCCGTCCCTGCGCTGCTCGTCGGCACCGCCTTCCCGATCCTCGCCCGGGCAGCGCGCGACGACCACTCGCGTCTCGCCTACGCCCTCGGCCGGATCCTCGACGTCTCGTTGGTTCTCGGTGTGGGTGTGGCCGTAGCGCTCGTCGTCGGCGCGCCGGTGGTCATCGACGTGGTCGCCGGAGCGGAGTTCGCCCCGGCGGCGGACGTGCTTCGCATCCACGGCGTCGGCCTGGTGGCGTCGTTCCTCGCCGCGGGTTGGGGGTACGCCGCCCTCGGATTGCACCTGCACCGCGGCGTCCTCTACGCGAACCTGGGGGCGCTGGTCGCGTGCGTAGTCCTCGTCCCCACGTTCACCGCCACCTGGGGTGCCACGGGTGCGGCGGTCGCCACCGCGACCGCCGAGGTGACGCTGGCCGTCGGCAACGCCCTGATCGTTCACCGTGCCGGTGTCGCACTGACCGCCGAGCTGCGGGCGGTGCCAAAGGTCCTGCTGTCGGCGGCGGCCGCGGTCGGCGTCGGCCTGTCCAGTGGTTTCCCCGCACTCCCAGGCACGCTGGTCGCCGGAGTCATCTACCTCGGGCTCGTGATCGCCCTGCGCGCACTCCCGCGCGAGATCCAGGACCATCTGCCCGGCCCGCTCGGCACCCGCAACGCATGAAGATCGGCCTCAACCTCACCTTCCTCGCGACCGACTCCGGCGGCAGCGCCACCTACGCGGAGGGGCTGATCCGCGGGATCCGGGCCGTGGAGCCGGCCGCGGAGTTCACCGCCTGGGTCGGGCGCGACGCGCCGCAGGAGCCGTGGCTGCAGGACGTGGACGTCATCCGCCTGCCGGTCGTGGGCGTCGGCGGGGTCGCGCACTACGCGTGGGACCTGGCCGCGATGGTGCCGCAGGCGCGCCGGCGCGGGCTCGACGTGCTGCACGGCCTGGCGTTCGTCGCGCCGCCGGTCCATCCGGGGCTGCCGGTGGTGGCGACGATCCTCGACACGACCTGGCAGCGCTATCCGGCTTCGATGGAGTGGAAGGGCCGCGTCGTCTTCGGGGTGATGTCGCGCGTGCTCGGACGCACGGCCAGCCGCGTCATCGCGATCTCCGAGGCCGGAGCGCAGGATCTCGTGACCGACCTCGGGATCCGGCGGTCCCGCATCGACGTCACGCCGCTGGCGGTCGACCCGCCGGCACGGCGCGAGCCGGTGTCGGACTCTCCGGCGCTCCGCGAGCGCCTCGGGATCGGCGCGGAGCCGGTCGTGCTCTGCGTCGCGCAGAAGCGCGCCCACAAGAACCTCGAGGCGGCGATCGAGGCGCTCGCGCTGCTCGACGCTCCGGCGCAGCTCGTGCTGCCGGGGTCGCCGAACGCCTACGAGGCGTCGCTGCGTGACCTGGCGGTCGCCCGCGGGGTCGCGGACCGCGTGCGCTTCATCGGCTGGGTCGACGACGACGACCTCGAGGCGCTGTACGGCATCGCGCGCTGCCTCGTCTTCCCGTCGCTCATGGAGGGCTTCGGGCTGCCGCTGCTGGAGGCCATGGCGCGCGACGTCCCGGTCGCCTGCTCGAACGTGAGCGCGCTGCCCGAGGTCGCTGGGGACGCGGCGCGGCTGTTCGACCCGCACGACCATCGGGCGATCGCCGACGCGCTGCGGCGGCTGCTCACCGACGAGCCGCTCCGGGCGCGGCTCATCGCGGCCGGCCACGACCGCGTCGCGGCGTACACGTGGGAGAACACCGCCCGCACGACGCTCGCGTCCTACGCGAAGGCGATCGGCTGACGGCCGGGACGGCACGTGCACGTCGGCTTCAACCTCATCTTCCTCGTGCCCGGCGAGACCGGCGGCATGGAGGTCGCGGCGCGCGAGATGCTGCAGCGGATCGACGGTGCGGCGCGCGCCGCCTCGGGCGGGACCCCGGTGCGCCTGACGGCGTTCGTCAACCGCGAGGCCGCGGGCGGCGGATGGGGGCCGGGCGTCGAGGAGGTCGTCGTCCCGGTCAACGCGACGGACCGCAAGCAGTGGGTGTGGGGCGAGCAGCGTCATCTCCCGCCGCTCGCCGCTCGCGCGGGCTGCGACGTCGTGCACTCGCTCGGCTCGACCGCCCCGCTGTGGGGGAGCTTCGCCCGGGTGACGACGATCCACGATCTCAACTACAAGCTCGTGCCGGACGCGCACTTCGGGGTGCGCGGCAAGGTCATGGGGGTCCTGGTGCCGTCCGCTGCGCGTCGCTCGCACCGGATCGTCGTGGACGCGGCGTCGACCCGGGACGACCTGTTCGAGCACCTCGGGACGCCGCGGGAGAAGGTCGACGTCGTCCCGCTCGGCGTGTCGCCCCGCCCGGCGGTGACCCCACGCGACGAGCGGGAGCTCCGCGCGGAGCTCGAGCTGGGGGAGCGCCGGATCCTGTTGAGCGTCTCGGCCAAGCGCCCGCACAAGAACCTGCTCGCGCTCATCGAGGCGTTCGCGGGCCTCCCGGCCGCCGACCGTCCGGTGCTGGTCCTGCCCGGCTATCCCACCGAACACGAGGCCGAGCTGCGTTCCCGCGCCGCGGCGCTGTCGGTCGCGGACGACGTGCGGTTCCCGGCCTGGCTCTCGACGGAGGACCTCGAGGGCCTGTACGCGGCGGCCGACGTGTTCGTCTTCCCGTCCCGCTACGAGGGGTTCGGGCTCCCGGTCCTCGAGGCGATGGCGCGCGGCGTCCCGGTCGCCACCTCGGGTGTCTCGTCGCTCGGCGAGGTGGCGGGGGACGCGGCGCTGCAGTTCTCCCCCGACTCGGTCGACGACATCCGCGGGGCGATCGCGCGCCTGCTCGCGGACGGGGCGCTGCGCGAGCGGCTCCGCGCCGCGGGCGTCGCCCGGGCGGCCGAGTTCACCTGGGAGCGCACGGCAGCGCTGACCTTCGCCGCGTACGAGCGCGTGCTCCGCGACCGCGGCTGACGACTGCCTCAGCCGCCCGCGTAGCGCTCGACGACCCGCTCGAGCGACGTGCGCAAGGCGAGGTCCTCGGCGTTGCGGGCGAACCAGTCGGCGGTGCTCTCGCGCAGTGCCGCGCCGCCGCGATGGACGCGGACGATCGCTCCGGCGAGGTGCTGCGGTGCGGGGCTGTCGGCGATCACGCCGTTGACCCCGTCCTCGACGAGCTCGACCGCGGCGTTGTCCTCGCCGCGCACGACGATCGCAGGGACCCCGACCGCCGAGGACTCGACGACCACGAGCCCGTAGCCCTCGCGCGACGAGGGCAGGATCGTGCACAGCGCGCTGCGGAACGCGGCGTCGACCTCCTCCCCGGGGGCGAAGCCGGGAGCGTCGACCAGGCCGGGGTCGGGGAGGGCGGCGATCGCCGCGTCGAGCTCCGCCCGCTGCGGGCCGTCGCCGAAGATCCTGGCGCGCAGCTCCGGGACCTCCTCGGCGGCGAGCGCGATCGCGGGGGGGATGGCCGGGACGCGCTTCTCCGGGATGAACCGCCCGGCGAACACCACGGTCGAGGACGCTGGGGCGGGCTGCGGGCGGTCGGTCGACCCCGGGAAGAGCCCACGCAGGACGGTCGGCTCGCGGCGCACGCCGATCTCCCGCAGGCGGCGGGCGTGCAGGTCGCTGAAGCAGAACGCGTCTTGCCGGACCCGCGCGCACGCCCGCTGGATCCGCCGCGCCACCTGCGCCTTCGGCCCACCCACGTAGGCGGTCCAGTAGGAGTCGCTCCAGACCTCGAACCAGTCGGTGACGAGCCGGTAGCCGGCGCGGCGCCGCACGGTGGCCGCGGCGAGCAGGCTGAAGTACGGGAACGAGCAGGTGTGCACGACGTCGTACTCGGACCCGTGGCGGGCGAGGTGCCGCAGGACCCCGATCCCGAACCTGACCGGCTCACCGATCGTGCGGTTGCCGTCCGGTCCGTAGAGCTCCTCGCGTCGGCTCACCGGGATGACGGTGACGCCGGGGATCGCGGGCGCGTCGGTGTCGTCCCACTGCAGGCGCGTCAGGTACGTGATCTCGTGGCCTTCGGCCGCAAGGGCCTCGGCGAGGGAGCGCATCCACCGTTCGGCGCCCCCGACGGTCCAGGGGAACAGGCAGTCGTAGACGAGGCAGATCCGCATCGCGCTGGAGGGTCGCAGAGGCGCGCCCGGCGCGGCGCCCGACGTTGCGGCGTCGCACCCAAGGGCGCGACTTCCGCGCGCGGCGCGCGTTACCGCAAGTGCGCCCCGGGGTAGCCAGTCCCGAGGCGTGGGATCCCTTCGCGCCGCGCACGACGCAGGAAGCACCACCTTCATGAGCCTTCTCGAGCAGACCGACACCGCCAACCGGGGCATGCCCGTCGACGAGTTCACGGTCTCCGTCGTGATCCCGTGCCTCAACGAGGAGGAGAACATCGAGGCCTGCGTCACGCAGGCGCTCGAGGCGATGGAGCGCGCCGGGATCGACGGTGAGGTCGTCGTCGCCGACAACGCCTCCGAGGACCGCAGCGCCGAGCTCGCCACCGCCGCGGGGGCGCGCGTGGTGTCGGAGCCGCGCCGCGGGTACGGGTCCGCGTATCTGGCGGGGTTCGCCGCCGCTCGCGGCAAGTACATCGTCATGGGCGACGCCGACCTGACGTATGACTTCAACGAGATCCCGAAGTTCGTCAAGCACCTCGACGACGGCGCCGAGCTCGTCATGGGCGACCGGATGGACAACATCCAGCCCGGCGCGATGCCGTGGCTGCACCGCTACGTCGGCAACCCGGTGCTCAGCGGCATCCTGAACTTCTTCTTCAAGACGGGCATCAGTGACGCGCACTGCGGCATGCGCGCACTGCGGCGCGACGTGCTGCCGCGGCTGGACCTGCGGACGACCGGCATGGAGTTCGCGTCCGAGATGGTGATCCGGGCCGGCAAGGAGAACCTCCGCATCTCCGAGTTCCCGATCGACTACCACCCTCGCGGCGGCGAGTCGAAGCTCAACACGTGGAGCGACGGGTGGCGCCACCTGCGTTTCCTGCTGGTGCACTCGCCGACGCACCTGTTCGTCGCCCCGGGCGCGATCCTCGCCGGACTCGGCCTGCTCGTCTCGCTGATCTCCCTGCTGCAGATCGACCTGTTCGGTCGCGAGTGGCAGCTGCACACGATGATCGCCGGCGCGCTCCTGACGATCGTCGGAACGCAGATCGTCGCCCTGGGCCTCTGCGCCCACGCCTACGGCGCGTACTTCATGGGCGAGAAGGACCCCTGGTTCGACCGCATGCGCGACCGCTTCCGGCTCGAGCACGGCCTCGTCCTCGGGGGCGTGATCGCCACCGTCGGCTTCATCGTCGCCGCAGTCATCGTCGGTCAATGGATCGCCGACGGCGCGGGCCAGCTGTCCGAGGAGCGCACCGCCATCGCCGCCACGATGCTGATCATCGTCGGCGTGCAGGTGTTCTTCTCCTCGTTCCTGCTGAGCATCCTGGGCCTTCGGCGCCGGGACTCGTAGTACGTGGCGTCAGTGGCGCCCCCCGAGTCGCGGATGACGCGACTACGGACACTTGTGCTCCCGGGTGCTCGGGCCACGTGGATCGCCGCCCTGCTGGGCTTCTTGGTTTTCGCCGTACTGACAGCGCGAATGTTGTCAGCGACGACAGCGTCTCTCACGGGCACGAACAGCGTCGGTGTTGGGACGGTTATTGCGAAGGCCAACCCAGGCGAGCGAACCTGCATTCGCGGCCTCGTCGTTCCCCGAGGGACGGGGCAGGTCGGAGTGTGGTTGTTCGGCGAGCAAATTCGGCGTGGCGCTCGTGTTTCAGCGTCGATTACTTCGGGAGGCCCGGCGCGGCTCGCCCTCATCGACCGGTCGGTCTCCGGGACCGGGGACTTCGCCTACTTCCGGTTGCGGCAACCCGTCGCGAAAGAGATCCGAAACGCGACTCTCTGCGTGACCGGTCGCCGGACAGCGCTGGGATTTGGAGGGGCGTCCGTCCAGCGTTTGCCAGCGGACCCAGTCTCGACTCTAGGAGGCCGACCGATGGTCGGCCAAGACATCTCGGTTCGCTTTGCTTTGCCCGCGGGCGTGTCACGGAGTTTCGGGTCGCAGATCGACGACGCCCTGCGGCGCTCAACGGTTTTCGAGCCTCTAGCTGGACGAGTCTTGACGTGGAGTGCGCTTCCCCTGCTCCTGTTGGTGATGTATTTCGCAACTCGCGTCGCGGCTACGGCACAGCTGCGGAGCCAGAGGTACTTGGTCGTAGCCGCTTGCGGTGTGGCACTGGCCCATGGAGCGACGTGGGCTGTGCTGCTTCACCCGTTTCACGGAGCTGATGAGAGCGAGCATTTCGCATACGCACAGCACCTCGCGGCCACTAACGATCGCCCGGACGACTCAGCCGATTCGCAAAGGCCGCCCTACTCCTCGGCCGAAGAGCGCCTCATGGCGGCGCTTCATCACAACTCAACCACGCTCAATCCATCGTCGCGCCCAAGATGGGACGAGTTCTGGGAGACGCGGTGGCGAGAGGCGCTTCGCGGAACGAGCCCGAGCGATGGCGGCGGGTTTACCGAGAGCGGAACAGGGCACGGACCGCTCTACTACGGCCTAATCGGGCTCCCGCTACGCGTTTTCGATGCGCCAGCGCAGCAGCCGAGTGTGCTTCTGATGATGCGGCTTCTCAATGCGGTCCTTGCGGCACTCGTTGCCGGCATCGCAGTGATCGTCGCGGGACTTCTGTTTCCCCGACGCTCGGAGCTTCAGTGGCTCGCGGGAGTCCTCGCCGGGATGCAACCGGTGTTTGGCAGTGTCGCAGGTTCGGTCAACAACGACACGGCGGTCAACGTTGCAGCGGCAGTGATGGTCCTGCTGTTGGTTACTAGCGTCGTCCGCGGTCCGTCGACGCGTCTAGCTGCGTGTGTTGGGGCGCTCATGGTTGTCCTGCCTCTGGCGAAGATCACGGGCTTCGGCGTAGTTCCCGTGGTCGGGGTAGCCGCTTTCGTCCTCGCAATTCGGTACGGCGCCGGGGCAGCCGCGCGGTGGGCGATTACGGCACTCGGGCTGGCAGCCTGTTGCGCAGTCGCCTGGATCTTTGTGATCTCTCCGCTGATGGGAACAGGAAGCGGGAGCCTCGTCTATCGCCACCCAGCCGTGGCGAGCGCGCCCAACGGGTCGCCGACTCCAGGCCCGCCGGGACCGACTCCCATTCAGAAGGCTGAGTACGTAGCGCAGACCTTCATTCCTGGTTTGTCTGTGGGGGGGAGAAGGTTTGCGCTCCCAGGCGCGTCAGCACTAGAGCGCTGGCCGGCCTACCGCATCTACGTTGACCGTGGCTATGGCCTGTTCGGTTGGAAGTCGACCAATCTGACCATCGGTCTCCTGCGTGGAATCTTTGCTGGTCTCTTGGTGGGCTGGATGCTCGCTATCGCGGCCGCGATCCGCCACCGCTCTCGCTGGAGAGAGTGGGCAGGGCCAGTGACGGTCCTTCTGGGCGCCATTGGCAGCGTGTTGCTCTTCGTCTCGTGGGCGTATGCGTCGCTCGATGTGCGCACAGACCTTGGAGAACAAGGGCGCTACATCTTCCCCGCGCTTGTCCCGCTGTCTGTGCTCTTGGTTTCCGGCGGAATGCTGGTGAAGAAGGCGGCCTACCGGCAGGCGTTTGCCGGGCTCGGCACCGTCGCTGCCTCCGGGCTCGCTGTTTTGACTTGGACCAGTGCCCTTCGTGGCTGGTTCACCTAGCGCGTCGCCGGAGCGACGCGCTAGGCCTCTGTCAGCCAACACGGACGGTGGCCGTCCTCCCCCTCGAGGTCCCGACCGCGAACGGGTAGCCGTCGGTCGGCATGGTCCGTGCGCGGAAGCTGTACCGACCGTAGGCCGCGGTGCCGAAGCGGTACTTGACGCTGAAGCGACCGTCGCGGCCCACTCGGAAAGTTCCGATCGTGCGCCAACTGCGACGGAAGTAGACCTGGAACTCGACGAGCTTCTCCCGACTGTTCGTGTGACCGCCTCGAAGCTGTCCGCGGAACTGTGCAAGTCCGCCGGAGCGGATCTTCTTGCGGATCGCCCGTAGGGTGACGTGGGCCGTTACGCGCTGCCGCACGGTGAGCGTTGCGGCGTTGACGCCGTCACCTGCCGCCACGACCAGCGTCCGGCTGGGCCCGCGAGGAATCTGGAATGCCCAGTTGCCGTCCGGATCGGTGACGGTGCTCCCGAGCGCGACGGTCTTGCCGTTGACCGCCTGAGTGACGAACAGCTTGAGTCCGCCCATAGGTGAGCCGTCCGGACGCGTCAGGCGCCCGCGCATCTTGAAACTGGACCGCACCCAGCGTGCCTGCTTGCCAACGTAGACCGCCGTCTCTCGGCCAAGAAGGAACCTCACGGTGCCCGCAGCCCCGACGGTCGTTCCGCCCACAAGGGTGGTGCTGCTGTTCGCAGTCGAGCTGGTGTTGGTCGTCGTACTGCTTGAGCCAGGTGACGCGACGCTTCCGGGCCGGCTCGAGTCGTACGGAGCGCTGTCCGCCAGGTTCGGGACGCCATCCCCATCGAGATCGTCGTCGTTCCGATTCGCGATTCGGTCGCCGTCGAGGTCGCCGCACTCATCCGTCGAGCCGGTGGGGCGATTGCTGCAGTACGTGCTGACCAGCTGGCCATCTGCGAACGGAGGCTGCGTGATCGACGACTCCCGATCCGCTGTGCCGCCGTTGTCCGTGGCACTTACGCGACAGATCAGCTTTCGCCCCACATCGGCCGCAGAGATGGCGTAGGCGGCGTTCGTCGCCCCGGGAATCTCGTACCGCGCGCTGCCGTCGCTGGCAGCGCGAATCCACTGAAACCGCACATCCGGGATCTGGCCAGCGACCGGGGCCGTGCACGTCAGGACATCGCCCTCACGTGCCGTCCCGGAGAGCGCCGGGGCACCGACGGCAGGAGGCACATTGTCCACGGTGATCGTCCAAGGCCCGTGGAGCCGCTTGTTCTCGTCGGTGGCGTCACGGACGTCGAGTACGAGCTGATGCGTCCCGTCACTCAGGGTGCTGGTGTCGAAACTAACCGAGCCGCTCACATCTGGCTTGCACGGGGTTGGCGTCGTGAAGGGGAGGACGCACCGTCCGCCGTTAGCGTCCGCCAGTTCGGTGCTTCTTTCCGAGCCATCAACGATCAGGCGCTCGCGAAACACTCCGCCGCCAGCGTCTGTCGCGTCGTACGTCAGCGACCGGACTCGCGCGCGATCTGTCTCGCTCCGCAGCGTGCCCGCCACGTTGGCGAGATTTGGCGCCTGATTGTCGCGGAGCCGGATCTCGATGTCTTGCAGCGAGTACGACGTATCGCCCACGGGGCAGCCTGATGTGCCTTCGCAGTACGCTCCCCAGGAGACGGACCGGTCCCCGTCTAGGGCGAGCGCCATCATGCCCTGTCCACTCGCAGGGTAGCCGGCGACAGCCGCGAACGCTTCGCGCGAGCCTGAGGGGATCGACGAGAGACGGGCCACGGGAGCACCGTTCGCGCGAGCTGCCCCAGCTGTGGCTGTCCGTCGCGCGCTAATCGAGTCCAGGCTTGTGCCTTGCGGAGCGCTAAAGGTCACCTGCGCGAACTCGCCGCCCGAACGCTCTCCGGATGCCGTCAGCGCGGCCCCGACGGTCCGGGAGCTCGGGTCGCAAGCTTGATTGGTGTACGCGTACGCGCCCTGGAAGCTGCCGACCAGCCCGCTGACGGCATAGTTGCTCTGGCTGTGGCACTGCTGGATCGTGTACGTGGCCGCGTGGGTTGCTGACGGGGCCGCGAGGATGCCGGCGGCGGTCAGGGTCGCGGCCACCAGGCCGAGAGCTCGGTGGCGTGGCCGGGGGTGCATCGTGCGGTGCTCCTGGAGGTGGTTTGGAGGGCTCATCTGTCCGTGATGAGTCGTCGTGGACGCGGGCTGCTGGAAAAGTTCGTGGGCCTCATGGCAGGAACGCCTCCTGGCCGGCGGGGTCGGGCGCGGCCGGCGCGGTCGAGCCGCCTCCGGAGGAGGTGCTGCCGGAGGGCGCGGGGGCGCTTGAGGCGCTGCTCGCGGAGGGAGCGCCGCCGGACGCGACCGTGCCGAGCTCGAAGACGTCCTCCCGGCGCTCCGCCGCGCGCTGCCGTGCAGCGGCACGCTCGGCCGACCGCTCGGCACGCTGCTCGGCCGCCCGCTCACGCGCGCGCTCGCGGCGCACCGGGGCCTGCCGCTGCTCCTCGGATGCGCGGCGGATGACCGCCGGTGCCGGCGTGGCGGCGGACACCGCCACCGCCGGCCGGGCGACCGCGGTGATGGTCGGGCGGCTCGGGCTGGCGGCGCGGTCCTCCCCGCCGCCGGCGACCGTCCCGGCGCCCACGGCCACCGTGGCGGTCGTCGCGACCACCGCGCCGACCTTCGCGACGCCGGCCAGGCCACCGCCACCGAGGATCGCGCTGCCGACCATCTCGGTCCGCCCGCCGCCGCCACCGCCGAACGGCACCAGATCCGCCAACCGCTCCACGAGCGTCCGGCCGTGCTCGCCGGCCGCCGCCCCCGGCAACGGCAGCACGCCCGCGGCGAGGCGGCCGGTCCGCCGGACCTGCGCCGCGTACGCGCGGCGGCACACGGCGCAGGCGTCCAGGTGCGCCATCGCCCGCCGGGCCGTGCCCTCGTCGTCGGAGCCGCCGAGCATCCGCAGGATGTCGCTCTCGCGCCGCCCGCACCACTCGCCGGCCCGCCGGATGCCGAGGAACACCTCGAGCTTGCGACCGGCGGCCTCCAGGTGCTCGGCGGTGGCGTGGCGGCTGATGCCCAGCTGGCGGGAGGTCTGCGCGACGGACAGCTCTTCGCCGTGGACGAGCTTCCACACCTCCGCCTCGCGCGGGGTCATCGCCGCGAGGAAGTCGCGGACGACGAGCAGCTCCTGCTCGTGGCTGATCCGGTCCTCGTGGTCGGCGAGGTCGTCGGGCAACAGGTCGAGCGCGTCGTTGTCCAGCTCGAACCCGCGGCGCTGCCGCCGCCGGAACACGTCGCGCGCCCGCAGCTCCATGCCGGTCCAGAGCGAGGCGCGCACGTGGTCGGCGTTCTCGAAGCGGTCGGCGCGGCCGACGAGGATCTCGGACGTCGCGTCGAAGAGCTCCTCGACGTCGTGCTCGGAGAGGCCGCTGAACCGCGGGTGTCGGGCCGCGCTCGTGGTCATGCGCGCCCGAGCGCTGACGACCATCTCGGCCACCTCGTCCGCGGAGAAGGCGCGCGGAGCTGCCGCTTCCGCCCGGTCTGTCGTGCTCCGCTGCCCGTCCCGTTCCTGCTGCGCCGCCAAGGTCGCCCCGCCTGCCGTGTGTCGCCCTACGTCGGCTCCGAGGGCCGACCCCATGTGTCGAGTACGTCGACGAACGTGCACGGTAACGCCATGCGGTTCGGGGGCGAAGCAGTTGACACGAAATCGGCGCGAACGCCGAACGAACCCGTTACGAACCGCGCATCGCGTCGCGCAGCCCGGTCTCGACCTGCCTGGACGCCGCCGCCCATGAGCGCTCGGCGGCCAGCGTGAGCCCGTCGCGCGTGCGCTCCGCGCGCGCGAGCAGGTCGTCGAGGAGCGTCTCGATCGCGTCGGCGATCGCCACCGGATCGACCGGCGCCAGCGCGATGGGGCCGTCGTCGCCGAAGGTCGCGCGCATCGACGGCGTCGCGAGGTCCACGACGGGCAGCCCGCAAGCGAGCATCTCGGTCGGCACCAGCGACGGGTTCGTCAGCGAGAGCACGAGACCGACCGACGCGCTGTTGTAGGCGTGCGCGAGCCCCTCGGGGTCGAGGACCCCCAGCTCGCGCGCCGGGTACGGCACGTCGAGCGGCCGCGCCTCACCGAAGTGCGCGATCTCCACCGACGGACGACGACGGTGCAGCTCCTCCAGGGCCAGGACGCCGAGCGGGACCGCGCGCCGCGGCGTCACCGCGCGCGCGTAGAAGAGCACGAGGTCCTCGCGGCGGTGAACGGCCTGCGTGCGGTAGGCGTCATGGTCGACGCCGAGGTCGAACGACGACGCGCTGCCCCCGTACTCCTCACGCACGATCGAGGCGAGCCACGGGGACGCGCAGATCGCGTGCAGGCCCTGCCGGTAGGTCCAGGCCGCCCACTCGCGCTCGACCGAGGTCGCGTAGAACTCCGGCTCGTGGTCCTGCACGAGGTACGCGCGCGACCGCGCGCCGCGCAGGCGCAGCACCGCCGGCACGGTCTGCCAGCCGGTCGCGACCACGACGTCCACCGGGCGGTCCGACAGCGCTGCGGGATGCAGGCGCGCCACATCCGCGCGCATCGCCCCGAAGAACTCGTGGAACTGCGAGCGCAGATCGGCGTCCGAGGCGCCCCCGTGACGACCCTCCTCGTCGACGACCCACAGCGAGAGCCGGTGCCCGAGGCCCTCGAGCCCGCGCACGAGATCCGCGATCGTCTTGTGCCCTCCGCTGCCGCGCCGGAACTGCGGGACGACCACCGCGACCTCGAGCGTGTCCGCGTCCGCCCGGTCGGTCGCCCCCGGCGCGAGCGGCACGGCGCCGTCCCGCAGGGCGGCGAGCATCCCGGGGGCGAGCCGGACGGCCAGCGGCTCGTTCGTCGCGCCGCCGCGGCGCAGCAACGGGCTCAACGGAGCAGAAGGGAGGAGACGGGCACGCGCGCGAGGATAGTCAGGCGGTGCCGTCGAGCATCGCCAGCAGCTGCGTCATCGTCCGCCAGTTGCGGGCGGTCGCGTTGCGGGCGGGCGACCCGTCGCGCCCCCCGAGGGTCAGCGCCTGCGCGAGGACGCTGCGCCCGTACCCGTCCGGGGTGGACACGTACAGCGTCGTGCCCACCAGTGCGAGCTCGTCGCGCGAGCCCGCCGCCCGCGCCCTCTCGCGCGCCCGCTCGATCGTCTCGAGCTCCGCGTCGGTGACCGGCCCGTCACGCAGCATGGCGTGCAGCAGCCGGCCGTCCTGCGGCTCCCCGAACGGGTTGGCGTCCAGCTCGGCGGCGAACGCGTCACGGTCGCGGACGACGAACGGCACGTCGATCCCGAGCCGCGCGTCGAGCGCGGACCGGAGCGCGGTCGCGAGCGCCGCGGGCGCCGCGGTCCCACCCGGTCCCGGGGTGAACACCAGGTTCCCGGACTGGATGTAGGTCGCCACCTCGTCGTGTCCGCACTCCGCGGCGGCGGCGCGCAGCTCGGCCATCGGCACCTTCACGCCGCCGACGTTGATCCCGCGCAGCAGCGCGACGTGGGTTGGCATGGCCCGATCCTATGCCCGTCGAAGAACCACGTAAACGCGCCTGCGGGCTCCTGACGAACGACGCGCCGCGTGCGTCTCCTCAGGCAGATTCCCACCACCCGCAAGGAGCTCGACACCCGATGCCGTCCATCCGTACCGCCGTCGCCGTCCTCGGCACCTCCGTCCTTCTCGGTGGCCTCGCCACCCCCGCGCTCGCGCAGGAGGCCGGCAGCTACCCGACCGACACGACCACGCAGCAGACCGCCAAGAAGAAGGGCAAGAAGGGCAAGCGCCACGCGCCGCGTCTGACCGACGCGCAGCTCACGACCGTCGCCGAGCAGCTCGGCGTCACGCTCGAGCAGCTGAAGACCGCGATCGCCGAGGTCAAGGCGGCCGTGAAGGCCACCGAGGCGCGCGAGACGAAGGCCCAGGAGCAGGCGCTGCTGGCCGAGAAGCTCGGCAAGACCGCCGCCGAGGTCAAGGCCGCGTTCGACAGCGTCCGCCCGGCCCGCGGCGAGGGCGACCGCCGCGGCGGCTGCAAGAAGCCCGCCGCCGGCAGCACGACCGACACGGGCGCGGACTACCCGACGACCGACTACCCGACCACGACGACGAGCTAGCCCCTACCGCGACGGGGCCGCGAGGCGCAACGCGAGCGCCTCGCGGATCCCGGCCTCGACCTGCCGGGCCGCGACGTCCCACGTGCGGCCCTGCACGAACGCCAGGCCGGCCTCGTGCCGGCGCTGCCACTCGGCGCGGTCGGTCAGCAGCCGCTCCACCCGGTCGGCCAGCGCGATCGGATCGAACGGGCTGAGCGAGACCGGCCCGTCGGCACCGAACACGCCCTCCGCGGAGATCCCCTCGAGGTCGACGCACGGCAACCCGCAGGCCAGCATCTCCTGGGGGATCAGCGAGTAGTTCGTCAGCGACAGCACCAGTCCGACGGTGGCCTCGTTGTACGCCTGTGCGAGCTCGTGCGGGTCGCGGATCCCGAGGTGCTCGTAGGGGACCGGCATGTCGATCTCGAAGTCGTTGCCGAACGACAGCACCCGGAACTCCAGGCCGCGGTCGGCGAGCTCGCGCAGCGCGAGCTTCGCCAGCGAGACCGCGCGACGCGGGGTCGCGTCACGGCCGTAGAACAGGATCGTCGCCTCCTGCCGCGGGACCTCGATGGGCCGGTAGACGTCGTGGTCGACGCCGAAGTCGAACAGCGACGAGGTCCGCCCGTAGCGCGACGAGACGATCTCCTGCAGCCACGGCGACGAGCAGATCATGTGCATGTCCAGGCCGTAGGAGGCCTCCGCGAACCGGGACTCCACCGACGTGGCGTAGAACTCGGACTCGTGGTCGTGGATCAGGTAGACCCGCGACCGGCAGTTCGGCAGCAGCACGACCTCATGCGCGGTCTGCCAGCCGGTGGCGACGACCACGTCCGCGCCGAACCACTCGTCGAACTCCTTGTAGACCGGGCCTTCGATCGGCGCGAACCACTCGCGAATGTTGCGGCGGATCCGCGCGGGCCGCTCGTGGTCCTTGTGCCCGTGCTCGTCGTTGATCCAGATCGACACCGTGTGGCCAGCCTGCTCGAGCCGCCACATCGTCTGGAAGATCGAGTTGTGTCCGCCCGACCCGCGGTCGAACGGCGGGATCACGCACGCGATGTGCAGCGGCGCGTCGGCGTCCTGACCGGGCAGCGGAGCCAGCAGCGGGGCCGCGCCGTCGCGGGCGTAGCGACGCACCGCGTCCCAGACGACGGGACGCGCACCGATCGGCTTGCCGGAGATCGGCGCGCGCGGACCCCGATCGGCCGCGAGCGGACCGGGATCGGCCGCGCCGACCGTCCCCTCCAGCGAGAGCCGTCGCTGCACCGCCGGCGGCATCCCGTGGGCGCGGGAACCCAACGCGGCGAAGACCTGTCGTGACGCGTGGTGCAGCCCCGAACGTGCCGTCCAGCGCGCGAGGTCCCGCGGCGCGTAGCCCTGCTCGCGCATCCAGGCGCGGTCCCCGGCGACGAGGTCGCGGACCGTCCGGGTGGTCGAGCGGACCCCGAGGTGCTCCACGTGCCCGATCGTCTCGCGCAGACCGCGGTACTCGTCGAAGTAGCGGCGCGCGAACTGCACCGGCGGGTAGTCGTGGGCGTGCAGGACCGCCGCCTCGGGCACGTACGCCTTCGCCCATCCCGCCTCGAGCGCCGCGCCCGCGAAGCCCTGGTCCTCGGCGTACGGGACCTCCGGGAAGCGCACCGCCGCCCAGCAGTCGCGGCGGTAGGCGGCGTTGACGTTCGACAGCCATGCGTCGCCGCCGGCGCGCTCGACCTGCGGGCCGCCGTCCGGCGCGGCCTTCGTGGCGAAGAACGCGGCGAGCTCACGGGCGATCATCGGCGAGGTGTCCGGGCGCGCGAGGTGCGGACCGAACACGATCCCGACGTCGTCGGCGAGCGCGAAGCCCGCGAGCAGCGCGTCGACCCAGCCGGCGACCGGGGTCGCGTCCTGGGTGAGGAAGGCGATGACGTCGCCCGAGGACCACTCGGCCCCGAGGTTGCGCGTCCGGCCGTGCTGGAACGTCGACGGCTCGATCTCCACGACCCGCGCACCCGTCGCGCGCGCGAGCTCGCAGCTGCCGTCCGTCGAGCCGCTGTCCACGATCAGCACGTCGACCGGCACGCCCGAGGACGAGGTCGCCGGGATCGCGGCGAGGAGCTCGGCCAGGTAGCGCCCGCCGTCCTTGACCGGGACGACGACCGAGACGCTCCCGATCGCGCTCATCGGACGCCGCGCACCCGGCGCGACGTGACGCGCACCCAGCGGATCACCGAGCGCACCGACTTCAGCGCCTCCAGCGCGGGGATCGCCCCCGGCTTGGCCATGACGCGGTCGAGGTCGACGTTCCACCGCTCGAGCCAGTAGAGCTTCTCCTGCGAGCGCGCGACGAGCGCGTTGGTCGCGCGGGACTGCTCGGCGAGCTGGGCCTCGAGCTCGGCGACGCGGGCGCGCAGCGCGAGCACCTCGTCGCTCTCGGTGACGGTCGTGGAGTCGTCGGACACTCCCCCGAGGGTACCCTCCGCGGATGCCCTTCGAGGTCCTGCCGTCCCGCTTGGACGGGCCCAAGCTCCTGCAGCCGACCGTGTTCCCGGACGAGCGCGGCTTCTTCTGCGAGACCTACCGGGAGAACCAGCTCGCCGAGCACGGCATCGACGACGCGTTCGTCCAGGACAACCACTCACGGTCCTCCTACGGCGTCATCCGCGGCATGCACTTCCAGATCGGCGCGGGCTGCGGCAAGCTCGTCCGCTGCGGTCGCGGCACGATCGTGGACGTGGTCGTGGACCTGCGGCGCTCGTCGTCCACCTACGGGGAGTGGGAGGCGTTCGAGCTCTCCGACGAGACCATGCGCGCGCTCTACGTGCCTGTCGGCTTCGGGCACGGCTTCGCGGTGACGAGCGAGATCGCCGACGTGCTCTACAAGCAGTCCGCCTACTACTCCGCCGACGTCGAGCGGGGCATCTCGTTCCTGGACCCGGCGGTCGGGATCGACTGGCCGATCCCGCAGGCCGACCGCGTCTTCAGCGAGCGCGACGCGGACGCGATGACGCTCGAGCAGTTCGCGGCGTCCGGCGAGCTGCCGGACTGGTAGACGCAGCGCCTAGAGGTTCTCGGCGATCCGCGGGCTCGCCCGGCGGAACACGAACGCCCCGGCCACGAACGCGCCCGCGATGATCCCCAGTGGGATCAGCAGCTCCGCGTAGCCCCCGATCAGCGACACGGTCGTCGGCGCGTCGGAGTCGATCACCGCGTGCCGCATCTGCGTCGTCAGCGACGCGATCGGGTTGTACAGCAGCGCCTGCTGGTACTTGTCGGGCACGGTCGGATCCACCACGTACAGGACCGCGGACGCGTAGAAGAGGATCTGGCTCATGACCTCCCAGATCGGGAAGACGTCGCGGTACCGCACGTACAGGGAGCTCAGCAGCATCCCGATGCCGGTCGCGAAGATCGCCAGCAGCAGCACGATCGGGATCAGCTGCAGCCACATGAGCGTCGGATAGACGCCGTTGGCGAGCGCGAAGATCAGGGCCGCCCCGAGCGTCGTCATGAGGTTCATCAGCCCTGTCGCCGTCACCGACAACGGGATCACGATCGGCTCGAAAGCCATCTTCCGCAGCAGGCTCTCCCGCTCGACCAGGCACTGCACCGACGTGACCGTCACCTCGGCGAAGAAGTTGAACAGCACCATCGCGAACAGGATGTAGACGCCGTAGTTCTCGACGTTCGCGTCGAGCCCGGCGATCTCCGTGAAGACGAAGTAGATGACGCCGAAGAACGCGAACGGCCGCACGAGCGTCCACAGGACGCCGAGCGTCGAGCCGTAGAAGCGCAGGCGGAAGTCGGTGACCGCCAGCGTCCAGACGAGGTTGAAGATCCGGCGTAGCTCGGACGTCGAGATCATCCGCGCTCGACCTCGAGCGAGTACGGCAGGTGGAGGATCGCGCCCGTGTCCTGGGTGGCGTGCACGTAGAGGGTCGCGAGGTCCTCGCGGAGGTCCATCGTGTCCGCCCCCGACCCGGCGCGCGCGACCGACGGCGTGAGCTTGTACAGCGAGGTCGCGAGGACCGCGTGGAACTCCATCCGCACGACCGCCTCCTCACCCGCCGCGTAGCTGCCGGTCTCCGTGCCCTTCCACTCGGAGGAGGCCGCGAACACGGTGTGGCCGATCTCGTTGCGCAGCGTGAACGCGAACACCGGGTTCTCGACCGCCTGATGGAAGTGGACCCGCATCGCGGCGGTCAGCCCGGTCCCGGTCCCGATCTGCGCGACGCGCTCGCCGAACGCCTCGAACCACGCGTCGGAGATCTCGCACGCGACCTGGTCGCCGTAACGGCCCTCCTCGGTCGGCGTGTCGTGCACGAGCCGGCCGAAGTTCAGCTCGTTGTACGCCTGCGCGATCTCGTGCGGACCGGCGATGTCGAGCACGTCCCCGCGCTCGATCAGCATCGCCCGGTCGCAGAACCGCTCGACGGCGGCCATGTCGTGCGTGACGAACACGATCGTCTTGCCGGACGCGCGCAGCCGCGTGAACTCCTCGAAGCACTTCTGCTGGAAGGCCGCGTCGCCGACCGCGAGCACCTCGTCGACGAGCAGCACGTCCGCGTCGACCTGGATCGCGGTCGCGAACCCGAGCCGGACCGCCATGCCCGACGAGTAGTTCTTGAGCTTCAGATCCACGAACTCCTGCAGCTCGGCGAACTCGACCACCTGATCGAACGCACGGCGCGCCTCGCGGCGGGTCAGGCCCATCATCACCGCGTTGATGACGACGTTGTCGCGTGCCGTCAGATCCGGGTTGAACCCGACGCCGAGCTCGATGAACGGGGACAGGCGGCCGTGGAGCTTCACGCGCCCGTGGTCGGGCCGGTAGATCCCCGCCAGGCACTTCAGCAGCGTGCTCTTGCCGGACCCGTTGCGCCCGACGATCCCGAAGAACTCGCCCTGCCGGATCGTCACGTCGACGTCCTTCAGCGCGTGCAGCTCGTCGTAGGTCATCGACCGCATCGGGTGCAGCACGCGCTCCTTGAGCGTGTGGAACTGCTGGTGGGGCAGACGGAACGTCTTGCTGACGTGATCGACCTCGACAGCCGGTGGGGCGGCCGCGAGCCGCTCCTTGCGGCGCGCCTCGCGAGCCGTTGATGGTGCGCTGCTCACGAGAGCAGAACGGTATCGGGGTCGGGGAGTTGCGGGTCGGGCGGGTTCGGGCGCGGCTCGTGGCGCATATCCTCGCCCTCGATGACCGCCACACTGCTCTGCGCCGCTCTTGTCGTCGTCGGATCGCTCACGGTGGGGCAGGCTGTCCTGCGCCTCTGCGGCGCCTCGTCCTTCAGCTGGCTGTCGGCCCCGGTCGGCCTCAGTGCGCTCATGGTCCTCGGCAGCATCGCGGTCCATGTCCCGGGGCGCGCGAACACGACGGCGCTGCTGCTCGGTCTCGTGATCGTCGCCTCCGTGGTCCTGCAGGTCCGCGAGCCGGCGCAACGCCCGCCGCTCCTCGGACTCGCCGCAGCGCTCCCGGTACTCGGCCTCGTGCTGGTCCCGTTCGTCGCGGCGGGACATGGCGGGATCCTCGGGGTCAGCTTCAACAACGACACGGCCGCGCACCTCTTGCTGGCTGAGACGTACGGCGACGCCGCCGTTCAGCGCTTCTCGGAGCTCAAGCCGGTCGGCTACCCGCTGGGGCCGCACGCGCTGATGACGACCGTTGCCCACGTATTCGGCGTCCGCACCGACCACGCGCTCACCGGCTTGACCCTTGCGGTCCCGTTGCTGCTCGGGTGGACCGCACTCGGGGCACTCCAGCATCCGCG
The DNA here is from genome assembly GCF_003044185.1 of Paraconexibacter algicola. Classification (GTDB taxonomy): domain Bacteria; phylum Actinomycetota; class Thermoleophilia; order Solirubrobacterales; family Solirubrobacteraceae; genus Paraconexibacter; species Paraconexibacter algicola. The sequence goes on from NZ_PYYB01000001.1 coordinate 2,054,482, forward strand.
TCGATGGGCCGCACCGTTCGTGTGCCTCGTCGCGGGCATGCCGTACCTCGTGGCCGCGTACTACGGGCAGGGCGCGTTCAAGGAGCTCGTGCAGGCGCTCTTCGTGCTCGGCGCGGCGGTGGCGCTTGCCGTGCCGCCTGCCTTGCGGGCCCGGGCGAGGTGGGTGCCGTTCGCCATGGTGCTGGCAGGCACCGTGTCGGTCTACTCGACCGTCGGCATGGCATGGCCACTCGCGTTCGCTGCGGTCTGGCTCGCCTTCGAGGCGCTGGCGGTGCTGCGAGCGGGCGGAGGTCTCCGCGCGCTCCTGACCGCCGCCCGTGACGGCCTGGGTGCCGTGCTGATCGGGGTCGGGGTGCTCGTCGCCGTGCTGCTGCCCCAGCTCGGTCGGATCCTGGACTTCGTCGGCAGCGACGCCGCCACGATCGAGGACAGCGATCTCGGAAACCTCGTCGGCCCGCTGCCTTTCGGGCAGGCACTGGGCATCTGGGACAACCCGGACTTCCGCTTTTCCGCGCTGAACGACAGGGCGATGCGGCTCTGGGCGGCGTTCGTCGGCGTGTTGCTCCTGGTGGCGCTGGTGCGCGCCGTCGGGCGCCGCAGGCTCATGGTGCCCGCGTGCGCCGCAACGGCTGCCGCGATCTGGGCGGTCTCGGATGCGAGCCAGTCCCCGTACGTCGCCGGCAAGGCGCTGATCATCGCGTCGCCGCTGCTCCTGCTGATGGCGGCTCAGGCCCTCGTCGAGGGCGATGGGGCGATCGATCGCCGGCTCGGGCGGTTGCGCCTGATCGCGCCCATCGCCGCGATCGTGCTGGCCGTCGGCGTCACGGACGCCAGCACCAGCGCGCTGCGATTCGCGAAGGTCGGGGGCACGAGTCACGCTGACCAGCTCCGCGCGCTGCGTTCGACGCTCGACGCGCGTCCGACGCTCTTCCTCGGCAACGACGACTTCCTGCGCTGGGAACTCGCAGGGGTCCCTGTGGAAGCGCCGTTCATCGGATTCCAGGTCCTGCCGATCAGGTCCGGGAAGCCCGCAGACGCCCTGGGTCCGTTCGATGTCGACAGCCTCGAAGCGTCGACGCTCAACCGCTTCACCTGGGTCATCGCGCCGCGCGATGCAACCGCGAGCAGCGTCCCCCGACAGCTCCGCCCGATCCGACGTACCCGCGACTTCGTGCTCTATCGGCGTACGGGCACGATCGCCGAGCGCGAGATCCTCCCGACCGAAGGGGGCAATGGGGCGGCTCCCTTGGACTGCAGCACTCCTGAGGGTCTGCGCCTGAGTCGTCGCACGGGGATCGCCGGCGTTCGGGCGCCCGCGGTCGGCGTCGAAGCCCCGCCCGTTCCTCCCGGTGGGCAGATCACGGTCACCCTTCAGCTGACTGCCGGATTGTGGGACCTCGTCGCGCCGTACAGCGGACCACGGCCGCTCGAGGTCCGCTCCCCGGGCGGGTTCGCCCGCCGGCTGGAGCCGAACCTGGACCGGGGAGTGACGCGTTTCCCGATCGGGCGACTGCGGGTTCGCCGAGCAGGTCCGGTCGGGGTGACCTTCACCGCGATGGACACGCCGCTGACGGCCTCGTCCGACGTCACGACGGTCGGTGCCGTCATCGCGGTCCCGGTCGCCCCGGAGACACGGCTGCCACTGCCCGAGGCGTGCGGCAAGCTCGTGGACTGGTACTCCTTCCGGGAATGAGCGCACGTCCACTCCTCCGCAACGAGATAATGGCGCTCTACGAGCAGCTGCTCGGGCGTACCCCCGCCGACGCAGAGGTCGATGCGCAGCTCGAAGCTGCACCCGACCTGCAGATGCTGCTGCGCGTCATCGTCGACTCCCCGGAGTACGCCCTGCGGCTCGCCACACCCCGCGAGCAATCGCCGCCCCCGCCGCCCGCGCGGGTCAACATCCACCATGCCGACCTCGCCGAGTGGGCCCACCCGGTAGGGGCCGAATCCGAGGACGGGGTGGCCACCGTCGGTCGCGACGGTTACCTGTTCCTCACCGGGGGAACCAACGCGAACGTCGCGCAGTTCACGGGCCGTTGGACCGCCCCGGACGGCTGGCTCGACGCCTGGGCCACAGGGGTTGCCAAGCGATTCGCGGACCTCGAACGGCTCGGAGCACGCGGCGTCCTCCTGGTCGTCCCCGACAAGCTCTCGATCCTGCCCGAGCTGCTGCACGAGCCGCTGGAGGTCGTCGGGCCCAGCCCCGTTCGGCGCCTGCAGGACGAAACCGATCTGCCGGTGCTGCACCCGGTCCACGAGCTGCTCGCGACGACGGCCGAGCCGTGCATGCGGACCGACTCGCACCTGACCTTCGAGGGGAATCGAGCGCTGGCGTCGCTCTTGGCCGACCCGCTGGAGGCGCCGGCCCTGCGCGACGCGTGGTCGGGGACTCCGCGGGCGTACCTCGCCGCGGGAGACCTCGGCAGGCGATTCGCGCCACCGGTCGTCGAGGTCATGCGCCACACGGACCCCCTTGGGAACGCCCGAATGTCGTTCGACAACGCGGCCGAGGTCATGGGCGTCGGGGGGCACATCGGACTGCGCCAGGTGCTCGTGAACGATCACGCGCCGGATCCGCGAACGATTGTCGTCTTCGGGGACTCCTACGCGTTCAGCGGCCCCGGATACCAGGGGCTGGTCTTCTTCTTGGCGCAGGTCTTCGCCGAGGTGCATTTTGTCTGGATCCCGTTCGGCTGGGACCCGGAGTACGTGCGGCGAGCAGGTGCGCAGCTCGTCGTCTTCCAGGGCGCCGAGCGGTTCGCCGGGCGCGTTCCGAGGCCGCGGGTCGACGCGCGGGCGCTCGCGGAGGAGACCCTCGCGCGCAAGCGGGCCCTGGGGATCGAGACCGCCTTCGGCGCGTGAGAACGACGCTCAGAGCGGAAGTTCGAGCGCGATGCAGATGACCGCCCGCGCCGCCGGTGCGCGGTCCGCGACTGGGCTGCGGTCGGCGAGGAAGTCGCGGTAGCGCTCCTGCGCGGCGTCATCGGGCGAGCACCGGCGCCACCCGTCGAGTGCGTAGCGGTAGACGACGGCGGAGTGCCGCTGAACCGGCCCGAAGGCGGCGACCAGCGTCTCGACCGCTGCAGCGTCGAACTGGCGGAACCAGCCGTGGTCCGTCTCGCGACCGAACGGGAGGCTCAGAAGGATTCGGCCTCCGGGGCGTGTGACTCGCCGCAGTTCGGCGGCTGCTCGAGCCGCTTCGGCGACCGGGTCCTCCGCTCGGGCCGCATTGCTGCCGTAGTGCGACGTGTCCATTCCTACGTGCTCGAGCGTCGACAGCGAGACGGTGACATCGAACCGGCCATCCCTGAACGGGAGGTCGCGCAGGTCGCCGAACACGTAGGAGATCCCGCGCTCCCAGAAGGCGTGCGCCTCGGGGACCAGCGTCGTGATCGTCAGCTCGTCCATGGTGGGCAGGAGCGCGTCGAGGACATGCTCATGGTTCAGCGTCGACCCGGCGTCGAGGACGCGCCCCGTCGGCCGCTGACCCGCCAGCCATGGGAACTCGATCACGCGCTCGTCGAAGCCACCGCCGTAGCCCGCTGGAGGAGGGGACCCGGCTGCGATCGCGGCCACGAGCGCTTCGTCCGCGAGGGCGGCGGCCACCAGGTCGCGATGCGTCTCTCCGTACGCGAGGCTCCACTCCTCATCCGGTGGCGGGAAGCGTCTCGCCCAATCGGAATCGGGGCCGCGGCGGCGCAGGAACGAGGGCACGGCGTCAAGAGTACGCGCGGCCGAGCAGTCGCGTTCGCGCGAGCGCGCGCACGCTGTCGCAGCTCGTTGGTGGCAGGATTCGCGGAGATGCTCGATCCTCAGCAGCTCGAGGCGGCGGCTCCGACTCGCGCGGTGACGGTCGAGACGTGCGCCGGGTTGCTGCTCGGGCACGGACACGACGCGGCGATGTCCCCGGCCGCGCGAGTCGAGCGCCGGGAAGCGAGTTTGGACGGGCTGACCGACGGCGTCCGACAGCGTCGATCGCCCACCGACTAGCCTCCTCGAGCCCGGAGGCACCCGAAGGACGCCCATGGACATCTGCACCATCATCGCCAAGAACTACCTCGCCCACGCTCGCGTCCTGGCGCGGTCGTTCGCGGAGCACCACCCGGATGGCACGTGCCACGTGCTCGTCATCGACGAGGTCGACGGGTACGTCGACGCGGCTGACGAGCCGTTCGCGCTCGTGCGCCCCGGCGAGATTGGCCTCGGTGACGCCTGGGACGAGATGCGCGGTGCGTACGACGTCATGGAGCTGTCCACGGCGGTCAAGCCGTGGCTGCTGCGGTGGATGCTCGACCACCACGACGACGGCTCAGGGATTGCGTACTTCGATCCCGACATCCGCGTGGTCACCCGCATGGTCGAGCTCGAGGCGGCGCTGCGCGAGCACGCCGTCGTCCTCACCCCGCACGTGACTCAGGGAATGCCGCGCGACGGCCGCAAGCCGACCGAGCAGGACATCCTGATGGCCGGCGTCTACAACCTCGGGTTCATCGGGCTCTCCGACCGGCCGGACGCGCGACTGCTCGTGGATTGGTGGTCCGAGCGCCTGCGCCGTGACTGCCACGTCGCCCCCGAGCGCGGGTTCTTCGTGGACCAGCGCTGGGTCGACTTCGTCCCCGGGCTCGTCGAGGACCTCCTGATCTTCCGTCACCCGGGGTACAACGTCGCCTACTGGAACCTGCCGGAACGCGCGCTCGGCCGTGATGCTGACGGCTCGTTCACGAGCAACGGCGAGCCGCTGCGCTTCTTCCACTACAGCGGCTACTCGCCCGAGCGGCCGACGTTGCTGAGCAAGCATCAGGACCGGGTGCGCATCGCTGACAGCGATGAGCTCGCCGCCCTCTGCGACGCGTACGGGAAGGCGCTCGTCGCCGACGGGTTCCACGAGGTCCGGACGCTGCCCTACGAGTACGACCAGCTGCCGTCCGGCATGCGGATCGTGCCCGTGATGCGACGGCTCTACCGGTTGGCGCTCGAGCTCGAGCAAGCTCCTGCGTCGCTCTTCACGCGATCGGGGGAGGAGGACTTCCGCCGCTGGCTCGCCGAACCCGCGCCCGACCTGCCCGTCCTCGACCGGCTGCTCGCCCAGATCTGGCAGACCAGGGAGGACGTCCGGGCGGTCTACCCGCACGTCCAGGGCGATGACCTCGAGGGCTATCTCGGGTGGATGGTCGTGCACGGTGCGGGCCAGATCGGACTCGACGACGCACTGCTGCCAGAGGCGCTCGTCGCGCGGTTCGGCTCCCTCCGGGAGTCGGTGACCCCGACGCGCCCCCAAGAAGCGCCGCAGGCGGCCGATGAGTCCCTTCCCGAGCCGGTCGGGCTCGATGAGCTGCGCACTCCCCGTGCCTTCGGGGTGAACGTCGCCGGCTACCTGCGAGCGGAGCTCGGCATCGGCGAGGTCGCCCGTCAGATGATCGGCGCGCTCGACGCGGCCGGGGTGCCGGTCGCCGCCGTCGGCCTGCACGCGCCGCTCAGCCGTCAGGGTCACGACTACGTCGCCAGCCGGGAGCTCGACGCGCCGTATCCGGTGAACCTCGTCTGCGTGAACGCGGACGGCCTGCCCGCGTTCGCCAAGGAGGCCGGCCCGGCGTTCTTCCGCGACCGTTACACGATCGGCGTGTGGTGGTGGGAGACCAGCGAGTTCCCTGAGCGGTTCCACGACGCCTTCCAGTTCGTCGACGAGGTCTGGGTCGGCACCGAGTTCATCGCCCGCGCGCTCACCGCGGTGTCACCGGTGCCGGTCGTCCACGTGCCGGTGCCCGTCGAGCTCAACGACCACGCGCCACTGCAGCCGGGCGAGCAGGACTGGCCGGACGGGTTCAGCTTCTACTTCTCCTGGGACTACAACAGCATCGCGAAGCGCAAGAACCCCCTCGGGCTCGTCGAGGCGTACACGCGCGCCTTCGGTCCGGAGGACGGCGTGCACCTCGTCCTCAAGTGCATCAACGCCGAGCATGCCCCGGACGCCCATCGGCGTGTCCGCGAGGCCGTGGCCGACAGGCCCGACATCGTGCTGGTCGATCGCTACGTCGACGTCGAGACGAAGAACCGCCTGATGGCCAGCTGCGACTGCTACGTGTCGCTGCACCGCTCCGAGGGGTTCGGCCTGACCATGGCCGAGGCGATGCTGCTCGGCAAGCCCGTGATCGCCACCGGGTACAGCGGCAACCTCGACTTCATGTCGCCGGCGAACAGCTATCTGGTGGACCACGAGCTCGTGCCGATCGGGCCGGGTGCCGAGCCGTACGACCCGGACGGGACCTGGGCCGAGCCCGACCTCGAGCACGCTGCCGCGCTCATGCGCGAGGTCGTTGCCGACCCGGAGACTGCCCGGGAGCGGGGCGCCCGCGCGGCTGCCGACCTGCGCGCGGCGCACAGCCGGCACGCCGTCGGGGAAGCGCTGGAGGCGCGGCTGGAGCGCGTGGCTGCGCGGCTGCCCGAGGCGCCCCCGATCGAGCTGCGGCCGACCGGGGACGAGGGGCGCGTCGCGTACCTCGCCGAGATCGTCGCCCGTGGCTCGACCCCGGCGCGGCGCTCGCGTCTGGGGAAGGGCGGCAGCGCGGTGCGCAAGGCAATCCTCCGGGCGATGAAGCCGTACACCGCCTACCAGGAGACCATCAACCGCGGGATCGCCGAGCAGCTGCAGCAGAGCCTCGAACGCGAGAAGCTCGCCGACGCGCGCGAGCGGGCTCGCATCGCCGAGCTCGAGCAGCGCCTCGCGGTCACCGAGGCACGGCTCGCCGCCGAGCAGCGCCGCCAGCGGCAGGAGATCGTCCGCGGCGACGGCGCCACCGGCGTCCTCCACGCGCGCACGACGGCGCTCGAGGCGTTCGCCGCCCGCTCGACGTACGAAACCCGGGCGCTCCCCTACACCGCCTCGGATCTTCTCGGGACCCGGGAGGTCGACGGGGTCGGCCGCGTCCTGGGGTACCAGGACGCCGACGCGTCCGCCGCCGGCGACGACGCCTACCGGGCCTTCGAGGAGCTGTTCCGGGGCAGCGAGCCGTTCATCGCCGCGCGGCAGCGGCGCTACCTCGACCTGGTGGCCGGCCACGCCCCCGCGGTCGACGTCGGCTGCGGACGCGGCGAGTTCCTCGACCTGCTCGCCGAGGCCGGCGTCCCGGTCGTCGGGGTCGACGCCGACGCCGGCATGATCGCGCGCTGTCGGGCCAAGGGCCACGAGAACGTCGTGCACGGCGACGCGGTCGCCTACGTCCGTGAGCTGGAGGCGGGCTCACAGGGCCTCATCTTCAGCGCCCAGGTCGTCGAGCACCTGCCACCGGACGCGCTCCTCGCGCTGATCTCGGGGGCCGCGGCAGCGCTGCGCCCTGGTGGCCTGTTCATCGCCGAGACGGTCAACCCGCACGCGCCGCCGGCGCTCAAGACGTTCTGGATGGACATCACCCACCAGCACCCGCTGTTCCCGGAGGCGCTGCTCGCGTTCTGCCACAGCGCCGGCTTCCGTGACGCCTACGTCTTCCACCCCAACGGCGAGGGCGACGTCGAGACCGACCGCTACACGACCGGCGAGTACGCGATCGTCGCCACGCGCTGACCGCCCGTGAGCATCACGTTCACCTACGACCTCGAGGACTCCCGGACCGATCGTTCCCGTCCGCCGCGGTTCGAGCACGTCACCGACGTGGTGCTCGAGTTCCTCGCCGAGCGTGCGGTTCGGGGGACCTTCTTCGTCGTCGGAGAGCTGGCGGAGAGCCACCCGCAGATGGTGCAGCGAGTGCGGGACGCAGGCCATGAGCTCGCACTCCACGGCTACAAGCACGTTCCGCTCACGCGGTTGGACGCCCGATCGTTCGCCGAGGACCTGCGTCGCGGACGTGGATCGATCGAGGACGCCGCCGGCGTCGCCGTCGAGGGATATCGAGCGCCGATCTTCTCGCTGACCCCCGGAACTGCGTGGGGCGTGCAGGTCCTGACCGACGCCGGCTTCACCTACTCGTCAAGCGTCCTCCCGGCGGTCAACCCGCTCAACGGCTGGCCGGGGGCGCCGCGAGCGCCGTTCGCCTGGTCGACCGGGTTGCTCGAGATTCCGGTGCCCGTCGCCGGACGCGGACGGGTCTGCGTCCCGTTCATGGGGGGGATCTACCTCCGCTACCTCCCGATGCCGCTCGTCGAGCGATGCGCCACGGCCGCCGGCCGTGAGGCGCACGCGCTCCCATGGATCTACTGCCACCCGTACGACTTCGATCCCGAAGAGCCGTTCGACATCCTGCCCGAGGCCAGTTGGCTGACCAGCCGCCTGCTGCATCTCCGCCGGGGCGGCACCTTCGACCGGGTAGAGCGCTTGCTGCGGGAATGCATCCCGGGCGCGCCGCTGAGAGAGCGATGCCGGGGGTTCGCGAGTCGCGACGACCTGCCGACCCTGGTGGCGGCGTGAAGCGGCTCACCGGCCGGGTCCTCGGCTCGATCTGGACGCGGATCCTCGTGACCCTCGGGCTCCTCGCCGTCGTCGCGGCGAACGTGGACTGGTCGCTGATGCGCGACCGCGTGAGCGCGGGGGAGCCCGGATGGGTCCTCATCGCGGTCATGCTCGTGGTGGCGGCGCTCGCGGTCGGGTTGGTCCGCTGGTGGCATCTGCTGACCGTCGCCGGGGTGCGGCTCGATACTCGCCGTGTCTCCCGCGTGTACGCCGTCTCGACCTTCAGCAGCACCTTTCTGCCGACCTCGGTCGGAGGCGACGTCGCGCGTGCGCTGCTCGTCGTCCGCCGCGGCCCGCTGCTCGCGCGGGTCGCCATGTCGGTCGTGGTCGATCGAATCGGTGGACTCATCGGGTTGCTCGGTGTCGCGTGGATCGCGTTGCTCGCCGATCCCCAGGCCGCGCCGTACGACGTCCGCGTCTTCTTCGCGTGGGTGACGGCGGTGTTCGGGATAGGCGGCCTTCTCGGGCTGGCCGTCGTGCTCCGGGCGCGAGCGCTCTCGCGGTTCGTCCCGCGGCGTCTCCAGGCGACGCTCGCGCGCGCCCGTCAGGTGCTTCTGGACTACACCGCGGACCCGCGCCTGGTCCTCTCCCTGGTGTTCACGAGCCTCGTCTTCCAGGCACTGGTGGCACTCTCGGTCGTCGCGCTCGCCCGTGCCATCGACATCGAGCTCACGTTCGCGACCGCGGCCGTGACCATCACCCTGATGACCGTCGCCACGCTGGTGCCGCTGTCGATCGCGGGGTTCGGCGTCCGAGAGGCGTCGTACGTCGTCGTGCTCGGCGAGTCCGGGGTGTCTGCCACCGATGCAACGCTGATCTCCCTGCTCACCGTCGTGACCCTGCTCATCGCCAGTCTCCCCGGGGCCTACCTCCTCGCCCGCCATGGCACGACCCCAGCCCTGGAGACGGCCACGTGAGCGTCCAGGCGATCGTCTCGATGATCGGCGCGCTCGGCCTCCTGTCGTCGACCGTGGTGCTGGTCCGCCTGCGCCTGCTGTCGATCCGCTACGGGTTGGGCTGGATAGCGGTCTCGCTGCTCGGACTGCTAGGTGCGCCGCTCCTGGACGTGCTCTCGGGGGAGGTCAGCACACTCGGCTTCACCGCCACCGGCTTCTCCCTCGGGATCGTCATCATCTTCCTCGGCCTGGTCTGCTTGCAGCTGTCGATCTCGCTCTCGGGAGTGCATCGCAGCGTGCAGGACCTGACCGAGCACGCCGCGCTCGTGGAGCACCGGCTGCGGCTGCTGGAGCGCGAGAACGAGGAAGCCCGGTGAGCGCAGACGCCATCCCTCGCCCTCTCGGCCGAGTGCTCATCCTCATGCCGGCGTACAACGAGGAGCGCTCCGTCGCCGCCGTGGTCACCCGAGCGCGTGAGGCGGGATACGACGTCTGCGTCGTCGACGACGGCTCGGCCGACCGCACCGCGCAGGAGGCAGCGATGGCCGGGGCCGACGTGGTGCGATTGCCGCTCAACCTCGGCGTCGGGGGCGCGCTGCGGTGCGGCTTCCGCCGGGCGCTCGACGGCGGGTACGACGTCGTCGTGCAGGTCGACGCGGACGGGCAGCACGATCCTGGTCGGGTCGCGGCGCTGCTCGAGACGATGGTCGCGTCCGGCGCGGACATCGTCGTCGGGTCGCGATTCGCCGAGGGCTCGGAGCACTTCGACGTCACGGGAGGCCGACGCTTCGCGATGCGCGTCCTGGCCCGGCGGGTCTCCCGTGCCGCCGGGCAGCCGTTGACCGATGTCACGTCTGGCTTCCGGGCGATCCGCCGCCCACTGCTGGACGACTTCGCCGACGACTACCCCGTGGAGTATCTGGGGGACACCGTCGAGGCTCTCGTGCTCGCGGCTGCCCGCGGCGCGGTGATCGCCGAGCGCCCCGTGGGGATGAGTCAGCGGGAGCACGGGACGGGGAGCGCCGGGGTGCTGGCGAGCATCTGGTACATCGTGCGCGTGCTTGCCGCCATCGAGCTCATGCACGGGCGTCGGCGGCGGCAGCCGCCCGCGCTCCCCAGCGACCATGGAGGCAAGCCGTGAGCGACCTGGAGGCGACCGCCGAGCTGCTTGCCGCGACCTTTCCCGAAAGCGGTGTCGGGGACGTCTCGTACCTGAGATGGCTGTACCGCGAGGCGCCCGACGGGCCGGTGATCGAGACCAACCTTGACGACGCTCTGGGCCGGGCGGCCCACTACGCGCTTGTTCCCGTCCCGCTCACGGTCGATGGCGCGCCGGTCGCCGGAGCCGTCTCGTTGAACACCGCGGTCCATCACCGGGCGCGCGGGGGAGGCGTTTTCACCCGGTTGGCGCAGGACACCTTGGGCCTCGCGGTCGACCGGGGTGTCGAACTCGTCGTCGGGGTGGCGAACGCCAACTCGACTCCTGGCTTCACCCGGCGCCTGGACTTCACCTCCCTCGGGCCGCTGCCCGCGCGCGTCCATCTGCCGACCGGTCCGGGGCGGGGGGTGTCCGGCACCCGCGTCGATCAGGCACTGCTGGCGGACCCGGCGCTGCGCGAGGAGCTCGCGCGGCGCCTCGCCGTCGCCCCAAGGGGTTCTGGCATCACGCGTCGATGGACCGTCGATGCCCTTCTCTGGCGTCTGGCCCGTCCGGGCGCGCGCTACAGCTTGCACCGGCTCCCAGGAGTCCTGGCCGTCAGCACGGTGCAACGGACTCACGGTGTTCCGGTCGCCGTGGTCCTGAAGGTGCTTGCCGACGACCTGCTCTCGCCCCGCGAGGCGCGACGGCTCGTCAACGGCATCTGCCGTCATCACCGCGCGCCGTTGGGTCTCCACGTCGGCGTTGCCCCGGCGCTGCCACTACGGAATCTGCGACTGCCGGATCGCCTGAGGCCGTCACCCCTGAACTTCATCGTCCGGGCGCTCCCGGACGGGACGATCGCACCAGCATCGCTGGGCACGTTCGAACTGCTGGACTTCGACGCCTACTGACCTTCGAGCAGATCCTCATCCATGACGGTGCCGCGGACCCGTCCCGGGATGCCCATCACGATGGCCCGCGCCGGCACGTCAGCCGCGACCACCGCCCCCGCTGCGACGAACGCCTCCTCGCCCACGACCACCCCGGGAGTCAGCAGAGCTCCGCCGCCCACGCGGCAGCCCCGCCGCAGCGTCGGCCCGACCAAGGGCTGGCCGGGGGCGAGTCGGGCCATGGTGTCGTCGTTCATCGTGACAACCCCAGGACCGACGAACACGTCGTCTTCCACCGTCGTCCAGCCGGTGATCCATGAGTGCGACTGGATGCGCACCCGAGCGCCGACTCGCGCGTGGACGCCCAACGCGCTACCCCTGCCCAGGACGGACTCGGGCCCGAGCACGGCACGATCCCGGACGTTCGCCTGGTCGCCGACGATTGCCCCCGCGCCGATCGCCGCCCCTGCGTAGACGACCGCACCGGCGCAGATCACAGCGCCGGCTTCGACGATCAGCGCACCCGGGTCCTCGCGGGGTGCGCTGGAGCGCGCGCTCAGCGACGCCCGCCGGCCGAGGACCGCGCCGTCGTGCACGACGACACCCGGCCCGAGCTCGACACCGGCGTGCAGCACGACGCCGACGCCGAAGGTGACATCGTCGGCGATTCGCACACCCGGAGCGGCCCAGAGGCCGGGGCCACGCGGGTCGGGCTGCAGCTCGAACGGTCGGGTCATCGGTCCCCCGATGAGATCGGCGCGGTCAGGTCGTAGCCGAGTTCCACGAGCAGGTCGCCGGCGACTGCTTCGAACCGCCCGACGTCCTGCGGGGTCAGCAGGGTGCGCCAGCGCGCGTCGCGGGACGGATCGGGCGGCTCGGCGAGCATCGTGTGGATCGACCAACGGGCTTCTCGGGAGTGCTGCGGGCGGCCGTCCGGGGCCTCGGCGAGATCGTCGAAGCGCGCCCGCGCGCGTTCGTGAGCGCGGAGCATCGCCGGGTCGAACGACAAGCGCAGCCAGCCGCAGAGGTCGCGGAGCACCCGCTCGGTGTTCATGAGCATGTCCTCGTACCGGACCTCGCGATAGTGCGGGACGTTGCCGGCAGCCACGTGCGCCCGCAGATCGCGGATCGTCGTCTCCCAGTCGCGCGCGACGGCCTCCACGGACCCATCGCCTGGAGCGAACGGCAGGTCCCGGACACTGGCGAGCACGCCGCGCCCGTCTCGGATGACGTGCACGATGTGCGCTTCGGGAAGGAGCGCCGCGATCTCGGTTGCATGGGCCGCGTGCCGCGGCGTCTTCTCGCCCCAGCGCGGCTTGCCCTGTCGCGCGGCATACATGGCGAACACGGTGCGGATGCCGGAAGCCAGAGACCAGCTCGGCAGGCCGCTCAGTGCGGTCCGGACCTCGTCCGGCGTGAGGCGCAGATCTGGGAACGTTCCGAGCGAGATGATCGCTTCCCCGGTCTCGCGAGCGTCCGCGTCGATCGAACGCAGGTAGTTCAGGGGGAACGCGATTCCCGTCTCCGGGCCGATCGCGAGATCGGGGTGCGCGTCAAGCTGCATGCGCAGAAGCGTCGTCCCGGACCGCGGCACGCCGACGATGAACGGTACGGGCGGTTCGCCCGGCGGCGGGACGAGTCCTCCTGCTGTCTGGTCGGCCCGCCGCCGTAGCCCCCGGCGCCTGGGCGCCGGGGCCTCGGCGTGCGCCGCGAGCTCCGCGCGCAACGCGTCCACCTCCGCCTGGAGCCTGCGCGCGTGATCCTGCTGGCTCAGCGCCTCCTTCTCGTGGGCCGCGAATGCCTCGCGCAGCGCGTGTCGGTCGTCGGCAGCGTCCGCGAGCACGATGCTCAGACGCTCGATCTCTGCCTGCAGCGCGAACTGGCGGAGGTCCTGCCGCGCGGCTAGGCGCACCAGTCGAGCCAGCTCGTCGAGCGGAGCCCGGGGCACCGGACGCGGAGCGAGGCGTCGGACGACCTCGACGAGCCTCGCTGCATGCCGCGAGGCGGAGTGGTGCGTGACCGCCAGGTCGCGGTTGGCGAGTCCCATCCGCGCCTGGTAGCCGCCGATCTGCTCCGCCAGGCGGTCCGGGTGGTCGACCGCCGGGCCCTGCTGTCCGCCGAAGTTGTCCGCCACCATGTCGTCGTAGCGTTCCGGGGTCACCCAGCCGTCCGCGCCGTTGTGGTCGTAGACGAAGACGGCGCGGCCGCAGGCCATCGCCTCGACGACGACCCGTGCCTTGCCGAAGACGATGTCGGCGGCCGCGTAGCGCAGCTCAGGGCTTGCTGTCGGCCCGTCCTTCGCGTGCACGCCTGCAGTCTGCAGCTCGATGCCGTTTCGGGCGCAGGCCTCTCGCAGCACGTCCAGGCGCGGCCCACGCACGTAGTTGCCGAGCGCCAGCGCGACCCGCGGGCGCTGCGGAAGCGGTCGCAACGGCGCGAACCGGGTCACGTCCACGGGCTGGCGCAAGCGAACGATCTCGACCGGTTCGGCGAGCGCCCTGACGCGTTCCTCCACTCGGTCGTACAGTGCGACGATCACCTGCGTCAGGCCTGGCACCTGCAGTGGGAGCTGGTGGTCGAAGACGTCACTGTGGGCCACGAACACCTGCGGGACTTCGCCGCGTGCCGCGGCGAGGTCGGCGGCGACCGCTCCGTCCTGGACGAGCGCCGCGTCAAGTCCGTCGGGGAGATCGGCCGTGCTGGCGGCAACTCGGACGCCGAGGTCGTAGGCGCGACGGGCCGCCTCGCCGTGTCTCGGCGAGTAGAGCACGACGTCGTGGCCGAGACGCTGCAAGGCGTCGGCCACGGTGAGCGCGTAGGTCTCGCTCCCACCCAGCCCCTCAAGCGCCTCGGTGGCGAGAACGAGCCTCATCGTGCGGTCTGGAGGAGGCCGACCGTCATCTGGGCCTGCTCAGGATCCGCGATCGGGCGCCGGAGGACCTGCGCGTGCGCGATCGCTCGCTTCACGAGGGCGTCGTTCGTCGCCGGCTCACGCGTGCTGTGGTCGAGGAACGGGTTGTCCTCCAGGCCTGTGCGGACGTGCCCGCCCATCGCGACGGCCAGCGCGGTCGTGATGTCCTGGAAGGCGCCGAAGCCGGCCGCCGCCCAGGAGGTGCCACTCGGCAGTGCGTCGACGAGCGCCGTGAGGGAACGGGCATCGGCTGGCGCCGCGTTCGGGAAGCCGAGCATGAGGTTCGCGTACAGCGGTGGTTCCAGCAGGCCCTTGTCGATCAAGCGATGGGCAAGGTGCGCGTGCCCCAAGTCGAAGATCTCGAGTTCGGGACGCACCCCGGCGTCGCGCATCCGACGGACGAGTTCCTCGACGTGGACGATCGACGTCGTCGAGGGCCCGGAGGGGAAGTTCACCGAGCCGAGCGTCAGGCTCGCCATGTCGGGCCGCTGCTCGCCCTCGAGGTTCAGCACGTCGGTGCGGTGGTCGAGATCCGGGTCGGCTCGTCCGCTGGTGGTCGCGCAGACGATGACGCCCGGACAACGCTCCCGGATCTCGCCGATGAGGTCGCCGTACGCCGCGCGCCGCCACGTCGGTCGGCCGTCGCCGTCGCGGGCGTGCAGGTGCATGATCCGCGCGCCGGCCTCGAAGCAGCGAGTGGCGTCGTCCGCGATCTCCCCGGCGTCCAACGGGACGTGCGGGACACGCTCGCGCGTGGGGGTCATTCCGGTCAGAGCGGCGTTGACCACCAGCGGCGGAAACGGCGTGAGCGGATACGCGGGAAACGGCGACACCTTCGGAGCCTACGTGCCCGGTACCGTGCGCGGCATGCACGCGACACCCGTGGTCGACGCTGCCGCCAAGCGCTGGGCGTTGATCGCGTGCATCCTCGGCTCGGCGGTCGTGTTCGTGGACTCGACGGTGGTGAACGTCGCGCTGCCCGCGTTGCAGGAGGATCTCGACGCGTCGCTCGCCGGGCAGCAGTGGGTCGTGGAGTCGTATCTGCTGACGTTGAGCGCGCTCATCCTCACCGGCGGCTCGCTGGGCGACCTGTTCGGCCGACGGCGCGTCTTCGCGCTCGGCATCGGCGGGTTCGGCGTCACGAGCGTCCTGTGCGCGATCGCGCCGACGGTGGAGACGCTGGTCGCCGCCCGCGCGCTGCAGGGCGTGGCGGGGGCGCTGCTGGTGCCGAGCACGCTGGCGATCCTCACCGAGATCCATCCGGACCCGCACGAGCGCGGTGCGGCGATCGGGTCGTGGACGGCGTGGACGAGTGGCGCGATCGCGCTCGGTCCGCCGCTCGGCGGCCTGCTGGTCGACGCGGTGTCCTGGCGGCTGATCTTCGCCATCAACGTGCCGGTGGTGGCGGTCACGCTGTGGCTGACGTTGCGGCACGTCCCGGCGCTGGCCCCGCGCACGACGGACGGTCGGCACGTCGACGTGGTCGGCTCGGCGCTCGCCGCGCTCGGTCTTGGCGGGGTGGTGCTGGGGATGATCGAGCAGCCGGTGCACGGCTGGGGCGACCCGCTGGTGTGGGCGCCGCTCGGGCTCGGGGTCGCGCTGCTCGCCGGGTTCGTGGCGTACGAGCGGCGCACGCCGAACCCGATGCTGCCGCTGTCGCTGTTCGCCGAGCGGGGCTTCGCCGCCGCGAACGCCACGACGCTGACGGTGTACGCCGGCCTCGGGGCGGCGACGTTCTTCGTCGCGTTGTTCCTGCAGCAGGTGGCGGGCTACGACGCGGTGGAGGGCGGACTCGCCCTGACGCCCGTGACGCTGATGATGGTGACGTTGTCGCGTCGCTGGGGGGCGCTCGCGGAGCGGGTCGGCGCGCGGCTGCTGATGACGGCGGGCCCGGCGATCATGGCCGTGGGGATGCTCCTCTACCTGCGGGTCGACGAGCGCGGCGACTACCTGGCGGACGTGCTGCCCGCGGTCCTCGTCTTCGGCCTCGGGCTGTCGATGACCGTCGCGCCGCTGACGGCGGCGGTCCTCGGGGCGGTCGACGACCGGCACGCCGGGGTCGCCAGCGGGGTGAACAACGCGATCGCGCGGGTCGCGGGACTGCTCGCGATCGCGGGCGTCGGTGCGGTCGTGTCGGGCCGGCTCGGAGCGGCGACCTTCGGGGACGCGGCGCCCGCCGACGCGCTCGACGCCTTCCACGCGGGGATGGTGGTGAGCGCCGCGTTGCTGGTGCTGGGCGCGCTGACCGCCCTGCTGGCGCTGCGGCCGGGCGCCGCCGCGCGCTGAGGTCCGGCACAATCCGTGGTCGTGCGCGACCGTCTTCTCGCCTTCCAGGAACGCCATCCGATCACGCCCGAGCGCTACACGAAGATCGCGTTCGCGGCCCTCGTGCTGCTGTCGCTCATCGTGTTCACCGGCGCGGCGGTGCGGCTCACCGGCTCCGGCCTGGGCTGCCCGACGTGGCCGAAGTGCACGGAGACCTCGGTCCACTCGTCGCTCGACACGCACGGCGTGATCGAGTTCGGCAACCGGCTGCTGACGTTCGTGGTGTCCGCCGGGACGGTCGCCGCCTGGCTGGGCGTGTTCCTCGTGAAGCCCGCCCGCCCGGACCTGAAGTACCTGGCGCTGTCGCTCCCGCTCGGCGTGGTGCTGCAGGCGGTCATCGGCGGCCTGTCGGTCCTGTTCCAGCTCGCGCCGGGCTGGGTCATGACCCACTACCTCGTCTCGATGGTCCTGCTGATCTGGGCGTTCGACCTGTGGTGGCGCTCGTCGCGCTCGCCGGAGGAGGTCCGGGCCGCGGGCACCGACCGCACGCTCGTGATCGGGATGCGCGTCCTATACGTGATGGCGTTCGTCGCGATCGCGCTGGGGACCATCTCGACGGCGGCCGGCCCGCACGCTGGAGCCTCGGGCACCGGGGAGTTCGTCGGCCGCTTCGACTGGTTCGGCGACGACACGCTGCGGCTCATCATCCACGTGCACGGCGTCGTCGTGACCGTGCTCGGGCTGCTGACGATCGCCGCGTGGTTCCGCGCCCGCACGCACGGCTCGCAGGAGCTGCGCACGACGCTGCTGCTCACGCTCGCGTTGATGGCCGCGCAGGGCGTGTTGGGCATCGTGCAGTACCGGCTCGAGCTGCCGGCCGAGCTCGTCTGGGTCCACGTCGCGCTCGCGACGCTCACCTGGGTGGGATTCGTGCACGGCCGTGCCGCGGCCGGCCGCCTGCCGGAGCGCGCGCCCGCTGCGCGCGAGATGGTCGGCCAGACCGCCTGAACCCATAGGGAGCGTTTGCGCGCCACTTTCCGGGTGACGGGCGAACTTCTCCACGGTTCGCGCGTTGGTGCAGCCGGGACCGGATGAACGACCTCCTGACGTTGACCGAGCGCCATGACGGCGACACCGTGGTCCTCGCCCTGCGCGGCGAGGCCGATCTCTCGACGGCGCCGCCGGTCGGCGATCGCGTGCGCGAGCTCGTGGAGGCGGGGGAGGAGCACCTCCAGGTCGACCTCACGGAGCTGAGCTTCCTGGATTCGACCGCGGTCGGCGTGCTGCTGCGCGCCCGGCGCGAGTCGGTCGACGCCGGCGCGTCGTTCGACCTCGTCTGCCCCGAGGGCCCGGCGCACCGCGTGCTCGACCTGCTCGGGCTGCTGCCCGCCTTCGGGCTCGCCGTCTAGGACGACCAGCCCCGCGCGCGGTCCTGTGCCAGCGCCCGCCAGAGCGCGAGGATCTCGCCGAGCGCGCGCGCCATCTCCCACGGGATGAGCCGGCCGCCGGCCACGTCGGCCCACGCGCGCAGCGGCTCCTCGACGATCTCCTCGCTGCGGAACCCCGGCGTCGCCAGCAGCCGCCCGAGCAGCTCGACGTCGAACGCCCAGCGGGTGCGGAACGGCCGGGCGAGCGCCGCCTCGAGCGCCGGGGTGCGGCGCAGCGCCTTGGCGCCGCACTGCGTGTCGTAGACCGGCAGGTCGAGCGCGAGCGACGCGACCGTCGCGTACACCCGCCCGAGGTAGTGGCGGCTGGCGGAGCGGCGGATGTCGCGGCCGAGCAGCGCGACGCGCGAGGCCAGCAGCACCGAGGTGTCCGGGCTGCGGTCCAGCAGGTCGAGCAGGCGCAGCATCTCCTCCCCGGGGGTGGCGAAGTCCGCGTCGAAGTAGGCGAGCCGCTGCGCGCCCGTGTCGAGTGCGGCGAGCAGCCCGTGGCGGACCGCCTCGCCCTTCCCGCGGTTGCGCGCGAGCGTCAGCGCGCGGACGTGCGGGCTGTCGGCGGCCAGCTCGGCGAGCAGCGCCGGGGTGCCGTCGGTGCTGCCGCTGTCCACGAGCAGGACGTCCGCGCTGTGGGCAAGCGCGAGGACGCCGTCGCGGGGCAGCCGTCGCGCCTCGTCGAAGCAGGGGATGACGATGGTCGCCCGGGCGGGGTCCGCCGGGCGCACGCCCTAGAGGACCGCGCCGACGATCGACGGCGCCAGCTGGACGGCCGCGAGGAGCAGCGCTCCGGTGAGCCCTCCGAGGACAACCGGGATCATCGCGGTGCGGCGCCGTCTCCAGGCGCGACGAGACCGCTCTCGGCGAGAGAAGGCGCTTGCGTAGATGTGCATGGGCCTGGCCATGGACGACACCCTCGTGCGCGATGAAACGTAGGGCGGCCCGCGGACGCAAGGATCGTTCGGCCCCGACCCCGCAAACTCCGCGGTACCGTTGACCGGGAAGACGACCACCGTCAGTGCTTGGGGGCAGGCATGGACAGCAGCAGGACCGGCGACGGCACCGACCGTCGACCGAGCGAGACCGCGCGGACGACCGTCGCCGCCCGCGTCCTCGGGGTGAGCCCGAACACGCTGCGCTCCTGGGAGCGGCGCTTCGGCGTCCCGGTCGCGCGGCGCAGCCCCGGCGGGCACCGCGTCTACGACCTCGGGGAGCTCGAGGCGCTGGCCGTCGGCCTCCAGGAGACCGGGGACATCCGGGCCGCGGTCGCCCGCACCCGCGCGATGGCGAGCACCACGCCGGCCCGCCAGGTGCTGACCGCGGCGCTGCGACGGTTCGCCGACGACGCGATCATCGACCAGCTCGAGCGCCAGAGCGTGCTGCGCGGGGTGGAGGCGACGCTCGACGAGCTGGTGGTGCCGGCGGTCGAGGCGCTCGAGGACGGATCGGCGGAGCTCGAGCACGCCGGGCGGGTGGTCCGCCGCTGGTGCGAGCTCGTCGCGCGGCTCCAGCCGCCGGTGCGCCCGGACGCGCCGCGGGTGCTCGTGCAGGAGGGCGCCCCGGCGACGGTCGCGGTCGCCACCTCGGCGGTGCTGGCCCTGGCGGTGCGCCGGGTCGGGCTGCAGCCGCTCGTGCTGACCGTGGCGACGGGGCCGGAGGGCTGGGCGCGCGCGGTGCGCATCACGCAGGCCCGGGCGGTCGTCCTCGGCGGACGCGACCGCGGCCGCCTCACGGCGATCGCGGAGCGCCTCGCGTCGGCGGCGCGCCCGCCCGCCCTGTGCCTGACGCACGGGGCGGTGCTGGACGCGGACCTCGACGTGGTCCGGCTGCCGCCCGGGACGGCGGCGGCGGCCCAGGCGCTCGCGGCGCTGCCGGGGCCGCCGACCGCGACGTCACCGGGGGACGCCGCGGTCGCCTGACCGGGAGCCGTTCCCCGCCTACGCCTCGGCGCGGACCGGGGCCGTGGCGGGCTCGAGCGCGACCTCGAGCACCTCGCCGATCGTCATGACCGGGTGGAACGTCATCTGCTCGCGGACGTCCTGCGGCACGTCGTCGAGGTCGCCGCGGTTGCGCTCGGGCAGGATCACGTCGGTGATGCCGGCCGCGTGCGCGGCGAGCACCTTCTGCTTGAGCCCGCCGATCGGCAGCACCCGGCCCTGCAGCGTCACCTCGCCGGTCATGCCGACCGTGTGCTTCACCGGCCGGCCGCTGAGCAGCGACGCCAGCGCGGTCACCATCGTGACGCCCGCGCTCGGCCCGTCCTTGGGGATCGCGCCGGCCGGGACGTGCACGTGGAACTCGCGGTCCACGAACGCGTCGTCGGAGATGCCGAGCTCGTCGGCGTGCCCGCGCACGTAGGTGAGCGCGATCCGCGCGGACTCCTTCATCACGTCACCGAGCTGCCCGGTCAGCGTCAGCCCGCCGAGGCCCTTGCCGGCCATCTCCGTCGCCTCGACGAACAGCACGTCGCCGCCGACACCGGTGACCGCCAGGCCGGTCGCGACGCCCGGCACCGCGGTGCGGGCGGCCGCCTCCTGGAAGACCTTCTGGCGGCCCAGCGCCTCCCGGATCTGCTCGAGGTCGATCGTGATCGCGTCGGCCTCCTCCTGCTCCTGGGCGGTGCGGGAGGCGATCCGCGTGGCGGTCTTGCGCAGCAGCGTGCCGAGCTCGCGCTCGAGCTGCCGGACCCCGGCCTCGCGGGTGTACTCGGCGACGATCGTCCGCAGCAGGTCCTCGGTGATCGCGACCTCGCCCTCGCGCAGCCCGTTGCGCTCCCGCTGGCGCGGGAACAGGTAGTCGCGGGCGATCGCGGTCTTCTCCATGACGGTGTAGCCGTCGAAGCGGATGACCTCCATGCGGTCCAGGAGCGGACCGGGGATGGTCTCCGCCTGGTTGGCGGTGGCGACGAACAGGACCTGGGAGAGGTCGAGCTCGAGGTCGAGGTAGTGGTCGCGGAAGGTCGAGTTCTGCGCCGGGTCGAGCACCTCGAGCAGCGCCGCGGTCGGGTCGCCGCGGTAGTCGGCGCCGACCTTGTCGATCTCGTCGAGCAGGATCACCGGGTTCATCGTCTTCGCGTCGCGCAGGGCGCGGACCAGCCGGCCCGGCAGGGCGCCGATGTACGTCCGGCGGTGGCCGCGGATCTCGGCCTCGTCCCGCACGCCGCCCAGCGACATGCGGACGAACTCGCGGCCCGTGGCCTTGGCGATCGACTCGCCGATCGACGTCTTGCCCGTGCCGGGGGGGCCGATCAGGGTGAGGATCGCGCCCGACTTCTTGTCGGACTCGATCCCGCGTTCCCGCCGGAGCTTCTCGATCGCCACGTACTCGACGATGCGGTCCTTGACGTCGTCGAGCCCGAAGTGGTCGCCGTCGAGCGTCTCGCGGGTGAACTGCGGGTCGAGCTTCTCCTCGCTGGTGACGCCCCACGGGACGGCGATGAGCCAGTCGAGGTAGGTGCGGATCATCTGCGCCTCGGAGCCGCCGCCCTCGCCGGCGCGCTCGAGCCGGGCGAGCTCCTTCTCGGCCTGCTCGCGGACGTGCTCGGGCATGTCGGACTCGTCGATCTTGCGCCGGTACTCGTCGACGAACGACGCGTCGTCCTCGCCGAGCTCGCGGCGGATCGACTCCATCTGCTTGCGCAGCAGGTACTCGCGCTGCTGCTTCTGGGCGCCGGACTCGACGTCCTCGCGGATGCGCCGGCGGATCTGCAGCTGCGTGAGCCGCTCGCGCTGGTACTCGAGCGCGAGCTCGAGCCGCTCGGTGACGTCGGTGGTCTCGAGCAGCTTCACCTTCTGCTCGAAGGTCAGGTCGGGCGCGTAGCCGGAGGTGTCGGCCAGGGCGCCGGGCTCGGCGATCGAGCGGACGAAGCCGGCGATGCGGCCGTCGTCGCCGCGCAGCTCGAGCAGCTCGTCGACGACGGCGCGGTACTCGCGCTCCAGGTCGCGGGTCCTGCCGTCGACGGGCGTGGCGTCGGGGGACTCGGTGACCTCGGCGCGCAGCTTGCCCATCGGGTCGTTGTGCGCGGCGCCGATGATGCCGCGGGAGATGCCCTCGAGGACCGCGCCGCGCGCGCCTCCGGGGAGCCGGACGCTGTCGCGCACGGCGGCGATGGTGCCGACGGAGGCGTACTCGCCCTCGTGGCGGGGGACGAGCAGGACGCGGTCCTCGTCGCCGACGTCGACCGGGAGGGTGACGTCCATCGTCGGGAAGATGACCGTGTCGTCGAGCGGGATGAGCAGAAGAGACGCCATGTTGTACGGATCCTTTGAGGAGTTCAACCGTTGCTTGCGCAAACGGTACCACAGTCCGTATAGTGATCTGCGTCGAACGGACTGAGATCGTCTGCTTGCTGCGCTGAAGGTAGCAGGGAGGGGTGACCGGCTCCGCGACAGGATTCCCGCGCCGCTCGCGGAACGTGTGTCGAGCCTCACGGAGTCCGCACGTAACGCGACGCACGTACCGACGTTGAATGAGAGCCATGCACGCCTTCCACGCCCACGAGACCCTCAAGGAGCTGCGCGCCGAGCGCGACGCCGTGGTCGCGGGCGCCGTGACCCTGGACGGCCCGACCCTCGCGGAGCTCGACGAGATGATCCGCGAGGCCGAGGTCCACTGGGTCGGTGCCGCGGTCACCGAGATCGCCACGCTCCGCGCGCAGCTGTCCGGCCCGCAGGTCGGCTGACGCCGGCCCAGGCCGACCGGCCGACCGCCGTCCTGCTCAGCCGCCGCGGCGCCGGCGCAGCGCGCGCCAGCCGTTGCCCACGATCGCGTGGGCCAGGGTGACGGGCGCCGGCTCCCGCAGGTCGGGGTCGCGACCCGCGCCGATGCGGTGCAGCTGCCGGGTGTGCCAGTAGAGGTCGACCAGCCCGTCGAGCTGCTTGTGCCCGAGCTTCTTGTCACCGGCCCGGATGCTCGTGCGTGACCCGTCCAGCAGTCCGGCGGGACCGTCCGTGTCGACCGCGAGCGGGCGTCCGATCCCGACGACGTCGATCGCCCCGGAGGCCAGCGCGTTGCGCATCGCCCCGACGTTGCGGAAGCCGCCCGTGAGCATCAGCGGGATCGCCGTGCGCTCGCGGACCTGCTCGGCGTAGTCGAGGAAGTACGCCTCGCGCTGCTGCGTCGAGGTCGCCGCCTCCAGCCCGACCATGGCGGGCGCCTCGTAGGTGCCGCCGCTGATCTCCAGCAGGTCGATGCCCTCCGCGCCGAGCGCCTCGACGACCGCCATCGACTCCTCCTGCGTGAACCCCCCGCGCTGGAAGTCCGCCGAGTTGAGCTTCACGCCGACCGCGAAGCCCGGCGAGACCGCTGCGCGGATCGCACGCACCACCTCGAGCAGGAAGCGCATCCGCTTCTCCGGCGTGCCGCCCCAGTCGTCCGTGCGCTGGTTGGCCAGCGGCGAGAGGAACTGGCTGACGAGGTAGCCGTGCGCGCCGTGCACCTGCATCCCGTCGAAGCCCGCGCGCTCCAGCACCGCCGAGGTCGTCGCGAACCGCGCCACGACGTCCTCGATCTCCGCGCCGGTCAGCTCGCGCGGGGTGACCGAGCCCGGCACCTTCGGGCGCACCGGGGAGGGGCCGACCGGGTGCTTGCCGGCGATCCGCAGCGCCTGCCGGCCCGGATGGTTGACCTGCGCCCAGACCTTCGCGCCCCCGGACCGCGCCGCCGTCGCCCAGCGCGTCAGCGCCGCGAGGTCGCGGTCGTCGTCGATCACGACGTTGTGCGGCTCGCCGAGGTGGTCGCGGTGCACCATCACGTTGCCGGTGATCAGCAGCCCGGTGCCGCCGCGACCCCAGCGCTCGTAGAGCCGCTCCAGCGCGGGGGTGGGGCGGTTGCGACGGTCGCCGAGCTGCTCGCTCATCGCCGCCTTCGCGAAGCGGTTCGCGAGCTCCTGGCCGTTGGGGAGCCGCAGGGGCGCGGCGAGCGGGTCGGCGCTCCCGGTGCTCGCGGGATCGTGCGCGGTGTCGGTCATGGGTGTGGACCATCGCACACGACGCGTCCGGCGAACGGCGCGCGGGTAGGGTCGCGACCATGAGCACGACGAACCGCCAGATCCGCCTCGCGTCCCGCCCGGTCGGCCTCCCGACCGACGAGAACTGGACCCTGACCGAGGAGCCGGTCGGCGAGCCGGGCGACGGCGAGATCCTCGTCCGGATCTCCCACATCTCCCTGGACCCGGCGATGCGCGGCTGGATGAACGAGGGCCGCTCCTACATCGCGCCCGTCGCGATCGGCGACGTCATGCGCGCCGGGACGGTCGGCGAGGTCGTCGCCTCGCACCACGACGCCTTCCCCGTCGGCTCGCACGTCGTCGGGGCGCTCGGCGTGCAGGAGTACGCGATCAGCGACGGTCAGGGCCTCACCCGCGTCGACCCGTCGCTCGCGGCGCTCCCGACCTATCTGGGCGTGCTCGGGATGACCGGCATGACGGCGTACTTCGGTCTCTTCACCGAGGGGCGGCCCCAGGAGGGCGACACGGTCGTCGTCTCCGGTGCCGCGGGAGCGGTCGGCTCGGTCGTCGGGCAGATCGCGAAGCTCAAGGGCTGCCGCACCGTCGGGATCGCCGGCGGGGAGGACAAGTGCCGGCTGCTCATCGAGGAGTTCGGGTACGACGCCGCGATCGACTACAAGGCCGCGGACGTGCCGAAGGCCCTGCGCGAGCTGGCCCCGAAGATCGACGTGTACTTCGACAACGTCGGCGGCGAGATCCTCGACGCGGCGCTCGCCCGGCTGAACCTCGGTGCGCGCGTCGTCATCTGCGGCGCGATCAGCCAGTACAACGCCACCGAGGCCGTCGCCGGTCCCGCGAACTACCTGTCGCTGCTCGTCAACCGCGCGTCGATGAAGGGCATGGTCGTCTTCGACTACGCCGACCGCTACGCCGAGGCCGCCAAGGAGATGGCCGGGTGGCTCGCCGAGGGAACGCTCGTGGCCCGCGAGGACGTCGTCGACGGGGGCGTCCCC
This sequence comes from Paraconexibacter algicola, assembly GCF_003044185.1. GTDB lineage: Bacteria > Actinomycetota > Thermoleophilia > Solirubrobacterales > Solirubrobacteraceae > Paraconexibacter > Paraconexibacter algicola. The sequence continues at coordinate 2,079,424 of NZ_PYYB01000001.1, forward strand.
GCGTTCCCCGACGCGCTGCTGCGCCTCTTCCGCGGCGAGAACACCGGGAAGCTCGTGCTCGCCGTCTGACGATTCGGACAACGCCCGGCGCGGATCTTGTCCGAGTTGCAGCGGACCGTTCCGGCGTGGGAGGCGTACGGTTCTCCGACGGTCAGAGTCCAGTTCTGCCCGACGGTCAGCCACATGCAGCTCCCCCAGTCGCGGTCACCGATTCCCGGGCCGGATCCGGCGCCCCCTCCCCGGGTGGCCGTCGTCGCCCTGCCCGCAGCGCCCTTGGCAGAGGGGTTCCTCGCGCGCGTCGAGGCGGCGGTCGCGAGTGGGGTGAGCGGCGTGGTCCTCGAGGGCGCGCCCGGGGCCCTGTCCTACGGTCACGGGCTCGCCGCGCGCTCCGCCCACGAGCGGCTCGCGCGGCAGGGGCTGCGCACGGTCGTGGTCGCCGACCCGCACGGGGACGCGCGAGCGCTCGACGCCGCCGCCTACCAGGGGGAGCGCGCCACCACGCTCGCCGCCGCCCTCGTGCTCGTCACCGACAGCGGGCCTCGTCCCGCGGACGACACCGCCACCGGCGCGGCTCCCGTTCCGCTGCCCGGCGCCGGGCGCTTCCCGGCCGCCCGGCCGGTCCCGGCGCAGCCCGAGCCGCTGGCCGACGAGACGCTCCGCGCACTCGCCGAGCTCGGCATCGCGCTGCGCACCGGGATCGTGCTCGCCGCCCGCGCGGGCGGCCTCGGGGTCGTCGAGTTCCTCGTGCTGGCCGATCTCGCGCTCGCTCCCTCGCGGGTCGGGCCGCTCGCCGAGCGGTTCGCGCTCAGCGAGGGCGAGACGCTCGACCTGCTGACCCGCCTGCGGGACCTGCGGCTCGTCGAGACCGCCGATGGCCACCACCACCTCACCGCGGTCGGTCGGGAGGTGCTCTACGCCCCGGCGCGTGAGCTCGTGAGCGACCTGGAGGCCGCGAACGCGCAGCTGCCGTCACAGGCCCGCCGGGACACCGTCGCGCTGCTCGGCCGCTGGCGCGCCGCGCACGAGGCGCACAACCGGCGCCTGCGGTCCTGGCTGCGCGGCGCCCGTCCCTCCCGCTGAGCGGGGCCCCGGCGTCCCGCCCGGCGCGGGCAGGACGACCGGTGCGCGAGCGCTTCGGGCTCAGGCGAACGGCGACCAGCGACGGTCCGCGAGCAGGTCGTCGACCGCGACCCGCAGCGCCTGCTCGACCTCCACGTCCGGCCGGGCGCGGACGGCGTCCGCGGCGCGCGTGAACGCTGCCGTCGTGAGCGCGTGCTGGCGGCTGCGCCGCACCGTCGCGCGAGCCACCCGGCGGTGCACGTCGGTGAAGTGCCGCAGCCACAGGTCCTCGAGCGCCCGCTCGTCCCCGGCGGCCAGACGCTGCGCGTCGGCGCGGTCGTCGCCACGCGCGAGCTCCGGCTCACGGGCGACCGGACGCTGCACCCAGGCAAGGCGGTCCGCGTACGCCGTGGCGATCCGCGGCAGCTCCGGGATCCGGGCCGGCGCCATGGCACCGGTGGCGCGACGGTCGACCGCGGGCACGTTCGCCGGGTCGGGGCTGGCGGAGCGCCGGTCCAGGACGACCTCGACGCCCGGCCAGTGCGCGAACCAGCTGCGCAGCGGGTGGTAGAGCTTCGCGAGGTCGGCGGGGACGACGCAGTAGACGACGGTGCGATGGCTGCGAGGAGCCACGACGGCGGTGTGCATGCTGAACCCTCTCCGTGGGTGTGTGTGCTGACCGGGCCGCGGTCCGTGCGGCCCTGCCCGTCGATCGGGTCCCGCGCGGTGCGCCTTGACGAGTCCCGGGCGACCGTGGACGACCGCCCGGGCGGCGCATCCCCGAAAAGGAGGAGGTCCAGGGTCCCTGGACGACGGAGGCCCCGCCCGGTGATCCGGACGGGGCCTCGGAGGTCATTGGGGCCGGAGGGCGACGCCTACTGGTGGCGCAGGTAGCCGCCGCAGTGCGGGCAGCTCGCTCGATCCGACACGCGTGCCGCAGGCCACAGCCGCAGGCACTTCGCACAGAGGACTTTCATGGTCCTCCTTCCTTCGTCATGGGTGATTCCGTTCCTACGTTCATCGGCACGCACCGGCCGTCGCTGAAGGCCCGGGCGTGCTGAGGGAGGGATACCCGGGACGGGGCCCTCCAACCGTCCTACGGCCCGGCGCGGGCGCCCGATCGCGCGGGCGCGCGCCGCGCTCAGCGACAGGCCGCCAGACGGCGCGTGGTGGTGCGCGTGCGGCCGCGGTCGTCCCGGGTGGTGATGCGGACCGTGACGGTGCCGCGCGCCGAGCGGCGCACCCGCACCCGTTGCAGGTCCCGGCCGCGGACGACCTGTGCCCGTCGCGCACCGACCCGGATCACGGCGCGCACGATCCGCCGCCCGGGGCGGGCGCGCAGCGCGAGCGCCGGGCGCGCCGTGCACGCCCGCGGCGGGGCGGCGACCGCGGTCGGCGCGGGCGGGCACGAGGCGGTGACGTAGCAGCGCAGGGCAGGCTCGGCCTCGACCTGCCCGGTCAGCAGGCGCGGCCCGACGTTCGACGCGATCCGCGCCTCCTCGGTCAGGAACTCGTTCCCGGCCACGCCGGGCATCAGCGCGGGCAGGCACACCGCCGGCGGGGCGGCACGTCGAAGGTCCGCGGGCGCTCCCGGATGGCGGATCGCGTCGATGGCGACCGCGTAGGCACCCGGCGAGGCGATGATCGCCAGGTGCTCGGAGACGTCGGTCGGGCACACGTCCTGGACGGCGACGTTCGTGACGTTCGGGCCCGCGGGCAGCACCGACAGCGCCCCGTCCACGTTCGGGGTCACGACCTCGTCGGTGCGCGTGAAGATCGCGGTGTACGCGATCTCCGGGAAGGTCTGCTGCCCGGAGTTCAGGGCGGCCATGAACGCCGAGTCGCGTCGCTGCTGCCACGCCGCGGGCACGCAGCGCCCGATCGCGCACGCCCCGGTCGCGACCGCCGAGCCGATGTTGTTCAGCGGCGCGAGCCCGACCAGCGACGAGATCATCGGGCGGATGTCCGGCCAGAAGCGGATCGCCCACCGCGGCAGCGTGCTCGCCCCCTGGCTCCAGCCCAGCAGCACGACCCGACGCCCGCTGCGCGCGTGGATCCGACGCACCGCGTCGACGACGTACTCGGCGGCCACCTGGATGTCCCCGTTGGTGTGCTCGGGCAGCGTGACGTCGCAGGCCGGAATGCCCTGCGCGGTCAGCACCTTGCGGTAGTTCCAGTCGAACGCCTCGCCCGGGTCGACCGTCGTGCCCGGGATCAGCAGCACGACATCGCGCGACGCCCCGGTGATCTCCGGGCAGCGCAGCGACGCGTCCAGGGCCGCACGCGGCACCGACAGCGCCGGACCAGGCGCATCGACCGGCGCGTAGGGCGCCGCCGCCACCGCCGACCCGGCCGCCGTCGTCATCGCCACCGCGAGCCCCAGCAGGACCCCGCGCCTCCCCGCGCTCCTCCGCATGGCCGCGAGCCTAACGAGGGTGGGGGGCGCCCGTGTCTGGTCGGGTGCGGGCGCGGGTGTGGGTGCGGGTGTGGGTGGTCCGCCTCGCTGCGGTGGGCCGCCTCCGGCGGCCCACCGGATGTCGCTCGGCGGACCACCCACACCCGCGCGGACACCCGACCGGTGCGGGCGGCGGCTTGGGGAGCAGGCGGGGCAGGCGCCTGCTGCTCGTCGGGAGCGTCGTGGGCGGGGCGCCGTGCGGCACGGTCGTCTGGTGCGTGATGCGCAGCTGCCGTCTTGCGAGCACGCCGATCCCGAGCACGCTGCGGGATGCCTGGGTGGGACGGGATGCCGAGCGGCATCCGGTGCGCCGCCGGAGGCGGCGTGCCGCAGCGAGGCATTCCGTGCCACCCAGGCCTGCCGGAGGCGGCGTGCCGCAGCGAGGCATCACGACCCGCGCGGGCCGATCGGACCCGACCCGGGAACGAGAAAGGGCGGCCAGTAGGCCGCCCCTCCCGTCAGGTCAGAACCTCCGTCCGAGGATCAGCCGCAGCCGGTGTTGTAGCCGCAGCTGGCGCAGGTGTGGCAGGCGCCGGTGCGCTGCATCGTCGCGTTGCCGCACTGCGGGCACATCTCGCCCGTCGGGCTCGCCTTGGCGACGGCGGGCACGACGCTGATCGGCGGCAGCTCGAGGCCGGTCGCCGACGCGGCGGCCTGCGCGGCCTGGTTCGGCGGCGTCTGGCCGTCGGTGTCCGGGCGGTACGCCATGTCGTTGACGGCCTGCTCGGCGCGCACCGCCGGGGTCAGGATCCCGAGCTCGCGCTGCACGTCGACGTCGCAGAACCGCGACGCCAGCCAGCGCATGATGTAGTCGGGCAGCGACTTCGCGAACGGGATCTCCGCGTTGCCGGTGATGCCCTCCGGCTCGAAGCGCATGTAGGCGAACTTCTCGACCAGGGTCTCGAGCGGGACGCCGTACTGCAGCGCGATCGAGATCGAGGTCGCGAACGAGTTCATCATGCCGCGGAGGGTCGAGCCCTCCTTGCCGATGTCGGTGAGGAAGATCTCCCCGACCGTGCCGTCCTCGTACATGCCGGCGGTGATGTAGCCGTCGTGGCCGGCGATCGAGAACTTGTGCGTGAGCGACTGGCGCTCGCGCGGCATCCGCCGGCGGGCGGGCGCCTCCTTGGCGGCGGCGATGAGGCCGGCGGCCTTCGTCTCGACGAGCGCGTCGAGCTCGGCCTGCGTGACGACGAGGGAGCCCTCCGGCACCTGGATCGTCTCGCCGGTCGTCGCGTCGACCGCGGTCGACTCGGAGGTCGAGTGCACCTGGATGTTCTTCGAGCCGTCGCGGTAGATCGCGAGCGCCTTGATGCCGAGCTTCCAGGCCTGGACGTAGGCGTCCTCGATGTCCTCGACCGTGGTCTCCTCCGGCATGTTCACCGTCTTGGAGATCGCGCCCGAGATGAACGGCTGCACCGCGCCCATCATCTTGATGTGGCCCATGTGGCTGATGGCGCGCTCGCCGACGGCCACGTCGAACACGGGCAGGTGCTCGGCCTTGATGCCGGGCGCCCCGACGATCGTGTTGTGCTCGGCGACGTACGCCTCGATCTGCTCGATCTCGTGGTCGGCGTAGCCGAGCGTCTCGAGCGCGAGCGGGACGGTGCGGTTGGCGATCGTCATCGAGCCGCCACCGACGAGCGTCTTGTACATGACCAGCGAGAACGCCGGCTCGACGCCGGTGGTGTCGCAGTCCATGAGGAACGAGATCGTGCCGGTCGGCGCGAGCACCGTCGCCTGCGCGTTGCGGTACCCGTGGACCTCGCCGAGCGCCACCGCCTCCTCCCAGGAGCTGCGCGCGGCCGCGAGCAGGCCCTGGTCCTCGCAGGTGCCCTCGGGGATCTGGTACGAGGCGTCGCGGTGCATCCGCATGACCGCGTTGTGCGGCTCGCGGTTCTCGTCGTAGCGCTCGTACGGGCCGATCGCGGCCGCGATCTTCGCGGACTGCGCGTACGCGCGGCCGGTCATCAGCGCGGTCAGCGCCGCAGCGGTGCCCCGGCCCTCGTCGGAGTCGTACGGCATGCCGTTGGCCATCAGGTACGCGCCGAGGTTGGCGTAGCCCATGCCGAGCTGGCGGAACGCGCGGGCGTTGACGCCGATCTCCTCGGTCGGGTAGCTCGACGGGCCGACGATGATCTCCTGCGCGAGGAACAGGACGTCGATCGCGTGCTGGTAGGCGGCGACGTCGAGCGAGCCGTCCTCCTTGCGGAACTTCATGAGGTTCAGCGACGCGAGGTTGCAGGCGGAGTCGTCGACGTGCATGTACTCCGAGCACGGGTTCGACGCGTTGATGCGCCCCGAGTTCGGGCACGTGTGCCACTCGTTGATGACCGTGTCGTACTGGACGCCCGGGTCGGCGCAGCGCCACGCCGCGTCCGCGATCTCGCGCATGAGCTCGCGCGCGTCCATCGCCTCGCCGATCGGCTCACCGGTCAGGCGGGCCTTCGTGCGCCACTCGCGACCGTCCTCGACGGCCTCCATGAACTCGTCGGTGACGCGCACCGAGTTGTTGGCGTTCTGGTACTGGATCGACAGCATGCCGTCGCCGTCGAGCGACATGTCGAAGCCGGCCTTGGCCAGGGCGCGGGCCTTGTCCTCCTCCTTGGCCTTGCACCAGATGAACTCGCGGATGTCCGGGTGGTCGACGTCGAGGACGACCATCTTCGCGGCACGCCGCGTCTTGCCGCCGGACTTGATCGTGCCCGCCCACGAGTCGGCGCCGCGCATGAACGAGACCGGGCCGGACGCGGTGCCGCCCTTGCTCAGCTGCTCGCTGCTGCCGCGGATGTTCGAGAGGTTGATGCCCGAGCCGGAGCCGCCGCGGAAGATGCGACCCTCGCGCGTGTTCCAGTCGAGGATCGAGTCCATGGTGTCGTCGACCGAGAGGATGAAGCAGGCGGAGCACTGCGGCTGCTCCTCGAACCCGACGTTGAACCAGACGGGCGAGTTGAACGCCGCCATCTGGTTGAGCAGGATGAACGAGAGCTCGGCCTCGAACGCGTCGCCGTCCTCGGCGGTCGCGAAGTAGCCGCGCTGGCGGCCCCAGTCGGCGATCGTGCCCGCGACGCGGGTGATCATCTGCTTGACCGAGCGCTCGCGCGCGGGCGAGTCGAGCTGGCCGCGGAAGTACTTCTGGGCGACGATGTTCGTCGCGTTGAGCGACCAGGACTTCGGGAACTCGACGTCCTTCTGCTCGAACGACCCGACCGAGGCGGTGCGCAGCTCCCACTCGACCTGGTCGAACGGGTGCACGCCGGGGGTCGTGAAGAAGCGCCGGACGGCCAGCGGCTCGCCGCTCCGGACGTCGGTCGAGAGTGCCGTCTGCGGGGTGCTGTCCATCAAGCCTGCTCCTCTTCCGGCCACCTGATCCCTGGCGGGGCGGCCACATGGGGGTCTGTTCGTCGGGCTGAGGAGTATCCGACAGGGGTCGGACAGCAACCGGGGGGTCGGAGACGAAAAGCCCGGACCTTGCGGACAAAGAAATTCTACCGCGGGGGGAGCGCCGACCAGACGACGTAGCGCCCGTCGCGGAACAGCTCGGGCTCCCCCTGCATGCAGGCCACCAGGGCCCGCCCGCGAGGGGTGTCGGGCTGGATCTGGGCGATCACCCAGCCGCGCGCGCGGCGCGCCCGCGTGGTCGCGCAGGGCTCGTCCGCCGGGATCAGCAGGACCCGGTGCTGCAGGCGCTCGCCGACGAGCGAGCCGAGCACCGCGGGGGCCATCGCGACCTCGCGGCCCTCCCCGATCGTGAACGTCGGGTCGCGCAGCAGCGCTCCGAGCACCGGCCGGTCGAACAGCTGCAGGCCCGCGTGGCGCAGCAGGTAGCCCTCCGCCTGACCGGCCATCACGAGCGTCGCGAAGCCCGCCGCGACCACCGGCGTGAGTCGGCGCACGGGCACTCGTCCCTCGAGCGCGGCGACCCGCGGGGCCGCCCCGACGACGGCGGCGCCGAGCAGCCCGCCCGCGACGATCGTCGCGACCGACGGCGTGTACGGGAAGCCCAGCTCGGCCATCCGCAGCAGCGACGCGACGAGCGACAGCATCAGCACGCCGGTGCCGACGCGGCGCGTCCACGTCCCCGCGCCGGAGGTGGCGACCGCGACCGCGACGGTCGCGCAGGCCAAGGCCGGGAGCAGGTAGCGCGTCGCGCCGACCGCGAGCTCGTCGGACTGGATGCCCGTGTAGGGCGCGTTCATCCAGAAGAAGACCCCGAGGACCGTGGCGGCGGCGAGCAGCAGCGCGGCGCGCGTGCGGCGCAGCAGCGGCACGAGCAGCGCCCCGACGAGCAGCCAGAAGCCGCCGGAGACCGTCTCGAGGTAGAGGTCGGCGCGGCCCGAGAGCATGCCGGACGGGTCGTCGAGGAACGAGGCGTCGAAGCCCCGCAGCGCGGGCGGCAGCGGATCGCTCCCCGGGCCCTCGACGAACGGCCACAGCGGCGAGCCGTGGTCGACGAGGTTGCGGGTCATCCACGCCAGGCCGACGACGGCGCCGAGCGCGACGCACGGCGCGAGCGTCCGCGCGGCGAGCGGCAGCAGCGACGCGCGGGCGTGCCATGCCGCGGTCCCGAGGGCCAGCAGCAGCAGCGGGGCGGGCGTCGTCTTCGTGCCGACGGCCAGCCCGGCGGCGACGATCGCGGGACCCAGCAGCGACGGTCGCCGGGTCGACGCCGCGCAGAGCGCCGCGCACACGACCGCCCAGGTCAGGGCGGGCAGGTCGGTCAGCGGGCCGCCGAGCTGCACGGCGACGAGCGGCATCGTCAGCAGCGCGGCGGTCGCCACCCCGGTCACGAGCCGGTCGACGCCCAGCGCACGCAGCCCGCAGACGGCGGCGAGGGCGGCGAGCGCCCAGAGCATCGGCGACCACACCGACATCGGGACGAGGCTGTGGGTGATCCCGGTCATCCACGCGAGCGCCACCTCGTTGGTCAACGGGTAGTTGCCGACCGGCAGCCCCTCGATCAGCGGCGTCGCCGCGCCGGTGTCCCCGTCGGGCATCCACGACGCGACGAGGGGCAGGTGGTAGATCAGCCCGTCGACGTCGAGGTGCGGGAAGCGCAGCTGCCACGACGTCCACGCGACCCACGCGCCCGCCGCCGCCCCGATCGCGAACCGCGCGGCCTGCGGCTGGGCGGGCCACCAGGCGCGCCAGGCGCCGAGCAGCGGCGCGGCCGGTGCGGGGAGCACCTCGCGCGCGAGGACCCAGGCGAGCACCGCGCCGGCGAGCAGCAGCACGGGCGAGGCGGCGAGGTCGACCCGGCCGAGCGCCAGCGCCTGGGCGACCGCGACCGCGACCGCCAGCGGCGCGGCGGCGACGAGACGCAGCAGCCCGTCCGCCCCGCAGGCGGCGGCCGCACGCAGGCCCGCGGCGCCGAGGGCGAGGCACGCCGCGACGAGCGCGGCGTGATGGATCAGCGGCGACACGCGCCGGATCGTATGGCGCACCGGCGCGCGGTGGCGCCGCGGGCCCGCTTGCGGGGACCGGCGACGGGCGCGCGCGCACTATCGTCCGCGGCCCGTGACGACCGAGGCGACAGCCGACCCGACCGCGTGCGCCTGGTGCGGCGTCGGCTTCCCGATCGGGGCGCGCCGCGTGCCCGGCGGGCTGCGCTGCGAGGCCTGCGGCGTCGTGACGACGGCGCCGTGGCCGACCGACGACGAGCTCGACGCCGCGTACGCCGGCTTCTACCGCCCGGAGTCCGGGCGGTTCTCCGGGCCGCTGGACCGGCTGCTGGCCCTGAGCCGCGGACGCCTCGCGACGCACCTCGACGCGGTCGCACCCGTGGGACCGGTGCTCGACGTCGGGGCGGGGGACGGCACGCTGGTCCGCGCGATCCGCCGCACCGGCCGGGACGCGATCGGTCTCGAGCGGGCACGGCCCGACATGCGCGACGCCGCCCCCAGCGACCTCGAGGCGGAGGACACCCGCTACGCGGCGGTCGTCTTCTGGCACGTGCTCGAGCACCTGCGCGACCCGGCCGACCAGCTCGCCGCCGCCGCACGGCTGCTGCGGCCCGGCGGGATCCTCGTCGTCGCGGTCCCCAACGCGGCGAGCCTGCAGGCCCGCCTCTTCGGCCACGACTGGCTCGCCCTCGACCTCCCGCGCCACCTCACGCACCTGCACCCGCGGGCGCTCGAGACGCGCGCGCACGAGCTGTCCCTGACCGTGCTGCGGCGCAGCCAGCTGCGCGGCGGGCAGGTGCTCTTCGGCTGGATCCACGGGCTCACGCGGCGCCTCACCGGCCTGGACCTCTACGACGCGATCCGTCGCGCGGAGGCCCAGCAGACGCCGCACACCGGTCCGCGCCGGGCGCTCACGCTGCTCGCCGGGACCGCGCTCGCGCCGCTCGCGCTGCTCGGCGTCGCGGTCGAGGTCGCAACACGGCGCAGCGGCACCATCTACCTTGAGCTGCAGCGATGAGCCGCGAGGGCAAGAAGATCACGGTCGTCATGCCCGCGCGCAACGCGGCGACGACGCTGGAGAACACGGTCGGCGCGATCCCGCCGGACTGGGTCGACGAGATCCTGCTGGTCGACGACCACAGCTCCGACGACACCGTCGACGTCGCGACGCGCCTGGGTCTGCGCGTCATCTGGCACCCGCACAACACCGGCTACGGCGGCAACCAGAAGACCTGCTACCTCGACGCGCTCAACCGCGGCGCCGACGTCGTGGTGATGCTCCACCCCGACGGCCAGTACGAGCCGCACCTGATCCCCGACATCGTCCGCCCGATCCTCGACGGCGAGGCCGACCTCGTCCTCGGCTCGCGCCTGCTCGACCCCGACGGGGCGATCGCCGGGGGGATGCCGCGGTGGAAGTACGCGGCCAACCGCTTCCTCACCGTCGTCGAGTGCCGCGCGCTGGGCGTCGAGTTCGCCGAGCTGCACACCGGCTACCGCGCCTACAGCCGCGACATGCTCCTCGGCGTCCCGTTCCTGCGCAACGCGCTGGACTTCAGCTTCGACAGCGAGATGCTGTTCCAGGCGATCTCGCTGGGCTTCCGCGTCACCGAGGTGCCGGTCCGCACGATCTACCACGACGACGCGTCCTCGGTGGACTTCCGCAACGGCGTGATCTACGGGACGAAGACGCTCGTGGCGCTCGCGCGCGTGAAGCTCCACCAGGCCGGCGTGTGGCGGTCGCGCAAGTACGAGCGGGTCGTCAAGCACGAGAAGCCCGAGGTGGCCGCATGAGCGGGAAGGTCGTCACCGGCGAGCGGGTCACCACGCCCGAGGGCGGGTTCAACCCGACCTGGCAGCGGCACGTCGCCGCCTACCGCGGCGCGGCCGCGCTGCTCGACGCGGCCGGCGTCGCCGCGGACGCGACCGTGCTCGACGTCGGCTGCGGCATCGGGCACAGCTTCACCGAGCTCGCGCCGCGCCCGACGATCGGCGTGGACCTCGACGCCGGGGCGCTGGCCGGCCAGGACCGCGAGACGCACGTCGCGGACATGCGGGCGCTGCCGTTCGCCGACGGGTCCTTCGACGCGCTGGTGGCGATCCAGTCGATCGAGCACGTCCCCGACGCCGACCGGGCGCTCGCGGAGTTCGCGCGCGTCCTGCGCCCGGGCGGCACGGCGGTGCTCGTGACCCCGAACCGGCTGACGTTCGCGCGGCCCGACGAGATCATCGACCCGTACCACTACGTCGAGTACGACGCGCAGCAGCTGCACGCGGCGTGCGCGCCGTTCTTCGGCGGCGGGGTGGAGGTCGTCGGCCTGTTCGGCAGCGACCGCTACCGGGCGCTCGTCGACGCGGAGAAGGCGAAGCTCGACCGGCTGCTCGCCAAGGACCCGCTGCGGCTGCGGCGGCTCGTCCCGCGCCGCGCGAAGATGGTCCTCTACGACCGGCGGCTGACCGCCGAGCGGCGCCGCGACCCGGATCCGCGGGCCGCCGAGATCACCCCGCAGGACTTCCACGTCGGGCGCGAGGACGTCGACGCGGCGCTGGACGTCGTGGCGATCTGCCGCCGCGCCTGAGCGCTCAGGGCGCGGTCAGCGCGAGCACGATCAGCCGGGCCGCCTCGTCGGCGACCGCGGGCACGCGGGCGTCCCACGCGGTGTCGGTCCGCCAGGTGTTGACGAGCCCGAGCAGGGCGCCGGCGAGCGCGACCGCGGTGAGGTGGTGGTCGCGGTCGGGCAGCAGCCCGGCCTCCACGAGCCGTGCGGCCTCGAGCTCGATCAGCGCGACGAAGCGGTCGATCGCCGCCTGGCGGGCGGCCTCGGCCTCGGGGCTGACGCCGACGGTCTCGACGAGCGCGACGCGCGCCCAGCGCCGGTCGGAGGTCATGACCTCGAGGTAGGCGGAGCAGGCGGCGTGCGCGCGGGCGTGGAGGTCGAGGGGGTCGACCGCGGCGAGCGCCGTGACGACGGCGGCGGTGGCGCGCTCGTTGAGCTCGTCGTGCAGCGCGACGAGCAGGGCCTCGCGGGAGCCGAACTCCTCGTAGAGGTTGCGCGTCGAGACGCCCGCGGCGGTGCAGAGCGCCTCGATCGTGGTGCCGCGGAAGCCCTGCGGGCCGCCGAACGCGTCGAGCCCGGCCTCGAGCATCCGCGCGCGCCGGGCGGCGCGCCGCTCGTCGGCGCTCTGCTTCCCGTACTGCCGTCCCGCGGTCGCCATCCCACACAGCCTATCTGGTCAGCGAGCTTGCCAAACGCGCCGGGGGCGGGTAGCGTCGCATCTGGTCATGACCCCGACCAGATGATCGGGGTCGCAACAACGAGGCAGGAGAGAGCCCGTGCGTCCCACCGTCCCCGCCGTCGTCCTCGCGCTCGCCGCGGTCGTCCCCGCGACCGCCGGCGCCGCCACCCCGACGTTCGCCCCCTACGTCAGCACCCCGACCGGGAGCGGCCTCGGTCCGGGCCCGGCACCGCTGGCCACCGTCGCCGCCGACCTCGACGCCGACGGTCGGCCCGACGTGGTCACCGCCGGGGACTTCGGGCAGGGCGAGCTCATCGCCCTGCGCAACCGCGGCGGCGGCGACTTCGGCGCGCCCGCCCGCGTCCCCGGCACGACCGGCGCCCAGGCCGTCACCGCCGGCGACGTCGACGGCGACGGGGACGACGACGTCGTCGCCATGACCGCCACCCAGCTCGTCGTCCTGCGCGCCCAGGACGGCACGCTCACCGCCGGCGCGCGCCTCGGCGTCCAGCTCGGCGCCCAGCTGCAGGTCGTCCTCACCGACCAGGACGGCGACGGCGACCTCGACCTCGCCGTCCCGAGCTTCACCACCGTCCAGACGTTCCGCAACGACGGCACCGGGAGCTTCACCGCCGGACCCCGCGTCCCCGTGCCCGGGGCCACGTCGCTCTCCGCGGTCAGCCCCGCCGACCTCGACGGCGACGCCGCCCGGGACCTCCTCGCCGCCGACGGCGGCACGGGCGTCGTCCACGCGCTGCGCGGCCGCCCCGACAGCGGCTACCTGGTCAGCGGCCGGGTCGCCGCAGCGGGCTTCGGCCTCGAGGACGTCGCCGCCGTCGACCTCGACGACGACGGCCGCGACGACGCCGCCGCGATCGGCTCGTTCAGCTTCACGCTCGCGACGGCCCTCGGGGACGGCCGCGGCGGCTTCCGCTCCCCGCTCGCGACCCTGCGTCCCGGCGGCTCCGGGCCGACGAGCGCCGGCGTCGGCGACCTCGACGGCGACGGCCGCGAGGACCTCGTCGTCTCCACGATCGCCACGCCCGCGCCCGTGCTGCGCGTCCACGCCGGCGACGGCACCGTCCGCCCGCCGCTCGTCGCGTCGCTGCCGACCGGGATCGCCCCGCAGAACCCGGTGATCGCCGACTTCACCGGCGACGGGCGGCCCGACATCGTCGTCGCCGGTCCCGACCGCATCGACCTCCTGCGGAACACCACGCCGTGACCCGCCGGTGCCTCGCGGCGCTCGTCGCCGTCGCCGCGCTCGCCCCCGCGACCAGCGCGCCCGCCGCGACGCACCGCACCTGGCACGTCGACGCCGACGCGGCCCGTCCCGGCGACGGGACGGCCGCGCGGCCGTTCGCGACCCTCGCCGCGGTGGAGGCGGCCTCCCGGCCCGGTGACCGCATCGTCGTCGGGCCCTCGCTCACCGCGCTGGACGGTGGCCTGCGCCTGCAGCGCGGGCAGCGCGTCCAGGGTCTCGGCGACCCCCACGGCGGTCCCGGGGTCCCCGCCGCCCGGATCACGAACACCGCCGCGGCGCGGCTCGACGGCGACGCCGTGCGCCTCGCCGACCACACCGCGGTCCGCGGCCTGCGGATCGAGGCCCCGCGGCGCGGCGGCATCTACGGGCTCGACGTCGCGCGCGCGACCGTCACCGGCAACGACGTCAGCGGCCACAACGTCTCCTGCACGCCCGGATTCCTGATCCCGCCGTTCGCCGTCCCCACCACCGTTCCCGGGGTCGGGGTGCCGATCCGCGACGGGCTCCACAACGGCTGGGCCGCGATCATGGTCGACGCGGCGCGCGGCACCACGAACGTCACCGTCGACCGCAACCGCGTCCACGACGCCGACTGCGGCGACGGGATCGACGTGCGGATCTCGGGGGACGCGCAGGGCCGCGTCCGGATCCGCGGCAACGACGTGCGCGAGCTGCGCGAGGGTCCCGACTTCGAGTCCGTGCTGGCCATCGGCCTGCAGACCCGCGACCGGGCGCGGCTCGTCGCCGTGCTCGACGACAACCGCCAGCGCGGACTGGGCAACGACGAGGACCTCGGCGTCGGGCCGACCGGTGCCGACAGCGAAGGGGTGTTCGTGAACCCCGTCGGGGCCTCCCGCCTGCGCGCGACGATCACCCGCAACGACTACCGCCACACCCGCGGTCGCGGCGGCTTCTCCGCCAACGGCCTGGAGGTCGTCGCCATGGGGGAGGGCTCGCGCGGTCTCGTGACCGTCCGCGACAGCCACTTCTCCGGCACCCCCGGGGACGTGCTCGAGCTGCTCGCGCTCGGGACCGGCGCCCGCCTGGCGCTGCGCCTGGAGCGCGTCAGCGCCACCGGATCGACCGGCTTCGCCGGCTCCGGGTTCGGCGACACCGTCGCGATCCCCGGCAACAACGGCGACTGCCTCATCGCCGCCAGCGGCGGCGCGCGCAACGCGATCGACCTGCGCGTCCGCGACAGCGTCCTGCGCGGCTGCGCGAACAACGGCCTCACCTTCGGCGCCGCCGTGGCCAACGGGCGCGGGCCGAGCGCGTCGCTCGACGGCGAGATCACCGGCACCACGATCCGCGCCAACCGCGGCGCCGGGCTGCGCGTCGGCAACGTCGCCGGGCTCGACCGGCTCGCGCTGAAGGTGCAGGACAGCGACCTGTCCGGCAACCGCGGCGCGACCTCCTCACCGGCGAACGTCGTCGCCGAGGACCTCGGCACCACCGGCCGGGCGACGATCGACCTCGGCGGCGGACCGCTGGGCTCCACCGGCGGCGTCTGCCTCGGCGGCGGCCCGCTCGACGTCGCGCTCGTGCGCTACGACGTGCACCTGCGTCACGCCTGGTGGGGGCGGCGCGGAGGGCCCGCGACCGGCCGCACGCTCGCGGTCGGCGGCCGCCTCGACGCCCGCCAGCCGCTGGACGCCGCCCCGGCCCACTGCGGCCGGGACGCGCCGCTCAGCGGCCGAGCCGCACCCAGTCGGTGAAGTCCGCCCACGTGCCCGACATGCGCCAGCCCGCCTCCTGGCAGGCGTGCCGCAGCCGCGGCCACGACGCGGGCTCCCACGCCAGCGCGCGCGCGATCAGCCAGACGAGGCCGAGCAGCGCCAGGAACGCGCTCAGCACGCCCAGGCCCACGACCGCGGCGGGCAGCCCGTCCGAGTTGCCGGACGCCGGGTCGGCCTGGGCCGCCTGCTTGATCGCCCCGTCCGCAGCGGCCTGCGGGGGCGCCGGCGCCGGGTCGGGCTGCGGCGTCGCGCCCTGCGGCGTGGCGGTGGGCGCCGGGGTCGCCGCCGCGGACGGCTGCTCGCCGCCGGTCGCGGGCGCGGCGCCGCTGCCACCCGACCCGCTCGAGCCGCCGCCCGCGGTCGCCGGGGCGGCCGCTCCGGCACCGGCGTCGCCGCCGCCGCCGGAGCTCGGCTTCTTCGCGCAGTTGCCGTTGGCGCGGCTCTCGATCGCGAGCGTCACCGCCGCCGGGAAGTCCGGGGCGTACTGCTCGATGTCCGGCGTGACGTTGTCGCGCGCCTCCTTCAGCTCGGCGGCCGAGAAGCTGCACGGGTTGATCGCGCCGTCCTTCTGGAAGTCCTTGTAGACGTCCTCGAACGCGTCCGCGTGCGCGGGCGCCACGGGCGCGAGCAGCACCAGGGCGCCGAGCACCAGGGCGACGGCGCTGCGCGCACGGCGCAGGGGACGGACGGGGGACGGCGAGCCGCTCACCTCCCCGATGCTACCGTCGTGCGCCGGTGCAGGCCGTCGCTTCCCAGCCCACCCGCGCCGCCGGCGCGACCACTCCCGCGCTGTCCGACGCGCACCGCGACGGCCGCCGCGTGCAGATCGCGCTCCTGCTCGTCGTCCTCTACGGCATCTTCCGCAACGGCGCGACCGGCCTCGACGCGGCCGCCTGGACGATCACGCTCGCGGCCCTCCTCGGGCTCGCGGTCGTGGCGGTCTCGCTGCGTCCCGGCGGCCCGCGACCGCGCACCGCGCGCGGCGGGCGCGTCGGCCTCGCGCTGCTCGCCGCGTTCGCGCTGTGGAGCGGCCTGACGTTCCTGTGGACCGTCGAGCCGTCCGGCACCTGGCGCGAGCTCAACCGGGCGGTGCTCTACGCGATCGTCGCCGCCACCGCGATGGCGGCCGCGTCCCTCGCCGGGGACCGCGCGATCGAGCGCACCGCGCTCGGCCTGCTCGCCGTCGCGACGCTGACCGCGCTGTGGGCGATCGCCGGGAAGCTCATCCCCGGGGTCACGCTGTTCGGGCTCGTCGACCTCGACCACACCCGCGACCTCGCCCGCCTGCGCGCGCCGCTGGGCTACTGGAACGCGCTGGCGCTCATCTGCGTGCTCGGCATCCCGATCGGGCTGCGGCTCACGACCGACCGGGCGCGCAGCCCGCGCGTGCGACTCGGGGCGCTCGCCATCCTCTTCCTGCTCGCCACGACGCAGCTGATGACGTACTCGCGCGGCGGGATCCTCGCGCTCGTCGTCTCGATCGGACTGCTCACCGCGCTCGGCCCGCACCGCCTGCGCACCCTCATCGTCGTCGCGGTCGTCGCCGCCTGCGCCGCCCCCGGACTCGTCTACGCGTTCGAGACCGACGCGCTCGTCGGCAACGGCGTCCCGCTCGACACGCGCGAGAGCGCCGGGCTGAAGCTCCTCGCGATCCTCGTGCCGTGCCTGCTCGCACTGCTCGCGATCGGCTGGGGGCTGCTGCGCTCGGAGGACCGCGTGCGCTGGACCGCCGCGCAGAGCCGCCGGGTCTGGCGCATCGTCGGGGTGCTCGCCGTGTCCGCCGCGTTCGTCGGCGCGTGCGTCGCGATGGCCGAGCACGGCGGCCCGCGCGGCGCGCTCGACTGGGCGACCTCGTCGTTCACCGAGGAGGCCAAGGACGAGCAGTTCGACCCCAGCCGCGTCGTCACCGCGAACTCCGGCAACCGCTGGACATGGTGGAAGGAGGCCGCGGGTGGCTTGCGCGACCGGCCGCTCGGCGGCTGGGGCGCCGGCTCGTTCCCCGTCGTCCACAAGCTCTACCGCGACGACCAGCTGAGCGTCGTGCAGCCGCACTCCGTGCCGCTGCAGTTCCTCGTCGAGACCGGCGTCGTCGGTGGGCTGCTCGCGCTCGGGGCGATCTTCACCCTGCTCGGCGTCGGGTACCTTCGCGTGCGCGACATGCGCCCCGGCCGGGAGCGGGAGCTCGGCGTGACCCTGCTCGCCGCCGGCGTGGCCTGGACCGTGCACGGCATCTTCGACTGGGACTGGTCGCTGCCCGGCGCGACGCTCCCGATGATGGTCGCGATGGGCACGCTCGTCGCGCTGCCCGCGCGCGCCGTGCCTCCGCGCGAGCGCAGCGTCGAGGCGCTGCTCGGCTCCTCCGCGTCCCCTGGCCGCTGGGGCCTCGTCGCGCTCGCCGCCCTGCTGGCGGCGGCGGCGATCGGATCGGCGCAGCTCCCCGCGCGCGCCGAGAGCGTCGCCGCGGAGGCCGAGACGATCGCCGGCGACCGGCAGGACCCGGTCGCGCTCGAGCAGGCCGCCGCCCGCGCCGACCTCGCCGCACGCCTCGATCCCGTGTCGGTGCGGCCGCTGTTCGTGGCGGCCGCGATCGCGCAGGGCCGCGGCCGGCTGATCGAGGCGCGCCGGCTGCTGCTCGACGCGGTCGACCGCCAGCCCTACAGCGCGGAGGCCTGGTACCGCCTGGCGCTCGTCGCGCTCGCGCTCGCCGACTTCGAGGGCTTCCAGGACGCCGCCACCCGCGCGCTGCGCAACGACCCGTCCAGCGGGACGGCGCTCGGGCTCGCGCGGCGCGCCGAGCTCGCGCGCACCCCGACGTCCGCGTCCGCGACCGCGACCGGCACGCCGCTCGCCGCCGCCGGCGCGGTGGCGCCCGTGGGCGTCGCCCCGGCGCCGACCGACCCGACCGGCGCCGCCGCGCCGACCGGTGCGGCCGGTGTCGCGCCGACCCCGGTCCCGACGCCGACGCCGGCGCCGACCGTGACCCCGGACGCGGTCGCGACGCCGGGCCTGCCCGCCTCGCCGTAGCCGGACCGGCGGGTCCGCCGGTCGGGCGGACGCCGGTCCCCGGGGCCGCTCAGGAGTCGGGCGCGACGAGGATCGGGACGATCCCCTTCAGCAGCGCGTAGCCCGCGCCGATCGCCACGAGGACGAGCAGGACGCCGATCACCCGCTCGCTCGGCAGCCACCGCGACGTCGCCGTGCGCGTCGCCGGCCGCCGGCGCTGCGGGCGCTGCGCGCGGCGTCCCCGGCCCGGGCGCGCGTTGTCGCGCAGCGCGAGCAGCTCGGCCCGCCGCGCCGCGCTGATCTGGACCGGGGCGGCCACCGGGGCCTGCGCCTCGTCGTCCTCCGGGAAGACGAGCTCCTCCTCCAGCTCCGCGTCGGCCGCGCCGAGCGCGTCCTGCTCGAGCGTCGGCCCGTCCACGTCAAGGTCGCCGTCCCCGTCGCCGTGGGGGAAGAGCTCCTCCTTGGACGGGACCGGCTTGCCGGCGCGGCGGGCCGCGCGACGGGCGTGCTTGGCGGCCTTCTTCTGGCGCTTGCGCTCCTGGGCGGCGGCCTGCTCGCGCGCCCGCTCGGCCCGCTCGCGCGCCTCCTCCTCGCGGGCGAGCTCCTCCTCCGCGAGCTCGGCACGCTCCTGCGCGTCCCGCTCGGCCTGCTCGAGCTCGGCGGCGTGCGCCTGCACGGCCGCGAGCTCCGCGTCGGCCGCCGCCTGCCGCTCCGCCTCCACGCGCGCCGTCTCGGCGGCGGCGAGCGCCTGCTCCTGCGCCGCGTCGCGCGCCTCCTGGGCCTGCTGCTCGGCGACCTCGCGCTCCTGGGCCTGCCGGTCGGCGAGCTCCTGGGCGGCCTGGGCCTGCTGCTTGGCCAGCGCGCGCTCGTGCGCCTCGCGCTCCGCGGCCTCGCGCGCGGCCTGCGCCTCCTGCTCGGCGAGCTCGCGCTCACGCGCCTCCCGCTCGGCCTCGAGCTGCGCGGCGCGCGCCTCCCGCTCCGCCGCGGCGCGCTCCTGCGCCGCCGCGGCCGCCTGCGCCTCCGCCTCCGCCGCCGCGGCCCGGGCGATCTCCGCGGCCGCGGCCGCCTCGTCGGAGGCCGCCGACAGCTCCTCGACCCGTGCCTCGAGCACCGCGCGCGCCGCCGCCTCCGCGTCGGCGCGGCCCGCCTGCTCGCGCGCCGCCTCCAGGGCCGCCTCGAGCTCCTGCTCGGTGCTCTCGCGCGCCCGCAGCTCGACCTCGGCCCGCTCCTGCGCCGCGAGCGCGGCGGCCTGCGCGGCCTCCAGGGCGCGCGCGACCCGGTCGCGCTCCTGCGCCGCCGCGGTCGCCTGCGCCTCGGTCTGCTCGACGAGCGCCTGGACCTCGCCGGCCTCGCGGTCCGCGGCGTCGGCGTCCTGCTCGGCCTGCAGGCGCAGCTCGGCCTGCTCGCGCGCCCGCCGCTCGGCGTCGGCGGCCTCGTCACGGGCAGCGCGCGCCGCGACCTCGAGCTGCTCGACCCGCTCCAGCGCGGCCGCCGTCTCCGCGTTCGCGGCGGCCACCGCGGCCTCGAGCTCCTCGATCTGCCGGTCGGCGAGCTCCTGCGCCTCGGTCCGGGCCGCGAGCGCCGCCGCCTCGGTCTCCTGCACGCGCCGCTCGGCCGCGGCGAGCGCCTCGGTCGCGCGGCCCAGCTCGGCCGCGAGCGTCTCGGCCGCCTCGTCGGACTCCTCGCGCACGGCGACGAGGTCGGACTCGAGCGCCGCCGCCGTCTCCCGCTGGCGCGTGGCGGTCTCGCGCAGCTGCTCGACCTCCGCGCTCAGCGCGGCGATCCGCTCCTGGGCCTCGCGCTCCTGCGCCGCCGCGGTCGCCTGCGCCTCGGCGAGCTGGCCGGACACGTCGGCGACGTGCTCGGCGTCCGCGCGCGCCTGCTCGTCGCGGGCGCGACCGGTCGCCTCCAGCTGCTCCTCGAGCGCCTGGATCCGGGCGCGCGCCTCGTCGAGCTCGCGGGCACGGTCGGCGGCCTCCTGCTCGGTCGCCGCGACGACCGCGGTCGTCCGCTCCACCTCGGCGACCGCCTCCGTGCGGGCCTGGCGCGCGGCGTCGGCGGCCTGCTCCAGCTCGTCGACGCGGGCCTGCAGCGGCGCGACCTGCGCGGCCTGCGGCTCGAGCTCGGCGACCCGGGCCTCCAGCGGGGACAGCTCGTCCAGCCGCGCGCGGAGCGCCGGCAGCGCCAGCGCGTCGGGCTCCAGCTGCTCGATCCGCCGCTCGGCGTCGGCCGCGCGGGCGGTCGCCGCGGCGAGCGCGGTGCGCGCGTCCTCGAGCTCGGCCTGCACGGCGCCCGCGCGGAGCGCGTCGGGGCGCAGCGTCTCGACCTGGGCGACGAGCT
Organism: Paraconexibacter algicola; assembly: GCF_003044185.1. Taxonomy (GTDB): domain Bacteria; phylum Actinomycetota; class Thermoleophilia; order Solirubrobacterales; family Solirubrobacteraceae; genus Paraconexibacter; species Paraconexibacter algicola. Next base: position 2,099,920 of record NZ_PYYB01000001.1, read on the forward strand.
CGTCGACGCGCCGCCCGGCCTCCTGGGCGCGCCGCTCGGCCTCGTCCAGCGCGGTCCGGGCCAGCGTGAGGTCCTCGCGCGTGGCGTCGACCTCCTGTGCCGCCTCGCGCTCGCGCGCCTGCAGCGAGGCGCGCGTCGCCTCGAGCTCGGCCCGCAGGGCGGTCCGCTCACCGGTCGCCGCGTCGAGTGCCGTGCGCAGCTCGGTCGCCTGCGCCTGGGCGGCGTCGAGCGCCTCGCGGACGGTCGCCGCCTCGCCGCCGGCGGTGTCGAGCTGGGCTCGCAGCTCGGCGGCCCGTCCGTCGGCCGCCTCGAGCCGGGCGCGCAGCTCGGTCGTCTCCGCGGTCGAGCGCTCGAGCGTCTCCCGCGCGGTCGCGGCGTCCGCGGTCGCCGCGTCCAGGCGCCCGCGCAGCTCGGTCGCCTGCACGTCCGCGGCGTCGAGCGCCTCGCGGACCTCGGCGGTCTGCGCCGTCGCGGCGTCGCGCTGCTCGCGCACGGCCCGCGACTCGTCCTCCAGCGCGGCGAGCCGCGCGCGCGCCTCCTGCAGCTCGGCCGCGGTCGCGGCGGCCTGCTCCTGCGCCGCACGCAGCTCCTCCTGGGCGGCCTCGGTCTCGGCGCGGGCCGCGGCGAGGTCCGCGTCGGTCTCCTGCGCGTCGCTGCGGACCTCGTCCGCGCGGCGCTCGGCGTCCTGCGCGGCCTGCCGGGCGGCGGCGAGGTCGGCGCGCGCCGCCTCCTCGCGCTCGCGCGCCTCGCGGGCCTGCTGCTGCGCGGCCGCGGTCTCCTCCTGGGCGCGGGCGAGGTCGGTCGCGGAGACCTCCGCGGCCTCGCGCGCGGCCTGCGCCTCCGAGTCCGCCTCCTGCGCCCGGGCGAGCGCCGCGGCCGCCTCGAGCGTCGCGCTCTCCGCGGCGGCGCGCGCGTCGGCCAGCGACGCGTCGCGCTCCGCCACCGTGCGGGTCAGGGCGTCGCGCTCGGTCCGCAGCTCCTCGAGCTCCGCGGTCAGCTGCTCGCGCTCGTCCCCGAGATCGTCCAGGCGCGCCACGGCCTGCTCGCGTGCGCGGTCGAGCTCCGCCGCCCGCGCCTGCGCGGCCTCCTGCGCCTCGCGCAGCGCCGCCACCTGCGCGTCGCGGTCCGCGGTCAGCTCCGCGACCGCCGCCTCCGCCGTGGCGAGGCGGGCCGTCAGCCCGTCGCGCTCCGCGGTCGTCGCCTCCTGCTGGGCGGCGAGCGCCTCCTGCGCCTCGCGGGCCTCCGTCGCGCGCGCGTCGAGGGCGGCGCGCACGCGGTCGTGCTCATCGCGCAGGGTCGCGAGCTCGCCGGTCGCGCGGTCGTGCTCCTCGCGCAGGTCGGTCAGCTGCGCCAGCGCGGCCGCCTCCTGGTCCCGCAGGTCGGCCAGCTCCGCGTCGGCGGTCGCGATCCGCTCCTGTGCCCCGTCGCGCTCCTCGCGCGCCCGGGCGAGCGCCTCCTGCGCGGACCGCAGCTCGTCGGTGAGCTCCTGCAGCCGCGCGGAGGAGGCCTCACGCTCGGCCGCGAGCGCGGCAAGCTCCGTTGCGGTCCGGTCCCGCTCCCCGGAGACCGCGACCAGCCGTGCCTGCAGCTCCTCGCTGCGCGCTCCCAGCTCCTGCTCCAGCGCGGCGCGCGCGTCGGCCGCCTCGGTCGCGAGCCGTTCCGCCGCGACGCGGCGATCCGCCTCCTCCACGGCGCGCTGCTCGGCCGCCCGGAGGCGCTCCTCCGCCTCCTGGGCCTGTGCGATCGCCGCGGTCGCCCGCTCGGTGGCCAGCGCCGCCTCGCGCTCGGCCTCGCGGGCCTCCTCGCGCGCGTCCTGCGCGCCGACCCGCAGCTCCTGGGCCTCCTCGAGCGCCTGCGCCGCCCGCTCCTGCGCGGCCTCGCGCGCGGCGGTCTCGTCGTCCAGGCGCTCCCCGGCGTCCTGCGCGGCCGACCGGGCGGCCTGGAGCGCCGACCGCGCCTCCTCGAGCTCCCCGGTCAGCCGGGCGACCTGCGCCTGGAGGGCGGGCACGGCCTCGCCGCGCTCCTGCGCCTCCTGCGCGGCGGTCCGGGCGGCGGCGAGCGCCGTCTCGGCGTCGTCGGAGCGGGACTGCAGGGTCGCGAGGCGGTCCTGCGCCTCGGTCAGCTGCCGCTGCAGCGACTCGCGCAGGTCCCCGGCCCCGACGAGCTCGCCGGTCAGGTCGCGGATCTGGGCCTGGGCGTCGGCGAGCTCGCGCGTCGCGGTCGCCGCGCGCTCGCGCAGCTGCTCCGCGGAGGTCCGCTCCGCCGCCAGCGCACCCTCGAGATCGCGCGCCTGGGAGACCGCGCTCTCCGCCTCGCGCGCGGCCTGCTCGGCCCGCTCGGTCGAGCTCGCCAGCGACGCCTCGGCCTCGTCGGCGCGCTGCTCGAGCTCCTCGACGCGGCGCAGCAGCTCGACCTCGCGCTCGGCCAGGCCGTCCGCCTCCGCCGCGCGCTCCCGCAGCCCCGCGATGCTCTCCTGCGCCTCGCGGGCGTCGCGCTCGGCACGCTCGGCCCGGATCTCCGCCTCGGCGGCCCGCTCGGCCGCCTCCTCGGCGGCCTGCTCCAGCTGGGCGGCCCGATCGCGCGCGTCGGTGGTCCGCTGCTCGAGCGCCAGCAGCCGGCTCTGCGCCTCCGCGACCTGCGCGTCGAGCACCGTCGCCCGCTGCGCCTGGGCGGCCGCCTTCTCCCGCAGCTCGGTCTGCGCGGCGTTCGCGCCCTCGAGATCCCGGGCCAGCGAGGTCGCCTGCCGATCGAGCTCGGCGGCGCGCCGCTCGGCCTGCTCGGCGCGCTCCGTCAGCTGGGCGGCGACCGACCGGGCGAGCTGCGCCTCCTCGTCCAGGGCGGCGGACCGGGCCTCGGAGCGCTCCGCGCGCGCGACGGCCTCCTGGGCGGCGCGGGCGGCCTGCTCCTCCAGACGGGCCGCGCGACCGCGCTCCTGCTCGAGCGCCGCGCGGACCTCGGCGAGGGTCGTCTCGAGCTCCTGCGCCTGCGCGGTGCGCTCGCGCGCCTCGTCGCCGAGCGCCGCCAGGCGCTGCTCCGCGTCGCGGGCGCGGGACGCCGCCGCGTCCAGCTCCTGGGCCAGCCGGGTCGCCGACGCCGCGTCCTCCTCGCGGCGGGCGAGCGAGTCCTCGAGCTGGGCGATCTGCTCGGCGGTGACCGCCGCGCGCTCCGCGGCCTCCCGCGCGCGGGCCTGCTCGCCCTCCTGCGAGCGCGCGAGCTCGGCCCGGAGCGCGCGCAGCTCGTCCCCGCGCGCGACGACCTGCGCCTCGAGCTCCTGCACCCGCGTCGCCGTCTCGCCCGAGCGCTCCAGGGCCTCCGCCAGCTGCTCCTCCAGCGCGCGGGCACGCTCCTGCGCGGTGAGCGCCTGCTCCCGTGACCGGGCGGCGAGCTCCTCGGCGTCCTCGAGCGCCGCGACCCGCTCCCGGGCCCCTGCCAGCTCGACCTGCAGCTCGCGCAGCTCGGCCTGCACGCGGTGCGCGGTCGCCTCCGCCTCCTGCCGGGCCCCGCCCTGCGCACGCAGCCGCTCGCGCGCCTCGTCGAGCTCGGCGGCCGCCGCCTCGGCCGCGGTGCGGCGCAGCCGCTCCTGGTCCAGGGCCGCCTGTAGCGCCTCGGTGCGCGCCGCCTGCGCGCGCGTCTCCTCGAGCTCGCGCTCCAGCGCGGCGACCGCCTGCTGCGTCCGGGTCGCGGTCTCGTCGGCCTCGGCCGCCCGCTGCTGCGCGGTCTGCGCGGCGCGCTGCAGCTCCTCCAGGCGGCGCTGCGCCTCGTCGGCGCGCGCGTCGGCCGCCTGCCGGGCCTCGTGCGTGGCGGCGAGCCGGCCCTCCAGGGACCGCTGCGCGTCGTCGCGACGACGCAGCTCGGTCGCGGCGGCCGCCGCCTCCTCGCGGGCGCGGGCGGCCTCCTCGATCGCCTCGCGCGCCCGCTCGGCGAGCCGCTCGTTCTCGGTCTGCGTGCCCTCGGCCTCCGCCAGCGCCTCCGTCGCGGTCTCGCGCGCGCGCAGGGCCTCCGCCTCCGCGGCGGCCGCCTCCTGTCGGGCGAGCTCGCGGGCGCTCGTCGCAGCGGCGGTCGCCTCCGCGGCGGCCCGGCGCTCGCGCTCCAGCGCGTCCTGCGCGGCCGCGCGCGCCTGCTCGAGCTCCTCCCGGACGGCGGCGACCTGCGCGAGCGCGTCGGCGGCCTCCTGCTCCTTCGCCGCGAGCGCGTCGGCGAGGCGCTGCTGGGCGACCCGCACCTCCTCCTCGCGGGCCTGCTGCTCCTCCAGCGTGCGCGCGACCTGCTGCTCGCGCGCGCTCGCCTCCTCGGCGGCGCGCGCCTGGGCCTGCGCCGCGACCCGCGCGCGGGCCGCCTCGTCCTCGATCTCGGCGAGCTCGCGCTCCGCCCGCGCCCGCTCCTGCTCGCGCGCCGCCTCGACCTCGGCCGCCGCCCGCGCCACCAGGGCGCTCACCTCGGCCTGGCCCGCCTCGCGCACCCGGGCGATCTCCTGGTCCAGCGCCAGACGCGTCGACTGCGCCTGCCGCTGCACGCGCGCCGATGCGTCCTCCACCCGTCGCCGCGCCTCGCGCTCCTCCGCGGCGGTCCGCTCGGCGTCCTCCCGGGCACGCTGCAGCTGCTCCAGCCGCTCCTGCGCGTCGCGCAGCGCCTGGCGGCGCTCCTCCGCGGTCCGCTCCGCCTCCTCGCGGCGCCGGCGCTCGTCGCGCAGGGCCGACCGCAGACCGCCCTGCTCGCCGTCGGCCGGTGCGCTCGCGCGCTCGCCGCGGGCCGCCGGGCGCGGCAGGTCGACGAGCACGCCGCGCCCCGCGTCCAGCGCGTACGCCAGCCGGCCGCTGGCCAGCAGCTGGGCGGGCGCGGAGAACGCCGCCCGCCAGAACGGGCCGTCCGGGGCCGCGAGCGGCGCCACGTCGTCCGGGCCGGGGAGCGTCGCGAGGCGGTGACTGCGCCGCCCGTCGTCGATCACGAGGACCGGCGGGGAGAGCCGCTCACGGCCGTCGGCGCGCCAGCGCCCGGCGATCCGCAGCAGGACGGTGTCCGCCCCGGCGGCGACGTGCTCGAAGGTCTCGACCTCGAAGGCGGGGTGGCGTGGGCTCATGACGACGCGCCCGATCCGTCGGGCGAGGACGTGAGTCTAGGCGCGCGGACGGTCACGTCCGCAGGTCCGCCAGCGCGTCGAGGGCGGCGGCGAGCACCGCGTCGGGTCCCGCGGTCGCGTCGAGCACCCGGAAGCGTTCGGGCTCCGCGGCCGCGAGACCGTCGTACGCGGCCGCGATCGTCGCGAAGAAGTCGTCCCCCTCGCGCTCCAGCCGGTCGGCCTCCTCGCCGCGCACGCCCTGGCGCGCCCGGCCCGTCACCGCGTCCAGCCGCAGCAGCAGCGTGCGGTCCGGGGCCAGCCCACCGGTCGCCAGCGCGTTCACCGCCCGCACCGTGTCGACCCCCAGGCCACGACCGGCGCCCTGGTAGGCCAGCGAGGAGTCGACGAACCGGTCGAGCAGCACCCAGCGGCCCTCGTCGAGCAGCGGCCGCAGCCGCTCGGCGACCAGCTGGGCGCGCGCCGCCGCGTAGATCAGCGCCTCGGCCGCCGGATCGACCCGCAGCTCCGGGTCCTTCACGACCGTGCGCAGCCGCTCGCTCAGCGCCACCCCGCCGGGCTCGCGCAGCAGCACCACCGGCGTGCCCGCGCGCGCGAGCGACGCCTCGAGGGCGGCGGCGAGGGTCGACTTGCCCGCCCCGTCGATCCCCTCGATCGTGATGAGGCGTCCGGCCATCGTCCCGGAACCTACCGGCGTGACGGGCCTCGCGGGTCCCGGTCGACTCTCACGTTCGGTGCGTCGACTACCCTCGCGAGCCGTGTCCCTCCCGTCGCTCGAGCAGCACCCGCACGCGCAGGCCGTCCTCGGCCCCGCGCTCACCGGCGGACGGGCGTCGCACGCCTACCTCTTCCACGGGCCGCCCGGCGCCGGCAAGCGCGACGCCGCGCTCGGCCTCGCCGCGGCGCTGATCGCCGACGGGTCCCCCGACGCGGCCGGGGCCGCGCGCCGCGTGCGCGAGGGCGTGCACCCGGACTTCACGCACGTGCGCCCCAGCGGCGCCGGGGCGATGATCAAGGAGGACATCGAGGAGCCCGTCGTCATGGGCGCGACGCGCACGCCGTTCGAGGCGCGACGCCGCGTCTTCCTGCTCGAGCAGGCGGACACGATGAACGACACGGTCGCCAACCGGCTGCTCAAGACGCTCGAGGAGCCGCCGGACTACGTGCACCTGATCCTCGTCACCGACCGCTTCGGCGACGTGCTGCCGACGATCGTCTCGCGCTGCCAGCCGGTCCGCTTCGAGGCGCCGACGCCGCAGCAGCTGCGCGACGTCCTCGGCCGGGCGGGAGCGAGCCCGGAGGTCGCGGACGCCTGCGCCCGGCTCGGGCTCGGGGACGCGGAGCGCGCCCGGCGGCTCGCGCTCGGCGACGGGCCGGCACTGCGCCACGGGGCCGAGCGGCTCGCCCGCGCGATCGTCCGCGGCGAGCTCGTCGACCGGCCCTGGGAGGGCGTCCTGAAGGTCATGGGCGACCGCGCGCACGCCGAGTACGACGCCCGCATCGCCGCCACGGAGGAGGCGGTCGCGCTGCTCCCCAAGAAGGAGCAGAAGCGCGCGCAGAAGGAGGGGGAGACCGCGGCCAAGCGGATGATGCGCCGGACGATGAACGAGGCGCTCGACCACGGCCTGCAGCTCACCGGCCTGTGGTTCCGCGACCTCGCGTGCGTCGTCGACGGGGTCCCCGAGCTCGCGCACAACGCCGACCGTCGCGCCGAGCTGACCGCCGACGCGGAGCTCGTGCCGGACGCCCGCGCGCTGCGGGACGCGGTGGCGCTGGTCGACGAGACCCGCGCGCGGTTCCAACTGAACGTGACCGAGGAGCTCGCGCTCGAGGCACTCGCCTCCCGCGTCGAGCGCCGCCTGGCCGCCGTCCGCGACGCGTAGCGACCGGGCCTGGCGCCGGGCCGGTCTCCGGACGGTCACCGCGGGGTCACAGCCGCTTCACGCGATCCCCGCGCACGCAGGGGAATCTCGGGGCCATGACGGTCCGTCACGCGGTCTCCGGACTCCTCGTTCTCGCGGCGGCCGGCGCGGTCGCGACGCTCTGCGTGCAGCGCTCGGACGAGCTCGCGGACGCCCTGCGGGCCGTCACCCCGCTGACGTTCGCGGGGCTCGTGGCGCTGCACCTCGCCACGCTCGTCGCGCGGTCCGAGGCGTGGCGGCTGTCGCTCGGCGCGGTGGACGCGCGCGCGGTCGCGCGCCGCGACGTGTACGGCGCCAACGCGGGCGCCTTCCTGGCCGGGTCGCTGCAGGCGCACGTCGGGCTGCCCGTCCGCGTCGCGCTGCTGCGCCGCCTCAGCGGCGGCCGGGCGCCCCGGCCCGCGCAGATCGCGGTCGCCGACGTGCCGATCTTCGTCCTGGAGGTGGCGGGCGCCTGCCTGCTCCTCGTCGCCGCCGTCGTGCTCGCGGGCGGCGCCTGGTGGGTGGCGCCGGGAGCGCTCGCGCTCGGGGTCGGCCTGCCGCTGGCGGGCCGCGCGCTGCTGCTGCGGTTCGGGGCGACGCGCCCGTGCACGCGCGGCCTCGCGGTCCTCGGCGAGCCGGGGCTGCGCGGTCGGCTCGCGGCCATCGTCGGCGTGATCTGCGCCCTCGGCGCCGTCCGCGCCGGCGTCGCCCTCTGGGCGGTCGGGCTGCCGCACGGCCTCGCGGAGGTCGCGCAGCTGTTCGCGGCGCTCGGGGTGCTCGGCCTGCTGCCGCTGGGACCGAGCGCGTCCCCGGCCGCCACGGTCGCGACCGCCGGCGCGGGGGCGGGGACCGCGGCGGTCACGGGCGCGCTCGCGGCGGGCCTCGTGATCAGCGCGACGTCGATCGCCGCGGTGCTGCTCTACGCGCTGCTCGTCGGGGCCGTCGTGGCGCTACGGGCGCACCGGCGGGATCTCGCCGATCGGGCCGAGCCGCGGCGCGCGCCCGTGCAGGCCGAACGCGCGGAAGGTGTGGAAGCGCGCGTGGTCGGGGCCGTGGAAGTCCGCGGAGCCGGTGGTCAGCAGGTCGAGGCCCGCGCAGTGGTCGACGATGAGCCGCGTCTGCTCGGGGGTGTGCGTGACGTAGAACGCCTCGACGCCGTCGAGTCCCGCGGCGGCGAACCGGTCGATCGCCCCGAGGACCTCGTCGGGGTCCGACAGGTCCCAGAACGGGTGCGCCCACACGGCCAGGCCGCCGGCCTCGTGGATGATCTCGATGCAGCCCTCGACGGTTGGGGCGGCCCGGGGACGGAACGCGGCCCCGCCCGGGATCAGGTAGCGCACGAGCACGGCGTCGGCGATCTGCATGACCGTGTCCCCCGGCCGGGCGAGACCCTCCGCCGCCAGGCGCTTCGCGTTGCCGGGGTGCGACGCGACCGCGCGCGCCAGGTGCGGCCGCCCGACCGCCCCGCCGGCGGCGCGGCGGGCCGCCAGCTCCGTGCGGTCCACGATCAGGCCCTCCTGCTCGAGCGCGTCCGCCATCCGCGCGGCCCGCGTGCCCCGGTCCGCCCGGCAGAGCCCGAGCACCTCGAGGAGCCGCGGTGAGTGGTGGTCGACGCAGTAGGCGAGCATGTGCAGGTCGTCGTGCTCGCCGTCCAGGACGCTGATCTCGACCGCCGGGACGATCCGCACCCCGTGCTCGCGGCCGGCGGCGATCGCCTCGTCGACGCCCTCGACCGTGTCGTGGTCGGAGAGCGCGAGCAGCTCGACGCCGGCGGCGGCGGCGCGCGCGACGACCTCGCGCGGGGGCAGGGCCCCGTCCGAGCAGGTCGAGTGCGACTGCAGGTCGAACGTGGGCGCCTCGGGCGGCGGGACGGCCATCCCGGGACCCTACCCGGCGCCCGGACGCCTGCACCTGCCGCTCACAGCTCGACGCGCGAGCCGACGATCACCGTGCGGTCGCGGGGCAGCCGGAAGTACTCGGCGGCGTCCGCGGTCATCCGGGCCGTGGCGAGGAACAGGCGCGTGCGCAGACGGCCGAGCGGATGCGCGCTGCCCCAGCGCAGGTCGACGGTCGACAGGTAGAAGGAGACCTTCGCGTCCGGGGCCGCGAGGACGGGCAGGCCGGTCTCGAGCTCGTCGAGCCGGCGCAGGAGCGCGGGCACGTCGGCGTCGTCGCGGTATCCCAGCCGCACCGACAGGTGCCAGATCCCGTCGTCGGCGTGCCCGAGGTCGTCGAGCGCGATCCGCTCCCCGGGCGGCACGTGCGGCACCGGGAGCGTCTCGATCGACGTGATCACGACGACCTGCGGCAGCACGCCGAGGTGCTCGACGGTCGCGCGCAACGCCAGCGGCGCCCGGTCCTTCGTGCGGTTGAGGAAGACCGCGCTGCCGGGGACGCGCGGCAGCGCCCGGCCGGGCGCGTGGAGCTCCGCCACGAGGTCGGTCAGCGGTCCCTCCGCCCGCTCGCGCTGGGCGGTCACCAGCCGCCGTCCCTGCTGCCAGGTGGTGAGGACGACGAACGTGACCGTCGCGATCAGCAGCGGCAGCCAGGCGCCGTGCGGGATCTTCGTCGTGTTCGCGGCGAGGAACAGCAGGTCGAGCGTGATCAGCGCGCCGCCGACCGGCAGGACGAACCACCAGGAGCGCCGCCACAGCCGCCGGGCGAGCGCGAAGTACATGATCGTCGTGATCGTGATCGTGCCGGTCACCGCCATGCCGAACGCGAACGCGAGGCTCGCCGAGGTCCGGAACGTCAGCACGAGCGCGAGCACCGCCACCATCAGCGTCCAGTTGACCCACGGCACGTACACCTGCCCGACGGTGTCGCTGCTGGTGTGCAGGATCCGCAGCCGCGGCAGGTACCCGAGCTGCGCGGCCTGGCGGGCGACGGAGAACGCGCCGGTGATGACGGCCTGGGAGGCGATGACCGTGGCGGCGGTCGCCAGCACGATCATCGGCCAGCGCGCCCAGTCGGGCACGAGCAGGAAGAACGGGGCGGACGTCGCGCCGGGGTCCTCGAGGATCAGCGCGCCCTGCCCCAGGTAGCTGAGGACGCAGGCGGGGAAGACGACCGCGAACCAGGCGCGGACGATCGGGCGGCGCCCGAAGTGCCCCATGTCCGCGTAGAGCGCCTCCGCGCCGGTGACCGCGAGCACGACGGCCGCAAGGGCGAAGAACGCGCTGGACGGGTTCGCGGTGGCGAAGTCGAGCGCGTAGGTGGGAGAGAGCGCGCGCAGGATGTCGGGGTGGTCGGCGATCCCGCCGATCCCGCAGGCGCCGATCGCCAGGAACCAGACGAGCATCACCGGCCCGAACAGCCGGCCGACGGAGTGGGTGCCGAGTCGCTAGGCGAGGAACAGCGCGACGATGATCCCAGCGGCCACCGGCACGATCAGCGACTCGAGCGACGGGGCGGCGACCTTCACCCCCTCCACGGAGGAGAGGACCGAGATCGCCGGCGTGATCATGCTGTCGCCGAGGAAGAGCGCCGCCCCGAAGACGCCGAGCCCGGCGAGGACGGTGGCGGCCCGCCGGGCGGTCCGGCCGTCGCCGGCGGCGCGGCGGCGCAGCAGCGTCAGCAGGGCCATGATGCCGCCCTCGCCGTCGTTGTCCGCGCGCATGACGAGCGCCACGTAGGTGACGCTGACGATCAGGACGACCGACCAGAAGATCATCGACACGACCCCGAAGACGCTCTGCGTCGAGACCGCCACGGGGTGCGGGTCGTCGGGGTTGAAGACCGTCTGCATCGTGTAGAGCGGGCTGGTGCCGAGGTCGCCGAAGACCACGCCGAGGGCCCCGAGGACCAGGGCGCTGCGGCCGGCGGTGCGCGCGGCGGGGGCGCGCAGGGCCGGGGCCTGGATGGCGGTGGCGGCAGCAGGGGGGACCATGCGACCCATGCTGCGCCCGCGTCCGTGAAGCCGACGTGCAGATCGGTCGGCCCGCCGTCAAGAAGCCGTGAAGCCCGGCGCGGCTCAGGCGGCGGCCGCGCCGGCGGCGGCCTCGGCGGCCGTCTCGGCGTCGCTGCGCGCCGGCCGGCCGCCGTGGAACACGGTCAGCGCGACGCCGAGTAGCGCCCAGACGGCGAGGACGGCGATCGGCCCGCCGATCCGCGCGCCGTCGAACGCGGTGACGCCGCGCAGCAGGTCCATGCCCGCCCCGGGCGGCAGCAGCCCGCCGATCGCGCTCCAGAAGTCCGGGAGCAGCGGCCGCGCGTACGGCCCGCCCGCCGCCGGATTGCCGAGGATCACGAACAGGAGGATCACCAGTCCGGTGCCGGCCGGGCCGGCGAGCGCCTGCAGCCCGACCGTCGCCGCGCCGGACGCGCCGATCACGAGAATGCCCGCCGCCCACGTCGCGAGCAGGTCGGTGTCGAGCACCCCGAAGCTCCAGCGCGCGATCAGCACCGTGAGCAGGCTGCCGAGCGTCGCGAACGCGAGCACCCCGAGCAGCCGGTCGACCGCCAGCCGCCGCGTCGAGCTGCGCGGCCCCGCCAGCAGCCCGAGGACCGTCGCGGCGAAGTACCCACCGAACACCCAGGCGACGACGAGGTAGAAGAGCGTCGTGCCGTTGGGATCCCAGTCGGGCAGCGGTGCCACGTCCTGGACCGCCGCGGCGGGGAGCGCCTGCGCGGCCAGCGCCCGACCGAGCGTCAGCTCCAGCGCCGTGGCCGTCGCGCGGTTGGCCGCGGACGCGACGTACAGGCGGTTCGCGCCCGCGTCGTACGCGCCGTAGACCTCGCGGTCGCGCACGAGCGCCAGCGCAGCGGCGCGATCCCGCGCCACGCGGACGTCCAGTGGCGAGCCCGGCAGCGCGTCGAGGCGGTCGGCGAGCTGCGTCGCCCGGCCCTCCGGCGCCACCACCGCGAACGGCACGTCGCGCGGCGACGGGTCGTGGAACGCCCCGATGTACGACGTCGAGAACGCCGTCATCAGCACCAGCGCCGCCACCAGCAGCAGCACCGCACGGCGCCGCGTGTCCCCCGAGCCGATCATGCCCGCAACCCTCCCACACCGTCGGCGGGCACCGCAGCGGAGGTGTCGCTAGGATTCAGCGCCCCCTGCCGCCGTAGCTCAGCTGGTAGAGCACTTCACTCGTAATGAAGGGGTCAGCGGTTCGAATCCGCTCGGCGGCTCTGGCAAGTTCGCTGCAAACCACGAGATTTGCGAGCTAGCCCCCACCCGGGACCGATGGTCGTGTCCCGGATATGTCCCGAACCTCGCCGCCGTACCGCATGGCTCGCCGCGCAGACGAGCCCCAACTCCTGCCTTTCATCGGCCCGCCGAGCGGCCACATCTTCTGCGTCCAGCGCCAGTCCGGACCGGTCTGGTTCGCGAAGTACCGCACCGGCACCGGCAGGCAGATCCAGAAGAAAATTGGGCCCGCCTGGACCCGACGCGGGACCCCACCGGCGGGATACGTGAACCAAGCCGGCGCGCAACGCTGGCTCGAGGCCACGCTCGAGCAGATTCGCGTCCGGACGCTGCCGCCGCTGGCCGGGACACCTGCGCGGTTCGAGACCGCGGCGGCGGAGTGGCTGCGCCACATCGAGCACGACCGCCGCCGCAAGCCGACGACGATCCGCGGGTATCGGATGGCGCTGGACACGCACCTGCTTCCGCGGTTCGGCGGGCTGCTGCTGACCGAGATCACGACGGAGGAGATCGAGCGGTGGGTCGCCGGCCTGGACCGCACCGCGGCGACGAGGGTGAAGCTGATCGTCTGCCTCAGCGGTATCTACCACCGCGCCCGCCGGGTCTGGGGTATCACCTACGACCCCGTCGACGACGTCCAGCGCCCGCCGCTGAAGCCGACCTACGACCTGCTCGTCTATTCCACCGACGATATCCACCGGCTCGTCGCGGCGGCAGCGAGCCAGCGCGACGCCGCGATCTACCTCACCGCGGCCTTCACCGGTCTGCGGATGGGCGAGTTGCTCGCGCTCGAGTGGCGGGACGTGGACTTCGATCGGTGTGTCGTTCGCGTGCGCGGGTCGTGGTCGGGTACTGAGCTCACCGTCCCGAAGTCGGGGAAGGTCCGCTCCGTCCCCCTCGCGACGCAGGTCGCCGGGGCATTGGCGAGCCTCGCTTGCGACGAGCGGACCGGGCTCGTCTTCCCAGGGCGCAACGGACATCTCGATCGTCGCGCGCTACGCCGCCGCTTCCACCTCGCCCAGGAAGCCGCCGGCCTACGCCGCTTGCGATTCCACGACCTGCGCCACTCGTTCGCGACCACGATGGTCGGCCACACCAGCATCGTCCGCGTGCAGGAATGGATGGGCCACAGCGACCTCCACAGCACCCTGCGCTACCTCCACTACACCCCGCGGAGCGATGACGCACATCTCGTTGCGCGCGCATTCTCCTAGCGCCTGTCGCCTCGGGCGCGGAACGATCTGCCGGTGCCCTCGGCGTCGGCAGATCTGGAGGCTCCACTGACGCTCGGACACGGCACACGGCTGCCCTAATGCCCGCCGGCAACTCCACACTCGCGGCCGCAGCGTTGCACGAAGTCCTGCTAACGCCCGTCAGAGCAGACCGATGTGACGCGCGCGAGGAGTGTGATGGTTCAGCCGCACGGTTCGACGGCCGCGAACGCGTCGAGGTCCGTTACGGTGATGCCGATGCGGCGGAGCATCTCGCCGGAGACCTCGCGCGGCTGCATGTCTGACGGCATCCGCTTCGGCGGGCTGTAGGTCGGCGCCCAGAAGGCGAGTGCGCCCCAAGTCTGCTCGCGGTAGCGCTTGAACGTCTCGTCGGTCGAGAGCGCGTGGCCGCCGCGGCGCGCGAGCTCCTCGGCGTAGAGCGCGACGAGGTCGTGCTCCCACGCGCGCCGGTCATCCGGCAGAAGCGTCGTCGAGAGCGCGTACGCGAGGTCGCGTGCGCCGTCACCGCCGACGACCGCCTGCCAGTCGCAGAGCCCGAGGGCGCCGTTGGACGCCCGGTACCAGTTGCCCAGGTGGACGTCGTTGTGAAGCGCGGTGAGCGGTCGGTCGGCGTGCCGCGCGATCGATGTCGTCACCGCCCGCCACGTCCGCTTCGGATCGGCGCGCAGTTCGGCCGGCAGGAGATCGCCGCACTCACGCAGGCAGCGCGTGAAGGCCTCCTCGATGTTCGCGAGGGCGAAGGCGTCCTTCCAGAGGTCGACGTAGCTCTTGATCCCGGCGGAGATCGGTCGGTGCGCGAACGTGCCGTGGAGCGTGGCGAGCGTGCGGACGAGGCTTTCGGCCTCCGGCCGGTACAGCGCGTCGGCGGGGCCGAGGAACGTGGCGCCACGAGTCGCGACGAGGTCCTCGAGCACGAGGGCGCTGGCCATCCGGCGCGTGTCGAGCGCAGCGTGGTAGCAGTGGGGAGCCTCGAGGTCGAGGTGCTCGCGCATGTCGAGGTAGAAGCGTGCCTCGGCTGGGCCGGTGATCGCCTGCGTGATCCGCTGCAGCAGTGACGGGTTCGACTTCGTGAAGACCGTCTCCGGTAGCCCCGCGGCGGCGCCTTCGTAGTGCAGGCGCAGGCGCCGCCGGCTGGTTGTCCCGGAGTGTCCGTCGAGCGGCTCGACGTCCACCACTCGAACGTCCGGGCGACCCTCGCAGATCGCGGCGGTCAGCCAGGCGGGTGTCAGGTCCTCGACGTGGGTCGGGACGCGAGCGGGGTCGTCGCTCCGCACCGCCCGGAGCCGCTCGACGGTGTGCAGCGCCGCCAACCGCGTGACCGTCCCGGCCGCGCGAGCGCGAGTCGCCAAGGCGCTCACTCGGTATCGGTCGTCGCTGTGGTCGCGGCCCGGTGGTCGAAGGTGAAGCGCAACATCGCGAGCGGGATCAGCGCGTTCATGGCGGCGGCGATCAGTCCGAGTGGGAGGAACACGGCAGTCGGCCATTCGGCGTGCAGCGCGAGGTAGGCCGGCCAGGTGCAAAGCAGCGCCACGGCGTAGTAGCAGCCGGGGATCACGGGGAGGAACAGGAGTGACCGCCAGCCCCTCAGGTACGGGGCGGCGAGGGTGAAGATCGACGCCATGAAGACGTAGAGGAAGCAGTTCTGGACCGCGCTGGTGAGGGGCAGGCCGAAGATGCGGGTGGGGTTGTCGCCGTAGTAGTGGAAGACGTCGGCCTGGATGGCCATGATCTCGAGCGGCCAGTCGATGACGCCGGCGACGACGGCGACGACGACGATGTCCCGGTAGGACCGCCCGTTGACGATCATCCGGTGGATGAACCAGGTGAAGAGCGAGAACATCGCTCCGATGCCGAGGGCGCTCACGGGGATGACGCGGCCGGCGAGTGTGAAGAGCTCGGCGGGTGCGTCGTCGGCGTACTGGAAGCCGAGAATCTGGTCGATGAACGGCTCGTTGGGCAGCCAGATGGTGGCGCTGACGAGCAGGAGGATCGGGAGGTGCGAGCGCAGTGTCACGGCCTCGCGGATCGCGATGATCACCGAGGCCGCCACCATCACGAACGTCGCGCCGGCGAAGATCCAGAAGACCGTGTCGTTGGACCCGGTGAGCGGGCCGGCGGGGTCGAGGAATCCGGAAGACGTACTGAGCATCACGCGGCCTCGAACGCGGCCCGCACCACAGTGTCGGCGAGCTGGTCGACCGTTGCTTCGGTCGGCGCGCCGAAGGCGCCCCGCGGGGTGAGGAAGAACGACCAGCTGAGCCGGACGACAACCTCGGACTTGCGTCGTGCGACCTCGGCGCCGAGCGTCTCGCCCGGATCGATGAACTCGGTGACGATGTCCGTGAGGGTCGAGAGCATCGAGGTGCCCTCGGTCGTCAGATACGGCACGACGGCTGAGGGCTCGTGCTCGAGGAGCTCCGAGACGAGCGGATGGCGGTGGGCCGTCACCAGCCCGACCGAGAACGCGGCGACGGCCCGGTCGGCGGGGTCGGTCACCCCGGCCGTCGAGCGCTCGAGCGTCGCGTAGAAGCGGAGGACCTCGCGCACGAGGATCCGCTGCAGCAGCTCGTCCTTGCCACCGAGCTTGCGGTAGGCGGTCGGCCGGGAGACGCCGGCCTTGCGGGCGATGTCGGCGAGCGAGGTCCGGGCGACGCCGTAGCGGACGAGCTCCTCGACGGCGACGTCCAGCAGGCGGTCGAGGTCGGGGTCGGCCGCGTCCGGGGCGGGGATCTCGTCGCCGACGAGCCGCAGGAGGGCCGGCGTCGGGACCGGGTAAAGAGGATCCGAATGCATGAGACGACGAGACGATAACGTCTCAACGTCTCACTGGCAAGTCAGCGTGCCGGAGCCTTGGCGGGGTTGCCCGCGGCGAGCAGGAAGCCGGAGGCGATCGCGATCGCCTCGCCCCGTTCGAGCTCGAGGTCGCCCACCTGCCAGGCCACCAGCAGGTCGGCGAGGCCGCCGACGGCCGCGAGTGCGCGCGCTCTGATCTCGGTCGGGGTCGCGCCGTCGATCTCCCAGAAGACCGCAGCGTGCTCCTCGAAGGCGACCGCGAGCCGGTGTGCGGTGGCCGCGCGGCCTCGCATGACGGTCTCGTCGGTCCGAAAGTCGCGGGCGACCAGGCTCAGCCGTTCGTCGTCGAGCATCAGCTCGACCAGCTTGGTGACGACGGTCCGTGCGCGGCTCTCCGGGGTATTGGCCTCCAGGGCGGCCTCGATGATCGCCGTCACCCCGCTCTGTGCAATGCCGGCGAAGATCGCGTCCAGGAGCGTCGTTCGATCCTTGAAGGACTCATAGAAGTACCGCTCGCTGAGGCCGGCGGCCTGGCAGACGCCGGTCACCGTGAGCTTGGCCGCGCCGCGGTCGAGAACGATGTCGAGCCCGGCTGACAGGAGTCGCTCTCGACGTTCCGCCTTGCGTTCCTCGCCGCTCTTGCCGCCATACCGGCGCTGCTTGGTCGTCACCGTGCGGAGTCTCGCAGGCAGGCTTGGTATCTGACAAGAGGCTTTCTTGACATCTGAAAAGGTCCCTGTCAGTCTCGCGCCTCGCCATGAGCTCAGACATTGATCGCGGAGTCCAGCTGCCGGGCGAGGACCAGATCCCGCTGGCACCCGTGCTGTCCTCCAACGACACCGGCGCCCTGCTCATCGTGATCCTGCTCTACGTCGGATTCGCCACCGTCGTGATCTGGGCGCTCTACAAGTGGTTCCGCCACCGCGAGGTCCTGCCCTGCGTCCTGCTCGTCGCCGGCGTCATCGCCGCGAACATCGAGCCGCTCGGCGACCACGTCGGGCTGATCGTCTACGCCCCCGACATCCACTGGTTCGACTACTGGCTGATGGGACGTCAGATGCCGTCCTTCATCCTCGTCGCCGAGTGCTCCTACGTCGCCTTCGGCTGCTACTACGCCTACCGACTCATCGAGCAGGGCGCGTCCTTCGCGCGACTCACGTTTATCTCCGCCGTGCTCGTCGGGATCCCCGAGATCATCGTCGAGGTCCTCTGGCACGAGTGGGGGATCATCCGCTACTACGGCGACAACGCGACCCGGATCTTCGGGATCCCGCTCTACTCGATCGTCCAGAACTCGACGCTGCTGCCGTTCTACGGCGTCGTCACCTGGCTCGGGGCCACCTATCTGAAGGGCTGGAACATCCTCTGGCTCTGGCTGGCCATCCCCACCGCGACCATCGGCTACGTCGTCGGCGTCTCCTGGCCCGTGTACATCACGATCCAGTCCTCCGCGCCCGCGCTCGTGACCTGGGCGGCCGCGATCGTCGTGATGGTCACCTCCGTCGCTGTCACCTACGCCGCCCTGCAGTACCCCGAGATCCGCGAGCGCCGCGAACGCGCCGCCCGCGGGTCAGATCCGGGCATCCCCGATATGCCGGTCGCCGTCGCGGCCGGTGCCTGAGCAGAGGAGACCACCATGGCGACCTCGATCACCACCGACGCGACCATCTCCGCACCGCTTCCGCCCGGGCCCAGCGGTCCGGCCGCGGTGTCCGCCCTCGCGCGGCTCGGCCGCGACCCGTGGTTCGAGCCGATCCGGCTGCTCGAGGAGTACGGCGACGTCGTCCGCGTCCCCATGCCGTTCACCGAGCTGATCCTGCTCGGCCACCGCGACCACATCGCGCACGTGAACCTCAAGGCCGCCGCGAAGTACCAGCGCGCGCCGATGGTCACCGAGACCATGCGCGCCCAAGGCTCCCCGCACCACGCGTCGTGGTTCGACCACGACGACGACGAGTGGGCCCGCGGCCGCGAGCTGCTGCAGCCCCACTTCACGCAGAAGGCGCTCGCCGCGCTTGGCGAGCTGTTCACCGAAGCCGTGATCGAGCACGTCGACGCGTGGGGTCACGCGGCCGACAGCGGGGAGACGCTCGACCTCGTCGAGCCGCTGAAGGAGCTCGCGCTGGCCGTGCTCTACAACGCGATGTTCTCCCGGCGCATCGCCCACGACGAGATGCCCGAGCTGCTGCACCACCTCGACGAGCGCATGCTCGC
Organism: Paraconexibacter algicola; assembly: GCF_003044185.1. Taxonomy (GTDB): domain Bacteria; phylum Actinomycetota; class Thermoleophilia; order Solirubrobacterales; family Solirubrobacteraceae; genus Paraconexibacter; species Paraconexibacter algicola. The sequence goes on from NZ_PYYB01000001.1 coordinate 2,118,286, forward strand.
CACGACGGTGCGCACCGGGATGTTCGCGATGCCCGACCGGGTCCCGCGACCGTTCTCCCGCCGGGGCGCCCGGTCTGACGCCTGGCTGGACGACTACCTACGCGGCATCGTCGACGAGCGCCGCCGCAACCCGGTGGAGACGACGGACCTCCTGAACGTCCTGCTCGGCGCGGAGTACGCCGATGGCACGCCGCTCGAGGACCACAAGCTGCGCACCGAGATGCTGTTCCTCGTCATCGGTGGCCACGAGACGACCGCGGCGGCGCTCGCCTGGACGTTTGCGTTCCTCGGATCCCGCCCGGACCTCCAGGCTCGCGCCCGCGACGAGGTCGACCGACTGGACGGCCGCCGGCTCGGGCCGGCCGACCTCGCCGAGCTGCCGTTCATCACGGCCTGCTTCGACGAGGCCCAGCGGCTACAAGGCTCACTCGTCGTCAACCCCAAGCGCGCGCTCGTCGACGACGAGATCGGCGGGTACCGCATCCCCGCCGGGGCGACCGTCCTGCATTCGAACATCGCGCTGCACCGCGACCGCCGATTCTGGGGTGCCGACGCGGACAGCTACCGGCCCGACCGCTGGCTCGACGGCGACATCGACAACGGGGCCTTTCAGTCCTTCGGTCGCGGTCGCCGCATGTGCATGGGCAAGCGCTTCGCCTACATCGAAGCCGCCTTGACGATCGGCTCCGCGCTCCAGCGGTACACGTTCACCACGCCCGTCGGCTGGCAGCCGCGCCACGAGTACCGGATGTCGATGACCGTCAAGGGCGGCGTGCCGCTGAGCCTTCGGCGCCGTGCGTCAGGACAGGACTGACTCGCCCGTGAACACGGCGAACCGCGCACCGAGGCGGACGACATCGTCGCGCTCCAGCTTCGAGCGCCCGTCCGCCCAGTCGGCGATGAGATGCAGAATGCCCCCGGTCGTCAGCGTCGCGGCGAGCGGGACGCGAGCATGACCCGCCTTACCCGGCCAGAGCGCCTCGGGGTTCTCGGCCAGCAACTCGGTCATCCGCTCCGCCACGACCGCACGCATCCGCAGGACGACCTCGTCGTGGTCCCGCGCCATCTGCAGGCGGCGGGGGTCGGCGTCGATGGCCCCGAGCAGGGCATGCACCGCGGCGCGGGCTCGCTCCTCGGCGGTACCGTCCTGCTCCGTCGCCGCCGTGATGATCTGGGTGCTGACGGCCTCCGCCTGCTCGCGGACGATCGCCGTCAGCAGCGCGTCGCGATTGTCGAAGTGCTCGTAGAAGTACCGGGATGTGAGCTTCGCGGCAGCACAGACGCCGGTCACGGTGAGGGCCTCAGGGCCCTTCTCGGACAGCAGGGTGAAGCCGGCCTCGATCAGCCGGCGACGGCGCTGGCGCTGACGTTCCTCGACGGCCACGCCAGCGTAGGTGCGAGAAGGCACCTGGTCAGTGTCGCAGGCCGCGGGGCGGCATCGAATCCGGGCGCATGTCCTGCGCGCGCAAGTCGTCGCGCCCGTCCAGCTCGCCTGACAGCTTGCGTACCGGGGTGCCAGAGCGGGCTCGAAAGGTGTCGCTCAGCACCGCCTTGCGTTCCGGCTTCAAATCAGACTAGGCTCTAGTCAGTGTTGTCCGCGAGGCGCTCAGGAGAGGCCGCAGACGCCCGGGCCCGGGCGTCCAAGCCGTGTGCGCCGCGACGGGCCGGGCGGTCGTCGACATGGACCAAGGAAGTCGGCGGAGCGGTCCGTCTCCTGGCGCAGGTCGTCCGGCGTTCGGTCAAGCCCCCGCTCGACTACGGCCCGGAGCTGGTCGATCAGGTGCGGTTCGTCATCGCGATCGCGTGGTTCCCGCTGATCCTCACGTCGTTCGCGCTCTCCTTCGGCCCGGCGGGCATCCAGGCATCCGGGTTCCTCGGGCTCTTCGGAGCCCTCGATCGGCTCGGCGCCGCCTACAACCTCATCGTCGTGCGCGAGTTCGCGCCGCTCGTCACGGCGATCGTGATCGCGGGCGTCGCAGGCACCGCCATCACCGCCGACCTGGGCGCCCGGGTCACCCGCGAAGAGACCTCGGCACTGGACGTCCTCGGGGTCGACCCGATCAAGGCGCTCGTCGTCCCGCGCCTCCTCGCCCTGGTCTTCGTCTCGATCCTCTTCAACATCTTCGCGCTTTGGGCGGGACTGCTCGGGGCCGTCGTGGTGGTCGCGCAGAACGACGCCGCCCTCGGGCCGTTCTTCGCGTCGTTCTTCGCCAACGCGACCGCCCTCGAGCTCGGCGCCTCGTTCGTCAAGGTCGCCGTCTACGGCATCGTCATCGCGACGGTCTGCTGCTACCAGGGCATGAACGCCAGCGGCGGCCCCGAGGGGGTCGGCCGCGCGGTCAACCGGGCCGTGGTCATCGCGTTCCTGTGCATCGGCGCAATCGACTACGTCTTCACGCAGCTGCTGCTCGCCACCAACCCGATCCTCTCGCAGACACGATGAGCTTCCCGGGATTGGACCGACTTCGCAGCTCGTCCCGGACCTTCGGGGAAGGCGCGGCCTTCTCCGGGCAGATCATCGGCGGGGCGCTCACCGGGCGGGTGCGCCGCTACGGCGGAGAGGTCCTGCGCCAGGCGGAGATCCTCGTCGCCGGGTCACTCCTGGTCGTGCTCGGACTCGTGTTCGCCCTCGGGCTCGTCGTCGGGATCGAAGGCGCGTACGGCGCCCGTCTCGTCGGGGCGCCGGCCGCCGCGGGCGCGTTCACCGCGATCGGCGATCTGCGCGAGATCGCGCCGTACGCCTTCGGCTACATGATGGCCGCGAAGGTCAGCACCGGCTACGTCGCCGAGATCGGCACGATGCGCATCACCGACGAGATCGACGCTCTCGACGTCATGGGCATGGACTCGCTCCTCTACCTGTGCTCCACCCGGCTTCTCGCGACATGGATCGTTCTCCCGTTCATGTACGCGATCGCGATCGTCGTCTGCTTCATCGGGTCGTTCATCGCGGTCGTGGTGCAGATCGGTCAGGTCTCGGCGGGCGGCTACCTCGAGCTGTTCTGGAAGTTCCAGAGCGTCGACGACTACATCTTCTCCGGCATCAAGGGCGTCGCCATGGGGACCTTCGTCGTCCTGGTGGGCTGCTTCTACGGCTACACCGTCCGAGGTGGCCCCGTCGAGGTCGGTCGCGCCACCGCCCGCGCGATGGTCGCCAACCTCATCGGGATCCACGCCATCGGCATCATCGGCAGCCAGCTCTTCTGGGGAGGCAGCCCGCGGCTGCCGATCGGCGGATGACCCGGGACGCCCGCAACCGCTGGACCGCCCTCGGTGCGATGCTGCTCGTCGCAGCCGCGCTCGGCTACGTGGTCCTGCGCGGCGAGGACTACACCCTGCGCGCGCAGTTCGCCAACGCCGGTCAGGTCGTCAAGGGCGGCGAGGTCCAGGTCCGCGGTATCAAGGTCGGCTCGATCGACGACATCGACCTCACCCCGGAGGGTCGCGCCGAGATCACCCTCAAGATCACCGACGACGACGTACTCCCGCTGCGCGAGGGAACGCGGGCCGCGATCCGTGCCGTCGGCCAAGCGGGCGTCTCCAACCGCTTCATCGACCTGCAGCCGGGCGACGGCGACCGCGTGCTCGACGACGGGGCCGTGCTCGGCCCCCGTCAGACGTCGGGCATCGTCGACCTCGACGCCGTCCTCAACGCCTTCGACCCGGCGGCGCGACGCGACCTGCAGGCGCTGGTCGGACGCTCGCGCGAGATCTTTGCGGGGAGCACCGCCCCGACCTTCAACCGCCTGCTCGGCCGGCTCGATCCCGCCCTGAGCGAGACCGAGAGCCTGGCGTCCGAGGTATCGGCCGACGGCGACGCGCTGCAGCGCGTGATCCGCGACGGCGCCACTGCCACTCAGGCGCTCGCGTCCCGGCGTGAGGACCTACGCCAAGGCGTCGTGGAGGTCTCCCGGACGTTCGCGGCACTGGCCGCCGAGCGCGGCGCGATCGGCGCGATGCTTCGACGGGCGCCGACGCTGCTGCGGGCCGGCGAGCGCACCCTGACCGACGCCGCCGACACGCTCGAAACCGCTCGGCCCGCGCTCCGCGCGGCGCCTTCCGCGGCGCGTGCCGCGGAGGAGACGCTGCGCGCGCTGCCGACCACGCTCAGGGCGGTCCGAGGTCCGGCCGCTGAGCTCGAGGCGCAGATTCCCGACCTCCGCGCGAGCTTCGCCGCGATGCCGCGGCAGCTTCCCGCGATCCGCACGGCGATCGCCCGGACCGGAACCGCGTCCGCCGCGTTGCAGCCGATCGTCCGTGGCCTGCGCATCTACGGGACCGACCTCGTACTGGGCATCTTCAACGGCCTGGCCGGCCTCGCGACCGGCAACCAGAACGCCACCGGCGGCTACGTCCGGCTCCAGTTCACGCAGAACCCGCAGACGCTTCTCGGCGGGCAGCTCGGCTCGCTCCTGTCCCAGCAACCGCTCGTCCCCGGGCTCTTCTCGACGAAGTACAAGCAGAAGCGGCGTTGCCCCGGGACCGGTGCGCCCCCCGCCCGCGACGGCTCGTCCCCGTACATCCCCGACCCGACGCTCTGCGATCCGTCGCAAGGCATGTCGGCCGACGTGAACGAGCCATGAGCGCGAACGTTCGCTTCTCACTGGCCGCCGTCCTGGTCGTCGTCGCCGCCGTGGTGCTGGTCAGCCGCGGGACTGACAGCCCCGCCGACTACCGCGTCGACGTCGTGTTCGACACCGCCAAAGGCATGGTGCCCGGGCAGCTCGTCAAGGTCGCCGGCACGAAGGTCGGAGAAGTCCGGGAGGTCAAGCTCACCCCGGAGAGGCGGGCACGCGTCACACTCGAGGTCGAACGGCGCTTCGCACCGTTCCGCCAGGACGCGACCTGCCGCATCCTGCCGGAGGGACTCATCAGCGAGTACTTCGTCGACTGCCAGCCCGGGCGAAAGACCTCGCCGCCACTGGAAGACGACGTCCTTCCGGTCACCCGGACGAGCGTCCCCGTGTCGCTGCAGGACGTCATCGACGTGTTCTCCCTCCCGGTCGATCAGCGGATCCGGGCGCTCGTCACGGAGCTGGGGATCGCGACCTCCGGGCGCGGGCAGGACCTCAACGCGATCCTGCGGCGGGCCAACCCGGCGCTGCAGAACGTCCGCGACATGCTCGCCGTCCTCGATGCGCAACGCACCACGCTGGCGTCCGCGATCAGCCAGACCGATGGCGTCCTCGCCGAAGTCGCCCGCGATGAGCGGTCGGTCCGCCGGTTCGTGACCAGCGCCGCCGACGTGACGGAGACCACCGGGACCCGGGACCGTGCACTCAGGCGCAGCATCAACCGCCTCCCGGCGCTGCTCGACCGGGCGCGCACCGGCCTGACCGACCTCGACGAAACCGCGATGGCGACCACCCCACTCCTCGACGGTCTGCGCGAGGCGGCCCCCGAGCTCGAGCGCTTCACCCGCACGCTCCCCGCCTTCGCCGAGGCGGGCGACTCGACGCTGAGGACGCTCTCACCGACCCTCCGGAGCGGTCGTCGGGCGCTGCGGTCGGCGAACCCGGATGTCCTGCGACTCCGGCGCACCCTACGCACCGTGGAGCCGTCCGCCGACCTGCTCTCCCGCTTCCTCGTCGACCTGCGCAACCGCGGCGGGATCGAGCGCGTCCTCAACGTCACCTACACGCTCGCAGCACTCACCGCCGGGAGGGACGAGCTCAGCCACATGCTCTCGTTCTTCATCAACGTCGCCCCGCAGTGCATCGTCGCGCCGACCACCTCCGGGTGCTCCCACAAATACACCGCGCCCCAGCAGGGCGCCGTTCCGGTGAACACCGGCCCCGCACCCGTCACCCGCGGCACGGCGATCGACCTGCTCCGGAGGCTCGGCGGATGAGTGGACGCCGACAGCTCCGGGCGCGTCGCGCCGCTCGGGTGGACAAGGCCGTCGGCTTGGTCACGGCGGTCGTGCTGCTGCTGATCGCCGTGGTCGCGTTCCGTGCGAACAGCGGCGTCCCACTGGAGCGCAGCTACCGCGTCACCGTCGACGTCCCGAACGCCGCACGGCTGATCAAGACCAGCGACGTCCGAATCGGCGGCGTCCGCGTCGGCCAGGTCCAGGAGACCAGCGCCGTCGCCGAGCCGGACGGCACGACCTTCACCCGTCTGATCCTGAAGCTCGAGGAGGGCGCAGGTCCGCTCCCATCCGACTCGCGAGCCGCGGTCCGTCCCGGCGCGATCCTCGGCGCCTCCTACCTTGCACTCGAGCCGGGGCGCTCGCGTACGACCATCCCTGACGGCGGTCGGCTCCCGGAGGGCAGCGGGCGGAACGCCGTCGAGCTGACCGACCTCCTCGACGTCTTCGACCGTCGCACGGCACAGGCCATGCAGGAGTCCGTCGTGACCACGGGGGACGGGTTCGCGGGACGGGGCGCAGGCCTCAACGAGACGCTCGGACGGACGGCCGGCATGCTCCCGCCGCTCAGTCGCGTCGCCGGCGCACTCGCCGACCCGGAGACCCGCCTGGCGCCGCTCATCGTTGCGGCGGACCGCACGTCCGCTGCGTTCCTGCCGGTCGCCGGCGATCTCGCGGGGCTGGTCCGATCTGCCGCCACGACGCTCGAGGCGGTCGCCCGCGAGCGTCGCGCCCTCGGAAGCGCGATCGACCGCGCCCCGCGCGCGATCACACGGACGACCCGCGCCTTCACCGATCTCGCCCCGGCGCTCGCCGCGCTGCGCCAGACGAGCATCGACCTGACCCCGGTGGTCCGCCGGCTCCCCGCGACGCTGCGTCGCACCAACTCGGCGCTCCGCGCGGGACGGTCCGGCGTCGCCAGCCTCCGTCGCACCGCGACGCCCCTGCGGACGGCCTTCGTCGCCCTCGACGCCCTTGCGCGCGTACCGCAGACCGACGGCGTCCTGCGGAAGGCGGCAGGCACGTTCGCCGCGCTCGGCACGCTGTTCGAGGTCCTCACCCCGGCACAGGTGCACTGCAACGTGGTCGGGCTCTGGGCGGAAGGCTGGGCGGGCACGTTCGCCGCGCTGGGCTCGGGTGGCGGACCCGGCGTCGCCAACCTCGTGATCACGTCGCTCGGCGCCAACGGCGAGATCCTGCAGCAGGCTCGCCCATCGTCGGACGCCGAGATCAACTACCTCCCGAACGCCGACGCACAGGAGTGCGAGAGCGGCAACTCGCCGTCCGACGGCCGCCAGCATCTCGGGAACCGCCCAGGGCTGCAGTCGCCGACGACCCGAGAGACGGTCTGGCCGGCGGACGCGCGCGACCGCGCCGACCGCGCCGGGCTGCTCGACGAGCCGGTTGGAGGCGGCCGATGAATCTCCGCCAGACGACAGCCGGCCGTCGGCGCATCCGGTGGTTCCGCAGCCCGGTCAATGCCGGAATGCTCACGGTCCTTCTGGTCGCCGTAGCCGTCTACGCGGCGTTCGTCCGGACCACGCCGCTGAGCCAGCCGTTCGAGATCCGAGGCCAGTTCCTGACGGCGAACCAGCTCCGCGAGGGCAACCCGGTCCGGGTTGCGGGCGTCGACGTCGGACGGGTCACCGGCATCAGACCCGGCCCCCGTGGGACGTCGGTCGTCGTCATGCGGCTCACGCGACCGCAGGACGTCCCTCGGCACCCCACCCTCAGCATCAGGCCCCGGCTCCTGTTCGAAGGCAACTTCTACGTCGACGTCAGCCCGGGCGCCCCGGGCTCGCCCGCGATCGAGCGCGACATGACCGTGCCGGTGGCGCGCACCCGCATCCCGGTCCAGCTCGATCAGGTGTTCAACGTCCTGGACGAACCCACTCGGGGTGCCGTGGTCGACAGCGTCGATCAGCTCGCCCGCGGACTCGGCGGCGGCCGAGCGTCGGGAGCCGCCGGCATCCGCACCGGCGTGACGCAGCTCGAAGCGGCCGCCGACGACCTGACAGCTGTCGCGCAGGCTGCCCACGGACAGCGAGACACCGACGTGCGACGCGCCGTGCAAGGCTCGGCGGCGACCGCCACGCAGCTGGCCGCGGACGACACGGCGCTCGCCGCCTCGGTGACGGACTTCCGCAGGGTTGCAGGAACGCTCGCGTCCGAGGACGCGGCCCTGGCGGCGAGCATCCGCGGCTTCGCCGAGCTGGGGCGCACCGGGCCGGCGGACCTCGCCGCGATCCGCTCGGCGCTCCCAGCCGTCGACGAGCTCACGACCGAGCTCGTCCCGGCGCTCCGTCGCGCCCCCTCCAGCCTGACGGCGACCACCGCCTTCCTCCGCGAGATCGACCGCCTCACCGCGGCGCGCCGACTCCCGGCCCTCCTGGAGGGGACCGGGCCGATCGCCGAGGCGCTCCCCGGCACGCTCGGCGGCCTCGGGCAGGCGGCGCGGCACCTCGCTCCCTTCGCCTCGTGTCTCAGCACCCATGTCGTTCCGACGCTCGAGATGACCGTTCCGGACGGAGCGCTGACCAATGACGAACCGGTGTGGAAGGAGCTCCTGCACCTCGGCGCCAACCTGGCCGCCAGCTCGCCGAGCTTCGACGGGAACGGCACCGCCATCCGGCTCGGCATCACCAACGGCGTCCAGACCGTCCGCGGCCTGCTCCCCGGGATCGGTGATGTCGTCTCGAGCGCAGACCTCCAGGGCGTCAGCCCCCGGTGGCTCGGCTACGCCCAGCAGCCCAAGGTGCGCCCGGATGCCCGCTGCGCGGATCAGCCACTTCCCGATCTCGGCGCACGCAACCAGCTGATCGGCACACCGCCCGCAGGTCGGCGCACCCCGCGGAGCACGAGCGCCGACCGCGCGACGACCCTCCTGGCGCGAATGCTCACCGCGCCGACCGCGCAGAGAAAAGTCGCGCTGCGCAGCAGCCTGCTCGACCTCCTGGGACTCGAAGCCCCCGCCACCGCACCACAGCGACCCACCCGCCCCACCAAGGCCCGACCCGGCCTGCTCCCGCTGCCGGTCCCGACGCCGCGCCCAGCCCCCGTGCGGCCGACGAAGCCCACAAAGGCACCGACCGTCCAGGAGACGGTGGACGACCTGACCGGCGCCGTGGAGGACGTCGTCGGCGGCCTGCTCGGCGGAATCCTGGGAGGGAAGCGATGACCTCGCGTCTGCGCTGGTTCCTGGTGCTCACGACGCTGATGGTCGCGGGCGTTGCGTCGGCCGCGTACGTGCTCGTGCAGCAGCGGGCGCCGATCCCGTTCCAGGACACCTACACGCTCGACATCGAGTTGAGCGCCGCCGACGGCGTCGCGCCCGGACTCGGCCAACCGGTGCTCGTCGCCGGGGTGAAGGTCGGCTCCATCACCGACCTCGACATCCGCGACGGCCGAGCGACCGTCGGCGTCACGATCAAGCGCGGCACCCTGCCGTCCGTCCATGAGGGTGCCACGGCGTCCCTGGAGCCCATCACGCCGCTCAAGGACATGCAGCTCAACCTCGACCCCGGCCCGGTCGGGGCACCCAAGCTTCGCGATGGCGCGGTCCTCGACATCGGGAGCACCGAGGTCCCCGTTCCGCTGGCGGACCTGACCAGCACCCTCGACTCCGACACGCGCGCCTTTCTCGGCTCGCTCATCGCCGCAGTCGGCGAGGGCACGCGCGGACGAGCCGACGGTATGCAGGCTGCACTGCGCACGCTCGGGCCGACGACCCACGCCGTCCGTTCGGTCTCCGCCGCCCTCGCTGACCGCCGCAAGCAGCTCGCCCGCCTCGTCACCAACGTGTCCCGCCTCACCGCCGCGGCCTCCCGCGACGACCGGCTCGACGACCTGGTCGTCGGCTCGGCTGCGACGCTCAACGCCGTCGCAGTCGAGGAGCGGGCGCTCCGCGGGACGTTGGAGCGGCTCCCCTCGACCCTTGACCAGACACGCCGTACCCTGAGCTCGACCGCAGCGTTCGCCCAGCGGGTCCCGCTGACCGTCGACGCCCTGCTTCCCGCTGTCCGGCGCCTGCCGAGCACGCTGGATTCCCTCGGCGGCTTCTCGCGAACCGGAACGCGATCGTTCTCTCGCGACCTCATCCCGTTCGTCGATCGCGCCGTCCCGGTGGTCCGGAACCTGCGCCCGGCCGTCGCCGCCCTCCGACGCGCCACACCCGACCTCGTCCGGGCCCTGCAGGTCGCCGAGTACATGACGAACGTCGCCGCCTACAACCCGGAGGGCGACGACGAGGGCTACCTGTTCTGGCTCTCGTGGTTCATCCACAACTTCAACTCGACCTTCGACACCTCCGACGCCCACGGAGGCTTCGGTCGGGCCAGCGTGATCGTGTCGTGCAAGAACATCACCGGAACGCCGGTGGTCGACCAGTTCCTTCAGCTCGCGATCGGCGCCGCCGGCGCGTGCGACGACGGCCAAGGCGGGGGGCGCTGAATGGAGACACGCAGCCCGACCAGAGGCCGCCTCGTCGTGCCCCTGCTCTTCACCCTCGTCTGCGTCGTCGGCATCATCGCCACCTGGCGGTCCTTCGGCGGCGACCTGCCGCTTGGGGCGCGTGACTATCGCGTCGGGCTGGTCGTCCCCGACGCCGGGAATCTCCAGGAAGGGGGAGAGGTACGGGTCGCCGGAGTCGGCATCGGCAAGGTGCACACCGTCGTCGCCGGAACCCGGGGGGCAGAGGTGGAGATCGACATCGAGCCGCGGTTCGCGCCGTTGCACCGGGGGACAACGGCGATCGTCCGGTCGAAGTCGCTGCTGGGCGAGGCCTACCTGGAGCTGCGGCTCGGGCCTCCATCCGCCCCGGCCTACGCGGAGGGTGCGGAGCTGCCTGCCAGCGCCGTCCGTCCCAACCAGCAGTTGGCGGATGTCGTCTCGACGTTCGAGCCGAAGACCCGCGACGACGTCCGCGGCCTCTTCCGCGACCTCTCGACCGCGGTCGACGACCGGTCGCAGGAGATCAGCACCGCGCTCGGACGCGCCCCCGGGGTCACGCGGGCCCTGGACCAGGCGCTCCGCGAGATCGACGCCCAACGCGAGCAGCTCGACGAGGTCGTGGGTGGCACCGCCGACGTCCTGGACGCTCTCGGCTCCGACGCGGGAGCGGTACGAAGCGCGGTCGTCAACGGCCGACGGTTCCTCGACGCGACCGCGGCCCGCTCCGAGGAGCTGTCCCGTCTGGTCCGCGTGATGCCCAGGTTCCTCGCCGCGCTCGACCGGACCTCGGTGCGGATCAGCGCGGTGGCGCCCGATATCCGACGAGCGGCGACCGCCCTGCGTCGAGTAGCACGGGTCGCACCACCGGCGCTGCTGGAGATCGACCGCACTGCTCCGATCGTGCAACGGCTGTTCGCGGGTCTCCCCGGGCTGAGCTCGTCGATCGTCGCCGGCACGCCGAGCCTGACGCGCCTTCTACGGACGTCACCGACGCCGTTCGCGCAGATCTACGACATGAGCCGCGAGCTCATCCCGTTCCTGCAGCTCGCGGCGGCCGACCGACGTGAGATCACCGGAGTCTTCGCCAACGTCGGCAGCGTGCTCAGCGGAAAGTCCCAGCTCGGCGATGGGCGCATCGTCAACTACGGATCAGGGTTGCCGGTGATCTGGAACGAGATCGCAGCGGGCTGGGTCCGGCGCCTGCCGACGAACCGGCTCAATCCCTATCCGCGCCCCGGGGGCGCCGAGACGATCGCCACCGGCGGCCTCAAGGCTTTCGACTGTCGTAACACGGACAACGTCCCGTACCTCGCCGCGACCGGGTCCGGGGCGCCTCCCTGCCTCGAGCAGGAACCCTGGACCTTCAACGGGACGACGGCGCAGTACCCGCGGCTCCAGCTGGACCCGCCATGACCCTCGACTCGACGCGTGATCCGCCGACCGTCGACGATCTCGACCGTGCCCTCGTCAGTCGGCTGCGGGAGGACGGGCGCGCGACGAACCGAGGTCTCGCGAGGTCGCTGGACGTGACCGAGCGCACCGTGGCAACGCGCCTGCGGCGACTCTCCGACGCCGGGCTGGTCCGGGTTGTGGCGGTGACCGACATGGAGGCGTTCGGGCTCACCGCCCTCGCGTTCGTGCTCATCCGCGTCGCCGGGCGACGCGCTGATGCCGTTGCCGAAGACCTCGTCGGGCTGGACGAGGCGATCGGTCTCGCGACGGTCACGGGGAGCGAGGATCTCGTGGCGATCGTCCTGTGCCCATCGCATGCACGGCTCGCCGACGTGCTTGCCGAGGGGATCGCGGTGATCGACGGTGTGACCTCGCTCCATTGCGAACTCGCGGCCAAGGTCCTGCGCTTCGACTCCCAGTACGGGCGAATCACGCCGCAGCCGCGCTCCGGGAGCAGCCTGCTCCGCGCGGCCCGTTCGCCGCACGACGACCTCGACATCGAGATCGTCCTGGCGCTGCAGGCCGACAGCCGCGCGTCCAACCGGAGCATCGCTGCGAGTCTCGATGTCAGCGAGGCGACGGTGCGCGCCCGGGTCTCCCGACTGGTCGACAACGGCACGCTGCGCATCCAGGCGGTGTGCGACATCGAGAGCTTCGGCATCACCGCCTTCGGCTTCCTCGGGGTCCGCGCCGAACCTGGACAGGTGGAGCCGGTCGGACGGAGCCTGCTCAGGTTCGACGAGCTCGGACTGGTCGCCCGGTCCATCGGCCGCTACGACTTCATCGCGATCCTCGCGACCACGAGCCGTGAACGCGCCCTGCGGACCGTGCAGCGGGAGATCGCCGGGCTGGAGGCCGTCGCCACTGTGGACTTCCACGAGGGCTCGACGGCCGTCAAGCACGAGTTCACGTGGGCGAATTTCGGGACCGGTTGACAAAGTGACGAGGCTCTAGTCAGATTAGACCTATGGCCACCGTCTCCGAACCGCCCGTCATGTCGTCTCCCGAGCTCGCCCGTGGTCGACGCTTCGGTCACATCCACGTCTGGGGTGCGATCGGCTTCGTGTCGGTCGCGTTCATCGTCGTCGTCATGGCGCAGTGGGTCGCGGACGGCCTCTTCACGTACGGCACCGGGTCCGACGACTTCTCGACCGGCCGGCTCGTCGTCCTGCGGTTGGTCGAGTTCTCGCAGTTCCTGGCGCTGCTGGTGCTGCTCGCTTACTTCGTCGTCCGGCCGCTGCTTGCGCGTCGACGCCTGCACTTCGACGGACTTCTGCTGCTGGCCGTCCTGCTGCTGAACTTCTGGGACCCGCTGGACAACTACCTCAACTTCGCGTTCCAGTACAACGCGCACCTGATCCACGTGAACTCCTGGGGGCACTACTTCCCAGGCTGGGCCTCGGGGCCCGACGTCTGGGTCATTCCGGTCTTCTTCATCCTCGGCGCCTACACCTGGGCGTTCTTCGGGGCGGCGCGCATGGGCTCCCGCGCGCTGGACTGGCTCACCGTCCGCTGGCCCGAGCGGGGCACGGCGACGAAGCTCCTGGTCGTATGGGCGCTCTGCGCGCTCCTCGTCGCGGTCTCCGAGCTCATCTACCTGCAGTCGTACTCGTTCGGCAACCTCGCGACCCCGGACGCACTGACCGTCTGGGCTGATCGCTTTTACGGCTGGCCGGTGTACAACCCGATCTTCTTCGCTCTGCCCTGGGTCGCACTGGCCTGGCTGCGGTGGGGGAGGGATGCCGACGGGCTGTCCTTCGTCGAGCGAGGCGCCTCGCCGTCGTTCGTCGAGGGCCGACCGCACCTGTGGGCGCTCTGTCGCTTCATGGCGATCTTCGCCTACGCGCAGGTCACCTACATGCTCCTGTACTTCCTCCCGTGGAATCTGCTGACGACCTTCGCCGAGGCGCCGCCGTCGACTCCGAGCTACCTCCCGCTGCCATGAGCGTTGACAAAGTGACTAGACGCTTGTCAGAATGACGGACATGGCCTCCACTATTTCGCCCGACCAGGCCTCCTCGGCCGGCTCGTCGCTCTCCCGCCGCCCGGTCCCGGGTCCGCGAGGGATCCCTGGGCTGGGTGTCGTGCCGCAGATCGTGCGTGACCCGTACGGCTCGTTCGAGCGGATCGCTCGGGAGTACGGCGACGTCGCCCGCGTTCCGATCCCCGGGATGCCGTTCGTGCTCGTCAGCCACCCCGACCACGTCAAGCACATCACCAACACCCGTCACAAGGACTACCCCAAGCCGGAGCTCTTCCGCGACATCCTGTTCCGGGACGCGCCGCGGTTCCACGGCATGGCCAACGGTGACGAATGGAAGCGAGTGCGCCGCGTCCTGAACCCGAAGTTCACGTCCCGCGGTCTGGCGCCGCTCGAGGAGTTGATCGTCGCCGCGATCACCGAAAGCGTCGAGGACTGGGACCGGTTCGCGCGCTCCGGCGAGTTCGTCGACATCCAGGAGCAGCTGGCGCTCGTGACGATGTCCGTGCTGCTGCGCTCGATGTTCACGCGCCCGGCCTCGCGGGCGGAGATCGAGCGGCTCGCCGAGAGCTACCTGCGGATCACGCACGGCATGGCGATCGCGATGCTCACCACACCACTGCCGAACCGGATCCCGCGACCCTTCGAGCGCAGATACACGCGCGCGAAGGAAGACGTCTTCGCGTACATCGACGCGATGGTCGCGGAACGACGGCAGAACCCGGAGGTGGGGGAGGGCGACCTGCTCGACATGGTGCTCGGCGCGGAGTTCGACGACGGCTCCAAGCTCTCGGACGAGCACGTACGCCGCGAGCTCCTCGGGTTGATCTTCGGCGGATACGAGACGACCGCCGCCGTCATGTCGTGGGTCCTGGCCCGGCTGCCGCGTCACCCCGACGCGCTGGCCCGCGCCTACGATGAGGTCGACGCGCTAGGCGGCGTCCGACCGGGCCTCGACGACATGGACCGGCTCCCGTGGCTGCGCGCGTGCTTCGACGAGTGCCAGCGGCTGCAGGGCTTCTCGGTCAACGCCCGCGAGGCGACTGTCGACGACGAGATCGGCGGCTTCCACATCCCTGCCGGCACGACCGTCGCGTTCTCCGGGCAGCGGCTGCACCGCGACCCGCGCTGGTGGCGCGACCCCGAGCAGTTCGACCCGTCTCGATTCCTCGACGACGACATCGACACCTACGCCTTTCTCCCGTTCGGCGTGGGGCCGCGCCGCTGCCTGGGCATGCGCATGGCCTACATGGTCGGGCTCTGGACGCTGGCGACGGTCATGCAGCGCTACCGGTTCGAACATCCGCCGGGATGGGAGCCGCAGCCGCGCTTTCTGTTCTCCAGCCCGGTGAAGGGGGGAGTGCCCGTCCGACTCGTCCCTCGCACGGACCCTTGAACATGACGCCGTCCCCCAGGGTCGCCATCGTCGGTGCGGGTTTCGGTGGCCTGGCCGCCGCGATCGAACTCGAGCGTGCCGGTGTCGACTACACGGTCTTCGAGCGCGCCGACGAGGTCGGCGGGGTCTGGCAGGCCAACACCTATCCCGGCGCCGCGTGCGACGTCCCTTCGGTCATCTACCAGTTCAGTCACGCGCTCAACGACAACTGGGGGCGACGCTTCGGAACCCAGGCGGAGATCCGGGACTACCTCCGGAACGTCTCTCTCGACACGGGTGTGCGCGGGCGGGTCCGGTTCGGGAGTGAGGTCACCACCGCCCGGTTCGACCAGGCGACGGGGACGTGGGTGCTCACGCTCGCGGATGGTGCCACCGAGTCGTGCGACGTCCTCGTCTGCGCGACCGGACAGCTGAGCCGGCCGAGCTTCCCTCCGGTACCCGGTCGCGACGTGTTCGCCGGGGAACAGTTCCACTCCGCGGAGTGGGATCACACGGTGGAACTCGCCGACCGCCGAGTCGTCGTGGTCGGCAGTGGGGCGAGCGCGGTGCAGATCGTGCCGGCGATCGCTGACGCCGCGCGCGAGATCACCGTCATCCAGCGCGATCCGAACTGGGTCGTGAACAAGATCGACTGGAGCCCGCCGCGAGCCGAGCGCATCCTCGCCTCCCGCGTCCCGGGTTTCCTCCGCGCCTACCGTGCGCTGATGTGGTGGTGGTTCGAGTCTCGTTACCCGGTCTTCGTCCCGCGTCGGATGAGCGCGATCCGGAAGGCGCTCGAGTGGCGGCAGCGCCGCTTCATCCGCCGCTCGGTCGGGGGAGACCGCGCACTGGCCGAGAAGCTCACCCCGGACTACGCGCTCGGCTGCAACCGCATCCTGCTCTCGCGCGAGTGGTACCCGACGCTCGCGCGAGAGGACGTGAAGGTCGTCGCTGCCGCGGTCGACGAGGTCACGCCGGACGGCCTGCTGGTCGGAGGCGAGCGTGTCGAGGCGGACGTCATCGTGTGGTGCACCGGGTTCACCCCGACGGAGTACCTCGCGCCCATGCAGGTGGTCGGACGTGACGGACGTGAGATCCGTGAGCACTGGGCCGAAGGCCCGGAGGCCTACCTCGGCCTCAGCACCCCGGGCTTCCCGAACCTGTTCATGTTGTACGGCCCGAACACCGGGAGCCTGACCAACACCATCGTCTCGCTCCTGGAGTACCAGGCGGGGTACATCCGGCAGGCCGTCGAGCACATCGCCGCGCACGGTGAGCCTCTCGAGGTTCGCGAGTCGGTCCACCGAGGGTTCAACGAGGAGCTCCAGCGGCGGCTCGGCCGCACCGTGTTCACGCTCGGCTGTCCTGGGTGGTACACGACCGCCGGTGGCAAGGTCACCACGGTGTGGACCGGGTCGCACCTGGAGTACCGAAGGCGTACCCGCCGGTTCGACGCTGATGCCTACGAGCACGTCCACTGACCGCCAAGGCCTGGGGCCTCGAGCCCAGGATCGTCCCGCGATCGCCCCTCTCCCCGGTCGCAGGACGCCGGGCACGGCCGTCGGCGTCACGCTCTCCGGCGACGTCGACGGCCAGTGCCGCCCGGTCGGTCGCAGCCCTGCGACCTTGCGAGCGATGATCGCCGTTGGCCAGGAGCACGCGATCAGCCAGGAGCCCTTGCTCGCCGGGACGACGCTCCGGCCGGAGCTGGCCTCCCGACTCTCGTTCGACGAGGAGCTCCACGTCATGCGCAACCTGGTGCTGCTCTGCGACGACGCACCCGGACTCGGGGTAGAAGTCGCGTGCCGGATCGGCTTCAGCAGCCTCGGGCCGCTAGCACTCACCTTGCTGGCCTGCGGGACGGCCCGCCAGGCGATCGGGTTGGCCCTCGACGTCCCGCCGCTCACACTCACCGCGACGCACGTCGGCGAGATCGCCGGCTCGAACGGCTCCGGATACGCGTTCGACACCCGCGCGCTCCCAGAAGATGTCCGGGCCTTCGCGCTCGAACGAGATCTGGCCCTCTGCACCCGCCTCCTCCTGATCCTCACGCAGGACCCGGCCGCGCTCCGCCTCGAAGTCCCGCTCGAAGACCGGCGAATCACGGCGCTCGCCGACGCAGCGCTCGGCGTGCAGGTGACCGCGGGTTGCCAGGGCACCTTGCGGATTCGCGCTTCGTCACTCGACGTGCCGCTACCGAGCGCCGACCCGCTGACGCTCCCGTCGCTTCTCGCCTCGACGTACGACCTCGCCCGCCACCAGGCGACCCGTGTGTCCTGGGCCGATCGGGTGGAAGACCTCCTTGCCGCCAAGCTCCGTGACCCACCGGCGATGACCGAGATCGCACACCAACTCCACCTCGACGTCAGGACCCTTCGGCGAAGGCTCCGCGACGAGGGGACGTCGTACCGCGAGCTGCTGGACGGTCGCCGAGAAGCCCGCGCCAGAGAGCTGCTCGGCGCGGGCCGGAACGTCACCGCCGTCGCAGCAGAGCTTGGATTTCACGACGCAGCGACCTTCTCCCGTGCCTTCCGGAGGTGGTCCTCGCACCGGCCTGGGCAGCTCGTCGGCGTCGACCGAACCGACTGAAGTCCGTTCCGGCCTACCACCGGGCCGAACGGGCCATCGACAGGAACCGGTCGCGAGTCGAGGATCGCGACATGAACGATCCCACCGCTCCTCGTCGATCGACGCTCCGTCGTGAGGGAGACGATCGCCTCGCCCTCGTAACCGGGGCGTCCAGCGGCATCGGCGCGGCCTTCGCCGAGCTGCTCGCGACGCGCGGGTACGGCGTGATCCTCGTCGCCAGACGGGCCGACCGGCTCGAGGACCTCGCCGACCGGCTGCGGACGACGCAGAACGTCCAGGCGGAGGTGATCGTCGCGGACCTGGCCGTCGCGGATGCCCCCCGCGACATCGCGTCCGAGCTCGAACGTCGGGCGCTACGTCCCGACTTCCTCGTCAACAACGCCGGGGCCAGCGTGCCCGGGCGGTTCGATCTCATCGACTGGGAGGAACATGCTCGCCGCCTGCAGCTGATGGGGCTGGCTCCGATGGAGCTGACGCACCGGTTGCTCCCGGCGATGGTTCAGGCCGGCTGGGGGCGCATCGTCAACGTCAGCTCCATCAGCGCCCTGGTCCAAGGGGCGCCGACCGAGGTGCTGTACACGAGCGCGAAGGCCATGCTGCGGAACTTCAGCGAGGGCCTCGACGCCGACATGCGACCGCTCGGAGTTCGGTGCACGGTGAGCATGCCCGGGTTCACCGACACCGAGCTCATCGACGGCTCTGGACTGCGGGCCCAGGTCGACGCTTCCCGGCTCATGCGCGCAGCGATGATGGCGCCCGAGCAGGTCGCCGAGGAGGCGTACGAGGCCGTCATGCGTGGACGGCAGTCCATCGTGCACGGCGCGCACCACAAGGCGTTCGCCGTGGCGCTCCTCCATTCGCCACCGACTCTCCGGAGAACGCTCGCGCATCGGGCGGTCCGCGCCAGCACGGGGGTGGCGGCCCATGCCTGAGACGACGACGGATGCCCCGCACGTCATCGTGGTCGGCGGCGGTATCGCAGGGCTCTCGACGGCGGTCTGGTTGAGCGAGCGTGACGTCCGTGTGACGGTGCTGGAGTCCCGCGGCCGCGCCGGCGGCCGGACGATCGGAATCGATCTGCCCAAGGCGAGCACGACGGTGGACAATGGGCAGCACGGCATGCTCCCGTGCTATACCCGTCTTCGGGAGTACCTCGAGGCGATTGGCTCGCTCGACCTGATGACGTGGCGGTCGACCTGGGTGCAGCGGGCCCCGGGTCTGGGTCCCGTGAGCATGACCCCGGTCGCACTGCTTCGCTCCGGAGCGATCAAGCTCCGCGAGCTCCCCTGGTTGGTAGTCGCCGGGGCGCGGTTCGCCACGGCACTCGTCCGCCTCCCTCGTCGCCTCGACGACGTGAGCGTCGACGAGTGGCTGCGTGCGATCCGCATGCCGCAGTCCGCACGGCGGATGTTCTTCGATCCGTTCGTGATCGCGCTGAACGACACGCCCGATCGGTACTCGACCTACTCCATGCTCGAGATCATCCGGTCGTTCATCGCCCGGTCGGTCCGTGACCCGCGGAAGCTCGGGCTTGGGTACTCGACGGTCGATCTCAGCTCGCTGTTCGTCACGCCGGCGGTCGAGCTGCTCGAACGTCGCGGGAGCACGATGCGGCTGCGCAGCGCGGTGGAGGTCGTGGAGCAGGTCGATGGTCGCTGCACCGGTGTTCGCCTCTCCGACGGAACCGTTCTCGCAGCGGACGCCGTCGTCCTGTCGGTCCCGCCGTGGGATCTCTGCAAGATCGTCGACGACAGCGACCTCGACCAGGGGTTCTTCGGGACCGCCAAGGAGATCGAGGCCGCGCCCATCGTGTCGACTTACGTATGGCTGGACGAGCCACTGGAGATGACGCATGACTTCGAGGGCATGATCGGGACGACGGCCGAGTGGATCTTCGACCGCACGGCAATGCACGGTGAGCGGGACCCGATCGGGCACGGCTACAGCCTTGTCACCAGCGCCGCCTACCGACTGCAGCGCCTGGCGAACGCGGAGATCGTCGAAGAGGTGCTCGACTCGATCGCGCAGCAGTTCCCGGAGTTCGCAGATCGGACCGTCGTGCAGACCCACGTCGTGCGGCAGCCGCGCGCGACGTTCTCCCCCCGCCCCGGGTTCCAGCGGCGTCGACGTCCGCAGCGGACACCTGTCCCTCGGTTGATTCTCGCCGGTGACTGGACCGAGACCGGCCTGGGCTCCCTTATGGAAGGCGCTGCCGAGAGCGGTCGGCGCGCGGCGCACGAGACGCTGACCCAGCTCGGGCGTGCGTAGGCGAGCACTTCGGATCACCACCTGATCGGAGGTTGCAGATGGCATACGTGATCGCTCAGCCGTGCATCGGAACGAAGGACAACTCCTGCGTGGAGGTCTGTCCGGTTGACTGCATCCATCCGACGCCTGACGAGCCGGACTACGACAGGGTCGAGCAGCTCTACATCGACCCCGAGGAGTGCATCGACTGCGACGCATGCGTCGAGGCATGCCCGGTCGACGCGTCGTTTGCCGAGGACCAGCTCCCGGGCGAGTGGGCGAAGTTCGTCGCCATCAATGCGGAGTACTTCGCAAGATAGGCGGTGACGGTCGCGGGTCCGACGGCATGTTCACTGCCGGACGCCGCGACCAGGATCCTGGATGAGATGCAGCGCAACCTTCTCAGCCACGGGCGGGTCACACCAGAGGCTGCTGGAGACTGGCACGAAGAAGTCGCGCGAGGCGAACCGCAGCAGGGTGTCCCGCAGCGAGGCGGGGTAGAGGACGTTGGCGTCGAGGACGACCGAGAAGGCCACGGGGTCAAGCTACCCGTGGCCCCGGCTACTCCCGGCGGGTTAGCGGTAGCCGCCTTCGAGGTCCTGGGAGAGCTGGGAGAGTTCGTCGAGCTGCTGCTCGCGAGCCTCCTGGCGGGCAGCGCGGTAGGCGAGGACGTCCTCGACCATGAGCCGCCGGTGGGTGCCAACCTTTTCGAACGCGATCTCGCCGCGGTCGAGCAGCTTGATCAGGTGCGGCCGGGACATGTGGAGCATCTCGGCGGCCTGCTGCGTGGTCAGCTGCTTGCCGGTCGGCATCAGCGTGATCGTCTGCCCGGCAGCCATGCCCCGGACCACGAACGCAAGCGCCTCGAACGCGGATGCTGGGAGCTCGACCTGCGAGCCGTCGGGCCCGATCAGGCACGGCCGGTAGCCGTCCTTGCCGAACGCGTCGTCGATCGTCTTGCGGATCTCGGCGAGCGCGTCGACCTCTTCTGGCGCTGGGCGGACGATCGCATCCAGCGCTTGCGTATCAGCGGACATCAGTCCCTCCTCAGGGTCTAAACGCAATATACGAAACGCCGCTCCCGGGCGCACTACGCGACTCCGCGGCCCGCCGTCCGTGCGAAGGGCTCGGTCTAGCGGGGTCCGTGTGGGGTCCGAAACGCCGGTCACGGCGGGTACACTCAGGGCATGTTCCGACCGTCGAGCGTGGTGCTCGGCGGCGAACTTGCCCGCTCAGTCCGGACTTTCGCGGACAGGATCGGACTCAGCTCCGGACCGCGAGAACACCTGACCTGCTCGTAATGAAGGGGTCAGCGGTTCGAATCCGCTCGGCGGCTCTGGCAAGTTCGCTGCAAACCACGAGATTTGCGAACTAGCCCCGATCCGGGACCGATGGTCGTGTCCCGGATATGTCCCGAACCTCGCCGCCCGTCCGAATGGCTCGCCGCGCTGACGAGCCCCAGCTCCTGCCCGTCGTCGGTCCGCCGAGCGGCCACATCTTCTGCATCCAACGCCAGTCCGGACCCGTCTGGTTCGCGAAGTACCGCACCGGCACCGGCAAGCAGATCCAGAAGAAGATCGGGCCGGCGTGGACCCGGCGCGGGACACCGCCGACTGGGTACGTGAACCAGGCCGGCGCCCAGCGGTGGCTCGAGGCCACGCTTGAGCAGATCCGCGTCCGAACGCTGCCTCCCATGGCCGGGACACCCGCGCGGTTCGAGACCGCGGCGGCGGAGTGGCTGCGCCACATCGAGCACGACCGCCGCCGCAAGCCCACGACCGCTCGCGGCTACCGGATGGCGTTGGACACGCATCTGCTTCCGCGGTTCGGCGGGCTGCTGCTGACCGAGATCACGACCGAGGAGATCGAGCGGTGGGTCGCCAGCCTGGACCGCACCGCGGCGACGAGGGTGAAGCTCATCGTCTGCCTCAGCGGCATCTACCACCGCGCCCGCCGCGTCTGGGGCATCGCCTACGACCCCGTCGACGACGTCCAACGCCCACCGATCAAGCCGACCTACGACCTGCTCGTCTACTCCACCGACGAGACCCACCGGCTTGTCACCGCGGCCGCGAGCGAGCGCGATGCCGCGATCTATCTCACAGCGGCCTTCACCGGTCTGCGGATGGGTGAGCTGGTCGCGCTGGAGTGGCGCGACGTGGACTTCGATCGCTGCGTCGTGCGCGTCCGCGGCTCTTGGTCCGGCGTCGAACTCACTGTTCCGAAGTCCGGCAAGGTCCGCTCCGTCCCGCTCGCGCCACAGGTCTCCGCCGCACTCGCGCGCCTAGCTTCCGGCGAGCGGACCGGACTCGTCTTCCCCGGGCGCCAAGGTCACCTCGACCGCCGCGCGCTACGACGCCGATTCCACCTCGCCCAGGAAACGGCCGGGCTGCTGCGACTGCGGTTCCACGACCTACGCCACACGTTCGCGACCACGATGGTCGGTCACACCAGCATCGTCCGCGTCCAGGAATGGATGGGACACAGCGACCTCCACAGCACCCTGAGGTACCTGCACTACACGCCTCGTCCGGACGACGCCGAGTTGATCGCGCGCGCATTCCACAGTTGATCCGAGCGTCCAGACCGCCTCGCGGCGGGCAGCTACGGGGTCGCCGCGCAGGAGGCGGCGTCCGCTCGGTCGAGGAGGATCTCGGCCGTGGCGCTTACGCCCAACCAGGTCGATGAGTTCCTCGCTGCTCCGAAAGCGGTAGCGGGCAGCCAAAGAGTCGGCTGGCGCCGGCGAAACGAGTCCATCCTGTTTGCGCGGTGCGGCGTCGAGTTTCGTGGCGCGACCGTCGGCGAGCTTGTGATGGTCGTGAGCCTCGTCGTCGCGCGCGACTGGAATTTCAAGCTCGTGCGTCGCGGCGAGGAAGTCTTGCGCTGGGACCTCACGGCGCCGCCGTCGCGCCACAGCAACCCTCCGGGCCGGCCGGCTCGGTTCCCAGGGAAGGTCAAGAGTCTCGAGCACGAGCACCAGTGGGTGGACGGGTTCGGCATGACCTGTGCAGTCCCGCTCGACCTCGAGGCGGCCGTCAAGAACGATCACCGTCAGTCGTTGGTCGCCTTCTGCGACCGTGCGAACATCACGTTCAACGCGATCTACCAGCAGCCCCCGCCGCCGGGTGAGCAACTCCAACTCGGATGAGTCCCACGAGGATCCAAGACAACAGCCTCCGCGATGACCTTCTCGCCGTTCTCGGTGATGGTCTTGAGGTTGTCGCGCGCGGCGATGGTCTGGCCGTGCTCACGCCGTGCGACTACCCGGACGGCGACGGGGTCGTAGTACAGATCGTGCCCGCCGAGAACGGGTACGTCCTGACCGACGGGGGCAACGGCGACGCACGGCTGATCGTCGGCGGACCGGGCGCCCGTGCCATGGGGCCGCTTGGCGCCGCTGTCGCTCGGCGGTTCGGTGCTACGTTCGACGGAGGCCGCGTCTTGGCTCGAGTCGACAGCGGCGGCGAGGTCGCAGAAGCGTGCTGGCGGGTCGCCCAGGCCTCCGTCGCGATCGCTGAAGCAGCGACGTACCATCGGCCGCAGCGTCCCCGCGAGCAGGAACTCACGGACCTAGTGGCGACCTCAATGGAGATGAGGGATCTGACGGTCGAGCGCGAGCGGGAAATCGAAGGTGCGTCCGGGCATCGGCACAAGGCGGCGCTGTTCGTGCCTGAGCGCGACGCGGTCATCGAGCCGGTCGGTGGAGAGAAAGCCTGGAACGTCGCGAGCGCGGTCTACGTCGAATTCGGTGACCTGGCAGGGGTCAACGGGTACCAGCTCATCGCCGTGGTCGACGACCGTGCCGAGGCGCCGAACGAAGACGTCGAGCGTCTCCTGCGACAGGTCGGCGTCGTCGCGCGGTGGTCGCAGGCGGACCAGTGGCTCGACGGACTCGCCACGGCGCGCCTCGTCTAGGTCACGCATGAGCAGGCGCGGTCCTCGGCGCTGCATGGCGATCCTGACCACGTGTTGCTGCGCCCGCCGTGTTCCAGTCAAGGCCCTGCCGTAGCCACCAGCAGGGGCCCTTGGCGCGATGCTCGTCGCGCCGGCGGCCCGTTCGGTGCCGCGCTCGATGGCTCACCAGTCCGGGTCTGGCTCGCCGCCCTGCGCGTCGAAGCCGTGGAACGCCAACTCCGCGGTCCCAGTCGAGACATCGACCGGCCCGTAGAGGATCTCGACGACTTCGTTCGCCATAGCACGCACGGTATGGAGGCGAGAGGCCTCGGCGACCTTCAGCTGCTGCGCGTGCTGCTGGTGGAAAGCGGCAACCGGCCGCGGTGCTTCGAGGTACATGCTGAAGGGTGTATGGGCGGGCACGAACGCCTTACCGATGCTCTGCAGGAACCCATGAAGCTGGCGAGGGTT
Source organism: Paraconexibacter algicola (assembly GCF_003044185.1). Lineage (GTDB taxonomy): Bacteria > Actinomycetota > Thermoleophilia > Solirubrobacterales > Solirubrobacteraceae > Paraconexibacter > Paraconexibacter algicola. The sequence continues at coordinate 2,142,613 of NZ_PYYB01000001.1, forward strand.
CCCGTCAAGTGCGGCGCTTCCGAGGCGAGCCCACGGCTCGGCCTCGACGTCGAACCATGCCGGAGTCTTGCCCGTGAGCCTCTCCGGCGCCGTGCGCAGATCGATCCCAGAGACGGCCGCGTAGGCCTCCTGCCGTGCGTGGTGCCACCACGACGCTTGCGGGTCCAGAGTCGCCGCCCAGGCCTCGATGAGATCCGTCGTCGTGAGCGTTACGGGAATCTCACCAGCCCGATGTGTGCGCTGAGGCGTCCCCTCGTCCCAAGAGATCTGTTCGTCGTCGACAAGCCGGAGCTTGACGGCGCGGATCTCGCGTCCGTCGCGGCAGTCAGCGTGTGCGATCCGCTCCGTGAGGATGCGGGCCGGCGTTTCCAGCGGAGTGTTGTTGCCGTCGGCGAGGCACTTCTGCCACGCCGCCGGGAGCCGGCTCACGAGGTCGGCGAAGTCCCAGACGCCCGCAGTGCGGTAGAGCACCCCGGCGGGCGCGGTGTCAAAGGTCTCCTTGGGCGCCCACGCAACTAGGTAGGCGTGTCGGACAGTCTGGCCATGGCGCAGCATGCTCGCGAGCTTGAGCGCGTCCCACAGCTGCTGATCGATGTCGTCGACCTTCTGCTCGAATGCGTGCCCGTCGACAAGGACGTCGATCTCACGTTCCTCGGACTTCGGGTTCCGCCAACCCGGTAGGACCGCCATGCCCTCGCCGCATTCCGCGCGCACCCGCCGATGCAGGCCCGCCGACAGTGCGGAGTCCAGGCGTACCTCGAGCCGACGGTCGTCGTGGCGCAGGCGATCAGCGCTGTACGCGACCGCGTCAGCGATCGCCGCGTTGTTCACCGACGCCAGACCCCGTGTGCGCCGATAGGACGAGCACCCGAACACGTCGCGCCCGTCGACCAATCGGCTGAGCGCCGCGCACACGCGGTGCAGCGCGGCGCCGGCGGGCGCGTCAGGGCCAAGACCTGGGAACGCGCCGTGGCCGCGCGAGCGCACACGACGATCAGGCCACTCGATCTCGAGAGACCACTCCGCTAGATCGGTTGCGAGGGCGGCGCCGGTGTACTGCTCCGACCACGAGAACGCGCCCGTCATTTCGCACGCGCGTCGCAACCCTGCCCAGGCGGCCGCGGTCGGAGTCGAGAGTGCGCGGCGCGGTTCGAGCGCCGCGCGTTCGAACTTGACCACTGCACCCTTATTCGGCCACACCGGGAAGGAGAGTCGTTCCTCCGGTCCTACCCCGGTGCGGAACCACGCTTCCAGACGCACCGGCACAACGACGGAGAGATCGGGCATAGCCATGAGTCGACACTAACCCGCCCGGAATGACACGCAGGCGACGAGGCGACTCGTCGCCGATCGATCCGACCGGTGGTTTCCACGGCCGTCGCGCGTCCATCGCGCTGTCCGGCCGGCGGGGCCCGCTTGGGGTCCGAAACGCCGGTCACGGCGAGTACACTCAGGTCATGTTCCGACTGTCGAGCGTGGTGCTCGGCAACGGACTTGCCAGCTCGAAGCGGACTTCCGCGGACAGGACCGGACTCAAGTCCGGCCTGCCGAAGGTCCTGAACCTCCCTCGTAATGAAGGGGTCAGCGGTTCGAATCCGCTCGGCGGCTTGCGTGGCGCTCGGCCGCGGCGCGAGACCTACCGGCGCCCCAGGCGTACGGTCACGGTCCGCTCGCGACCGTCCCGCAGGACCTGGACGGGGACGCGCTGCCCGGGGCGGCGCGCAGCGACGGCGCTCGCCACGGCGCCCTCGACCGTGGTCGGTCGGTCGCCGATGCGGGCGATCACGTCACCGTCCCGGAGCCCGGCGCGATCGGCGGGGCCGCCGGCGGTCACCGACGCGATGCGCGCACCGCGGTCGGTCACGGAGCCGACGGACACGCCGAGCACCGCCTGGTCGGCACGACCGTCCTCGATCAGCTGCGGGACCACGCGCCGCATCGTGACCGCGGACACGGCGAAGCTCACGCCGGCAGCCCGTCCCTGCGAGTTGACGCCGACGACCCGTCCGCGCTCGTCGACCAGGGGGCCGCCCGAGTTCCCGGGGTTGATGGCGGCGTCGGTCTGCACGGCGTCCGGGATGGAGAACCCGGTGAGTCCCCGGATCTCCCGTCCGACCGCGGAGACGATGCCCGCCGCGGCGCTGCTCTGCAGGCGGTACGGGGTCCCGACGGCGAGCACCGGGTCGCCGACGCGGACGGAGCCCGCGGGCGCGAGCTCGAGCGGGGCGTCGGCGCCCAGCCGACGCGGGTCGACGCGCAGCACGGCGAGGTCGGTCGCGCGGTCGACGCCGACGATCTCGGCCGTGACGCGCCGGGCGGTGCGACCGAAGCGGACCGTGACCGACCGGGCGTCGTCGACGACGTGGGCGTTGGTCACCATGTGGCCCCGCGCGTCGACGACGAAGCCGGCGCCGATCGCGTCGCGGCGCCCGTTGCCGAACGGCGGATCGTCCGGGCCCCGGCGCGCGTCGACGCGCGCCACGACGCCGTCGACGCGCTCGTACAGCTCGCGGAAGCTCGGCAGCTCGCCCCTGGTCGTCCCGACCGCCGGGGCCGGGATGTCGGCCCGGGCGGACGGCTCCGCGTCGCGCCCGAGCGCGATGATCGCGAGGACCAGGGCCGCGACACCGGGTGATGCGACCAGCAGCAGCTTCATGGCCCCAGCGTGCACACGGACCCGTCACGCCCGCGAAAGCGTCGCCGGCCCTGCCGACCGCGCCCTTGTCGCCCGCCCGTCCGGTGCAGTAGAAGAGCGCCATGGCGATGCTCGAGCTCACGCAGGACGATCCCGACTGGCTCGGCGCGCTGTCGGTCGCGCTGACGCGCCCGCCCGGCGTGCCGGAGCGCCGCGCCGGCGAGGACCCGTGGGCCCCGGACACGACCGGTCGGCCGCGGCGGATCGCCGACGACCTCGCCTGGTTCCGGGTCGCGCTCGACGACCCCGCCGCCGCAGGCCTGGCGCCGCTGCCCGCGTCGGCCGCCGTCAGCGCCTGGGAGGCCGCGGACGACGACGTCACCGCGAAGCTCGCGCGCCTGCGTGACCGCGGCGTCCTCGGCGCCGCCGGGTTCCTGCTGCACGACGACGGGCCGACCCCGCTGGTCTGACGCTCCGCGCGGCGCCCTACGCGGCGCGGACCGCGTCCGCGGTCCGTGGCGCCACGGCGCCCGCGAGCTCCGCGGGGCACGGCCGGCCGAAGAGCCAGCCCTGCCCGGCGGTGATGCCGATGTCGCGCACGGCGTCGAGCTCCGCGGTGGTCTCGATGCCCTCGGCGACGATCTCGCAGCCGCTGTCGTGCGCGAACTGCGTCAGGCCCGCGACGAGCGAGCGCCGCAGCGGGTCCGCGTCGATCCCGTGCACGAGCCCGCGGTCGAGCTTCACGAAGTCCGGTCGCAGCTCGATCACGTGCCGCAGGCTGGCGAAGCCGCCACCGGCGTCGTCCACGGCGACCCGGACCCCCGGCAGCGCGTCCAGCTGCGTGCGCACCGCGGTGTAGTCGGTGATCCGCTCGTGCTCGGTGATCTCCAGCACGATCGCGCGGCGGGCCGAGCGCAGCAGCGAGCGCACGAGCCCCGGCTCCTGCACGAGCGCGGCGGAGACGTTGACGCTCACGAACGCGCCCCGCGGCAGCAGGGTCGTCGCCCACAGGGCGCGTTCGAGCGTCGCCAGTTCGAGATCGGGTCCGAGGCCGACGCGCGACGCCGCGGCGAAGCGCAGGTCCGGTCGCGTGCCGTCGTCGAAGCGCGTCAGCGCCTCGAACCCGATCGCATGCCCGGTGGGCAGCTCGACGATCGGCTGGAACACGGGACGGAACGCCCCGTGCTCGATGATCGCCCGAATCTCGTGCCGCTCCGCGCGCAGCCGCGCACGGTGCTCCAGGCACGTGCTCAGCGCGGACGCCGCGTGCCCGGCGACCTCGGTCGCCAGCGCGATCGTCCGCGCGCGCTGCGCGTCGTCGGCGGGCGGCTGCGCCGTCCCGCAGACGAACCAGCCGGTCGGTGCGCCGCGGTGCGCCGGGAGCGGCACCGCGACGCTCTGCCCGTCCGCCGCGCCGAACAGCTCCGCAAGGGGGCGCTGCGGATCACCGGGCTCCTCCGACCAGACCTCGCGCTCCGGCAGCGTCGGGGCGACGCCGCGCGCGAGACCGCGGTGCAGCGCACCCGCGGTCGCGAGGACCTCCAGCTCGTCGCGGTCCCCGAACGTCAGGACCGTCGCCGCCGCGAACCCGCGCGCCGCGCACGCGAACGCGCACAGCTCGGCGGCCATCGTCGCGGGGCTGCCGCCCGCCGTGGACCCGGCGAGCGCCAGCGACGCGTCCGCGCGCTCCTGCAGGTCGCGCCGCAGCAGCTCGCTGCGGCCGGCGGCCGCACGCAGCTGCGCGCGGATCCGGGCCAGCAGCTCCGGGCCCGCCACCGGCTTGACGAGGTAGTCGTCGGCGCCCGCCTCGAGGCCGGCGACGCGCTCGGTCGTCTCGCCGTGCCCGGACACCATGAGGACCGGGACCGTGCGCGTGGCGTCCCGCTCGCGCAGGGCGCGGGCGACCGCGATCCCGTCCAGGCCCGGGAGGCCCACGTCCAGCAGCACCGCGTCGGGGCGCCGCTGCGCGACGAGCTCGATCGCCTCCGTGCCGTCCGCGGCCTGCACCGCGTCCAGCCCGCCGTGCTCGAGCACGGCGACGCTGTGCAGGCGCTCGACCGGGTCGTCGTCCACGACCACGACCAGCGGGCGCGAGCGGATCGGTGGCGCGGTGCTCATCGCAGCGACTCCAGGAGCCGCGCGAACGCGCGGGCCTCGACGGCGAACCGGTCGACGTCCTCCTCGACCGTCCGGGGGAGACCGTCGAGGCCCGCGAGCTCGATCGCGGCGGCCCGCGCCCGCAGGTCGTGCGCGCCCAGCAGTGCGCACGTGCCCTTCAGGCGGTGGGCCGCCGCGGCGAGCTGCCCGCCGTCGCCGTGGCGGGCACCCAGTCGGAGATCCTCGAGCAGGGACTCAAGCTGATCGACCCACAGGCCGACCATCATGCGCAGTGGGCCGTCCCCGCCCATCTCGCCCCGCAGCTTGTCGATCGCGGTCTGCACCGTGTCCGGCAGCTGGGCGAGCGGTGTCTCCGAAAGTGCCATGTCAGCGATGCTAGGTCCGCTCCTCCCAGGTTCCGTCAAGCCCGATTCAAGATCGACTCACGATCACGGGAGCGCGTCGTGAGCGCCGCCCGGATCCTCATCGTTGACGACGCGCCCGAGTACGTGGCGATGATCGCCCACGCCCTCGAGGCCGACGGCTACGCGGTCGCCACCGCGCCGAGCGGGGAGGACGCGCTGACCGTCGCGCGCGAGCAGCGCCCCGACCTCGTGGTCCTCGACCTCGGCCTCCCGGGGATCGACGGGATCGAGACCTGCCGGCGGCTGCGCGCGTTCAGCGACGCGTACGTCCTCATGCTCACCGGGCGCGGTGACGAGACCGACCGCGTCGCGGGCCTGACCGTCGGGGCCGACGACTACGTGGTCAAGCCGTTCTACCCGCGCGAGCTGCGCGTCCGCGTGCAGGCGCTGCTGCGCCGCCCGCGGCTCGTCGCGGTCCCCGACCCGCCCGCGGACGCGGACGCGGAGCGACCGTCCGCCGCCACGGACGTCCCGGCCTCGCCGTCGGTGCGCCGCTTCGGCGCCCTGACGATCGACGTCGGCCGCCGCGAGGTGTCCGTCGCCGGCCGGCCCGTCGAGCTGTCGCGCACCGAGTTCGACCTGCTCGACGTGCTCAGCGACCACCCCGACCAGGCGCTCTCGCGCAGCCAGCTGATGGACGCCGTCTGGGGCGCTGACTGGTTCGGGGACGACCACGTCATCGACGTCCACCTCTCGAACCTGCGCCGCAAGCTCGGGGAGCCCCGCCGCGGCCAGGAGGGCCCGCGCTACATCGTCAACGTGCGCGGGTTCGGCTACCGGATGGAACGGCGCCTCGCGTCTTGACGGCATCTTGAGTCGGGCTTGACCGACCTCAGACGGCACGGCGGGACGCTTGTCGCATGGTCCCCCGTTCCGCGTTCCCCGCCGTCCTGGCCTCCTCGCTGCTGCTCCTGACCCTGCCCGGGTGCGGTGCCGAGCCGCGCGCCCGCGCCGCCGCCCCGGCCGCCGACCACACCGTCGTCACCGCCGGCACGCTGCGTCCCGGCCAGGCGATCCCCGCGCCGACCGGCACGGTCGTCCTGACGCTGCGCGGCGCGATCACCCGGCACAACGGCCCCGACGGCACGCTGCGCTTCGACATGCGCACGCTCGAGCGGATCGGGCTCGCGGAGTGGACCGGCTCGGACGCGGTCGCGACCGGCCGCACGCGCGTGCGCTTCCGCGGCGTGCTGCTGCGTCGCCTGCTGCAGGTCGCGGGCGCCCGTCCGGGCGCCCGGACGCTCCGCGCCGCGGCGCTCAACGACTACAAGGTCACGATCCCGGTCGCGGACGCCACGCGGCTCCCGGTCCTGCTGGCGACGACCGCCGACGGACGGCGCATGTCGGTCGCGCGCTACGGCCCGACGCGCGTCGTGTACCCGTTCGGGAAGGTCCCGGGCCTGCAGCCGACCGTGTACGACCCCCGCTCGATCTGGCAGGTCGCCTCGATCGAGGTGCGGTGAGGCGCCCGCGTGCCCTCGACCCGTGAGGTGCCGCGTCCCGGGGCGCGCGCGTGGCGCCGGGGCCTGCTGGCGTGGGGCGTCGTCGTGCTCACCGCGGCGGCGCTCGGGCTGCTCGGGCACGCGCTGTTCGGGCAGACGTCGCGACTGCGCGCGAACGTCGCGGTGACCCGGTCGCTCGTCGATGCGAACGTCCGCACCCTCGGGCAGGCGCAGCGCGAGATCCTGCGACTGCAGCTGCAGCTGGGCCGCCGGCCGCTGGACCGGGAGGCGGCGGAGCTGCACGCCGCGTTCGTCGACCAGCGCATGCAGGAGATCTCGCTCGACGCGTCCGCCGCGCTCGGCGGCCGGGCGCTGCTGCGCCGCGCGCGCGTCCTGGCGGGCGAGTGGTCGTTCGCGGTGCGGCCCGCGGTCACGCGCGCGCTGCGCACCGGCCGTCCGTCCGCCCGGCTGCGCGCGACGCTGCGCCGCCTGGAGCTCGCGATCAACGACCTCGCGTCGACCGCGGAGATCCACCGGCGCACCCGCGCGCACGACACCTACGTCGGGGCCGAGCGGCTGCAGGCCGGCGCCCGGCGCACGATGGCCGCGATCGGGGTCGCCTGCGTGCTGTTCCTCGTCCTCGCCTGCCTGACGCTGTGGTTCGTGCGCCGCCACGACCGCGAGCTCGACCGCTACTCCGACCGGCTCGCGGGCCTCGACTCGCAGCTGCGCAAGCTCTCCCTCGTCGCCGCGAACACGCGAAACCTCGTCGTCATCACCGACGCCGACGGCCGCGTCGAATGGGTCAACGAGGCGTTCGAGCGGACGACCGGGCACCCGCTCGCCGCCATCGCCGGCCGCCGGCCGGGCGACGTGCTGCACGGCCCGCAGACCGACCCGCAGGTCGTCGCGACGATGCGCGAGCGGCTGCGGGCCGGGCAGGGGTTCGACGTCGAGATCGTCAACTACACCGCGGCCGGCGAGCCCTACTGGGTGGCGATCGAGGTCCGGCCGGTCCGCGACGCGCACGGCACGATTCAGAACTTCCTCGCGGTCCAGACCGACATCACCGGACGCCGACGGGCCGAGCGCGAGCTGCGCGACGCGAAGGACGCGGCGGAGGAGTCGGCGCGCGTCAAGGCGCGGTTCCTGGCGAACATGTCCCACGAGATCCGCACACCGCTCAACGCGGTCATCGGGCTGACGGGCCTGCTCGACCAGACCGAGCTGACCGTCGAGCAGCGCGAGTACACGCAGACCGCGCGCAACAGCGGCGAGCTGCTGCTGGCGATCGTCAACGACATCCTCACGTTCTCGGCGCTGGAGGACGGCGCGGTCGAGCTCGAGCAGCGGCCGTTCGCGGTCGCCGAGCTCGTGTCGGGGACCGTCGAGCTGCTCGGCCCGGAGGCGCGCCGCCGGGGCCTGGAGCTGCGCACGACCGTCGCGCCCGAGGTCCCCGCCCGCGTGGTCGGCGACCCCACCCGCATCCGCCAGATCCTCGTGAACCTGCTGGCCAACGGCCTGAAGTTCACGCCGTCCGGCGAGGTGCATCTCGCCGTCGGCTGCGTCCCGGCAGAGGCGGGGCGGCCGTGCCGGGTGCGCCTGACGGTCACCGACACCGGGGTCGGGATCCCGGCGGATCGGCTGGACCGGCTCTTCCGCCCGTTCAGCCAGGTCGACGCGTCCACCACGCGCCGCTTCGGCGGCACCGGGCTCGGGCTCGCGATCTGCCGGCACCTCACCGACCTGATGGGCGGGGAGATCGGCGTGCGGTCGGTCCCGGACGAGGGCTCATCGTTCTGGGTCGAGCTGCCGCTGCGCGCCGCGGCCGCCGCCGCGGACCCCGACGCGGACCCGGCCCCGCCGCGGTCGGCGCAGGCGACGCCGCCGCTCGACGTGCTCGTGGTCGAGGACGACCTCGTCAACCAGATGGTCGCGCGCGAGGTGCTGCGCACCCTCGGCTACGCCGCAGAGGTGGTCGCGAACGGCCGCGAGGCCGTCGACGCCCTGCGCGACCGGTCGTTCGACGTCGTCTTCATGGACGCGAACATGCCGGTGATGGACGGGGAGACCGCCACGCGGGCGATCCGCGCGGAGCTGCCCGCGGACCGTCAGCCGTGGATCGTCGCCATGACCGCCAACGCGCTCGCGCAGGACCGCCAGCGGTACCTCGACGCGGGCATGGACGCGTACCTCGCCAAGCCGTTCTCCGCCGACGGCCTCGCGAGCGAGCTCCGACGTGCCGCGGACGCCCGACGGCCCACGGTCGACGGAGACGACGGCGCTGCCCGTGCGCGGTTCGCGGCCCGCGGGGCGCTCGTGCGCCGCACGCTCGGCGCGTCCGCGTACGTGGACCACCGGGCGCGGGCGGTGCAGCTCGCGCACGACCTCGCGCAGGACGCGACAGCGACCGCGCTCCCCGAGCTGCAGGGCATCGCCGGCCAGCTCGGGACCGCCTCGGACACGATGAGCGCGCACGAGCTCGAGGCGCTCGTCGCGCAGCTCGACACCGTGCTGTCGCGGCTGCACGCCGGGACCGGAGATCCGTCTCCGTAGTTTCCCGCAGCGGTCTCCGCACTTGCCCGCAGACCTGCGCCGCGGACCTTCAGCCGGCCGCCCGGTCGGCCGACCCACCGAGCACCGTTCCTCCGACCCCCGGCGGCCCCACCACATGTACGCACCCATGGCCACGTCCACCGTCAACGTCGGCGATCGCACCTGGCAGGCGATCGTCGACTACACCGGTCTCACGACCGGCCACCTCGAAGCGCTCGCGCGCGCCCGCCCGCACCTCGAGGATCTCGGGGCCGACATCGCCGAGGAGTTCTACCGCCACGTCCTGGCGCAGCCGGGCCTCGCCGCGCTGATCCACCGGCACTCGACCGTGGAGCGGCTGCGCGAGACGCTCGTCGGCTACGTCGGCACCCTGTGGTCGGGCCGCTACGACCGCGACGTGGTGGCGCACCGCGTGCGGATCGGCAAGGTCCACGACCGCATCCAGCTGCCGCTCGGCGCGTACCTCGGCGCGTTCGTGCAGATCGACCAGGTCGTCACCCGCCGCCTGGTCGAGGTCTACGGCACCGAGCCGGAGGCGCTGCTGGAGGCGATCGCCGGCTGGCGGACGCTCACCCAGACCGACATGGCGATCGTCGCCCAGGCATTCATCGACGCGCGGGACGAGCGCCTCACCACGCTGCTGGAGACGCTCAGCGCCGCGAGCCAGCAGGTGGCCGCCCAGACGACGGAGACCGGCGAGTCGGTCACCGCGTGCGTGCAGGCGGCGGAGTCCGGCACGGCGAGCATCGGCGAGGCGTGGTCGGCCGTCGAGCACATGAACGAGGCGATCGTCGAGGTCGGCGAGCAGGCCGCGCGCCTGGCCGAGCAGCTCAAGCGGATCGACGGGATCGTCGCGACGATCGGCTCGATCTCCGACCAGACGAAGCTGCTGTCGCTCAACGCGCGCATCGAGGCCGCCCGCGCCGGCGACCACGGTCGCGGCTTCGCCGTCGTCGCCGAGGAGGTCGGGGCGCTGGCCGAGCGCACCGCGCAGAGCCTCGTGGTGATCAGCGAGCACAACGCCGCCTCGGCGGACGTCATCGCCGGGGTGACGACCGCGATCGACTCGGCGACGGCGGACGTCGGCGCGGTGCGCGCCGCGACCAACGGCGCCCACGCGAGCTTCGAGACGACGCGCGAGCAGGTCATCGAGGTGTCGCGCATGATCGGCGAGATCGCCGCCGGCATGCACAGCATCGTCGACCAGTCGACGTTCAGCGCGGAGGGCTGAGCCCGGCGCCGCGCCGCGTCCCCGGACGCAGCGCGACCGCCGCCGGCGAGCCGGTCAGCCCAGCGGGACGGGCACCCCGTCCTGCGCCTCGTACTTCGTCAGCTGCGGCGGGCCGCTCAGCCAGCCCGCCAGCTGCTGCAGCGCGCCGGTCAGGTGCGGGGTCTGCATGTGGGCGCCGAACGCGGCCTCGTCGACGTACTGCTCGACCATGAGGAACTCGTTCGGGGTCTCGGCCGACTCGTAGAGGCGGTAGTCGAGCACGCCCTCCTCGGCGTTGCTGGCCTCGACGAGGCCCGGGACGACGGCGAGGAACTCGTCGCGCTTCTCGGGCTGGATGGGGATCTTCGCGGTGACGATGAGCATGGTCGGCCGACCCTATCCGCGGCCGGACGCCGCGCCCTTGTCGCGGGGCCACGGACGCGGGTCGAGCACTCGGTCCGGTGCCCCTGTCGTCGTCAGGCGGCGACCGCTGCGCCCGTGGCGACCGACCGGACGGCGAACGTGGCCGCGCGGCCGTCGAACGCGTCGCGGTGGCGCAGCATCGCGTGCTTGCCGCCGGGCACGACCTCGAACCGCACGTCGGCGGTCCGGGACAGGCGCCGGGCGAGCTCCTCGGCGCGGACCGGGCTGGCGACGCGGTCCCGGTCGCCGTGGACGATCAGCACCTGCTTGCCGCGGATGCCCGGCTCGACGTCCTCCGGGTAGACCCACGGGGCGAGCGCCGCGACCGACCGCACCGCCGGATGACCGGCGGCCAGCAGCGCGGCGCGACCGCCGAGCGAGTGGCCGACCAGCGACACCGGCAGCTCGCCGAGCCGCTCCTGCAGCCGTTCGAGCGCCCAGTGGGCGTCGTCGACCGGCGAGTGCTCCCCGTCCCAGCCACGGAAGCGGTTCAGCAGCCGCACGACGGCGACGTCGTCCCCGCCCTCCCGGGCGATCCGCCGGGCGATGGGCACCATCCGCAGCACCGAGAGCTGCGACGGGCTGACCCGGGCGCCGGCGCCGCGGCTCGCACCCCCGTGCAGGACGAGCACTGCGCCGCGCGGGTGTTCGGGGACGTGGACGTCGATGAGCGTGGGGTCGAGGGGCATCGGAATCGATACGGGCCCGGAGCCCCGTCGGACGACCGCGGCGGGCGGGCATCTGGGACGATCCGGGCACGCCATGACCTACGTGATCATCCAGAACTGCTGCAACGACGCCGTGTGCGTCGAGGTGTGCCCGGTGGACTGCATCCACCCGCGCCCGGACGACCCGGCGTTCGCGGAGGCCGAGCAGCTGTACATCGACCCCGCCACCTGCGTGGACTGCGAGCTGTGCGTGGAGGCGTGCCCCGTCGACGCGATCTACCCGGACCACCTGCTCCCCACGGAGCACGCGCGGTTCCTGGAGATCAACGCGGGCTACTTCGAGCTGCCGATGGTGCAGTCGTGAGCGCGCTGCGGGTCGCCATCGTCGGCGCCGGCCCGGCCGGCGCCTACGCCGCCGAGCACCTGCTGCGGGCGGGCAACGAGATCGAGATCGAGCTGATCGACCGGCTCCCCACCCCGTGGGGCCTCGTGCGCGCGGGCGTCTCGCCCGACCACCAGGACACGAAGGCCGTCACCCGGAACTTCGAGGAGATCGTCGCCTCGCCGCAGATCACGCTGCGCCTCGGCGTCGAGGTCGGCCGGGACGTCTCCCACGAGGAGCTGCTGGCCCACCACCACGCCGTGCTCTACACGGTCGGCGCGCCCGGCGGGCGGCGCCTGGGCGTCGAGGGGGAGGACCTCCCCGGCTCGTTCACCGCCACGGACTTCGTCGGCTGGTACAACGGCCACCCCGACCACCAGGACCTGCCGGTCGACCTCGGGACCGAGCGCGCGGTGATCGTCGGCAACGGCAACGTCGCGTTCGACGTGGCCCGCATGCTCACCCTCCCCGCCGACGTGCTCGCGGCGACCGACATCAGCGACACCGCGCTCGCCGCCCTGCGCGAGAGCCGCGTGCGCGAGGTCGTCGTGCTCGCCCGCCGCGGCCCCGCGCAGGCCGCCTTCACGAGCCCGGAGCTGCTGGCCCTGATGGCGCTCCCCGGGGTCGACGTCACCGTCGAGCCCGCGTCGGCGCTGGACGAGGAGGTCGCCACGCCGCGTGCGGGCGACGCGCGCGGCTACGGCCGCAGCGTCTCGCTCGGCCTGCTGCGCGAGCTCGCCGCCCGCGAGCCGTCGGGCGCCGAGCGCCGGATCGTGCTGCGGTTCCTCGGCTCGCCGGTCGCCCTCCACGGGGAGGACCGCGTCACCGCGATCACGATCGGACGCAACGAGCTGGAGACCGGCATGGACGGTCGCACCGTCGTCCGGCCGACCGGTGACGAGGAGCAGCTCGAGGCCGGCCTCGTGCTCAAGGCCATCGGCTACCACGGCCGGGCCGTGCCGGGCGTCCCGTTCGACGAGGCCGCCGGGGTCATCCCCAACGACGGCGGCCGCGTCACCGAGACCGACGGCGCGCAGGTCCCGGGCGTCTACGTGTCCGGCTGGATCAAGCGCGGACCGTCCGGCGTCATCGGCACGAACAAGCACTGCGCCGGGGACACCGTCGAGGCGCTGCTCGCCGACCACGCCGCGGGACACCTCGCCGCGCCCACGGGTGACGGGGCGGCGTTCGCCGCGCTGCTGGGCGAACGCGTCGCCACGGTCGTCGACCTCGACGGCTGGCAGGCGCTCGACGCGCACGAGCGCGCCGGCGGCGCCGCGCAGGGCCGGCCGCGCGTGAAGGTCACCGACGTCGAGCAGATGCTCGCGGTCGTCTCGGGCGGCTGACCGGCCGTCCGTCGGCCCGGCGCCTCAGGCGTCGGGCAGCAGGTCCGGCTCGCCGGCGGGCAGCACGAGCTCGCCGGCCTCGTCGAGCTCGAGCTCGACCCACACGAGCGTGCGGCCGTGACCCTCGACGCCCCAGCGGCGCGCCAGCTTCGACACGAAGTGCATGCCCCAGCCGGAGCCGCGGTGCTGGTTGGGCGTGCGCGGCCGCACGACGAAGCCCCCGCCCGCGTCCTCGACCTCCAGGCGCAGGGTCTGCTCGTCGCGCACCAGGCGGACCTTGACCTCGGGCGCGTCCGGCGTCGTGCGGCCGTGACGGATCGCGTTGGTGACGAGCTCGGACAGCAGCAGGCGCAGCGCGAAGGTGTCCCGGGGCCCGAGCGGCGGGCGCACCTCGTCCGCGATCTCGCGGGCCTCGGCGATCGAATCGGCGGTGGGCGCGTACGCCCTCTCCACGGTCCAGGGAGTCATCTCTCGGGACGTATAGTTCCACGTGTGGAGGCGCAGAAACTCAGCATCGAGCAGAAAGACGATTCCCGGCGCACCCGGGTCACCGTCCGCGGCACCCTCGACCTCGCGGGCGTCGGGGCGCTGGACGACCATCTCGACGGCGTCACCGCGCCCGAGGTCGTGCTCGATCTGCTGGGCGTCCCCTTCATGGACAGCTCCGGTCTCGCGCTCCTGCTGGACCGCACCGCCGAGTTCCGGGGACAGGGCCGCACGCTGACGCTGGCCCCGAGCGCGGCGGTGCGCGCGGTCCTCGACCTCGCGCAGGTCGACGGCGAGCTGGACCTGGTCGATGGCTGAGCGCGACGCGATCGTCCTCGACGCCGATCCCGACCGTCGCGGGGCGGTCACGGCCGAGCTGCAGCGTCACGGGCACGCCGTGCGCGAGGTCGACGACCTCGCCACGCTGCTGCCCGCGACCGTCGGGACGCCGCTGTTCGTCGTCGGGGTCGATGACGACGCCGGGGTCGAGGCGGTCCGCACGATCCGCATGACGCCGGGCGGGGAGGAGGCGGTCATCGTCGCCGTCCAGCGCGCCGCCGACGGGTACCTGTCGGCGCTGCTGCGCGCCGGGGCCTCCGACGTCTGGGTCCTCCCGGACCGCGAGTCGACGATCCCGCAGGTCGAGGTCCGGCTCGTGCTCGCCGAGCACTACGCCCGCCTGCAGGTCGAGCACGCGCGCGTCGGCGGTGAGCTCAACGTCCTCAAGCGCGCGCTGGACCTCAGCGGCACCGGCTTCGTGCTCACCGACCCGCGGCTGCCGGACAACCCGATCGTCTACGCCAACCGCAGCTTCGCCGAGGTGACCGGCTACCCGCTCGAGGAGACCCTCGGGCGCAACTGCCGCTTCCTGCAGGGCGAGTACCGGGACCAGCCCGCGGTCGCGGAGATCACCGAGGCGATCCGCGAGCAGCGCAGCGTGTCCGTGACGCTGCGCAACGTGCGGCGCTCCGGTGAGGAGTTCCTCAACGAGGTCCACATCGCTCCCGTGCGCGACGACGACGGCACGATCTCCCGCTTCGTCGGCGTGCAGATCGACGTCACCGAGCAGCAGAACACCGGGGCGCGCCTCGCGCTGGAGCAGGAGGCACGGCGGCGCGCGGAGCGCGAGCGTCGCCGCATCGCGATCGTGGCCGCGGGCACCGCGTCGATGGACCGGGCCGAGAGCCGCGAGGCGGTCCTGCGCGCGCTGCGCGGCGCCGTCGGCGACCTGCTCGGGCCGGCGTCGGTCGTCGACCTCGCCGACGGGGAGATCGAGCAGGATGACCGCACCTGGGTCATCCACGACGCCGATCATCCGACGAGCAGCCTCGTCCTCGACACGACCCCCGACGACGTCGACGACCGCTCGGCCGTCGACCTGCTCGTCGAGCGCACCGACGAGGCGCTGACCCGCGTCGGCCGACGGCTCGCCGAGCGCGGCCTGATCCGCGCGATGCGCGAGAGCCTCGAGCCGCTGCGCCCCGTCGCGATCGAGGGGCTCGACGTCGACGCGCAGGTCGAGCCGGCAGGGCCGGGCCTCGCGGTCGGCGGCGACTTCGTCGACAACGTCGTGTTCTCCGACGGCACGTCCGGGGTCGTGCTCGGCGACGTGACGGGCAAGGGGCCGCGCGCCGCCGCGCTCACCGGTCTCGTGCGGCACACCGTGCGGGCCTGCGCGCGCCTCAGCGCGTCGCCGTCGCAGGCGCTGGAGCTCGTGAACCTCATGCTGCTGGACGTGCCCGACCGGCGCCGGTACTCGGCGCTGACGCTCGGCCAGGTCCTCGGCCCCGCCGACGGCGCCGGCCTGCGGGTGCGGTTCGCGCTCGCGGGCAGCCCGCCGCCGGTCGTGCTCCGCGACGGCGGCGACGCCCGGGTCGAGGGTGCGCCCGGCACGCTGCTCGGCGCGACCGACACGCCGACGTTCACCGACTCCGAGGTCACGCTCGGCCCCGGCGAGGTCGTGGCGTTCTTCTCCGACGGCGTCTCCGAGCCGCTGGGCGGTGGCGTGCAGGCCAGCGAGCGGCTCGCGGAGCTGCTGCGCGGCGTGCCGACCGGGGCGGTCGATGTCACGGCCGCGATCCTGCGCCACGGCAACGCGCTCGAGGGCCCCGTGACCGACGACCGGGCCGTGATCGCGCTCGGCCCCGGTCGGTAGACGGCTCGCGCGCCACGTCCGCGGCGGGAACGCGGTCAGTCTGCCCGGCCGCGATGTCCGTCGGATAACGTCGGGTGTCAGATGCACGTGCGTGCCGAAGCCCTGCGCCCCGACCGGGTGCTCGTCAGCGCCTCCGGGCCACTCGACCTCGCCACGGCGCCGCGCCTCGCGGACGTCCTGCGGGCCGAGTCGCCGGGACGCAACGTCATCGTCGACCTCAGCGACGCGACGTTCATCGACTCCACCGGTCTCGCGGTGCTGCTGAACGCGTCCCGCCGCGCGGTCGCGCGCAGCACCTACCTCGTCGTCGTCTGCCCGCAGGGACCGGTGCTGCGCATGTTCGAGCTGGCGCTCCTGCTCGAGACGCTGCGGGTCGTGGACTCCGTCGCCGCGGCGCTCGACGCGCTCGACGCCGCCGAGAACGGCCCGTACCGCCCGGTCTGAGTCACCGCCCGTCCCGCCGGGGCGGTGTGACAGAGTTGGCGCGTGTCCGAGGTCCGGGAACCGGCAGTCGACGGCGCGCTCGCCATCCTGCTGGTGGAGGACGACGAGGGCGACGCGCTCATCGTGCAGGAGGAGCTCGAGCTCGCCGGCAGCCGTCACGCGGTCACGCACGTCCGCACGCTCGCCGACGCGCAGGCGCACCTCACCGCCGCGCGACCGGACTGCGTCCTGCTCGATCTCGGGCTGCCGGACTCCCGCGGCTTCGACGGGCTCGCGGCGCTCCAGCGGCTGACGGACGCCGCGTTCGTCGTGCTCACCGGCCTGGCCGACGCCGACCAGGGCATCACCGCGCTGTCGCACGGCGCCCAGGACTACCTCGTGAAGGGAGCGGTCGACGGCCCGCTGCTGCTGCGCGCCGTCCGCTACGCCGTCGAGCGCCGCGCCGCGGAGCGCTCCACCACCGCGCTGCGCGAGGCGGAGATCGCCGCGCTGGAGAACGCGCGCCTGGAGCGGGGGCTGCTGCCCACGCCGCTCGTGCGCGACCCGGCGGTCCGCGTGCACACCGCATCCCGTCCCGGGCGGCGCAGCGGCGTGCTCGGCGGGGACTTCTACGACGCGGTCGAGACCGACGACGGCCGCCTGCTGCTGCTCATCGGCGACGTCTGCGGGCACTCCGCCGACGAGGCGGCGCTCGGGGCCAGCCTGCGGATCGCGTGGCGCGCGCTCGTGCTCAGCGGCGTCCCGACCGAGGAGACCTTCACCGTGCTCGACCGGGTCCTGGCGTGCGAGCGGCACGACCCGACGATCTTCGCCACCGCGCTGATGCTCGCCGTCGAGCCCGACCATCGCACCGCCCGCGCGTGGGTGGCCGGCCATCCCCGCCCGCTGCTGCTGGGGCCGGGAGCCGCCGAGCAGCTCGCCGCCCGCGCGCAGCCCCCGCTGGGCACGGGCTTCGTCACCCGCTGGGACGCCAGCGCGCTGACCCTCCCGGCGTCGTGGTCGCTGCTGCTGTTCACCGACGGGCTCTACGAGGGCTTCGACGACCCGCACGGGAGCGGGGAGCGGCGGCTCGGCGAGACCGGCCTGGCGCGCCTCGTCGACGCGCAGCCGCCGCGGGACCGCGACGACCTGCTCGGGCTCGTCGCCGCGGTGGAGGAGCGCAACGGCGGACCGCTGACCGACGACGTCGCCGCGCTCCTGGTGTCGGTCGGCTGATGCGGCGCGGCACCCTGACCACCGGGCGCGCGTTCGCGATCGCCGCGACGCTCCTGGCCACGGTCGCGGTGCTGTTCCTCGTCGTCGGGGCGCTCGCCCTGAACGGCCTGCAGGACGCGCGCGTGCAGCTCGTCGACCGCGTCGATCCCGCCCGGGTCGCGGGCGGCGATCTCACCGTGGCGCTGCTGGACGAGGAGACCGGGGTGCGGGGCTACGTGCTGACCGCGCGCGAGTCGTTCCTCGAGCCGTTCCGTCGCGGCGAGCGCGCCGAGCGGGACGCCCAGCAGCGGCTGTCCGGGCGCATCCGCCAGATCGGGGATCCGGCGGCCGCCGCTGCGCTGCGCCGCGTGCTCGCCGCCGCGGACCGCTGGCGCGAGACCTACGCGCGACCGGCGATCGCGGCCGCCCGGCGCGGCGACGCGGGCAGCCGTGAGGTCACCACGGTCACCGAGGGCAAGGCGCGGTTCGACCGCGTCCGCGCCGCGCTGCGCGGCCTGCAGTCCGAGCTGCAGCGCGTGCGCACGGCCGCCCGCACGGACCTGCGCGACAACGCCGGGACGGTCAACGGCGTCGTCTACGGCTTCGGGATCCTGCTGCTGCTGAGCCTCGTCACCACGGCGGTCGGGCTGCGCCGCGGGCTCACCGCGCCGCTCGGGCGGCTCGGCCGCCAGGTGCGCATCGTCGCCGACGGCGACTTCGCCGCGCCGGTCACGGTCGCGGGCCTCGCGGACATCCGCCGGCTCGGCCAGGACGTCGACTCGATGCGCGAGCGCATCGTGCTGGAGGTCGACCGCGTGCGCGCCGCCAACGAGGAGCTGCAGGAGCAGCAGCACGCCCTGGAGCGGTCCAACGCCGAGCTCGAGCAGTTCGCCTACGTCGCCTCGCACGACCTCCAGGAGCCGCTGCGCAAGATCGCGAGCTTCGGGCAGCTGCTGCAGCGCCGCTACGGCGGGCAGCTCGACGAGCGCGCCGACCAGTACCTCGAGTTCCAGGTCGACGGGGCGCGGCGCATGCAGACGCTCATCAACGACCTGCTCGCGTTCTCGCGCGTCGGGCGCCTCACCGACGCGCGCGAGGCCGTCGACCTGACCGCCGTCGTCGCGCAGGTGCAGCTCGCGCTCGCCGCCGCCGTCGAGGAGTCCGGGGCGCGGATCGAGGTCGGCGACCTGCCCGTGGTCCAGGGCGAGCCCGGCCTGCTGACCCTGCTGCTGCAGAACCTCGTCGCCAACGGCATCAAGTTCCGTCGCCCCGACGTGCCGCCCCGCATCGTCCTCTCCGCCCGTGTCGCGGACGGCATGCACGAGATCACCTGTGCGGACAACGGCATCGGCATCGAGGAGGAGTACGCCGAGCGGATCTTCGTGATCTTCCAGCGCCTGCACACCCGCGAGGCCTACGAGGGGACCGGCATCGGCCTCTCGCTGTGCCGCAAGATCGTCGAGCACCACGGCGGTCGCATCTGGCTGGACACCACCGCGCCGGGACCGGGGACCACCCTGCGCTTCACCCTCCCCATCGACCAGGAGCCCACACCATGACCGCCGAGCCGATCGACATCATCGACATCCTCCTCGTCGAGGACGATCCCGGGGACGTCCTCATGATCCGGGAGGCGTTCGAGGAGAACAAGGTCCGCAACCGGCTCTCGGTCGTCGCCGACGGCGTCGACGCGATCGCGTTCCTGCGCCGCGAGGGCGCGTTCGCCGACGCGCCCCGCCCGGACCTGATCCTGCTCGACCTCAACCTGCCGCGGCGCGGCGGCCGCGAGGTGCTCGAGGACATCAAGTCCGACCCGACGCTGCGGTCGATCCCCGTGGTCGTGCTGACCACCAGCAGCGCCGAGGAGGACATCCTGCGCTCCTACGACCTGCACGCCAACGCCTACGTGACGAAGCCCGTCGACTTCGAGCGGTTCATCGAGGTCGTCCGGCAGATCGACGACTTCTTCGTCACCGTGGTGCGCCTGCCGCCGGGCGGCGCGGCCTGATCAGGCTTCCTCCTCCTGGGCGCGCCACTGCAGCAGGAAGCCGGCGGCCATCAGGAGGATGATCAGGAAGCACAGCAGCGCGGCGGCGCTCGCGCCGGCCTCGACGCGGAAGAACGTGCGGCCGAAGCCCAGCGCCTCGACCGCGCCCGGGGTCGAGCTGATGCGGCCGTCCAGGTCGATGGTCGAGCCGAGCCCGGCGTACGCCCAGCGCGCGTAGACCGCCTGGGCGAGGCCGTTCGCGAGCCCGGGCATCCGCTCCAGCGGGATCACTGCACCCGCGAACACGAGCTGCGGGATGAGGACGAGGGGCACGACGCCGGCGGCCTGGTCGACCGACCGGGCGAGGGTGGACACCACGAGGCCGAGCCCGACGCTCACCCAGGTGGTCAGGACGAGCAGGCCGACCAGCACGAGGATGTCGCCCGCGTCGACGTCGAGGCGGTGCACGATCAGGAGGACCGCGACCATCAGCAGGGTCTGCACGGCGGTCAGCGCGAACAGGACCGTCGCCTTCGCGAGCACGTACGCGTCCGAGCGCAGCCCGACGTCGAACTCGCGCTCGATGATCCCGCGCTCCTTGACGATCTCCCGGCAGGAGGACGTGATCCCCAGCCAGATCGCGCCGGTCATGAGCAGGAACACGACCATGACCGCGTTCGCGGGCTCGCCGCCGGGCCGGTCGAACGCCCCGCCGTGGAAGAGCAGGGTGAGCAGCAGGCCGATGATCGGCGCCTGCAGCAGCAGGATCCGCAGCGTGCGGGTGTCGCGGACGAGCGTGCGGCGGTAGCGCGCGACGAGCACCGCGTACTCGAGCCAGAAGCCCCGCCGGGCGACGCCGCTGCGCGGCGGGTCCAGCTGCGCGGGCACGTCCGGGGCCTCGTCCTGCCCGCCTGCGGCGCGGCGCAGCGCGTCCACCGCGGTGTCGGCGCTGCGCGTGATCGACAGCGACCCGCGGTCCATGACCGCGACCTGGTCGCAGAGGTCGAGGCTCGCGGTGGCGTGCGTGGAGACGACGACCGCGCGGCCCTGGTCGGCGAGGTGGCGGAGCATCAGCATCAGCCGCCGCTCCAGGACGGGGTCCAGGCCGCTCGTCGGCTCGTCGAGGAGCAGCACGCGCGGATGGCCCACGAGCTCCATCCCGCAGGCGGCGCGTCGCCGCTCACCGCCGCTGAGGTCCCCGACGCGCGTGTCGGCCTGCTCGACCATGTCGAGCTCGCGCAGCACGAGCCGCACGCGCTTCTCGACGTCGGCGTTCTCGTCCAGGCGCAGGCGCGCCGCGTAGCGCAGCGCCTCCGCGACCGTGAGCCGCCGGTGGACGGTCTCGCGCTGGGGCACGTAGCCGAGATCGGCGGTGCGGCGGACGGCCTCGTCGCCGTCCAGCGACACCGATCCGGCCGTCGGCTCGACGATCCCGGCGAGGATCTTCAGCAGCGTCGTCTTGCCGGAGCCGCTCGGCCCGACCAGGCCGGTCAGGGTGCCGGGGACGACCGCGAGCCCCGCCGGGCCGAGGATCCGGCGACCGTCGGGGAGGACCATCTCGACGGCTTCCGCGCGCAGCACGCGGGCGAGCCTATCGGCGGCGCCGCCCCGGACGCGGCACGCCACGCCGCCGCGCCGCGAGCGGCCGATCCGTGGGCGCTCGGCCGCTCAGCGCGCGAGTCGCCGCTCGTGCTCGCGCCGCGCACGGAGCTGCTCGGCGCGCGCCAGCACGTCCGGTCGCGCGCGCCCGGCGCGCTCGCGCTCCTCGATCCGCGCGAGGTCCCGGGCGTCGAGCGCCTCGAGACGCGGCAGGATCTGGCACGCGTGCAGGTCGTCGTAGCCGGGGATCGGCACGGGGATGGCCGCCGCGGCGGCCGCGCGGGCGGCGTCGGGCTGGGGATCCATGTGCTGCGCGTACCCGGTCGGGCGCGTGACACACCTCACCCCACCCGGGTTTGCCGCCCGCCGCCCCGGCGATACGGGGGCCATGCCGTCCGACACCGCCGATCCCGCCCCGTCCGCCGCGGAGCTCGTCCGCCAGCTCTCGCAGGAGACCTCGACGCTCGTGCGACAGGAGCTGCGGCTCGCCCAGCTCGAGCTGCAGGAGAAGGGACGGCGCGCCGGGATCGGCGCCGGCCTCGTCGGTGGCGCGTCCGGCGTCGCGCTGTTCGCGCTCGGCGCGCTCGTCGCCGCGGCCATCCTGGGGCTGGCCACCGTGGTCGAGCCGTGGCTGGCGGCGCTCGCGGTCGCCGGTGCGCTGCTGCTCGCCGCCGCCGGCCTCGCGCTCGCCGGCCGCCGGCAGGTGGCGCGCGCAGTGCCCCCGGCGCCCGAGCGGGCCGTGCAGAGCGCCCGGACCGACGTCCACACCCTCAAGGAGGCCGCGCAGCGATGAGCACCCCGGACCCCACGCCCTCCCCGGCCCGGACCGTGGAGGAGGCGCGCGAGCAGATCGAGGAGACCCGCGAGGAGCTCGCGGAGACCGTCGAGCAGCTCGCCGCGAAGGCCGACGTGAAGGCGCGGGCGGCCGACAAGCTCCAGAACGTGCGCGAGGCGACGCCCGATCCGGGTGGCCTTCGCCGGCGCATCGCGGGCGACCCAGCGAGGGCGGGCATCGTCGCCGCCGTCGCGGCAGGGGTCGTCGTCGGCGTCCGTCGCAGGCGGCGATGAGCCTCCCGCACCGTCCGGCCGGCGCCTCCGACGACGCCGTCGAGGCTGCCGGCCGGATGACGGAGGCGCTCGAGACGCTCGAGCGCGCCCGCGGGCACCTGTACGCCTTCCACCAGCTCACCGGGTCCTCCGACCTCGCGCTGGACGACGTGGTCGAGCTGCTGCGCGCCGACGGCCGCGACGCGCTCGCCGACGACCTCGAGCGCGAGCTCGTCGGGCACAACGTCCTCGCGGGCCGCTGGACCTTCCAGCTCGTCGAGGAGTTCGACGACGGCCACTACGCGCTCTTCCGCGAGCACGAGCGCCGCGTGCGGGACGAGCTCACCGGCGGCGTCCGCCACGTCCACGAGGCGGAGATGAAGGAGCGCCGCCGGACACCGGGCCGCCCCGGCCACGAGGCCACGCCCGACGAGGCGGGCGGCTGAGGTGGGCCGCCGGGCCGGGGTCGCCCTGGACGTCGACGGCACGCTCGTGGACAGCGTGCACCACCACGCCGTCTGCTGGCAGCGCGCGTTAGCGCAGCTCGGGCACGACGTATCCGCCGCGCGTGCCCACCGGCACGTCGGCATGGGCGGCGACCAGCTGGTCGAGGCGCTCATCGGCGCCGAGGGCGAGGCCCGTGACGGTGACGCCCTGCGCGCCTCGCACGACGCGCTCTTCGCGATCGACCTGCCGACCGTCCGGCCGCTGCCCGGCGCGCGGGACCTGCTGGTCGCACTCGCCCGCGAGGGTGCCCCGGTCGTCCTGGCGAGCTCTGCGTCCGAGGACGAGGTGCGCCACTACCTCGACCTCCTCGACGCCGACGATCTCGTCGCGGGATGGACGACGGCAGACGACGTGGACGCCACGAAGCCTGACGGCGCGCTGCTGCAGGTGGCGTGGCGTACGCTCGGCACCGAGGCGGCCGTGATGATCGGGGACAGTCCGTGGGACGTGCTCGCCGCGCAGGACGCGGGGATGCCCGCGATCGGCGTCGACGCGGCGGGGTTCGGATGCGCGAGCCTGCGCGAGGCGGGCGCGGCGCTCGTGGTCGACGGCCTGCCGGACCTGCTCGACCGCGTGCACGACGAGCCGTTCGTGCAGTGGCGCGACGGGGCGCGCTCAGCCGTCTGAGGCGGCGAGCGCGTCGGCCGCCGCCTGTCGCGCCTTTTTCCAGCTGCCCGCCGACGCGAGCACGGACCCGAGCGCCGGGAGCTCCGCGTCGGCGGCGCTGAGCCGCTCGTAGTCGAGCATCCGCAGGCGCGCGACGGGGACCTCGACGCGAGCCGCGACGGTGCGCAGCGCCTCGGCGACCACGAGCGGGTCGGCGGCCTCCGCGTCCTCGCGCCGCGCCGCGTTGGCGAGGACCCCGGCCGCACTGCCGGAGCTCACCGTCGCGGGGTCGACGTCGGTGCGGGCACGGCCCGCGGCGATCCCCAGCCGGCAGTGCGGGCAGCGCATCCGCTGGGCCGGGAACGGGCCGTCGGCGTCGTCGCCGATCGGCAGCAGGCAGTGTGGGCAGTGCGCGGTGGCCACGACCGCGGGTGTGCCCGGCGCGACGCCCGGCAAACATGGATTCACGGGGTGCCCTTCGCGGGGGCGAGCACGACGATCATCGCGTCGTCGTCGAGGTCCTCGCCGCCGGCGTCGCGGATCGCGCCCTGGATGAGGCTGAGCGTACGCGCCGGGCTCGCGCCGCGGGAGCGTCGCGCGAGCTCGCGCAGGGCCGCGGCCGAGAGCGGCGCGCCGTCGAGCCCGCTGACGCCGTCGGACAGCAGCAGGATGCGCTCGTCCGGCCGGACGACCCGGTGCGAGGTCGGGATCGTCTCGGGCAGCGGGTCGGTGGCCAGCTGCGGCAGCGCGTGGTCGCGCAGGGTGGTCAGCCGGCCCTCCGCGTCGGCGAGCACGGGGTGCAGGTCGCCGGCGGCGACCCAGAACAGCGTCGAGGTGGTGGCGTGCCAGCGGGCGACGAACGCCGAGCAGCGGACCTCGTCGCCGCCGATGCTGCGGATCGCCGCGTCCATGTGCTGGATCGCGTCCCGCGGCGTGGAGCCGACGGTCCGCGCCGCGCGCAGCGCGCCGAGCGCGACGGCGCTCGTCGCCGCCGCCCGCGCCCCCGAGCCGAGCGTGTCGACCGCGGCGATCCACGCCCCGTCCTGGTTCTCGGCGTGGTCGAACCAGTTGCCGCCGTTCTCGTAGGCGGGCAGGACGTCCCCGGCGAGGCGCAGCCCCGACAGCCGCGCGAGCCGCGGCGGCAGGCACAGCTGCTGCGTCTCGGCGGCGGCGGTGGTCTCCTTGCGGCGCCGGGACGCGGCGATCACGTCGCTGAACGGCTCGCTCATCGCCAGCGCGATCCCGGCGTGCCGGGCCATCTCCTGCAGCAGGCC
Source organism: Paraconexibacter algicola (assembly GCF_003044185.1). Taxonomy (GTDB): domain Bacteria; phylum Actinomycetota; class Thermoleophilia; order Solirubrobacterales; family Solirubrobacteraceae; genus Paraconexibacter; species Paraconexibacter algicola. Next base: position 2,167,096 of record NZ_PYYB01000001.1, read on the forward strand.
GGCGTCCTGCGCGTCGAGCGCGAGCAGCGCGCCGGTGGCGCGGCCGCGCACGACCATGGGGGCGATCGTGACCGACGGCAGCGTCGCGGAGACCGCCTCGTGCAGCGCTTCGATGCCCTCGGCCGGGATCTCGGGGCCGGCGGCGAGCCGGACCACCATCTCCTCCGGGAACTCCAGCGAGCCCGCGGCCCGCAGCAGCCGCGTCCCGCCGATGTCGACCAGGTACAGGGCGACCGCGCGCGCCCGGCTGTAGCGCTGCGCCTCGCCGACGATCTGCTCGGGCAGCTGGGGCGGGGCGACCCGGTCCAGCAGGGCGGGGATGTCCAGCGGGGCGGGGGAGGGGGCGTCCGCGGCGGGCCGGCGGACCTGCGACGCGCGGGTCTCCTCCGCCTCGGTGACGAGCGCGGCGATCGTCGGGTAGTGCCGGTACACCGTCGCGCGTGCGACGCCCGCGCGCCACGCGACCGCCCCGGCGGTCGGCGTCTCGCCGTCGTCCAGGAGGGAGATCGTGGCGTCGAGGATCGCGGAGCGGTTGCGCACGACGTCGCGGCGGTCGGAAGCCGTCATGACGCTCCTCATGCCACGCACCTGGCGCCTGAAACCTGGACCTGTCACATTTCGGATCGCACGGCGTCTCAGTTCGCACGACCGCGGGCGAGGTGCGCTTGCATGGAACGTGTCGTGGGTCCTCAGGTCTGGTTTTCCGTCACCGCCGCCGCGCCCCGGGAGGGTGAGGTCGAGCTGCGCCTGGCCGGCGACCTCGACCTCGCGACGACGACCAGGCTCCGCGCCGCGGTCGACGAGGCGATCGGCGACGGGGGACGCGGGACGGCGCTGGTGCTCGAGCTCTCCGAGCTGCGGTTCGTGGACTCCACGGGCATCCGCGTGATCCTCGACCTCCGCACCGAGCGGCTCGCCGACGGCGGCCGGCTGATCCTCCGCGCGCCGACCCCGGCGGTCCTGCGCGTGCTCGAGCTGATGGCGCTCGACACGGTGCTCGAGATCGAGCGCGGCAGCACCCCGGCGACGGACTGACGCTCGCACGCCCGGGTAGCCGCCCGGCATGACCACGACCACCTCCGGGCCGCACGGGTCCCCCTGGCTCGCCGCCCTCGACCCGATCCCGCCCCGACCGGCGCTCGTCGCGCCCCTGCGCGTCGACGTCGCCGTCGTCGGCGCCGGGATCGTCGGCCTGACGACCGCCCTGCTCCTCGCCCGCGAGGGCGTCCGGGTCGCCGTGCTCGAGGCCGACCGCGTCGGCGGCGGCGTCAGCGGCGCCAGCACCGCGAAGGTGACGTCCGCCCACGGGCTCGCCTACGACGAGCTGGAACGCCGGCACGGCAGCGACGCGGCCCGCACCTACGCGCAGGCGCAGGAGGGCGCGCTCGGGTGGATGCGTGACCACGTGCGCGACCGCGCCATCGCCTGCGACTGGCGCGCCCGCGACGCGTACACCTTCACCGAGGACCCGGACTGGCGCGAGGACCTCGAGCGCGAGGCCGACGCCGCCCGACGCGCCGGCCTGCCGGTCGCCGACGCGGCCGAGGTCCCGGAGCCGTTCCGGGCCGTCGCCGGGCTGCGCGTCCTGCACCAGGCCGAGTTCCACCCCACCCGATACCTGCTCGCGCTCGCCGCGGAGGTCGAGGAGCTCGGGGGCGCCGTCCACGAGCGCTCCCGTGCGACGGGGGTCAAGGAGGCCGACCCGTGCGTCGTGACCCTCGCGACCGGCGCCGAGGTCACCTGCGGCCAGGTGGTCGTCGCGACGCACGCGCCGTTCCTGGACCGGGGCGGGTACTTCGCGCGGCTCGCCGCCGAGCGCTCGTACGCCGTCGCGCTCGCCGCCCCGTCCGGCAGCCTGCCCGACGGCATGTTCTACGCGACCGGGGACCGGACCCGCTCGGTCCGGGTGATCCCCGGCGACCGCGAGGACCTCCTCGTCGTCGGCGGCGCCGGCCACAAGTCCGGCCAGCGTCGCGCCGACGACGCCCCGTTCGAGGAGCTCGCCGCCTGGGGTCGCGAGCGCTTCCGCGTCGGAGCGGTCCGCCACCGCTGGTCCGCCCAGGACCTGCACTCCGTCGACGGGCTCCCCTACGTCGGCCACTACTGGGCCGCGTCGCGCAGGCTGTGGGTCGCGACGGGCCTGCGCAAGTGGGGGTACACGAACGGGACCGCCGCGGCCATGGTCCTCGCCCAGCGCATCCACGGTCGCACCCACCCGTGGGCGGGCCTGTTCGACGCCGACCGACTACGTCCCATCGCCGCCGGGCCGCGGTTCGTGCGCGAGAACGCGAACGTCGCGCGGCGCATGATCGGCGACCCGCTGCGCACGCGGCTGCGCGCCCCGGCCGTGGAGGACCTCGAGCCCGGCCAGGGGCGGATCGTGCGTCGCGAGGGCCGCAAGGTCGCCGCGTACCTCGACGAGGACGGCAGCACGCTGCACCTCTGCTCCGCCACCTGCACGCACCTGGGCTGCGAGCTGCGGTTCAACGACAGCGAGCGGTCCTGGGACTGCCCCTGCCACGGCTCGCGCTTCGACACGCGTGGCGCGGTGCTCGAGGGCCCGGCGGTCGACCCGCTGGAGCACGCCGAGCACGCGCGCGACGTGCCGGCGAGGCGGGCCTAGGCGTTCGGCGGCTTCGGGATCGGTGCGGCGCTCAGGGCTCGCGCCGCGTGGGCCAGCACGTGGGCCATCGCGTCCCCCGTGCTGTGCGTCCACTCCCGGTCCCCCGTCGTGCGGTACTCCTCCTCGCCGGGGCCGGGCCCCTTGTTCCAGTACGTCCAGGCCTGGCCCGGAACGGTCAGGCCCAGGTCGATCGCCGCTCCGGCGATCTCCGCGATGCAGTGGTGCGCCCCGTCCTCGTTGCCCACGACCACGACGCCCGCCACCCGGTTGAAGAGCACCGGCACTCCGTCCTCATCGGTCTCCGCGATCATCGCGTCCATCCGCTCGAGGGCCCGCTTCACGACGCTCGACGGCTGCCCGAGCCAGGTCGGGGTGCCGAAGACGACGATGTCCGCGGCGAGGATGTGCTCGCGAACCCCCGGCCAGTGGTCCCCGTCGGAGACCGCCTCCGACACCACGCCCGGATCGATCCGCCGGTCGACGAGACGGATGTGCTCGCACGTCACGTCATGCTCGGCGAGTCGGTCCGCGACGTAGCGACAGAGCTCCTCGGTGCTCGACGGCTCGGGAGAAGGCTTGAGGGTCGCGTTCAGGAAGATCGCTCGCATGCCCGCCGACTACCCGGGTAGCCGCCGCCGATGCGAGCACTCACATGGCACGACCGGCGCGACGTCCGAGTGGACACCGTCCCGGACCCCACAATCGAGCACCCCACCGACGCGATCATCGAGGTCACCTCCAGCGGCCTCTGCGGCTCCGACCTCCATCTGTACGAGGTCCTCGGGCCGTTCCTGCAACCCGGCGACATCCTCGGTCACGAGCCGATGGGCATCGTGCGGGAGGTCGGCTCGGAGGTCACCCACATCGCCCCCGGCGACCGCGTCGTCGTCCCGTTCAACATCTCCTGCGGGCACTGCCTCATGTGCGACGACGGGCTTCAGACCCAGTGCGAGACCACCCAGAACCACGACCAGGGGACCGGCGCCGACCTGTTCGGCTACACGAAGCTCTACGGGCAGGTGGCGGGCGGCCAGGCCGAGTTCCTGCGCGTACCGCAGGCCCACTACGGTCCCGTGAAGGTGCCCGACGGTCCGCCGGACGACCGCTTCCTGTTCCTCTCCGACGTCCTGCCGACCGCTTGGCAGGCCGTCGAGTACGCCGACGTGCCGGACGGCGGCACCGTCGCGGTCATCGGGCTCGGACCGATCGGAGAGATGGCCACCCGCATCGCGCAGCACCGCGGGTACGACGTGCTGGGCCTCGACCTCGTCGAGGACCGCCTGCGCCGGTCCGCCGGGCACGGCGTCCGCACGATCGACATCAGCGAGCACGACGGCGACCTCGCCGACGCCGTCCGGGAGGTCACGGGGGGCCGCGGCCCGGACTCGGTCGTCGACGCGGTCGGGATGGAGGCCCACGGCTCGCCCGTCGGCAAGGCGGCGCACACGCTCGCAGGACTCCTGCCCGACAGGATCGCCGAGAAGGTCATGGAGACCGCGGGCACGGACCGCACCGCCGCCCTGCATGCCGCGATCGACATCGTGCGTCGCGGCGGCACGGTCTCGCTCTCCGGGGTCTACGGCGGGATGGCGACGCCGATCCCGCTCCTCCAGGCCTTCGACAAGCAGCTGACCCTCCGGATGGGCCAGGCCAACGTGAAGCGATGGATGGACGACCTGCTGCCGCTCGTCTGCGACGACGCCGACCCGCTCGGGACGGAGTCGTTCGCCACCCATCGCGTCCCGCTCGAGGAGGCGCCTGCCGCCTACGAGACCTTCCAGAAGAAGGAGGACGGGGCGTTCAAGATCGTGTTCGCCCCGTGACGGCGCGCCGCTCGGCGGCCGGGACCTCGGCCCGGGTCACGGCCGTGACGAGCGGACCGATCTGCCGCTGCAGCAGCCGCTGCATCTTCTCCTCCTCGCGCCGGTGCGACCGCGCGAGCTTCGCGGTGTCGCGGTCGCCGAGCTTCTCGGCGACCGCCTCGATCACGTCGTAGTGGGCGATCTCCTCGGCCTCGTTCCAGAGCGCGTCGCGGACGAGGCGGAGATCGTTGTCCATCGGGCTCGTGCCGCGCAGCGCCTGGACCGGGCCCTTGGCGGCCGCGGCCGCCCGGTTGGCCGCCGACGTCGCGACCGACGCGACCTCCGACAGGACGTCCGGGCCGGGCAGGTCGGGGCCGGCGCTCGCCTCCGCGCCGAGCTGCTTCATTCGCTTCTTCAGCGCCCGCGACTGTCCGCGCGTGACCTTCAGGTGCTCCTGCAGGCCCTCCTTGAGCTGCTTGCGGTCGGCGACGCGGATCTGCGCCGCGAGCGCGGTCTCGAGCTGCTGCTCCTTGCCGAACGCCTCGTCGAGGTACTTCGCGATCAGCGCGTCGCGGGCGGGGGTGGGGTCGGACTTCGCCATCTGGGGTCGCTCCTCGTTGTCGGTCGGGCGGGATGCCCGCCGCTCCCGCGTACCCGTGCGTCCCGGAGGGAACCGCCGTCGTTTCGGCCGATCCCGTGTGGGTAGCCGCCGGGTCCGCACGATCCATCAACTCCACGAGGAGGCCCACCATGGCAACGATCGCCCGCGACGTGATGACGTCCGACTGGACGTCGGTCACCACCGAGGACACCGCGCAGATCGCGGCCCGGACCCTGACGTCGGAAGGCGTCGGCGCCCTGCCGATCTGCAGCACGGACGGCAGGCTCGTCGGCGTCGTCACCGACCGCGACATCGTCACCCGTCTGGTCGCCGAGGGGCGCGACCCGGCGCAGTGCTCCCTCGGGGAGTTCGTCTCCGACGAGGTCGTGACGATCGGCGCCGACGACGGCATCGAGGAGGCGATCCGCACGATGATCGACCACGGGGTCCGCCGTCTTCCGGTCATCGACGGCACGGAGCTGGTCGGCATGGTCGCCCAGGCGGACCTCGCCCGCGAGGTCGACGCCAATAGCGCGGGCGAGCTGCTCGCCGGCCTTTCGCGCGACTGACCCCGCGCGCTCGACGTCCGCCGGGCCCGGCCGGTCCGGCGGCGTCAGACGACCCGCAGGTGCAGGCGCTGCCGGCCGTCGCGGCCGGTGCGCACCTCGGTCGCCGCGAGACCGGCGAGCACGCGACCGTCGCCGGCGTCGAGGTCGAGCAGCCGGTGCGGCACGCCTGCGTCGAACGGCCCCGCGAGCAGCTCGATGCCCCCGTCGACGATCCGCACCGCCAGCTCCAGCGACCCGCCGGGCAGGACCGCCTCGCAGTGTCGGCCCAGCGCCTCGCCGACGAGCACGGCCTCCTCGACGCGATCGATGCCCAGCGTCGTGTGCGCGGCGAGCGCCCGCACGAACCGCGGCACGAGCGCGTCCGCGAGCGGGCCGCACGCGACCTGCAGGCGCGCGCGGGAGATGGTCGGGTCGGTCACGCGGGCCGCCGCGGGAAGCGCATGCGGACCTCGTGCGCCCCGTCCGGGGCGACGCCGATGTGCAGGTCGTCGGTGAGCGCGCCCATCAGCGGGAGCCCGACGCCGAGGCCGGGGGAGTCGGTCCGCGGGACGATCCCGGTGCCGTGATCGCGGACCGCGATCGTCGGATGCCCGTCGTCGACGCCGCCATGGACCTCGAGCAGGCCGGGCTCGCGGTCGCGGTAGGCGTGGATGACGACGTTCGTGCACGCCTCGATCGTCGCGATCTGGATGTCGTCCAGCTGCTCGCGCGTGACGTCCCAGCGACCCTCCAGACCTTCGAGCAGATGCCGCACGCAGGTGATCGCGTCGGCGTGTGCCGGGAGCGTCAGCTCGAAGGCGGTGCGGGACTCCACGGAATGCAGTGTGCCCGGTGTCGGCGAAACGAGGCATCCGACCCGCCGGGGTTTCGCCCGGACGTCCGGGTGGAATAGCGCCAGAAGGCCACCGAACCCTTGGAGCGACGACGTGCACGAGACCAGCGCAGCACCCCGCGGACACGGCCGGGCCCGTGAGCAGGACCTCCTGCGTCGCTACCACGAGCACGGGGACTTCGCTGCCCGTGACGCGGTCGTGGAGCGCACGATGCCGCTCGTCCACCACGTCGCCCGGCGCTACCAGAACCGGGGCGAGCAGTACGACGACCTCGTCCAGGCGGGCGCCGTCGGCCTCGTCAAGGCGGTCGACCGCTTCGACCCGTCGCGCGGCATCTCCTTCACCTCCTTCGCGGTGCCGAACATCGCCGGCGAGATCCGCCGGCACTTCCGCGACAAGGGCAACACGGTCCGGCTCCCGCGCGACATCCAGGAGCGCGCCGCCGCCCTGCACAAGGCCGGTCAGGAGCTCGAGGGCACGCTGCAGCGCCCTCCGACGACCGCCGAGCTCGCGGAGGCCGCCGGCATGACGATGGACCAGGTGCTCGACACGCTCGTCGCGCAGCAGCGCCAGGACGTGCAGAGCCTCGACCGCGAGATCGGGGAGGACGCCAGCGGCCACGACCGTCACGGCGAGACCGAGTCCGGCTACGCGCGCGTCGAGGACCTCGAGGCGCTCCGTGGCGGCATGCGCGCCCTGCAGGAGCGCGAGCGGCGCATCGTGCACCTGCGCTTCTACGACGGCCTCACCCAGTCGGAGATCGCCGAGCGGATCGGCATCAGCCAGATGCACGTCTCGCGCCTGCTACGCCAGGCGCTGCAGGACATGCGCCGCGCGATGGCCGAGCCCCAGGCGCCGGAGCGACTGCTGCGCGAGGCGTGATTGCGTCATCCGTCGGCGGGTAGCCGCCGCGGATGGCCCAGCACGAGCCCTTCCCCGATCCCGCCTCCGCTCCGCCGCTGCGGGGCTATGCGTTCCTGACCGCCACCTTCGCCGGGCTCGCGGTCGTCGGGGGGGCGCTCGCCGGGCGCGCGGGTCCCTCCGTCGAGCTGCAGGCGCGTGACGTCGCGCTGCTGGGGGCAGCGACCTTCAAGATCAGCCGCCTCGTGACGCGCGAGCACGTCACGACGGTCATGCGTCGCCCGTTCACCCGGCACGCCGGACCCGACGGCGACCCGACGGAGGTTCCGCGCCGTGACGGGCCCGTCCGGCAGGCGCTGGGCGAGCTGCTGCTGTGCCCCTACTGCCTGGATCACTGGGTCGCGGCCGGCTTCGTCATCGGTCTGCACCGGGCGCCGGACACGACCCGCGCGGTGGCCGCCGTCTACGCGGTCACCGCGGTCGGTGACGCCGCGCAGCTCGCGTGGCGGGCCGCGCAGGCCCGGGCGTGAGGTCGCTCACCGGTCGAGCGCGAACGCGAGGACCGCGACGTCGTCCGGCAGCTGACCGCCGGCCGCCCGGTCGCGGGCATGCCGCTCGATCGCGCCGGCCACCCCGAACGGCCCGCCCGCCGCGGCGGGCGCCACGGCAGCGGCGAGCTCGGCCGCCTCGACGGCATCGTGCGGGTCCGCCTCGGAGACGCCGTCGGTGTACAGGGCCAGGACGTCACCACGCTCCAGCGAGAGCTCCACCGGCGTCAGCCGCACGGCGTCGAGGACGCCGAGCAGCTGCCCGTCCGCCGGGACCGCGTCGCCGCGACCGTCGGCGCGGACGAGCACGGGAGCGGGGTGACCCGCACAGGCGACCTCCGCGCGCGCCCGTCCGTCCTTCACCGGGTGCACGCGCACGGCGCACGCGGTGACGAAGCGGCCGTCGGTCCGCTCACGGTGCAGCACGCCGTTCAGCGCGCGAAGCGCGTCCGCCGGGGCGGGCGCCCCGGGCGCGAGTGCACGCAGCGTATGGCGGGCCTGTGCGGTGACGACGGCGGCGGCGGCGCCCTTGCCGCACACGTCCCCCACCACGAACAGCCATTCGTCGTCGGGGAGCGGCATGACGTCATAGAAGTCCCCGCCGACGCTGGCCCCGCCGCCGGCCGGCGCGTACCGGGCGCAGAGCGACATGCCGGGGACGCGGGGAAGCTCCGCGGGCAGCAGCCCACCCTGGAGGGTCGCGGCGGTGGCCGCCTGCTGCGCGTAGAGGTCGGCGGCGAGGCAGGCGGCCGCGAGCCGTTCCGCGACATCCTGCAGCAGGCGCGCGTCCTCGTCGTCCGGCGCGCCCGAGCTGGTCCACCACGCGCCCGTGACCTCCACCGTCACGCGCGTGCCGCTTCGGGCGCGATGGACGCGACGGATCGGAACGGCGCCTCCGAGCGACGGCTCCGGCGCCCCGGTCTCGTGCTCCAGGGCACCGAGCGTCGGCGCCTGGACGGTGACCCTGACGCGGTCGGCGATCCACGGCACGAGGGCCTCCGCGGTGCCGGTCACCGCGCGGCGCGGATCGCGGACGTCCTGCAGCAGCTGCGAGACGTCCTGGACGATCTGGCGGCGGTTGACGTCCGCCTGCAGCGACCGCTGCGCGTGCTGCTGCAGCGCCACCGTGGTCTCCGCCCGGGCGAGCGCGCGCCCGCTCGCGCCGTACCGCCGCGCCGCCTGCAGCGCGAACGCGGCACGCCGTCCGAGCTCGGTGGCCGTCGCGACGTCGTCGCGGTCGAACGGTCGCGCCGGCCGCGCGCTGACGAGCGTGAGCGTCCCGAGGGTCTCGCCACGCGCGCGCACCGGGACGACCAGCGCGGACCGCGGCTCCAGCGCGTGGAGGAGCTCGCGGGCCTGGGGTGCCTCGACCGGTGCGTCCGGCAACGACGTGCGCAGGAGTGGACGCCCGCGAGCGTGCACCTCGTCGATCTCGACCGCGGAGAGCGGCGCACCGGGGAAGGACCGCACGAGCTCCCGCAGCAGCCGGGTCCGGCCCGGGATCCGATGGGCGGCGTGAACGCAGCGGAGGTTCCCGTCGGCGCCGGGAATCGCGACCACGCACCAGTCCGCGAGCCGCTCGACGGCGATTCGACCGACGGCTGCGAGCGTGGCCGCCTCGTCCAGCTCGTCGTCGAGCAGCTCGCCGATCGCGGCCAGCAGCGACAGCTGACGGACCAGGCGTCGCCGTCCGCGAGCGTCCGCGAGCGCCTCGGTCACGTCGGCGACGCCGATCAGATGGCCGACGGTGGTCCCTGTGGCGTCGGGCAGCGGCAGGGCCGAGATCCGCAGGTCCCGGCGTCGACCGTCGGGATCGGTGCCCGCCGCCTGCAGCGGCTCCGCCTCGGGCAGCAGGTTCGTCGTACCGGGAGGGACGTCCGGCAGCACCTCGTCCAGCGGACGTCCGATGACCGAGTGCGCGGGAAGACCGGTGAGCGCGACGAGCTCGGCATTGGCACGAATGACGTTCCCGTCGAGATCGACGTGGGCCAGTCCCGTCTGCGCGAGCGCGAACGCGGCGGCGAGCAGGGTGCTCCCGGTCGGAGCGCTCATCGCGGACGTCCCTCGAGGGCGGCGAGCGCGTCGCGGTAGGTCGGATAGCCGGTCGCACGCCGCAGTCGCTCGCCCTCGAACTCGTAGACCCAGGTCGGCTGGAACGCCTGGTGCGCCTCGGGAGCGTGCAGGTGGACGGCCCCGCGGGCGACGATCGCCTCGCCGTGGACCTCGAGCTCGTACAGCCTGTGCGTCTGCGCGGACCCGGCCGCCGCCTGGGCGGCGAAGTAGTCGCGGATCTCCGCTCCGACGAACTGCTGTCCACCACCTCCCAGTGGCGTCCAGACGACGTCGTCGGGCGTCGCGCTGATGACCGCGTCGATGCCGTCCTCCTCGAGCAGCCGGAACAGCTCCCGGACGACGGCGGCCCGCCGGGCCACGGTCAGCCGTCCGCGAGTCGCTCGGCCGCCGCGACGTCCGCGCGGACGGGAAGCTCGTCGTCGAGCCCGAGCATCGCGAGGACCCGCAGGATCCCGGGTGCCTCCGCCGCCACGACCGTCCGGCCGCCCCGGGCCCGCGTCGCCTGAGCGACGCGCAGGAGGACGGACACGCCGGTCGAGTCGAGGAACCGTGCGCCGGTCAGGTCGACGACGACGGACGGAGTCGACGCCGCCAACGCCTCGTCCACGGCGCCATCGGCGGCCGCGACGCAGGACAGGTCGAGATCGCGATCGAATCGGATGGTGGCGCGTCGGCGTCCGACGGTGACGTCGAACGTGTGCGCGCCCGTGTCGCGCTGGCCCATGCTCCCAGCATAGCCCGTGGTCGCGGTCCTGCGCACTCGAGCGGCGGCGCCCGTCGCGTTTGCCGATGCCGGAGGTGGACAGCCGGTGCGGTCATGGCCACCACCCCCACCCGTCCTCTCGCGCTCGTCACCGGCGCCTCCTCCGGCATCGGCCGCGAGCTCGCGCTCCTGCTCGCCGCCGAGGGCTACGACCTCGTCATCACCGCCGAGGACGACGCGCTCGACGACGCCCGCGCCGAGGTCGAGGCCGCCGGGGCCGGGACCGTCGAGGCACCCCGACTGGACCTCACCCGCGACGAGGACGTCGACCTGCTCGTGCGGCATGTGCGGGAGACGGGGCGCGGCCTGGACATCGCCGCCCTCAACGCGGGCGCGGGCGCCGGAGGCGCGTTCGCCACCGGCACGGACCTCGCCGACGAGCTGCGCATCGTCGATCTGAACGTCCGCTCGACCGTCCACCTCGCCAAGCACGTCACCCGGGACATGGTCCGGCGCGACCACGGGCGGATCCTCTTCACCTCGTCGATCGCCGCGACGATGCCCGGCAGCTACCAGGCCGTCTACAACGCCTCGAAGTCGTTCGTCCAGTCCTTCGCGCTCGCCCTGCGCGACGAGCTCCGCGAAACCGCGGTCACCGTCACCGCGCTGATGCCCGGGCCCACGGACACCGAGTTCTTCGCCCGGGCCGACATGCTCGACACGCAGGTCGGGGCGGGGGAGAAGGCGGACGCCGCCACCGTCGCCGCCGACGGCTACGCCGCGCTCATGGACGGGGACGAGCGGGTCGTCTCCGGGGATCTCTCCACCAGGGCGCAGGCACTCGCGTCCCGTGTCCTCCCGGACCGCGTCAAGGCCGCCATGCACCGTCGGCAGGCCGAGCCCGGCTCGGCCGACCGGGACGAGCGGTGACGACGTCGCCGCAGCGCCCGGTGCCCCTGCGCGTCGCCTCGGTCCCGGCCACCCACGTGTACGTGCGGCACCTCGACGCCCCGGACGAGCCGCCGCTCGTGCGACGCCTGCCCGAGCGGGCGACCGGCCCCGGTCCCGTCCCGTGGTACCCGCCGCAGATGCTCCTGCCGCAATGGGTCCGCGAACACCGGGCGGCCTTCGACGTCTTCCACGTCCACTTCGGCTTCGACGGCCGCAGTCCCGCCGAGCTGGCCGAGCTCGGGCGGACGCTCGCCGAGCTCGCCGTCCCGCTCGTGCTGACCGTGCACGACCTGCGCAACCCGCACCACGACGACCGGGCGCTGCACGACGCCCAGCTCGATGCGCTCGTCCGGGCCGCGGCCGCGATCGTGACGCTGACCCCCGGGGCGGCCGCCGAGCTCCGGCGCCGCTGGGGCCGGACCGCCCTCGTGCTGCCGCACCCGCACGTGGTGCCGCTGGACCGACCCCGACGCGCCCGGCGGCCCGGCGCGGGACGCGTCGTGGGCCTCCACGCCAAGAGCGTCCGGCCGAACATGGCCGTCCTGCGCGTGGCGACCGCGGCCGCGGCGACGATCGCTCGCGTGCCCGGCGTGCGTCTGCGGATCGACCTGCACGACGAGGTCGTCGAGCCCGGCACCGCCGCGTTCCGGCCGGACGTCACCGAGGGGCTGCGCGCCTTGCGCGACACCTACGACTGCGTCGACCTCGTGGAGCACCCGTACTTCGACGACGAGGAGCTGTGGGACTATCTCGAGCGGCTCGACGTCTCGCTGCTCCCGTACGCGTGGGGCACGCACAGCGGCTGGCTCGAGGCGTGCGCGGACCTGGGCACCGCGGTCGTCGCCCCCTCGTGCGGGTACTACGCGCAGCAACGACCGTGCGCGGTCTACGGCCACGACGACGACGGCCTCGACGTCGCATCGCTCGACGATGCGCTGCGGCGGGCGATCGCCGACGGCCCGCCGAGACCGGCGGACCGCGTGGCGCGTGCCCGCCAGCGCCGAGCCCTCGCCCGCGCGCACCACGAGCTGTACCACGCCGTGCTCGGTGGCACGCTCGGGGCCGCACCGGCGCGCGTCGCGGCGGCGCCCGCCGGGTAGACCCGACCCATGTCGACCGCTCCCGTGACCGCGCCCCTGCGTGCCCGGCCCGCCGGACCGACCGTCGTCGTCGGGTGGGCCCTTGCGCTCGTCGCCGTGTCCCTCGCCGGCGGGCTCGCCTCCGACACCGGATCGTCCTGGTACGAGGGGCTGGACCTGCCACCGTTCCAGCCGCCGGGTCCCGTCTTCGGGATCGTGTGGACGGTCCTCTACGTGCTGATCGCCGTCGCCGGGATCACCGCGACCCGCGCGACCGCGGGCACCGCGGCGTTCCGGCCCGTGCACCTGCTGTTCGCGGTGAACCTCGTGCTGAACGTCGCCTGGAGCTGGATCTTCTTCCAGGGCCACGCGCCGGTCCTCGCGGGCATCGAGGTGGTCGTGCTGCTGGCGACGACCGTCACGCTCGCCGTGCGTCTGCGCGGGCCGGCCCCGCGCTCAGCAGTGCTGCTCGTGCCCTACGCCCTCTGGGTGTCGTTCGCGACCGTCCTGACGTGGACGATCGCGCTCACGAACTGACGCCGCCGCCCGCGCGCCGCCGGCAGATCTCCGATGCCGCCGGGTCGGCGGCGCGGATGCGTTGCAGGTTCAGCCCGCCACGCGCGAAGGCGGCCAGCACCGCGGCCGGGACGGCGTCGTGCGGGACGGCGCGGGGGGCCCACTCGGTCGGCCGCACGTGATGGATCCCGCATCGGTCCGCGGCCGGAGCCGTGACGTAGCGCCACGAGCCCGTGATGCGCCCCACGCGAAACGCCCCGTCGCCCTCTCGCGTCCACACGAGATCTCCGAGGGGGAGCGCCGCGAACCGCGCGAGGCGCCGCGCGACGCGGGCGCCGTCGGTCGCGGTGAGCGCGAGCACCGCCTCGGGCAGGGTCGACGGCGGCGGCACGAGCCGGCCGCCGATCCCCACCAGCCCGTGCCGCAGACCGAACGCCGCCCCGACCCCGGAGGGCACCTCCGGTCGGTCGCGGCCCCGCATCGGCGCGCGGTGCACGCCAGGCGTCAGCGCACCCATGGTCCACTCCGCAGAGCCGAGCGGGCCGCGGCATCGCCCGGTACGCCGTGGACCGCTCCGCCGGGGAAGGTCGCTGCGCTGCCGAGGACCAACCCGCGGACCGGGGTGCGGTACGGGTCGAGCGCGGGCAGCGGGCGGAACACCAGCTGCGACAGGCGATAGCTGCCGCCGCCGACGTCGCCGCCGACGAGGTTCGCGTCGCGCTCCTCGAGCTCCCGTGGTCCCAGGACGTGCCGGGCGAGCACGCGGTCGCCGAACCCGGGGGCGAACCGCTCGACCATCGCCTCGATCCGGGCGACGTGCTGCTCCAGCGTGCCAGGGGCCAGGAGCGCCTGCGTCGGTGCGTGCGTATAGGCCCAGGCGGTGTGGTGGCCCTCGGGCGCGCGGGTCGGGTCCGCCAGCGACTGCTGGCCCAGGAGCAGGAACGGGCGCGCGGGCATCTCGTGGGCTGCGCGCTCGACCGCGTCGAGGAAGGTCTCCTCGTCCCCGGCCACGTGCACGGTGCCCGCCTCGCGCGCGCCCGGCGCGCTCCACGGGATCGGGCCGTCGAGCGCCCAGTCCACCTTCACCGTCCCGGCGCCGTAGCGGTAGGCCCGCAACCGGCCCCCGTACCAACGCCCCAGATCGGCGTCGACGAGGCGCAGCAGCGCGTGCGGCATCACCGTCGCGACGACGCTCGACGCGCGCACGTGGCCCAGACCCCGGGCGGTCACGCCCGTGACCCGGCCGTGCGCGACCGTGATGCGCTGGACCTCGGCACCGCAGCGGATCTCCCCGCCCAGCGATCGCAGGACGCCCGCGAGCGCGTCCGACAGGGCTCCCGCCCCGCCACGGGGGCTCGGCCATCCCGAGGCGTGGCCGAGCAGGTAGAGGTAGAAGGCGGCGATGGCGCTGCCGCGGCCCTGTGGCGGCGTGTCACCGTGCATCGCGCCGCCGTAGAGCCACGCGCGGGATCCCGCCCCTTCGAACAGCCGGTGCCCCAGTCCGACCGCCGATTCGGGCAGCTGCCGGGCGAACGCCGCGAGCCGCGCCGGGCCGGCCTGGTGCAGCAGCCGCAGCGGGCCGCCGACGGGTGGGAACCCGGAGAGCATGGTGCGCCGAACGCCGTCGATCGCGTCGAGGTACGGGGCGGCGAAGGTCGCCCAGCGCTCGCCGTCCCCGGGATGGACGGCGTCCAGCGACGCGGCGGTCCGCGCGACGTCGCGATACTGGGCGACGGCGGAGCCGTCGGGCAACGGATGGGCGACGCACGCCGCCGGATGCACCCAGTGCAGGCCGTGGGCGGCGAGCGGCAGGCGGGCGAACACCGGGGAGGCGGCCGCCGCCGGGTAGACCGACGAGAACGTGTCGTGCCGGAACCCGGGCAGGGTCAGCTCCTGGGTGCGGACCGCCCCACCGGGCTGGTCGGCGGCCTCCAGGACGGTGACCGGGCGGCCGGCCTGCGCGAGGCGGATCGCGGCGGCGAGACCGTTGGGACCGCTGCCGACGACGACGCACCGCTCGGTGCCCGTCACGGGTCAGGCCGCGGGCGTGCCGGAGCGGGACTGCGTCTCGACGATGCGCTTGAGGCGACGCAGCGCCTCGACGTTGCGTCCGCGCAGCAGCAGGTCGGCGAGCGGGTTGAAGACCAGGCGGCTCACCGCGTCCCCCGGCCCCTCGTCCATCACGATCCGGGTACCCCGGGGGGTCGGCTCCAGCCGCAGCTGCACACGCGCCGTGCCCAGCGGTCTGGTTCGCGCCTGCAGCACGATCCGCCGGCCGGGGTCCAGCTCGAGCACCTCGGTGTTGTCGTCCAGTGTCAGGGGTCCGATGCCGACGGTGTGGTGCAGGCGCGTGCCGACGGCGGGAAAGCCGGGGTCCTCGCCGCGGTACGCCTTCGCGCCGACCACCCACTCCGGGTAGAGGCGCGCCGTGCTGAGGACGCGGAACGTCTCCGCGACGGTGGCGTCGACGACGGTCTCGTTCGTGGCCACGGGCTACCGCCCAACGAGCATGCGGCGGACGTCGTCCCAGCGCACGTGGGACGGACCGGCGATGCCGAGCGCGGTCAGGTACACGATGCGGTTCATGGCGGCCGGGTGCCCGGTGTCCGACGCAGCAAACGCGACGGACGGCGACGCCGGGCCGTCCCGGACGCCTGCGCGCCCGGTTCGCGTTCGGGACCGGACGGGCCGGATATCCGGGCCGCCGTGCATCGGCCGCTCTCCGTCGGGATCATCGCCTCCGCGCGTCACGCGCTGCGGGAGCCCTTCGCGGGCGGGCTGGAGGCCCATACGGCGCAGCTGGCCCGCGGGTTGCGCGATCGCGGGCATCGCGTGGTGGTGTTCGCGTCCGCCGACAGCGATCCGCGGCTCGGGGTCGAGCCCGTCTGCGCGCGCGCGACGCGCCTGGACCTGTCCGAGGCCGCGCGTCGGGACCCGAGCATGCTCGCCGACGGGTTCATGGGGGAGCACCATGCCTATCTGCATCTCATGTTGCGGTTGCGTGAGCGTGAGGACCTCGACGTCGTGCACAACAACGCGCTGCACTACCTGCCGGTGGCGATGGCGAGCACGCTGTCCTGCGCGTTCGTGACGACGCTGCACACGCCGCCCACGCCGTGGCTCGAGAGCGCCCACGCGGCCGCTCGGGAGCACGGAGCGTACGTCAGCGTCTCGCAGGCCAATGCGGCGGCCTGGCAGGCGACCGTGCCCGACTGCGCCGTCATCCCCAACGCGGTCGACACCGAGACGTGGCGACCGCGGCCGGGCCCGGTGCTCGACCGGGCGGTGTGGATGGGTCGCATCGTGCCCGAGAAGGCCCCGCATCTCGCGCTCCGCGCGGCGCACCTGGCCGGGCTGCCGCTCGACATCGCCGGACCCGTCCACGACCGCGAGTACCACGAGACGTGCGTGGCGCCGCTGCTGCGCCCCGTCGATCGTCTGCTCGGGCATCGCACGAGCGCCGAGCTCGCGAAGCTCGTGGCCGCGCGTGCCGTCTGCCTGGTGACGCCCGCCTGGGACGAGCCGTTCGGGCTCGTCGTCGCGGAGGCACTCGCGTGCGGGACCCCGGTCGCGGCGTTCGCCCGAGGCGCGTTGCCGGAGCTGCTGGACGCACGAACCGGCGCCCTCGCCACCCCAGGCGACCCGGCGGCGCTCGCGGACGCGATCGCCCGCGCCCGACGGTGTGATCGCGCGCACTGCGCGCGAGAGGCGGCTCGGCGGTGGACGGTGGACGCGATGGTCCGCCGCTACGAGGACTGCTACCGCGGCCTGTGATCGCCTACTACGCCCATCACCACGGCAGCGGGCACCTCCGGCGCGCGACCGCACTCGCCCGTGCCCTCGACGAGCCGGTCGCGCTCCTGAGCTCGAGCCGCCCGCCGCGCGGGCATCCGTTCGCGGAGGTCCTCACGCTGCCGCTGGACGACGGTGGCCTGGGGTCGAGTGCCGTCCTGCCCGGGCTCGCCCACCACGCTCCGCTCGACAGCCCGGGACTCGCCGGGCGGATGGCGCAGATCGCGACCTTCCTGGCAGGGCACGTCCCCGCGACGCTGGTCGTCGACGTGTCCGTGGAGGTCGCGCTCCTCGGGCGACTGCTGGGAGCCCGGGTCCTCGTGGTGCGCCAGCACGGTGACCGCGACGACGAGGCGCACCGTCACGCCTACCGTGCGGCCGCGCGGCTGCTCGCCCCGTGGCCCCGTTGGCTGGACGAGGGGCAGCCCGACCCGTGGGCGTCGCACACCACCTGGACGGGCGGGTTCAGCCTGCTGGCGCCCGGCGCGCGGGCGGCGGCGCCCGGGGACGGCACGGTGGTGCTGCTCGGCGGCCGGGGCGGCGGGGACGCGATCGCCAGCGCCGCGCGGGGCGTGGCACGCGAGGAGCCCGGGCGCCCGATGGTCGTGCTCGGGCCCGCCGGCGGGGTCCTGCCCGAGGGGGTCGAGCACCGACCCTGGGAGGACGACCCCGGCCCCGTGCTCCGCCGCGCCGACGTGATCGTCGTGGCCGCGGGACACAACGCGGTCATGGACGCGGCCGCGACCGGCCGGCCCCTCGTGGTGGTCGCGGACGACCGTCCGTACGGCGAGCAACGGGACAAGGCGCGACGGCTGCACGCGACGGGGGCCGCCCTGCACGTCCCCGATCCGGCGGTGGCCGACTGGTCCGGGGTGCTGCGCGACGCGGTCGCCCGCGGCCCGGGCCGCGCGCCCGAGCTGCTCGACCCGGAGGGCGCCGTCCCGTTCGCCCGCGCGGTGGTGGCACACCGCCCCGCGCGGCGGGTTCCGGCCGCGTCCGGCCGCGACCCGGTGGTCGTGTGCACGCTCGTGCACGGACGCCTCGAGCATCTCGCCGCCCAGCACGAATCGCTGCGCCGGCACGCTCCGGAGGCCCGCCACGTGGTCGCGTGGATGGGCGGACCCGACCCGCGTCCGGCGGCGCCGGACGCCGAGGTCGTCGAGGTCCCCGGCACGCGGGAGGGGGAGCCGCTGCCGCTGGCGGCGGCGCGCAACGCAGCGCTCGCCGCCGCTCCGCCGACCGGCGTGGCGCTGCTGCTCGACGTCGACTGCACGGTCCGCCCGGGCACCGTCGCGGTTCTCGCGGCGGCGGTCCGACGCACGGACGGCGTCGTGCTGCCGCGCGTCCTCTACGAGCCGCCCGATCGTGGGGCACCTCGCGAGCACCCGGCTCGCAGTGCCCCCGCGGTCGGGGACGGGTCGCCGATCCCCTGCTCGGACTGGGGGCTGGCCTGGACCGTGGCCCTGGGCGTGCCCCTGACGGTCGTGCGTGAGGTCGGCGGGTTCGACGAGCGGTACCGCGGCTACGGAGCGGAGGACACGGACTTCGCGTGGCGCTGCCGCGCAGTGGGCGTGCCGTTGCACTGGGCGCCTGCCGCGGACGTCGTCCACCGTCACCACGAGGGCGGCGGCGTCCCGTACGACCGGGCCGCTGCCGTCGTCGCCAACGCCGTCCGCTTCCAGCGGACGTGGGGTCACTGGCCGATGGTGCCGTGGCTGCGGGCGTTCGCGGCAGCGGGACTGCTGCCGGCGTCGCTCGCCGCCGCGGTGACCGGCGAGAAAGACGAGGGTCAGTAGCTGGCCGGCGGGTCGCTCGCCGGGAACGACTGCTCGAGCGTCTCGTCGCGCCGGGCATCGTCGCCGGACGTGCCCGGCTGCGGCGCGGGCCGCGGACCCCGCGCGGGGGCGGGGGACGGGGCGGGCGGCGGTCCGGCAGGGCTCGGTCGTTCGTCGCGGAGACCGCGCCGCCGCTGCGCGAGCGCGGCGGCCGCCCCTCCGCACAGCGCGAGCAGCAGGACAGATCGGGGAAGGCTCATCCGTTCCGGGTGTCCGAGCGCGCCGCAGGCAAACCGCCGGGTGCCCTGCCGGCGGATGCCCGGGGAGGCGGGACGCGGCCCGAGCGCACGGACGTGGGATAGCCAGGCAGTCGGACCCTCCCGCGGTGTCGTCGAGGGTTCCGTGACGGATGCATCCGATGGGTCTGCGCGAGCGGCGACGACGGTCCATCGCGGGAAGCGGCAGACGGTGAGTCCTCAGCCGGCGTCGGCGTCGAGCGTCGCGCGCATGTCCGCGATCGCCCGTCGCAGCAGCCGCGAGACGTGCATCTGCGAGATCCCGACGCGCTGCGCGATCTCGGACTGCGTGAGTCCGTCCTCGAAGCGCAGCCGCACGATCTGACGCTCGCGCTCCCGCAGCCCGGCGAGGCCGGTCCGGGCGAGGGCCCGGTCCTCGGCCACCTCGTAGCCGTGGTCGACGGTCCCGATCGTGTCGACCCGGGCGACGGCGTCGGCGTCCTCGGTCACCGCGGCGTCGAGCGAGGCGACGCGGACCTCGTGCACGGCGGCCTGGACCTCGAGCACGACGGCGGCGGGGAGCCCGCTGGCCTGTGCGAGCTCGGCGATGGTGGGGCGCCGTCCGTGCGCGGTGGCGAGCGCATCCGCGTGGCGGCGCAGCTCGTCCGCGTGCTCCTGCACGTCGCGCGGGAGCCGCAGGGCGTGGCTGTGGTCGCGGAACCATCGGCGGATCTCCCCGGCGATGTTCGGGACCGCGAAGCTCGAGAACGCCAGTCCCCGGTCCGGGTCGAAGCGGTCGACGGCCTTCACGAGGCCGACGGCACCGACCTGCACGAGCTCCTCGTGGTCGACCCCGCGGTTCGCGTAGCGGGCGGCGACCGTGTGCACGAGCGGCATGGCGCCTTCGATCACGGTGTCGCGGGCACGGAAGTCCCCGGTGTCGCAGTAGCGGCGCAGGAGCAGCAGCTCCTGGCGCCGGGTGGTGGCGGTGTCCATGTCGTTCCCCTCGATGCGTGGGTGTCCCGAGTGCGACCCGGTCGGCCGCGGCTGGGTTCGGGTGACGCCCTTCGAGGCTCCCACACCGCCCGGGAGGTCCCCGGACGGTGTCCCGTTTCGGTCTTGACACCCCCGGTTGGGGAGCGTTCACGCGCCCAGCGCCGGGTTCTCGATGACCTCGCGGATGTCGTCGAGCGCCTGGCGGAGCAGCCGCGACACGTGCATCTGCGACATGCCCACGCGTTCGGCGATCTCCGTCTGCGTGAGCCCCTCGTCGAAGCGCAGCGCGACGATGCGTCGCTCACGGTTTCGGAGCGTGTCGAGCCCGTCGGCGGCGACCGCGCGCGCCTCGACCTGCTCGTAGCCCTCCTCGATCGTGCCGAGGCGGTCCAACCGCGACTGCGCGTCCTCGTCCTCGCGGACGGGCTCGTCGAGATACGCGGCGTGGCTGCGATGCACCGCGGCCTGCACGTCGAGGACCTCGCGCAGCGTCATGCCCGCCGCCAGCGCCACCTCGTCCGTCGACGGCTGGCGCTGCAGACGCGAGACGAGGCGGTCGGTCGTGGTCCGCAGCATGTCCGCCTTCTCCTGCACGTCCCGCGGCGCGCGCAGCACCTGTCCGTGGTCGCGGAAGTGGCGGCGGATCTCGCCGGCGATGTTCGGGATCGCGAAGCTCGCGAACGCGTGCTGGCGACGGTGGTCGAAGCGGTCGACGGCCTTCACGAGGCCGATCGACCCGACCTGCACGAGCTCGTCGTAGTCCAGGCCGCGGTCGACGTAGCGGCGGGCGACGAAGTGGACGAGCGACATGGTGCGCTCGATCACCTCGTCACGGGCGGCGAAGTCGCCGTGCTCGGCGTAGCGACGCAGGAGCTCGAGCTCGATGCGTCGGGTGGTGGCGGTGTCCATGGGAGGACTCCCAACGTGGTGATGTGCCGGCGTCGCAGCGGCGACGTCGTCCCCTTGGCCTCGCCGGAACCGTTGGCGCGCAAACCCTCGAACCGTCGTGATTGGGCCTCGAGCGTCACGGGCACCCGCCGCAGCTCCGTTCCCACCGAGGAGGTCCATGCCGTGTCACCCCCATCCACCGACTCCCCTGCGGAGCACCTGCAGGACGAGCTCCGCGCCGGCGCCGACGCCGCCCAGGAGACCGCGGCCCACGTCGGTCAGCAGGCGCGTGAGCGGGCCCGCAGCGAGATCGACGATCGCACCACCCACGCCGCCGGCCGTCTGCGCGAGGGTGCGCAGGACGCCCGCGCGGTCGCCGAGCACCTCCGCGGCGAGGGGCGGGACGCCCCCGCCCGGTTCGTGGAGCACGCCGCCGAACGTGTCGACGGCGCCGGTCGCTATCTCACCGAGGCCGACGCGGACCGTCTCATCCGCGACGCCGAGGCCTACGCACGGCGCAACCCCGCAGCCGTCGTCGTCGGTGGACTCGCGC
This sequence comes from Paraconexibacter algicola, assembly GCF_003044185.1. Classification (GTDB taxonomy): domain Bacteria; phylum Actinomycetota; class Thermoleophilia; order Solirubrobacterales; family Solirubrobacteraceae; genus Paraconexibacter; species Paraconexibacter algicola. The sequence goes on from NZ_PYYB01000001.1 coordinate 2,188,495, forward strand.
TCGGGTTCGCCGCGTCCCGACTGCTGAGCGCCTCCAGCGGTGGCCGGCGCTCGACCTCCGCGGATCAGGAGTCCCCGGGCACCGGGAGCGACCGACCGCGGGCGCTCCCCCCGTCGAACGCCGCGGTCGATGGCGCGCCGGGAGCGGGGTTCCCGACCGGGGCGCCCGCGGCGCCGGGGCCATCCACACCGGCGTACGCCGCCCCGCCGGCCGACGCACCATGACGGATTCAGGATCCGCTCCGCAACCGCGGGAACGTCCCGTCGGGGAGCTGCTCACCGAGCTCTCGCGCGAGACGAGCCTGCTCGTCCGCCAGGAGCTCGCACTCGCGCGCGCCGAGCTGCAGCAGAAGAGCCGTGCCGCCGGCGTCGGGGCCGGCCTCCTCGGTGGTGCAGGCGCGACGGCCCTGGTCGCGCTCGTGGCGCTGATGGTCACCGTCGTCGCCGCGCTCGACACCGCCATGCCGACATGGCTGGCCGGACTCATCACCACGGGCCTCTTCGCGGCGATCGCCGCGGTCGAGGCCGCCGTCGGCCGCGCGCGCCTGCGCGCCGCCACCCCGCTCGTCCCTCAACAAGCACCCGAGAGCATGAAGGAGGACATGGAATGGGCCACGAAGCAGGCACGATCCGCCAGGACATAGAGGAGACCCGCGAGCGACTCGGGGAGACCGTCGACGCGCTCGCCTACAAGACCGATGTCGGGGCTCGCGCCCGCGACAAGGTGAGCGACGGCGTCGACCGGGTGAAGAACCGGCTGGGCGTCGCGCAGGACGCGGTCCCCGGGGCGGCGGACGTCCGGCAGCAGGGCCGGCGGGTCTCCGCCGTCGCCCAGGAGAACCCGCTCGGCTTCGCGGTCGGGGCCATCGCGGTCGGCTTCGTCGCCGGGCTGCTGATCCCCAACACGAAGGCCGAGGACCGGCACCTCGCCCCCGTCAAGGAGGCGGTGGGGGAGCAGGCGCACGAGGCCGCGGAGACCGTAGCCGAGCACGGCCGCGACACCGTGCAGGAAGCAGCGGACGCGGCGCGCGGCGCCGCCGGCGACATGGCCCAGACGGTGCGTGACCACGCCCGGGAAGCCGGGGACGAGCTCGGGGTCACCGACACCGGATCCGCCGTGGGCGACGCGGCGCACGAAGGACCGCAGTCCGATGCGGATGCGGGCGCCGACGGTCCCGAACCCGACCGCCCCGGCCCGGGGTCGTCACCCGGCTGAGGGCTGGGTCGACGTGGCCGGTCGATGACCCGCCCGACATCTCGGGCGGGTCATCGAGCCGTCGTCGTGCGGTCAGCCCCGACCGGCGGTGGCCGGGTCGTCATCCGGCTCGGGCCCGTCGGGCTTCCCCTCCTCCTCCTCGTCCTGATCGGGCGACGAGGGACGCTCCGGCCGGTCGGCGATGCCCGGAAGCTCCTCCTCGTCCGGGCTCAGGGCCGGCTCCTCGGAGCCCGGGCCCCGGACCAGCTCGACGTCGGCGGGAACGGTGAAGCGATGATCGGTCTCCATGCCACCCGGGTGCCCGGGGCCCGCGGGCGCCACGCGTGCGCAGGGGGTGCTCTTCAGTGCAGCCGCGGGGGCGGCGGCGCGGGAGCCGTCGGGGCGGGAGGTGGCGGCGCGGGCTCGCGCTCGCGGGCGAGCCTCGCGGCGGTCGCGCGCACGATCTCCAGGAACCGTCGGGATGTGGACGGGGGTTCGGGGGACGGCACGACGACCTCCTGGTCGCGTCGGGAACGGGTGCCGTCCGCCTACCGGGAGTCCGGAGCGGCCAAACCGTCCCGCGCGGGATGTCCCGGGACGGGACACTCGGACCGCGGACTGCGCAGCACGCCGACCAGGCGCGCCGCACGGACGCCGACCACGCCCAGGTTGCGTGCGAGGACCCACGGCGTGGCGGGCGCGGGGGCCAGGCGGCGTCCGAGCTGCACCCAGGCGAGGAGGCTGTCGCGCGCAGGGATGTCGCCGCTGACCCGCGCCGACCGGTCGCGCACGCCCCAGAGCGATCCGGGGACGGGCGCGGACTCGGTGCCGCTGCGGTACCAGCGGTCGATGCCGAGCAGCACGCGCTCGCCGACCGCGGGCGCCAGGCGGTGCAGGAGCTCCACGGCGCGCGTCTCCCCGCCCAGGACGATCTCGCGGCGCGGCCGGATCGCGCACGCGACGAGCGCCTTGGCGACGACGTCGGCGCGGTAGGCGTCGGGCGGGACGCGCGGTGTGCGCCCGGTCGCGCTGGAAGCCTGCGCGAACAGCGGGGTGTCGATGGGGCCGGGGTGGACCATCGCGATCCGCACCCCGCTCCCCTGCGAGCGCTCTTCGATCGCCACGCTGGTCAGGAACCCGCGCAGCGCGTGCTTGGCCGCGGCGTAGGAGGACCAGGACGGCAGCGGCAGGCGGGACATGAGCGAGCCGGTGGCCACGATCGTCCCGTGACGTTCCCGCAGGTGCGGAAGTGCCTCGCGGACCACGTCCACGGCCCCGGTGAAGGTGACCGCGACGGTGCGGTCGAAGTCGTCGGGGTGCACCTCGCGGAGGTGCCCGAAGACCGCCGCCCCGGCGTTCGAGACGAGGACGTCGAGTCCGCCGAGGTGCGCGACCGCGTCGCGCACGGCACGGCGCGCCTGGTCGCGATCCCCGAGGTCCGCCTCGATGACGAGCGCGTCGATCCCCCGCTCGGCGACCATGGCGCGCAGGGCGTCCGCGCGCCGGGCGACGAGCGCGAGCCGCGCGCCTTCGGCAGCGAGGAGCGGCACTGCCGCGCGCCCGACGCCCGAGCTCGCACCGGTCAGCAGGACGCGTCGGTCGGCGAGCGCTCCGGCGCGCGGGATCACGACGCCGGCGCGCGGTCGCGCAGCGTGCCGTCGCCGGCCGCCGCGGAGCAGTGCGCGCAGCAGTAGATCGACGCGCCGGCCTGGACGCCGTGGCCAACGATGCGGCAGCCGCAGCGCTCGCAGGTGGGCGCGAGCGCGTGGATGGCGCACTCGAAGCTGTCGAACGTCCGGCGCCGCCCTTCGTGCTCGATCACGAGCGGCCGGTCGTAGTGGTTGCCGCAGGTCTCGCAGGTCGTCGGGGTGGGGGTGGGGGTGGTGGACATCCCCCACCGCTACCCGGGTGGACCGACCCGACTCAGTGGTTGCGCAACGCCTCGATGAGCTCGTCCTTGCGCATGTCCGAGCGGCCCTCGATGCCGAGCTCGGCGGCCCGCTCGCGCAGCTGCTCGACGGTCCGGTCCTCGTAGTCCTCGGCCGCCCCGCCCTTGTGGCTGACGTCGGTGCCCGTCGCCTTCGCGTTCGCGATGCGGGCGGCCTTCTCCTTGCTGGCGCCATCCTCGCGCAGCGCCTCGTACAGCTCGTCGTCCTTGACGCTGGGTCCGTGGTCCTTGGCCATGGGGGCTCCTCGGTCGTGGGGTCGCGGTCGGCGGTCGGCTACCCGGGCCGGACGCCGGCGACGCGCGGACGGGGTTGTGCGCGGCGGTCCTGGGCACCCGCCGCGCCATGGCGCTTGCGAGAGGAACGGGTGAGGAGATGATCGCCACGACGAGCCCGACGTCCCGACTGACCGACGCGTTCGACCGGCACGAGCGCGCGCTCACGGTCGGTGTCGAGGAGGAGCTGCTGCTGCTGGACCCGTCGACCCACGACCTCGCCCCGCACGCCGCCGCGCTCGTCCGAGCGGCCGCCGACGTGGCGGTGCGGACCGAGCTGCCGGCGGCGCAGGTCGAGCTGGTCGGGCCGGTGTGCGCGGACGCCGCCGCCGTGCAGCGCGCGCTGCTGGACGCCCGCCGCCGGCTGCGGGAGGTCGCCGCTGGACGCGTGCGGCTCGCCGGTGCGGGCACGCACCCGACGGCGCCGGCGGAGGGGCCGATCAGTCCCGGCGACCGGTTCGCGCGCATCTCCCGCGAGTACCAGTGGGCCGCCCGGCGCGGTCTCGCGTGGGGCCTGCACGTGCACGTCGCCGTCCCGGGCGCGGCCCGGGCGCTCGCGGTGCACGACGCGCTGCGCGAGTGGCTGCCGTTGCTCGCCGCCATGGCGGGCAACGCCCCGTTCCACGAGGGCCGTGACACCGGGCTGCACTCGGTGCGGCCGAAGCTCGCGGAGGGCTTTCCGCGGCAGGGCGTCCCGCCGGCGTGGGGCTCCTGGGAGGCCTACGCGGCGTTCCTGCGCTTCACCGGCGGGCCGGACGCCGATCCGCACGAGACCGCGCGCGAGCTGTGGTGGGAGGTCCGCCTGCATCCCGTGCACGGCACGCTCGAGGTCCGCGTCTGCGACCAGCCGGCCACCGCGGCCGAGGCGGCGTCGCTGACGGCGGTCGTGCAGGCGCTGTGCGGCACGCTCGCGGCCCGCCACGACGCCGGCGAGCTCCCGCCGCCCGCTGCCCGCGAGCGGATCGAGGAGAACCGGTGGCGGGCGCTGCGTCACGGCCTCGACGCGGTGCTGCTGCCGTTCTCGGGTCGCGAAGGTGCGGGGGAGCGCTGCGCGCGCGAGCTCGCCGCCGAGCTGCTGGCCGAGGTCGCGCCCGTCGCCCGGGCGTGCGACGGCGCGGACGCCCTGGCCCGTGCCGCCGACCTGCTGGACGCGACCGGGTCCGAGCGTCAGCTCGCGGTCGCCCGCGAGTGCGGCGTGGACGCGGTCGCACCGTGGCTCGCCGACCGGTTCGACGCCGAGCTCGACGGCGCCTGAGGCGCGGCGGCGCCCCGGTCAGGCGGCGCGCGCGCTGATCACGCAGAGCGTCTCGTGATCGTCCGCGCCGAGCAGGCCGAGGGCGCGCAGGTGCGCCCGGCGGGCTCGCAGGACCGGGCCGAGCGGGCCGCGGTGGTCGTCGCGGCGCAGCTCGTGCAGCCCCGCGGCGGTCATCCGGCGGACGGTCTCGTCGACCCCCGCGACGTGCGAGTGGACGAGGAGCAGCCGACCCCCGGGGGCGAGGAGGGCGGGCGCGTCGGCGAGGATCCGGTCTAGCACGGCGCGGCCGTCGTGCCCGGCGTCCCAGCGGTCGTCCGGCCGACGGACCTCCGGGGCGACCGGCACGTAGGGCGGGTTGGCCAGCACGAGGTCGAACCGCTCGTCGGGACGGAGCGCCGAGACGAGGTCGCCGCGCCGCGCGTCGACCGCGAGCCCGTTGAGCGCGGCGTTCAGCCGCACGGCCGCGACGGCGCGGGTCGAGCGATCGATCGCGACCACGTGCGCCGCTCCCCGTGCCGCCGCGGTGAGCGCGAGCGCCCCGGAGCCGGTGCAGAGCTCGAGCACCCGGGCCCCGGTGACGTCGGGCAGGCGGCCGGCGAGCAGCGCCGTGTCGGACCGCGGGCGGTAGACGCCGGGCGGCGCGACGATCCGCAGGCGGCCGAAGGAGGACAGCACTCAGCTCCTCCCGGCCGCGCCGTGGCGTGCACGCCACAGCTCCGACAGCTCGCGTGCGGGCGGGGCGTCGTCGGCGATGCGGATCTCCACCGCCCCGTCGCGCTCGCGTGCCTCGTGGAGGACGAGGCACTCCGGGGCGCGCATGCGCTGCAGCTCCCCGGTGCGCACGTCCCACTCCCACGTGTGCGCGCGGCACTGCAGCACGGGACCGTCGAGGGTGCCGAGGTGCAGCGGCCAGCGCCGGTGCGGGCAGGCGTCGTCGAACGCGTGGATCTCGCCGTCGTGCAGGACGAGGCAGACGTCGCGGCCGCCGACGTGCACGGGCACGATGCCGCGCCCGTGCAGCTCGTCGGTGACCTCCTCGAGGCGGTGCCAGTCGCTCATGCGTCCTCCCCCACCAGGGAGCTGCGCCCGGCGGTGAAGCAGGCGTGCAGGTGGGCGGAGACGAGGCCGTGCAGGTAGCGGCCCTCGACGACGCCGCGCGCGATCTCCGGCGCGGCCGCGGGCTCGTCGCGCACGACCGGCAGCACGATCTCGTTGAGCGCGACGTCGGCGTGGCCCTCGTCGGCGTCGACGTGCAGCTCGTAGAAGCGGAGGATCTCGGGGTCGGTGACCCCGGCGCGGGCGTAGGCGGCGAGGTAGTTGCGCATCGACCCGGGCGAGTCCGCCTCGACCAGCAGGACGTAGCCGTACATGCGCCGGCACAGCCGCCGGTGCCGGCCGATCATCGCCTGGTAGTTCAGGCCCGCGAGGAACGGCCACGCCGTCCGCGGGAGGTAGTGGTCGTAGGTGGTCTCGAGGCCCAGCCGCTCCATCATCCGCGCGTACACGGTGGAGTGCATCTGGTCGTGACGGCCCCAGCCGTACTCGTCGAGCAGGAGGTCGAGCAGTCCGGCCTTCGCGGGGCCGCGCAACGTCGGGATGACCTGCGACCACGGATCCGGCTCCTTGAGGAAGAACAGGGAGCGCTGCGCGACGACCTCCCGCAGCTGGTCGAGCGTCGCGTGCTCGCGATAGTAGGCGCCCATGCTCGGTCCGGGGAACAGGTCGCGCTCGAGCGCGAGCTCCACCAGCCACGGACGCAGCGCCTGGGGGGTGGTCGGCGGATCCTCGGGCAGCGGGGCGACGCGGGCGAGCTGCGCCTCGAAGGCGCGTTCGAGCACGAGCCGCAGCTCCAGCAGCGTGAGGTCGTGCTCGCGCTCGCGCGGAGCGTCGACCGGGGACCACCCGGCCTGGGCGCCGAGCGCGTAGAGGACGCGGTGCGCGGGATCGGCGGCGGCGGGGTCGTCCTGGTCGAACGCGCGTCGCGCGAGCTCCCGTCCCGCGTGCAGCAGGGCCGTGGCCCGGTCGGGGTCGTCGAGCAGCGGGCACGGTCCGTCGGCCCGGAGCGCCTCGTCGACGACGGACGTGACGGTCATCGGGTCCAGGGTCAGGGCAGGGGTGGACATGCGGCCCCGGCTTCCCGGGACGGGCACGGCCAATCGCGTGTTTGCGGTCCGCGCGCCCGGGCATCCGTCCGGCGCCGCCGCGTGGATCCGGTGGAGTCGGCCGCTTCCCTCCCCGGCCGGCAGCGAGACCTCAGGGAAGGTGTCGCGAAGCTCGTCCCACGCGAACGTCGCGACCGGTCGCCCACCGGGTCACGCGGCGGCCCTCCTCACCGGGACGCGGGGCAGGGCGCTCAGACGGCGGTGACGACCGGGGTCGTGCAGGCGTCGAGCAGGGCGGCCCGCAGCTGCTGCCCGCGCGCGGTGACGTCCTGCTGCAGGCGCACGTACTCGGCGCGGCCCTCGGGCGTCTCGATCGTCACGGGCGTGAGCCCGAGCGCCGTGAGGTCGTACGGGGAGGCGCGCATGTCGAGCTCGCGCACCTCGCGGGCGAGCGCGAAGCAGCGGGCGGTCAGTGCGCTCGGGACGAGCGGCCCGAGCTTGTACGCCCATTTGTAGAGGTCCATCGTCGCGTGCAGGCAGCCGGGCTGCTCGGTGTCGACCTGGGTGGCGCGGGTCAGCTCCCGGTCGTTGCGCGGTCGTGCCGCGTCGGTGAAGAACCGGTAGGCGTCGAAGTGCGTGCAGCGCAGGCGCGACTCGCGCACGACGCGGTCGGTGCCCTCCTGGCCGAGGCGCAGCGGCCAGCTCGCGTGGCGGCGGCCCTCCTGGCCCGGGGCGTGGACCATCGCCCACTCGTGCAGGCCGAAGCAGCCCAGGCGCGGCGGCCGCCCGGCGGTGGCCTGCAGCAGCGCGACGATGTGGTCGCGCGCCCCGCCCCGGTCGGCGAGGTACGCGTCGAGGTCGAGGGTCACGCCCGTCATGCCGTCGACCTCGACGAGGTGGTGCCAGCGCCAGCCGGCGCGCTCGCGCAGGGCCGGGAGGTCCGGGGGACCGGTGAGCACCACGCCCGCGCCCGGGTGCCAGCGACGCAGCTGGCCGGGCCGCAGCGAGTAGTACGTGAAGAGGAAGTCCTCGACGGGATGGGCGCGGCCGGCCGCCGCCCGCTGTCGGTGGGCGGCGGTCAGGCCGTCGACGCGCGTGGCGTGCGCGTCGGCGAGCGCGGTCCAGGTCGGGTGCGCGAGGACGGTCGGCACCGTCCCAACGATAGGCCGACCGGCGTCAGTGCAGCAGTCCGCGGCCCTCGCGGATCGCCGCGGCGATCTCGGTGCGGGTTGCGCCCGCCTCCTCCGCCGCGCGCCGCAGGCGCGTGAGCTCGTGGTCGTCGGCCGCGGCCGCGCGGATCTCGTCGAGCGCCACCTCGACGGCCACGCCGTAGCGGGCGGGGTTCTCCACTTCGAATCCGTAGGTGAGCATGACCCGAATCTACGACGGGCAATAATTAGGAGTCAAACGATCGGAGGGCAGAGCGTCGCCGGTCCCGACGGTCGGGGGCTCAGCAGCCCGCGCCCGGCACGATCACCGCGTCCGCGGCCGTCCGGGCGGTCCAGCGGTTGATGCTGATCCGCAAGGCGCATCCGGGCCCCCGCAGGCGCAGGTGGATCCGTGCCTCGGTGGTCCGCGTCGCCATCGTCCGCAGGGGCGTGCTCGTCGTCGCCCGCACCCGGCGGTCGAGGTCCGGGACCCATGTGGCGACCTCGGCCGCGCTCACCGGCGTACTTCGTCGCGGCGGGCCCGGCGACGGCTCGAGCACCGCCCCGAGGGCCCCGAGACCGGCAACGAACAGGCACAGGTCGACGGCCAGCCCTCGGCGGCGCCCGCGGCTCCGGGCGCGGCGCCGCGGAGTCGAGCTCCGCGGGCTGCCCGACCGACGCGCCCCGCGAGCGGGGGCGTCCGCCACGCGCGGCTCCGACGCCCCGCGCAGGCAGGCGCTCGGGGGTCGCGCGCCGCCGCGGGCGGGCATCGAAGCGTCGAGCGCCCGGAAGACCTGCGTGATCTCCTCGTCGGTCAGTGGGCCGTCCGCCACTGTGAGCTGCGCAACGGCCGCCCGCCCGCCGACGAGGACGCCGTGAACGCGCAGCAGCTCCCCCCGTGGCGTGCCCGGGTTGTCGTCGACGAGACAGAGGACGCCCGTCACCGGCGCGTCGCCCGCTCCGGCCGCCCGCAGGGCGCCGTGGACGACGGCGACCTGCTCGCGGATGCCCTCGAGCGCGCGACGGTGGCCCCACCGTCCGGTCCAGACCCCGGTCGCACGGATGTCGACGGCGCCGGCCCACGCCTTGGCGTCGATCACGAACGCTCCGCCGGGTCCCACCACGACGTGGTCGATGTTGGCGCCGCCACGTCCGGGGATGACCAGATCGTGCAGCACGCCGGTGCCGCATGTGCCCGCCCAGTCGCCCAGCAGCGCGCCGAGGCGCTCCTCCCCCTCGGCACCACGTCGCCATGCCCGTTCCGAGGCCGGTTCGTCGTCGAGCGCGGCGCGCAGCTCCTCGGGGGAGGCGCCTGCGGCCTGGAGGCGACGGAGCCGTGCGGCGACCCGACGATGGTGCTGAGCGCGCGCTCCGCGTCCCGGAGCGAGATCCGTCATCTGTCGCAGATCGGCGCCGTGCGGTCGGCCCTGGACCGGACATCCGTCCGGCGCGGCGTCCGCCCGCGCGAACCTGACCGACCGGTCGGCAGCGGTGCGCCACGGTGCAGGCGGACCGCCGTCGGCCGTAGGATGCTGCGTCCAGTGACGTCCACCGATGCCACCACCACCCAGGTACGCCCGCGCGTATATGTGTCCGGCCACCGCAACCCGGACACCGACTCGATCGGGGCCGCGCTCGGCTACGCCGAGCTGAAGTCGCGCCTCGACCCGGCGACCGAGTACGTGCCCGTCCGCCTCGGCGAGCTGAACCCCCAGACGACGTGGGCGCTCGAGCAGAGCGGCGCCGAGTCCCCGCGCCTGCTCGAGCACATCTCGGTGCGCGCCGGCGACGTGATGCAGACCGAGTTCCCCTGTGCCGACGCCGCCACGCCGCTGCGCCGCGCCGGGCAGATGATGGTCGAGGCGGGCCTGGACCTCGTGCCGGTCGTCGACGACGACGGCATCCTCCAGGGCGTCCTCACCGAGCGCGCGCTCGCGCGCCGCTACCTGCGCGAGTCCAGCGACGCGTCGCACCTCTACGGCGCGACCGCGGTCGGCACGATGGCCGAGGTGCTCGAGGGCCAGCTGCTCGCCGGCCCGGCGGACCGCACGGTCCACGGCCGCATCTGGGTCCTGGCCCGCGACCTGGGCTCGATCCTCACCCGCCTGTGCGAGGGGGACGTCGCGGTCGTCGGCGACCGCCACGACGCGCAGCTGCGCGCTCTGGAGCTCGGGATCTCCGCGCTCGTCGTCACGAACGCCACCGAGGTGCCGGACGCGACGCTCGCGCTCGCGACCGAGCGGGACATCCCCGTCATCGCCACGCCGCTGGACACGTACGTCGCCGGGCGGATGATCGGGCTCTCCTCGCCGTGCCAGGCGCTGGCCGATCCCGACCCGCTCACGATCAACACCGGCGACGTGCTCGGCGAGGTCGCCGAGGACATCAAGGACGTCAGCTACCGCGCCGCCGTCGTGGTCGACCGCGCGAACCGCCCGGTCGGGCTCGTCACCCGCGCGGACCTCGTCGACCCGCGCCCGCGCCGCGTGATCCTCGTCGACCACGCGGAGCGCTCGCAGAGCATCCCGGGGATCGAGGAGGCCGAGATCGTCGAGATCCTCGACCACCACCACATCGGCTCGATCGAGACGACCCTGCCGGTGCGCGCGATCTTCGACCCGGTCGGGTCGACGAGCACGCTCGTCTACGAGCAGTTCCTGCAGTCCGGCTACGAGCCGTCCCGGCCGGCCGCCGGCATGCTGCTCGCCGCGATCCTCTCCGACACCGTGATCCTCACGTCGCCGACGATGACGTCGCGCGACGAGGCCGCCGTGGAGGGGCTCGCCGATCTGCTGGGCATCGACGCGCGGACGTTCGGCCGCGAGATGTTCCAGGCGGGCAGCGACGTCGCCGGCCTCGCGGCGGCGGAGATCCTCGGCCGTGACCTCAAGGCCTACGAGCTCCCGACCGGTCAGACGCTGTGCGTCGCCCAGATCGAGACGGTCGGGGACGTCCTGTCGGGCCGCTTCGCCGAGCTCGAGGCGGAGGCCGCGGCGTGCGCGCTGCGCGACGGGCACCGGCTGGTCGCGCTGATGGTCACCGACGTCGACGCCAAGGGCACCCACCTCGTCGTGGCCGGGGACGTGCCGCTCGCCGAGCGCGCGTTCGGCGCCTCCGTGGAGGGCGGGGCGATCCCGCTGCCGGGCGTGATGAGCCGCAAGAAGCAGGTCGCGCCGAAGCTCCTGCAGGCCGCGTAGCGCGGCCCGGCGTCCGGGCCGGATGCGAACATCTGTTCGTGTCCGTCCCGTCCGTCCTGCACGCCGACCTCGACGCGTTCTTCGCCTCCGTCGCGCAGCGGGACGACCCGGCACTGCGCGGCCGGCCGGTGAGCGTCGGCGGCGGGGTCGTGATGGCGGCGAGCTACGAGGCGCGCGCCCGCGGCGTGCGCTCGGGCATGGGCGGCGCGAAGGCCCGGGCGCTGTGCCCCGACCTCGTCGTCGTGCGGCCCGACTTCGACGCGTACGTGCGCGCCAGCCGCGCGGTGATGGCGATCCTCGACCGCTTCGGCGCCCGGGTCGAGCAGGCGTCGATCGACGAGGCGTTCCTCGACGTCCACCCGCGCGACGGCCGGACGGTGGCGGCCGAACTGCGGTCCGCCGTCCGCGAGGAGGTCGGGCTGCCGATCAGCGTCGGGGTCGCGCCGAGCCGGACCGTCGCGAAGGTCGCCAGCGGCATGGCCAAGCCCGACGGGCTGCTCGTCGACGAGCCCGACGGCCTGTTCGACTTCCTCCACCCGCTCCCGGTCGGGCGGCTGTGGGGGATCGGCCCGGCGACCGAGCGGCGCCTGCAGCAGCACGGCATCCGCACCGTGGGGGACGCGGCACGGGTCGGGGACGGGGTGCTCGTCACGATCCTCGGCCGCTCCGGTGGGCGGCGGCTCGACGCGATCGCCCACGGCCGGGAGGTCCGCACCGTCCGGCCGCGCCGCGGTCGCCGCTCCTACGGCGCGCAGCGGGCGCTGTCGCGCTCGCGGCCGACCGACCTCGACGAGGCGCTCGTCGCGCTGGTCGAGCGGATCGCCCGGCGGATGGCGGGCCGCGGCCAGGCCGGCCGCACCGTCGTGCTGCGGCTGCGCTTCGGCGACTACAGCCGCGCCACCCGCTCGCGCTCGCTGCCCCGCCCGACCGCGGACGCCGACGCGATGGTCGCGCTCGCCCGCTCGCTCCTGCAGGAGGCACGGCCGCTGATCGCCCAGCGCGGCTGCACGCTCATCGGCGTCGCGCTGACGAACATCGAGACCCACGACGACGCGCAGCTCGCACTGCCCTTCGACGAAGCCGGCTGAGCCGCGCCGCGGCGCGCGTTGGAGGAGTCCACCACGGCCTCGCGGTCCGGCGCGACAGGCGGCCGGCCCGCGCGGCAGGCTCGATCCCATGCACGTCGGGGTCTACGTCGATGCCCATCCCGCGGTCGCCGAGCAGGCCCGGCTGCTCGAGGCCGCCGGGTTCGACCACGTCTGGGTCTACGACAGCCCGCTCGTCTTCAGCGACCCGTACATGGCGCTGCTCGAGGTCGCACGGGCGACCGACCGCGTGCTGATCGGACCCGGCGTCACCCAGCCCGACGCCCGGCCGGCCTACGCGACCGCCCAGGCGCTGGGGACGCTCGCGAAGGTCGCCCCCGGACGGGTGGCGTTCGGCATCGGGATCGGCAACTCGGCCAGCTGGTCGGTCGGGCGGCAGCCGGCGACCCTCGACGAGATGCACGAGCACGTCCGGATCGTGCAGGGGATGCTCCGCGGCGAGACCGTCGAGCACGACGTCGGGGGCGGTCGCCGCGCCCCGCTGCGCTTCATCCACCCGGAGGGCCGCTGGCTCGACCTGTCCCGGCACGTCCCGACCTGGATCTCCGCCTTCGGTCCCCGCGGACAGCGACGCGCGGGCGCGGTCGCCGACGTCGTCCTGATCCGCTGGGAGGGGGAGCAGCGCGTCCGCGAGGCCCGCGAGCGGCTCGCCGAGGGCGCGCGCGCCGCCGGGCGGCCCGGCGCCGGCGAGGACATCGGGATCGGCACCGTCTACTGCGTGTACCCGATCGAGGACGAGGCCGAGCTCGAGACCGACGAGGCCCGCGCCGCGCTCGGTCCGATGGTCGTCAGCCGTCTGCGCTACCTCACCGCCAACCACGCGCACGCCGACGAGGTCCCCGCGCACTTCCGTCCCGGCTTCACCGCCTACCAGGCGCACCGCGCCACGCTCGACCCGGTCGAGCGGCACCTCGACAACTACCGCGGCTACCTCGTCCACACCCCGCCCGACCTCGAGTCGTTCGTGACGCCCGAGACGATGCGCACGGTCGCGACGATCGGCAGCGCGGCGGAGATCGCGGACGAGCTCCTCGCGATGCGCGACGCCGGCGTCGACCACGTCACGCTCCAGCTCGCCGGGCCGCCGGCGCGGTGGTGTCGGCGGATGGGCGAGCAGGTGCTGCCGCTCCTGCGCTGACCGTGCTCTTGGAGGTTTCTACGACTCCCCGACCGAAGATGCGTCGAAGCGTCGCGGAAGTGCCTCGCCCGGGTGGTACGTTGCCTCCCAGGAGAGAGAGGAGACGGTCCTGTGGGTCACGACGGTGGAACGACCGGCGCCGTGCCGGCGGAGCCCTTGCTCGACCTGGGCGACATGGGGAGTGACGTCGACTCGCGGGCCTACCGCGAGGCGATCCGCGCGTTCGCGGACGTGGCGACCGCGCTGCTGGAGACGCGCGACCGCGACGACCTGCTGCGGCTGATCGGCCGCAAGCTCTGCGAGCTCGTCGGCGCGCCGCGCTGCAGCGTCTACCTGCGCGACGACGCCTCCGGGCTCTACCGCGGCCAGGTCGGCTACGCCGACCACGACATCGACGCGATGGTCAAGAAGCTGACCTGCGGCACCGACGCCGACGGCTTCACCCGCGAGATCGTCGAGACCCAGGCGCCGGTCCTCGTCGAGAACGCGGCCACCGACCCGCGGCCCGTCCGGTCGACGATGCGCGCCTGGCACGTCGTGACGATGCTCGGCGTCCCGATGGTCCTCCAGGGCGAGGTGATCGGGATCGTCTTCCTCGACGGCGAGGACCAGGCGATGACGTTCACGGCGCTCGACCGGGCGCTCGCCTCCGCCTTCGCGGAGCTCGCCGCCGTCGTCCTCGCGCAGGAGAAGCTCAACGCCGACCTGCGCTCGACGCTCGACACGGTCGCCCGGCAGAACCAGGTGCTGCGGCGCGTCTCCGCGGTCGACGACAAGCTCACGGGGCTCGTCCTCGACGGCCGCAACCTGCGCGAGATCGCCCAGGCCGTCACCGACCTGACGCACAAGCCGTGCTCGATCCACGACGCGCAGAACCGGCGCCTGGCGTGCGCGTCCCCCGAGACGCCCGAGGGCGGCACGCCCGTCCGCCCGCGACTCCTGGACCCCGACATGGTGCAGGTGCCGGAGATCGCCGACGCGCTCGCCGCGCTGTCCTCGAAGAAGGCCGCGGTCGTCGGCCCGTTCCCCTCGGCCGGGCTACCCAACCGCTTCCTCGTCGCGCCGGTCACCGTCCGCGACGACCAGTGGGCGACGCTCGTGCTCATGGAGCACGGTGCGCGCCTGAGCGGCTTCGACATGATCATGAGCCGGCGCACCGCCACGGTCATCGCGCTGGAGATGAGCGCGGAGCGGCGCGCCGCGAACGCCGAGTGGAACGCCCGCGCCTCGCTGGCGGGCGAGCTCATCCGCGGCAACGCGGACACCACGCAGATCGAGCACCGCGCCCAGTTCGTCGGCATGGACCTCGACCAGCCGCACGTGCTCTGCCTCGTCTCCTCGCGCAGCGGCGACGCCGCCTCGCTGCCGGACGTCCGCGCGGTCGGTGACGCGTTCCGCGACGCGGCGCCCCACCACGGGGTCATCGCGACCGGCGTGGCCGAGGGGATCGTCGTGATCGTCGAGGCGCCCGCCGACGGGCCGACGCTCGCCGGCGTGGCCGCCGTGAAGGAGGTCGCCGCCGCGGCCCTCACCGCCCTCGACCCGGACGGCCGGCTGATCGCGGGGATGTCGACCGTCTGCCGGCGGCCGACCGACTACGTGCGCGCCTACACCCAGGCGCTCCAGGTGGTGCGCTGCCTCGACACCTTCCATCGGGCGGGATCGGTCGACCTGCTCGCCGCCGACGACCTCGGCGCCGGTCGCATGTTCCTCGCCAACGCGGACGCCGACGAGGCGGAGCGCTTCGTCGAGGAGACCCTCGGCGGGCTGCTCGACGACTCGGTGGCGGGCGACCTGCTGCTGACGCTCTGCTCGTTCTTCGAGCACGGGCGGAGCATCCGCTGGTCGGCCGCGGACCTCGGGGTCCACGAGAACACGATCCGCTACCGCCTCGCCCGGATCGAGGAGCTCACCGGCCTGGCGATCGCCACCGGCTCCGACGCGCAGCTGAGCGCCCAGCTGGCCCTGCTCGTCCTGCGCCTGCAGGGCCGCCTGCCCGCCCCGAAGGCCGCGCCGGCCACCGAGTAGCCGGCCAGCCGTCCGTCGGTGCGCGCCGGCGCTGGAGAAGTGCACAAGGCCACGCGCGGCACGCGCGCCGCGGGCCGGGCGCGCACAGCAGGCTTGTCGGCATGGGTCTGAGTCGGAACGTCTTCGGCGTGCTGGAGCGCACCGCGCAGTCGCACGCCGGCGAGCAGGTCGCCTTCGTCCACGAGGGGGAGGCACGCAGCTTCCGCGAGGTCCGCGACCGCAGCCTGCGCCTCGCCGAGGGCCTGCGGTCGGCGGGTGTCGCCCCGGGGGACCGGGTCGCGGTCTTCCTCACCAACGGCCACCCGTGGACGGAGGTGTTCTTCGGCCTCGCCGCGCTCGGGGCGGTCTGCGTGCCGGTCAACGTGCTGCTGCAGCCGCAGGAGATCGACCACGTCTGCCGCGACTCCGGCGCGCGCTGCCTGATCGCCGACGCGCGCGGTGCCGACGCCGTCGCGGCGCTCGCCGGGCTGCCCGAGCTGGTCGTCACCGTCGGCGACATGGCCGTGTCCCATCCCGGCCGGACCGTCGCGTACGAGACGCTGCTCCAGACGCCGCTGCCCGGGGGCGACGTCGTCGGCCCGGCCCTCGACGACCTCGCGTCGCTCTACTACTCCTCGGGCACCACCGGCCTGCCCAAGGCGGCCGCGCACACGCACGACGGGATCCTCTGGAACAGCTACCACCAGATCCACGACCTCGGCCTCGACGCGACGACCCGCTACCTCGTCGTCCCGTCGCTGTCGTGGGCGGCCGGCTTCCACAACCTGACGCTCGCGCTGGTGATGCTCGGGGGCCGCTCGGTGATCATGTCGACGGGCGCGACCTCGCCGGAGAACCTCGTCGCCACGATCGAGCGGGAGGACATCACCCACACGTTCTTCGTCCCCGCCCTGCTGCGGCGCTTCCTGGAGGAGCCCGCGCTGCTGGAGCGCCTGCGCCGGACCCGGCTGCGCTGGCTCGTGTCGGGCTCCGAGCCCGTCCCCCGCGCGGTCATCGAGCGGCTGGCCGCCGAGCTGCCGGCCTGCAGCATCGTCCAGGGCTATGGGCTGTCGGAGTTCCCCACCATGGCGACGATGCTCCGGGCCGACGAGGCGATCACGCACGCCGGGTCGGCCGGGCGGCCGCTGTCGGTCACCGACCTCGCGGTGCAGCGCCCCGACGGCACGATCGCGCGGCGCGGCGAGGGCGAGATCCTGCTGCGCTCGCTGGCGACGATGCGCGAGTACGCGGGCCGTCCCGAGGAGACCGCCGCGGCCTTCGCGGACGGCTGGCTGCACACCGGTGATCTCGGCGTCGTCGACGACGACGGCTTCCTCACGATCACCGGCCGCAAGAAGGACATGATCATCTCGGGTGGGCTGAACGTGTACCCGAAGGAGATCGAGGAGGTCCTCTACCGGATCCCCGGGATCCGGGAGGCGGCGGTGGTCGGGGTGCCCGACGACCGCTGGGGGGAGACGGCGGTGGCCGTGGTCGTGGGAGACGACCTCGACCCCGAGAGCATCCGCGAGCACTGCGCCGGTCAGCTCGCGTCCTACAAGCGCCCGCGGGCCGTGCTGCTGCACGCCGACCCGCTACCGCGCAACCCGACCGGCAAGGTGCTCAAGCGGGAGTTGCGGCCCTGGGCCGCCGACCGGATCGCCGCCGCACGCTGACCAGGCAGGAACCAGGAGAGAGAGGAACCCCATGACGAACCCGATGGCCGACCCGAAGTGGAAGCTGCCCGAGTCGAGCACGCTGTCCCGGCTCACCCGCGAGGCGCTCTTCGCGACCGTGCGGCGCAACCTCGAGGCCGCGGGCCCCGACGCGCCCTGGAAGGACTTCACCGGCCCGCGCACGCTGGAGCTGCTGTCCGAGGAGGACGGCAGGCGGATCGCCGAGGAGGTCTTCGAGCAGTTCCAGATGATCGAGGGACGCAAGCTCTTCGCCGGCTGCGAGATCGCGCTGAAGGAGCGCCCGGACCTCTACGTGCTGCGCTCCGAGGCGCAGGAGCTCGAGCCGCGCACCGACTGGCCGGAGGGCGTCGTCGCGGACGGCGACAACGTCTTCCAGCACGACGACGTCGAGGGCACCGTCCTGGTGGTGCGCGAGGTCGGCGAGGTCGACCGGCTCATGCGCGAGGGCGTCCCGGAGGGCACGATCGGCGTGATCGACGACGCGGGCGGCACGATGACCGCCCCGATCCTCGAGGAGTTCGACGGCGTCGTCTGCCTGGCGGGAACGGTGCGCTCGCACCTCGCGATCATCTCCCGCGAGTTCGGGGTCCCCGTGCTGATGGGCTCGCGCACGCGTCGGCCACTGCGCACCGGGGAGCGCGTGCGCGTGACGTACTCGGTCGAGGCGCAGAACGTGGACGCGTACTTCGGTGACGCGATCAAGCCGCGCGCCGAGGTCGTCCTCCTCGACGGGGAGGCGTGATGTCGGACTTCCGCCTGGACGAGCAGCAGCTGCTGCTGCTCAACGCGCAGCTGCAGCGCACGGACGACGTGCTCATCCACAACTGCCTCACCCGCACGGCCCAGGAATCGAAGCTGTTCCCGATCATGCCGTACCTGATGATGTGCTTCTACGACGCCTACTACCGGTTCCCGGACCTGCTGCGAGAGGCGTCGCAGATCATCTCGCCGGAGGACATGGGCGCGCGCGCCCGGGAGGTCGTCTGCGGCGCCACCCAGGTCACCTCCTGGGGCACGCTGAACTTCTACCTCAACGGCCGCACGAACCTGATCCGCGCCGGGATGCTGCGCCCCGAGGACAACCTCGAGGACCTGTGGTTCATGGTGGACTTCCACCACCGCTTCATGCGCTCCTACCACCGCGCCTCCGGGCAGGTCTGGGCGCTGGACTCCGGCGACATCGCCCAGTCCCACGAGGAGCGCCAGCTGCAGGTCTTCGAGGCCGACGCGTTCGAGGCGGACGACGCGCTGCGCGCCGCGGCGGCGAAGTTCACCGCCGCCGGGACGCAGTACTCGTTCCTCGTCCACTGCGAGAGCCGCGTCGGCCTGCAGGCCTCCGGCCCGTACGGCCTGGGCGACCGGCGCCTGATGCACACGCGCGACTTCACGAAGCTCGGCGAGTGCGACTTCAGCTGGCTCGACGGCGTCGCCGACGGCGTCACGCACAACCAGCTGACGCTCGTGCTCATCACCGACGGGGTCGGCATCGAGGTCTCGGACTTCGGCACCGCCTACACCTCCCCCGAGGCCCACCAGGACCAGATCATCGGGGTGGGGCTCTACACCTCCGACTTCCTCTGCGACCGCTACGTGCCGGTCGGGATGGACAACGCCAAGGACCTGACGGACACGCTCAACCAGCTGACCGAGGAGCTGAAGGTCGCGACCCGCAAGCTCTACTCGCGCTTCGCGGAGATGACGAACGACCAGATGGTCGAGGCCGGCATCTACACGTACTTCCAGGCCGCGACGGTCGGCCCGCACCTCGCGGGCACCTACCGCCAGCGGGACTGGGAGTTCATCGACGAGCGCACCCGCCGGTTCTGGCCCGTGTTCACCGAGGAGTACGCGCTCGACGCGTACGTCGACAACTTCGCCGCGCTGCTCGGCGAGAACGCGGCGGACACCGACTACTACCTGCACCCCGTCGCCTACGGCGTCTGGCGACGCGGCGGCGCGGTCGGCCCGCTGCCGACCCCCGGACGCAACGCGTCGCTGGTCCCGCAGCACGTCCTGCGCGACCACGACTACTCGCTGCGCGTCAACGCGGGCGGGCTCGCCGACGCCGTCGGCACCTCGTCGCTGCCCGCGAAGTCCACGAAGTACTCGTTCGTCCGCGGCAAGCTCAGCGAGGACGAGATGAACGCGGCCGCCCGGGAGTACGCCTCGCCGCTGTTCGAGGAGCCGTGGCGGTCGATCGACGAGCGCACGGTCAAGTTCCACTGGCAGGAGGAGGAGGTCCAGGCCTTGTACCGCTACAACCAGGAGCACTCGCGGCTGCTCGCCGGGCAGGGCTCGGCGCTGCGCCGCGCCGACATCGACCGGCTGCGTCGCGACGCCGGGGAGCGGGCGTGGAGCGACGTCTCGGAGCTCGGTGCCCGCGGGGAGGTGACCGCCTGATGTCCTCCTTCCGGCTCACCGAGGAGCAGCTGATCCTCGTCAACAGCACGATCCAGAAGTCCGACAACGTGCTCGTCCACAACTGCCTGACGCGGACCGCGCAGGAGTCGAAGCTGTTCCCGATCCTGCCCTACCTGGACATGGTCATGATCGACTCCTACTACCGCTGGCCGGACCTGCTGCGCAAGGTCGCGGCGGTCATGTCCCCCGAGGACCTCGGCCACCGCGTCCGCGAGGTGTCGACGAACTTCTCGCGCATCCACTCGTGGTCGTCGCTGGCCTACTACCTCAACGGCCGCGCGATGCTGATCCGCAACGGGCTGCTGCGTCCCGAGGACAACCTCGAGGACCTCTGGTTCATGGTCGACTTCCACCAGCGCGTGACCCGGACCTACAACCGGGCCTCGGGCAACCACTGGATGCTCGACGCGGGCGACATCGCCCAGATCCACGAGGAGCGCCAGCTGCAGGTCTTCGAGGCCGACGCCTTCGAGGCCGACGCCGCGCTGAAGACCGCGTCGCAGCGGTTCGCCGCCGCCGCCACGCAGTACAACTTCCTGATCCACTGCGAGAGCCGCTCGGGGCTCGCGTCGTCGGGCCCCTACCAGCTCGGCGGGCAGCGCCTGATGCACGTCCGCGACTTCCTCAACATGACGGAGTGCGGGCTCTCCTGGATGGACGGGGTCGGCACCGACCTGCCGTTCGCGAACCTGTCGATGGTGCTCATCACCGACGGCGTCGGGATCGAGATCACCGACTGGGGCACCGCGTACACGACGCCCGAGGCCTACCAGGACAAGGTCATCGGCGTCGGCCTCTACACGTCCGACGTGCTGACCGACCGGTACGTCCCGGTCGGGATGGGCTCCCGCAAGGAGCTCGTCGACACGTTCGACGAGCTGACGCTCGCGGTGAACCGGGCGACCCGCGAGCTGTACTCGAAGTTCGCGTCGATGGACAACCAGCAGATGGTCGAGGCGGGGATCGCGACGTACCTGCGTGCCCCCGTCGACCTGACGATGATCGCCGGCGTCTACGACCACACCGAGTGGGACTACGTCGACGACCGCACGCGCCGCCTCTGGGAGATCTACAACGAGGAGTACTCCTACGACGCGTACGTCGACAAGTTCGCGACGCTGTCCGGTCTGCGCGGCGGGCAGAGCGAGTACTACCTGCACCCGATCACCTACGGCGTCTGGCGCCGCGGCGGCCGCGTCGGCGACCTGCCGGCGCCCGGGCGCTCCGGGGAGTTCGTCCCCGGGGACGTCCTGCGCGATCACGACTACTCGCTGCGCGTCAACCCGGGCGGGCTGTCGGACTCGACCGGATCGTGGTCCCTGCCGCCCAAGACGGGGGCCCTGACCGTGTCGTCGGGGCGCCTGACCGAGGACGAGCTGAACGCCGCGGCGCGCGCGTTCTCCTCCCCGCTGCACACCGCGCCCTGGCGGCACCTCGACGAGGCGTCGGTGAAGTGGCGCCACGACGACCCGGAGGTCGACGCGATGTACCGCTACGCCCAGGAGCGCTCCCGGCTGCTCGCCGGGCGCGGCTCCTCGCTCGTCCGCGCGGACCTCGACGAGATCCGCCGCGAGGCGGGGGAGCGGCCGTGGTCGGAGGTCTCCGCGGCCGGACCCGTCACGCCGATGGGGGTGGTGTCGTGAACGCGGTGCTGCACGCCGTGCGGGTCAAGGGCATCGCGTCCGAGGCCGCGATCGTCGACGCGACCGGCCTGTCCCTGGGCGAGGTCGAGCGCGAGCTCGCGACGCTCGAGGGGGACGAGCTGGTGCTGCGACGCCCCTCGCGCAAGCGCCCGGGCTGGGTGCTCACCGAGGAGGGCCGCATCCACCACGGAGCGCAGCTCGCCGCCGCGCACGACGACGCGGAGCTCGCCGCGATCGCCGAGCACTACGAGGGCTTCCTCGCCGTCAACGCCCAGGTCAAGACGGTCTCGGCGAAGTGGCAGCACGCCACCGACGACGCCGCGCGGTTCGAGCTCATCGACCGCATCGAGACGCTGCACGGCCGGGCCGCGCCGGTGCTGGAACGCGCCGGCGCGGCGGCCGAGCGGTACGGGCGCTACGGCGCCCGGCTCGGCGCCGCGCTCGAGAAGCTCGAGGACGACCAGCGGTTCTTCGTCTCGCCGCTCGTCGACAGCTACCACACGGTCTGGTTCGAGTGCCACGAGGACTTCCTCCTGACGCTCGGCCGCACCCGGGCGGGGGAGGGGTCGGAATGAGCTTCGTGCGCACCGTGCTCGGGGACATCCCCCCCGAGCAGCTCGGCGTCACCAACGCCCACGAGCACCTGATCTGCGAGGCGGGCCCGCACCTCGCGTCCAGCCCGGAGGGCCTCGAGGACCTCCGGCTGGACAGCGTCGAGAAGGCGGTCGAGGAGCTCCGCCTGTTCAAGCAGTCGGGCGGGAACGCGATGCTCGAGGTGTCCTGCCCGGAGTACGGGCGCGACGCGGCGAAGCTCGCGGAGATCTCCCGGCAGGCCGGCGTCCACGTCGTCGCGGCGACCGGGCACATCATGGAGGGCTACTGGCGTGGCGTCGTCGACGTCGGAGCGATCTCCGACGAGGACCTCCACGCGGAGATGACCCGCGACCTGCTGCACGGATTCCCGGAGGCGCCCGACGTGCGCGCCGGCGTCATCAAGGTCGGGACCGGCCGCGAGGCCGTCCACCCCGACGAGGAGCGCATGCTCCGCCTCGCCGCTCGCGTGCAGCGGGAGACCGGCGCCCCGATCACCACGCACACTACGGCCGGCACGGTGCCGCTGGAGCAGGTGCGGATCTTCCTCGACGCGGGCGCCGACCCCGCGCACGTCGTCATCGGCCACCAGGACCGGCGGCTCGTCTGGGAGGACCACCTCGCGGTCGTGCAGGCGGGCTTCCGGATCGGCTACGACTGCATCTCCAAGGACCGCTACGAGCTCGACCTGCACCGCATCGAGTTCCTCGCGCGGCTGTGCGAGGAGGGCTTCGCCGACCGGGTCGTGCTCGGCTCCGACATCGCGCGGCGGTCGTACTTCACCTCCTACGGTGGCGGTCCCGGCTTCACGTACCTGCTGTGGCGGTTCGTGCCGTGGATGCGTCAGGAGGGCATCGCCGAGGAGCACATCCAGCAGATGCTCGTGGCCAACCCCGCCGCGACGTTCGCGTTCGCGCCGGTCCCCGCGACGGCGGGCGCCTGACGTGCGCGCCGCCGTCCTCACCCCGTCCGGCCTGTCGGTGCGCGACGACTGGCCCGAGCCCGAGCCCGGACCGGGCGAGGCGCTGATCTCGCTCTCGAAGGTCGGGATCTGCGGGTCCGACGTGCACTTCGTGCTCGACGGCACCGCGAAGACCGCCTACACGCCGATCGTGCTCGGGCACGAGCCCGCCGGACGGGTCGAGGCGCTCGGCCCCGACACCGACGGGCCGGCGATCGGGACGCGCGTGGCGATCATGCCGCTCGTGACCTGCATGGCGTGCGACCGCTGCCGCAACGGCTGGTCGTGCATGTGCAAGGAGCGCCTGTGCATCGGCGCCGACGTCGAGGGCTGCTGGGCGGACCTCACCGTCGTCCCGGTCCGCAACCTCGTGCCGCTCCCCGACACCTTGAGCGACGAGCTCGCCGCGGTCGCGACGGACTCCGTCGCGACCGCCTACCACGCGGTCGCCAACCGCGGCGGGGTGACGTCCGGGTCGCGCGTCGCCGTCTGGGGCGCCGGCGGCCTGGGCCTCAGCGCCGTCGGGCTCTCCAAGTGGCTGGGCGCGTCGTCGGTCATCGCCGTCGACCCGCGACCCGAGGCACAGGACTGGGCGCTGGAGACCGGCGCCGACGAGGCCCTGCACCCGGACGTCGCGCTGAAGCGCATCGCCGAGCTCGGCGGCGTCGACGTCGCCCTGGAGTTCGTCGGGCGCGAGGACTCCGTCGAGGGCGCGGTGCGCTCGCTGGACGACCGCGGCCGCGCCGTGATCGTCGGGCTCTCCGACGCCCGCGCGATCGCCGGACGGCTGATGACGTTCGTCCTGCGCGAGCGCGAGATGGTCGGCTCCTACGGCAACGAGCCCTCCGACGTGCGCGAGATGGTCGAGGCGATGGCCAGCGGCTCGCTCGTCCTCCCGCGCGTGGTCGGCGACGTCATCCCGCTCGCCGACGTCGTCGAGGGCGTCTCGCGCGTCCAGCGCGGCGACACCGGCGGCAGCCGCATCGTGGTCGACATCACGGGCTGAGCACCGGCGCGGCGTCCGACGAGCCGTCGCCCGCCGGACACCGCTCACCGGCGCCAGCGGCCGACGTCCTCGACGACGTCCAGCGCCAGGGCGTCCCGGAACCGCGCGTCGTGCGTGGCGACGACCAGCCCGCCGCGCCAGCCACGCAGCGCGAGCTCCAGCACCTCGAGCGCCTCGACATCCAGGTGGTTCGTCGGCTCGTCGAGCACCAGGCATGCCGCGCCCGCATGGGCGAGCAGCGCCAGCTCCGCCCGCGTCCGCTCGCCCGGCGACAGGGTGGCGACCGGGCGCACGGCCGCCGCCGGCCCCAGGCGGACCGCGGCGAGCGCGGCCCGGGCGGCCTGCTCGTCCAGGCCGCTCACCCGGCGCAGCTCCCCGACGAGCGTCGCCGCGGACGGGTCCAGCGCCCCGCGCTCCTGCCCGAGCGCCGCGACCCGTCCGCCGGTCCGCCGACCGCGGACGGGCGCAAGCTCCCCCGTCAGGGCGCGCAGCACCGTCGTCTTCCCCGCGCCGTTCGGTCCGGTCAGCAGCACGCGCCGCCCCGGGGGCACGTCGAGGTCGACCGGGCCGAGCACGACGTCGCCGACCTGCAGCACCGCGCCGACCAGGGCGACGCCCGTCCCGCCGTCGGCGGCGTCGAGCAGCAGCCGGGTGGCGGACTCCTCCCACGGCTTCTCGGGCACCTCGACCTGCTGCGAGCGCCGGCCGAAGGCGCCCATCCCGTTCTCGGCGCTCTCGGAGAACAGGTGGCGCAGCGACCGGTCCGGGTTCGTCGCAGCGCTGTTGCGGGCCCGGACCGCCCCGGCGCGCGCGGCCTCGCGGCGGCGGACCTCGACGGCGCGCAGCCGGTCGCGCTCGGCGACCGCGGTCGCGTGCTCCTCGACCGCCCGCGCCCGGGCGCGGGCGCGCTCGCGCTCGAAGACCGCCCAGCCGCCGTCCCAGACGGTCGCCTCGCCGCGGTCGAGCTCGAGCACGCGGGTGGTGAGGGCGGCGAGGAACGCTCGGTCGTGCGAGACGATCACCGACGCACCGCGGTGCTCCAGCACCAGCGCCCGCAGCAGCTCCAGGCCGTCGGCGTCGAGGTGGTTCGTCGGCTCGTCCAGCAGCAGGACCTCCTGACGCGTCAGCGCCAGCGCCGCGAGCCCCGCGCGGGCGGCCTGCCCACCGGACAGCGACGCGATCGGCCGATCGAGCAGCGAGGCGGGCAGGCCGACCCGCTCCATCGCGACCGGGATCCGCGCGTCGACGTCCGCCGCCCCGACCGCCATCCAGGACTCGAGCGCCGCGGCGTGCGCGTCGACGACCGACAGGTCGCCCGCGGCCAGCCGCGCGTCGAGGCCGTCGAGCCGGGCGGCCGCCGCCGCGACCCCGCTGCGCGCGAGCAGCAGCGCCCGGACCGAGGGGGCGTCCTCGATCGTCTGCGGCAGCAGCCCGGCCTGCGGGCACCGGGTGTCGAGCTCGCGCAGCAGCGTCGACTTGCCCGAGCCGTTCGGGCCGACCAGCGCGACGCGATCGCCGCGCGACAGGGAGAGCGAGACGTCGTGCAGCAGCACGCGCTCGCCGTACGAGACGGTGACGCCGTGGGCGTCGAGCAGGAACGACAAACCGGACCTCCGGAGGATGCGGCAGCGGACGGGACGAGCCATCACGTCGGCCACCCGGGTGGGGCGGCGAGGTCAGGGTGATGGCGAGGTCAGCTGCGCATGGAGCGGGCCGCAGGCCCACGACCACGGTCGCACATCCTCAGCGATGCTGCAACACGTTCACGACCGCGCCGCCCTTCGAGCGGACGAAGAACCGCCGCACGCCCCACGGCTCGTCGGTCAGCGGGTGGACGATCTGGTAGCCGCGCTCGACGGCGCGGGCGTGGCAGCCGTCCACGTCGTCGACCTCGACCGACAGCACCGGGATCACCGGCGCGGTGGCGTCCTCGCGGATGACGCTCACCTGGGGGCGGGCCTCGGTCACCGTCCCGGCGGCGTAGGTGACGATCCAGCCGTGGTCCATCGCGACGTCGAGGCCGAGCACGTCGACGAACAGCTCGCTCGCCGCGGACGGGTCCCCGGCGAGGTTCGGCACGATCCGGCGCACGGTCATCCGTGCACCGTACGCGCCTACGGGCGGGCCAGCGCCACGATCTCGCCCGGGGTGTCGACGACGTGGTCGGGGTGCTCCTCGCGCATCTCCGCGGGGTGGAAGCCGAACGACACGCCCACGGTGATGGCGCTCGCGCCCTTCCCGGCGATCACGTCGTTGGGCCCGTCCCCGACGTAGAGCGTGCGACCCGGCTCCACGCCGAGCCCCGCGATCGCCCGGGCGACCGCCTCGGGCGCGGGCTTCGCGTCCTGGACGTCGTCCCCGGTGACCGAGAAGTCGACCAGGTCGTTGATCCCGGTGCGCACGCCCTCCAGGTCCATCCGGGCCCGCGCCTTGGACGTCGCGATCCCGATCTTCACGCCCGCGTCCTTGAGCGCCCGCAGCATCTCCATCGTCCCCGGGAACGGCTGCGTGGTCTGCGCGTTGCGCCGGTACGCGTCGTGGAACGCCTCCGCGACGCGGTCGTAGACCTCCTGGTCGCCCCTGGCGATGATCGTGAACGACTCCAAGGCGCGCAGCTGGACGATCTGCTCGATGTCCGCGGGCTCCACCGGGAACGGCTCGCCGAGGACCTTCGTGGTCGCCTCGTGGTAGCTGGCCAGCAGGGCGGCCTTGGAGTCCATGAGGGTGCCGTCCCAGTCGAAGACGACGGCCTGGATCGTGGCTTGCGCGGTGGTCATGACGCGCATGCTGCCGCGACCGTCGCGCCGGGAGGAGCGGTCCCCGCGCGAGCACTGGAGGCTTCGACAACGCGCGTCGGCCGGCCGTCCCCGCGCGCGGCACCACCCCGCTCTGATGGGGGCATGCAAGCAGTCGAATGGCGTGCCCCCCACGAGCTCGCGGTCGTCGAGCGCCCCGACCCCGTCGCCGCCGACGGCCAGCTCGTGCTCGAGGTCAGCACCTGCGGCATCTGCGGCTCGGACCTCCACAGCTACAAGCAGGGCTTCGCCGCCGTCCCCGGACAGGTGCTCGGCCACGAGCTCTCGGGCGTGGTGCTCGAGGCCCCGGGCGTCGCCGGCGTCGCCGTCGGGGACCGCGTCACGGTCCGTCCCCTGACCCCGTGCCTGAACTGCGACCGCTGTCGCGCGGGTGACGTGCACCTGTGCGAGTCCGGAGCCCAGGACAACATCGGCTACGGCACCCCGGGCGGATTCGCGGAGCGGGTCCTCGTGCCGCGGGCGGCGCTCGGCGACACGGTCTTCCTGCTGCCCGACTCGGTCAGCGACCGGGCGGGGGCGCTCGTCGAGCCGCTCGCCGTGTCGCTGCGCGCCGTCCGGCTCGCCGACGCCGGCCCGGACGACACGGTCCTCGTGCTCGGCGGCGGCATGATCGGCCTCGGCGTTGCCCGGTTCCTGCGGCTGCGCGGCGCCGGCACGATCGTCCTGTCCGACCCCTCGCCGCTGCGCCGCGAGGCGGCGCGCAGGCTCGGCGTGGACATCGTCGTCGACCCGCTCGCCCAGGACGTCACGCAGGAGATGCGCGCGCTCACCGGGCCGGGCGGCATGGGCCTCGGGGCGCGCGTGGACGTCGTGATCGACGCGGCCGGCGTCGCCGCGGGCTTCAAGGACGCGCTGAAGTCCGTGCGGCACGGGGGCACCCTGGTGCTCGCGGCGATGTACGGGGCGCGGATCGAGCTCGTGCCCGACCGGATCGTCGAGAAGGAGCTGCACGTGCGCGGCTCGTTCGCCTACAAGGACGAGTTCCCGATGGTCCTGCAGGCCCTGCAGGACGGGGACGTCGACCCGGAGCTCTTCATCTCGCACACGTTCCCGCTGGAGCGCACGCCCGAGGCGTTCCTCGCCCAGCTGGACCGCGACACGTCGCTGAAGGTCCTGGTCGGGTGAGCGGCCGATGAGGGCGCAGCGCTGCGTCGCGCTCGACGGCCCCGAGGGCCTGCGTCTCGAGGAGGACCTGCCGACGCCCGACGACGAGCAGGGCACGCGCATCCTCGTCGACGTGACGGCCGCCGGCGTCTCCTTCCCCGAGCTCCTCTACTGCACCGGCCGCTACCAGGAGCGCCCGGCGCTCCCGTTCATCCCGGGCGTGGAGGTCGCGGGGACCGTCGCGCGCGCGCCGGAGGGCGGGCGCTTCGCGGTCGGGGACCGCGTGGTCGCCGCGACCTTCTTCGGCGGCTGGGCGACCCAGGTCGCGGCCGACCCGACGATGACCTTCCCGCTGCCGCCGCAGCTCGACGACGCGCAGGGCGCGGCACTGGTCATGAACTACCAGACCGCCTACTTCGCGCTGCGGCTGCGCGGGCGGCTCGCCTCGGGGGAGACGCTGCTGGTCCAGGGCGCGGGCGGCGGCCTGGGGACCGCGGCCGTCCAGGTCGGCGTCGGCCTCGGGGCGCGGGTCATCGGGCTCGTCAGCAGCACCGACAAGGCGGACGCCGCGCTCGCCGCCGGCGCGCACGAGGTCGTGCTGGTCCGCGAGGGCTGGGCGCGCGCCGTACGCGCCCGGACCGCGGGGCGCGGGGTCGACGTCGTTTTCGACGTGGTAGGCGGCGACCGCTTCGTCGACGGCCTGCGCTGCCTGGCCGTCGACGGGCGCGTGATCGTCGTGGGGTTCACCGGCGGCCCGATCCCCGAGGTGCGCGTGAACCGCCTGCTCCTGACGAACACCGAGATCGTCGGCGCCGCGTGGGGGCCGTACACGCGGGTGGACCCGTCGATGCCGCAGGCCGTCCACGCCGCGCTGCTGCCGCTGATCACCGGCGGCGTCGTGCGGCCGGTGGTCGGCCCGCGCTTCCCGCTGGAGGGCGCCCCCGACGCGCTGCGGGTCCTGCAGGACCGCGCGGCGGTCGGCAAGGTCGTCCTCGAGCTCTGACCCCGCCGGCGGGTCGGCCGCCGGTGCGGGTTCTGGGTGATCTGCGGCCCGTATGTGGTCCTGCGGTCACCCAGTTCGGCGGGCGGGCGGCACATGTGGTTCCTCCGGGGCGGCGGGTCGCGCCGCGGCGTCTGCCGCGCTGCCCGAGGCGCTCTGGGTGAGCCGGGGCCCGTATGTGGTCCGCTGATCACCCAGTACGGCGGGCGCGCACGGGCGGCGCGGCGCGATCCCAGGGCGGGCGCCGCGGCGGGCAGACGGTGATCACCGCGCCGTGGTCCGCGAGGTGTGCGCGAACAGCACGGCGACGCCGAGCGTCAGGACGGTGAGGGCCGCGAACACCTCGCGCACCGCGCCCGCTTCGACGGCCGGCCCCAGCGCGGCGATCGCCACGAGACCGCCGAGCGTGCCCGTCGTCCCGACGAACCCGACCGCCGCCCCGGGCGTCGCGGGCGAGCGACGAGCCGCCGCGTCCACCACCGCCGCGAACGGCAGCCCGGCGGCCAGGCCCAGCGTGACCATCGCCACGACGAGCAGCTCCGGGGAGGACGCGACCGAGAGCAGCGCGGCACCGGAAGCCGCCGCCACCAGCGCGCCGAGGACCAGCCCGCGCGCGAACCCGCGCGGCCGTCCCGTCACGAGGACGCCGCCGAGCGGCCGCGTGAGGACCGATCCCGCGAGGACCGTGGCCCCCGCGACCCCGGCCGCGACCGGTCCGAACGCCCCGACACGGTCGAGGATCGTCGCGATCCAGTTCCCCAGCGAGAAGCTCAGGACGATCGTGATCCCGAGCACCGCCCCGAGCGGCAGCAGCGCCCGCCGCCCCGGCCCGATCCCCGCAGCCGCCCGGCCGCGACCCCCGACCGGGCGCGGACCCGCACGTCGATCGGTCAGCGCCGCGACGAGGGCGAGCACCGCGAGCACGACCCCGCCCACGTACGGGGCGCGCCACCCGACCACGTCGACGAGCGCCGGTCCCGTCGCCACCGCGAGCGCGCCGCCCGCGCTCACCGCGCCTCCGACCGCGCCCTGCCCGCGCGCGCCCGCAGCGCGGACGCGCAGCGACGCGCAGACCATCGTCGCCCCGCACCCGGCACCGGTGAGCAGGCGCAGCAGCGCGACCGCCGCCACGCCCTCGACGAGGAGCGCCGCGAGGTTGCCCGCCAGCAGCAGCCCGGCCGCTCCCGCGGCCACCGGTCGTGCCCCGACCCGGTCCACGAGCGCGCCCGCGGGCGCCTGCAGCAGCGCATGCGTCGACCACAGGGCGGACCCCAGCAGGCCGATGGCCGACAGCGACGCGTCGTAGTGCGCGGCCAGCGGGTCGGCGACCGCGCCGACCGCCGTGATGTTCCAGCCGGCCGCCACCGACACGACACAGGCCGCGGTGACGTTTCCCCACGCGGACGCGCACACTCTGCGATCCTGCGCGCCGCAGACGGACGTGCCGCAGACGGCGCGTGCGCGTCCTTGGAGGTATCGCCAACGGTCCGATGGGTACGAGGCGACCACCCGGGACGCAGCCGCGACGATGCGCTCATGTCCAGAGCGGGAACCCACACCGTGCGCCGGTTCATCCACACCTTCGAGTCGCCCGTCGAGAACCCCGCGCTCCTCGGCGGCAAGGGCGCGAGCCTCGTGCGCATGCGCGCGCTCGGCCTGCCGACGCCACCCGGGTTCACGATCTCCACCGACGGCTGGCGCGCGCGCCGGGAGGCGGACGCCGACGGCATCCCCGCCCAGATCGCCTCCGAGCTCGCCGAATGCGTGAGCTGGCTGGAGTCCGATCTGGGCCGGCGCTTCGAGGACCCGCAGGACCCCCTGCTGGTCTCCGTGCGCTCCGGGGCGCCGGTGTCGATGCCCGGCATGATGGACACCATCCTCAACCTCGGCCTCAGCGACGAGACCGCCGCCGGCCTCGCCGCCGCCACCGAGGACGAGACGTTCGCCTACACGCTCTTCCGCCGCCTGCTGGAGACCTTCGCGACCGTCGTGCGCGGCATCGACGGCGAGCTCGTCGCCGCGGCCGCCCCGAAGGACCTCGCCCCGCGCGACGCGTGCGCGCGCCTGCAGGAGGCGATCGCGCAGCACAGCGGACGCCCGTTCCCGCAGCGCGCCTGCGAGCAGCTGTCCGAGGCGATCCAGGCGGTCTGGCGGTCCTGGGACAGCCGGCGCGCGCAGCGCTACCGCCGCTACGCGGGGATCCCCGACGACCTCGGCACCGCGGTCACCGTGCAGGCGATGGTGTTCGGGACCTACCCCCAGGAGTCCGGGACCGGCGTCGTGTTCACGCGCGACCCCGCGACCGGGTCCCCGCAGGCCTACGGGGACTACCTCGCCCGCGCACAGGGGGAGGACGTCGTCGCCGGAGGCCACGACACCGAGCCGCTCGACACGCTGCGGATCGAGATGCCCGCCGTGTACGCCGACCTCGAGGCCGCGCTCCCGCGCCTGGAGGCCGCGTACCGCGACATGTGCGACGTCGAGTTCACGGTCGAGCGCGGCACCCTGTGGATCCTGCAGGCGCGGGCCGGTCAGCGCTCGGGGGCCGCCGCCGTGCGCATCGCGGTCGACCTCGTCGACGAGGGCCTCATCGCCATGGAGGACGCGATCGACCGCGTCCCCGTCGCCGCGATGACGCAGCTCCAGGCCCCGGTGTTCGCGCGCGAGCAGCAGCTCGACGTCCTCGGTGAGGGGACGCCCTCCTCCCCGGGGGCGGCCGTGGGGATCGCGGTGTTCGACACCGCCCGCGCGACCGAGCTCGCCGACGCGGGCCAGAAGGTCGTGCTGATCCGGCCCGAGACCTCACCCGAGGACATCGCGGGCATGATCAGCTCGGTCGCGATCGTCACCGCGGTCGGCGGCCGCACGAGCCACGCCGCGGTCGTCGCGCGCGGCATCGGCCGCCCCGCCGTCTGCGGCGTGAAGCAGCTCGACGTGGATCCCGCGGCGGCCGTCGCGCACTTCGACGGCCGTACGATCCGCGAGGGCGAGCTCGTGGCGGTCGACGGCGTCGCCGGGATCATCGCCGCGGGCGACGTGCGCCTCGTGCCGGCGCAGCCGGGCCCGCGCGTCGCGCGGCTCCTGGCGTGGTGCGACGAGCGTCGTGCCCTGCCGATCTCCGCCGAGGTTCCCGACGGCTACACGACCATGGGCGGTCCGACCGACCCGGTGTCCGAGCGCGTCCTGATCGACGTCGACTGGGAGGGCCCGGAGTCCTCCGGGGTCGTCACGCGCACCGTCACCGCCGCCCTGGACGGCGGCGCGAGCGAGCTCGCGCTGGTCCTTCCCGAAGGCCTGGTGGAGGGCGACCTGCGTCCGGCCGCCGGCCCCTGGACGCAGCTCGTGGCCGACCCCGACAGCTGGTCCGCGCGGCTCCTCGCCGCGCGCCTCCAGCCGCAGGAAGTCCCTGCGTACAGCGAGGTTTCGGGCGGCCTTAGAAATGTCCACAAGCCTGCCTGACGGCTCCTGAACAGGCGGTCAGTAGACCGCCTAGCGTCGGTCTCGAACAAGGCCGCGGCCGGTCGGTCAGCGGCGGTGTCGAGTCAGGAGAGGTTTCAGATGGGTTCCACGTTCCGTGGGCGAGCAGCGCTTGGCGCTGCGCTCGCCGCACTGGTCTTCGCCGCCGGGTGCGGCGACGACGACGACAGCAGCAGCACGCCGGCGTCGTCCGGCGACACGACGACGCAGGCCGCGTCGCCCGACACCGCCGGAGGCGACGCCGCCGCCGAGGTCGCGAAGTACACGAAGCTCACCGGCGTCGAGTTCCCGCAGCCCGACGAGCCGTTCGACCCGGGGACCGGGAAGGTCGCGGTCATCAGCTGCGGCAACGCCGGCATCAACTGCCTGCAGGGCGCCAAGGACGTCCAGGCCGCCGCCAAGGCGATGGGCTGGACGCCGTCACCGATCTTCGACGGCGAGTTCACCCCGGCCAAGCAGGCGGGCTTCGTCCAGCAGGCCGTCCAGGAGAAGTACGACGCGATCGTGCTCGTCTCGATCGACGCCCAGTCGATCAAGGCCGCGGTCGACGCGGCGGCGGCCGCCGACATCCCGATCTCGTGCGTGATGTGCGTCAACCCCGCCTTCGCGGGCACCGTCACCGACGTGACCTCCGGGGGGATCTCCGAGGGCAAGGCCATCGGGGCCTGGATGGCGGCCAACGCCGAGGGCGGCAAGGCGAAGATCGTCGCGTACGACGACAAGTCGTTCCCGATCGTCGCCGCGCGCCGCAAGAACATGACCGAGGAGCTCGCCCGGCTCTGCCCCGACTGCGAGGTGGAGAACGCGGACTTCCCGACCTCCGACCTGCAGAAGGCCGGTGCCCCGACGTTCACCGGCATGCTCGCGAGCAACCCGGCAGGCCAGCTCGACTTCGTCGCCGGACCGTACGACCCCGCGTCGATCCCGTTCGCCAAGGCCGCGCAGCAGCAGGGCCGCGACGACTTCAAGCTCACCGGCTACGACGCGTCGCCGGACTTCGTGAAGCTCATCGCCGACGGCAGCGGCGTCGCCGCCGCCACGACCG